>JANQPY010000026.1 GCA_028285245.1 Gammaproteobacteria bacterium | reverse complement strand
CTCGCCAATTAACACTGGCAGGTCAGAGTCCGACGTGGGCGAAGTCGACTCCATGTGGCGGTGAATCAGCCATGCATCGTTCTCGCGTTTGAAGATCGCAGTGTAGATACGTTCTTCGACAAACGCTGGCACGGTAGCACCTTCCTTCGGCTCACCGGTGAGAGTGCTGCGTCCGATCATATAGGCGATATCGCCGTGTACTTCGACATCAAGCACGCGCAGCTCAGTGTCGAATGAATACATCGACATGCCGGGCGTGAATGCAGCCCCAATCTCTTCGCGTGAGGCCTTGATGGGGCGGCGCATAGAGATCACCCAGGCATCTTCGGTGTAGGCGGCTTTGAATGCGGATGGGTCAGCCGCGTTGTAGGCATCAATCACGCCTTCCAGCTGGGCTTTCATGGCGGCATGGTCGGCGTTGTCATTGACATCAATCAGGTCTGGTTCTCCGGCAGATCCGGCGCCAGGTGAAAGGCCAAGCAGACATAGAGAAACTGCAATGATCCGTGCAGACATCGTGTTCGGTCCTCAGCAATGAGTAACTAGGCAAACCGGTTCCGGTAGGTACCAGACCGCCGGCTGCCGGCACATTGTACCGGCTCGACCAGCCTGCCACGCGCTGGCATGAGGTGCTTGTCAGGCTGATTGGGTGAGCGCTAGAGTGCTGCGTTACAAGTCACCCGGTCGCAAGGAATTTCATGCGCATTTACGGCGATATCCAGTCCGGTAATTGCTACAAGGTCAAACTGCTGGCGGCCTTGCTGGATATTGAGCACGTGTGGACGCATGTGGATATTCTTGCCGGCGAGACTGGCACCAACACGTTCCTGGAGATGAATCCCAACGGCAAGATCCCGCTGTTGGTACTTGATGACGGGCGCCGGCTGGCGGAATCGAATGCCATTCTCAACTTTCTTGCCGACGGCTCGAAGCTGCTGCCCACGGAGGCGTACGCGCGTGCTCAGGTGCTGCAGTGGCAGTTCTTCGAGCAGTACAGCCACGAGCCTTACATTGCCGTAGCCCGGTTTATTGCAAAGTATCTGGGCCTCCCCGCCGCTCGCAAGGCAGAGTATGAGGAGAAACAGGCCGGCGGTCACAAGGCCCTGCGGGTGATGGAAGTACACCTCGCCGAGCAACCTTATTGTGTAGGAAAAGCGCTGACCATCGCAGACGTGTCTTTGTATGCTTACACGCATGTCGCGCATGAGGGCGGCTTTGAGCTGAAGCAGTATCCGGCGGTACAAGCGTGGTTGAACCGCGTGGCCGCAACGCCCGGCTATGTGGGCATGGATAACTGACCGTAAGGATGCGATTGCCTTGAAAGCGGCGGAAATATTGGCGCGAGCACTGGAAAACGATGCAGATGCGCATGACCGGGCTGAATTTGCTCAGGTTGGGCTACAGCTTGTGTCAGTACAGCGGGAGGTTTTGCCCATCAATGACATTCCTCGCCCTGTCTATAAGTTGGCAATGCGTTTCTGGCGGGAATGGCAATCAGCGGCAGCGCTCGACTGGCCGCATCATGCGGCAGTTGAGCAGCAGGAATGGCCTGCGCTGGCCCGCATCGTCGCCGAACACTTGCGCCTTGGCCGGCTGCCAAACAACGCGCGTATTCTCGATGGCTTCGTGCGGCGACCGCACCGCAGGCTGCTGCGCAAACTCATGGATGTAATGCGTGACAATGAGTGAGCGCGCATCATGAGGGTAGCTGCATCGACTGTGAAACGATCGCGGGTCGACCTGCTGCGCAGAGGGTGGATTTTTGCGATGCGTCCAGTCATCTCCATAGCGGTCTTTGCCCTGTTGCTGGTGGTTCTCCCGGCCGCAGCCGCGCGGGATGCCGATATTCGTGACGAGATCACCGATCTGCGGCGGGAATTCCGGGTGCGCGTGCACTATGAGTACGACGAAGCGCTCTACTTCCCGGATGGATCACATATGGCGGCCCGCGGCGCATCGGCAACGGAACTTTCGCCGGACGAGGTGCGAAGGGCGCTGCCGATGGTGCGGATTTTCCTCGCAAGCTATCCGGAGAGAATCCTGCGGCGTTTCTTGTCCGACGTGTATCTGTTTAACGATTTTCAGTACGCGGACGGTCGTTGGGGCGGTACGTACTACAAGAACAGCATTTACATCAATTGCCGGGCGCGCCAGAAATATATGCTCAAGACCATGTTTCACGAGCTTTCCAGTGTGCTGATGAAACGTTATCCGTTTCCCACCCGCGAATGGCAGAAGATAAACGGCCGGGAGTCCCGCTATATCGGCGCTCATCATTTTGCCGACGGCCGGAACTACGGGTCGGCGACCAGCCGCCAGGGCCTGGAGCTGGGCTTTATAACGAACTACGCCGCCAGCAGTCTGGAGAACGATTTCAACGAAATCAGCGAGTGGCTATTCGTGCAGCATTATGAGCTGCGCCAGCTTGCACGCGACTATCCTAAGATCGCTGCGAAGGCTGATCTTGCCAAGGCCTTCTACAAACGAATCGACGACGACTTCGAGTTTCGCGATCGCGCCAGGCTGTAGCGTCCGGAGAGGGTGTTCGAACAGTGGCGTGCAGGCGTATTGCCGGCCCCGGGCAAATCGATTGGCGGCAAACTTGCAGGTTTTCGCAACTCAACGGAGCCACAACATGACCCTGCGCCTGATGCAGTCGCCCGCCCTGACCACGAGCAAGGATCCAGAGCTGGACCTGGATGATCCGGAAACCAATTTTATGTCGCTGATGAAACTGCGCGGCGATCTGAGCGGTGCGGATTTCTTTTTCGCCTTTCCGGGCCAGGCCTGGGCCATGGTGCCCCAGGAACAAAACTACAAGTGCTTTCGCACGTTTGGCTTCGGTTCAGGGCGGCTGGAAGAGGTGGATGAAGGCTACCGGGTCTACAGCCGGGAGGTATTGTTCTACCTTGATCCAAATACCGGGGAAATCCTGCAGGAGTGGTCCAACCCATTTCTTGATGGCCGCAAGGTTGAGGTTGTCCATATCCAGAATGATCCGGTGAATGGCGTGTTTGCACGCTCCGGCAAGGGCCCGTTGGCGCCGCCATATCCCTACGTGAGCTGCGGCGATATGGTGGCCTTCCAGTGGAATTTCTTTATTCAACATCCGGCGGCGATGAGCCGAAAGGACTATCCGCTGTACTCGTCGGGTGACGTGGATCAGCATGCGGAGCTGTGGGGGCTCATCGGCAGCAAGAAAGACATCCTCAATCCGGATATCACCTCGGCCTATTGCACGATGTCGTGGACACGGGTCGCTGACTGGTTGCCCTTCATGGAGATGGGCAATGCGCCTGGCAAGATGGTGTTCCACAGCCACTCGTTGAAACTGATGGACGGGCCAAGCGAGTTGCCGCAACCCATACTGGCCTACATCGAGAAGCACCATAGCGAGTACCTGACTGCGCCGACCGAGTGGAATGGTCCGCAGATGACCAGTTCAGCGCAGGTCTTCAAGGGCATCATCGATAAACGGCGCGCCGCCAAATAGCACCATGCCGGCTGGGGCGCCGCATATCGTCATCGTTGGCCCCGGCGCACTCGGCATCGTTACGGCGGTGCGGCTGGCCAACGCCGCCGCGCAAGTTACGCTGGCCGCACGGTCAGCGGAGAAAGCCCGCGTGCTTGCCGGGCAGGGGTTGCGCCTGGATGTGGTTGGCGGACAGTCAGAGCACGCGATGCTGCCGGTCGTGGCGGCACCCGAAGAGCTTGCGCAGCCGGCCGACGTGCTCATCATTGCGACAAAGTGCCGCCAGGCACTGGCCGCCGCGGAGTCCTGGCTCCCGGCCTTAAGTCACGATGGCATCCTCGTGCCCTTCCAGAATGGCCTGATGGGCGAGACCTTCGCTGCGCTGGCCGGCGAGCGTCTGGTGGAGTGTGTTGTGTATTACCCGGCCAGCCTGCTGGCGACAGGCCATGCACGTTTGACGGGGCCGGGGCATCTGCACTTTGGGCAATGGCCGGCCGGGCCGGTGACTCCCGCGGTGGAGCGGGTGGCGGAGCTGCTTTCGCCGGTATTGCCCACCTTCACGCATGCAGACATGTTTTCCGTGAAGTGGAACAAACTCGTTGCCAACTCAGCTATGACCAGTCTGGCGGTGATTTCCGGGCTCGAGATGGGTGGCATGATGCGCCACGGTGTAATTCGGAAGGTACTCCTGGCGGTCGTGGAAGAGTCGCTTACGGTGGCAAAGGCTGCGGGTGCGACGCCGATGCCGCTGGGTGCCTTCGATCCTGAGCGCATCGTGAAGCTGCCACGCTGGATCGCCGGGGTGGGGTTGCGGATCGCAACGCGCAAGCATGGCGCGTACAAGTCTTCCGGCCAGCAATCGTTAGAGCGGGGCGAGCCCACCGAGGTGGACTATCTGAACGGACGGGTTTTTGAAGAAGCGGCGCGCTTAGGTTTGCCGGCGCCATTGAACGGCGCGCTGGTGTCTGCCGTGCATGAGGTAGAGCGCAAACCAGAAACGGCGGGCATCGGGCGGGTGCGGGAGCTGCTGGCTCGCTGAGCGCATGGCGGTAAACAGCACAGCATCAAGGGAAAACCTCCGCTCACGCCTGACGCGCTGGGGGTTCAACCTGTCACCCCTGATGCGTTCGACGGGCGGGCGGCTCACGCACATTGCCGGCGATGGCAAAACGATCCGGCTCAAGCTGCCACTAAACCGGCATACACGGAATTATGTCGGCACCATGCGCGGCGGTCACATGTACTCGGTCGTCGACGGCATCTATGCCGTGATGCTGATTCAGGCGCTTGGCAAGGATTACATCGTCTGGGACAAAGCCGCGACTATTCGCTTTCGCAAGCCTGCCCGATACACGCTGTACGCAGAATTCACGGTTAGCGACAGCGAAGTGGAGTCGATTCGCGCCGCTGTCGACGCGCACGGTAAGGTCGATCGCGATTACGCGATTGAGCTGGTGTGTGCTGCCGGCGACGTGCATGCGGAAATCATGCAAACCGTGCACGTACGGAGGAAGCCGGCAAAGCCATAGTTTGCCGTCAGACCACAGTCCCCAGTCCACAGGCCAACGCGGGGCTAACGACTACTGCTCTTGCCGTTGCCGCTGTGAGAGCTCCTGGACAACATCCTGCAGGGTCAGGCCCTGACTGCGCAGCAGCACGATCAGATGGTAGAGCAGGTCGGCAGACTCGGCGGTGAGGCGCGGCTTGTCGCCCTGTACCGCTGCGATCGCGACTTCCACGCCTTCCTCGCCGACCTTTTGGGCAATGCGCGACGTACCCAGCGCAAACAGTTTGGCTGTGTAGCTCTTGTCGAAGCTGGCCGCTTTGCGGCTCTCAATGATGCCCTGCAGTTCGAGCAGGTACTCCAGGCCGGTCTGGCTCATTCGCGTATCTCCACATCCTGCGTGCGCAGGTAGCTCTTTAACTGTTGAATGTGAATCGCCGCGCTGTGAAACACAGACGCGGCCAGGGCACCATCGACGCGCGCCTCGCTGAACACGGCGGCGAAGTGTTCCATGGCGCCCGCACCACCGGAAGCGATTAACGGCACCTGGCAGACCGAGCGCACCTGTTGGAGCTGCGCAAGATCGTAACCTTCACGCACGCCGTCCTGGTTCATGCAGTTGAGAACAATCTCACCTGCACCGCGCTCCTGAACTTCGCGTACCCAGTCAAGCGTACGGTGGCCGCTGTGCGTGGTTTTGTCGGGGTCGCCCGTGTTCTGATACACGCGATACTCGCTGTCTTCTTCCTCGCGGCTGTCAATGCCAATCACCACGCACTGCGAACCAAAGCGTGCGGCCAGTTCGCCGATTAAATCCGGCCGTGCGAGCGCCGGGCTGTTGATCGAGACCTTGTCGGCGCCGTAGTTGAGTACCTCTTCGGCATCCGCAACAGAACGAATGCCGCCGGCGACACAGAAGGGAATGTCGAGCACGGCCGCGACGCGGTTGATCCAGCCTCGATCGACCTTGCGGCCGTCCGGGCTGGCGGTGATGTCGTAGAACACCAGCTCATCCGCCCCTTCCTCGCAATAGCGGGAGGCCAGCTCCAGGATGTCGCCCATGACGCGGTGATTGCGAAACTGCACGCCCTTGACCACCTGGCCATCGCGGACATCGAGACAGGGAATTATGCGGCGCGCAAGAATCGTTCGATCTCATCTAGTGTCAGGCGGCCGTCCAGGAGGGCCTTGCCGCTGACTACGCCGGCTACACCGGTCTCGGCCAGGGCCGGAAGATCAGCGGCACGGCTCACGCCGCCGGAGGCGATGAAGCGCGTATCGGGATAGCGATCCGCACACTCGCGATACAGGGAAAGATTGGGGCCTTCGAGCGTACCGTCGCGGCCGATATCCGTGCACAGCACGTCGCGGGCGCCTAGCTTGCCGTAGCGGTCGAGCAGCTCCCACAGCGTGGTATCGCTCCCGCGCTTCCACCCGTGGGTCTGGGCGAGGGGTGTGCCGTCGTCATCGAGTCGCACGTCGAAAGCCAGCACGATCCGGTCGGCACCGAAAGATTCGATCCAGCCGCTTACCAGCGCGGGGTCGGTAACCGCCACTGAACCGATGACCGCGCGTTGTGCTCCCGCATCCAGCAGGGCGCGCAGCCGGGCGTCGTCGCGGATGCCACCGCCGGCCTGCACCTCGAGACCGGTTTCGGCAAACGCGGCGATCACCGTTTGATTGACCGGCTCACCCGTGCGTGCGCCATCGAGATCGACCGCGTGCAGGCGCTTAAGACCCGCGCGCAGATAGCGGGTGGCCAGCTCCACCGGGTCTTGCTCGTAGTGTGTGACCTGGTCGAAGTCGCCCTTGTACAGGCGCACCACCTGGCCGCCGAGCAGGTCAATCGCAGGAATAACGTCCATCAGCTCAGCACAAAGTTTTGCAGCAACTGTGCACCGGCTGCGCCTGAGCGCTCCGGGTGAAACTGCGTGGCATAGAAATTATCGCGGCCGAGAACAGCGGAGAATTCGCCGCCATAGTCACAGCGCCCCAGTGTTTCGTTCACCAATGGGGCCGCATAGCTGTGCACGAAGTAGAACTGCGCACCGTCGTCGATGTCGCCGAGAAGCGGTGCGTTAGCGGCATGCCGCACCCGGTTCCAACCCATGTGCGGCACCGGCCGTTCAGGACCCGGCACAAACTTTTCCGCCCGGCCGGGAAACACGCCCAGGCACTCGACGTCATCCTCCGCTGAAGACTCGCAGAGCAGCTGCAGGCCAAGACAGATGCCGAGCACCGGCTGCGTCAGACCCCTGATGAGCGCTGGCAGGCCAGCCGATTGCAGTCGCTCCATCGCATCGCGCGCAGCGCCGACGCCGGGCAGGATCACGCGATCCGCCCGACGTATCCGCTCGTGATCGGTGGTGACCTCGCCGCGCACGCCCAGCCGCTCCAGGGCGAAGTTCAGCGACGCGAGATTGGCACCGCCGCCGTCAATGATCGCCACGCCCGGCATGGTCACAGCTGCCCCTTGGTGCTCGGCAGCTGCTCACCCTCACGGGTCTTCGCCTGACGCAGCGCCCGTCCGGTCGCCTTGAAGCAGGCCTCGACCATGTGATGCGCGTTGTCCCCGCGCACGCGGATGTGCAGCGCCGCACCGAGGCTTTCCGCCAAAGAACGGAAAAAGTGCGGCACCAGCTCGGTGGGTAATCCACCAACGGCCTCGCGCGGAAACTCGCCATCGAACTTGGCGTAAGGTCGGCCGGAGAGATCCATTGCCACCTGCGCCTCAGTCTCATCCATCGGCAACAGGAAGCCAAAGCGGGCGATGCCGCGCTTGTCGCCCAGGGCTTCGCGCAGCGCCTGCCCGAGCGCCAGAGCGATGTCTTCAACCGTGTGGTGTTCATCAATTTCCAGGTCGCCTGCGCAACGCAGCTCCAGCGAGAAGCCGCCGTGTTTGGCCACCTGATCGAGCATGTGATCGAGAAAGCCGATACCACTGGTCACGGCAATCGGCCCCTCTGCATCAAGGTCGACAATCACCTGGATCTGAGTTTCCCTGGTGTTGCGCTCGACGGTTGCGGTGCGTGGACGATCGACCAGTTGATGCGCGATTGCGGTCCAGGCATTCGGGTCGGCTGGATCGATACGCAGGCCCGGCACGCCCATGTTGCGGGCTAGCTCCAGATCCGTTTCGCGATCACCAATAACCACACTGTTTGCTCGATCGACTTGCCACTCGGTGAGGAAATCTCTGACCAACCCGACCTGCGGCTTGCGGCAGGTACAGCCGTCTGCGTCCGTGTGCGGGCAGACCAGCACGGCACGAAACTCGATGCCCTGCGAAGCCAGCAGGTCGACGATAAATTTCTGTGGAATCTCGAAGTCGGCAGTCGGGAAACTGTCGGTACCCAGGCCATCCTGGTTGGTCACCATCACAAACTCGAAGCCTGCGCTCTTTAGCTTCAGCAAGGCGGGAATCACGCCGGGTACCAGCTCGACTTTATCGAGACGATCGACCTGCTGATCCTCAGGCTCCTGAACGAGCGTGCCGTCCCGGTCCAGAAAAGCAATGCGCGTAGTCGTGGCCATCGGCTTACGCAACCGCCGCCAGCAGCTGGTCGTTTTGTGCAGGCGTGCCGATGGTGATGCGCACGCCGCCCGGCGTGAGCGGATCGCGCGAAAAATCGCGGATCAATACGCCGCCATCGCGGGCTCTGGCAACCAGCGCCTTGGCATCGTCAGCTTCAACCAGCACAAAGTTGGCGTCGCTGGGCCAGACTTTGCGGATGCGCGGGTTCTGTTTGAGGGCGGCGGAGACCCGGCTTTTCTCGTCACGCAGACCGTTGATCAATTGAATGCGCAGATCCAATGCCGGGCCAGTCGTGGCCTCGAACGCTGCCGCTGTGCAGGGGCTGGAGACGCTATAGGGCGGCATGAGCCTCGTTACCAGACTGACGACCTCGGGGTCACCGAGCAACGCGCCGCAGCGAATTCCGGCAAGCCCGAGCGCTTTGGATAGCGTGCGCAGGACGATCACGTTGGGGCCGAGTGCCAGCAGCGCTTGTGTGGGGTCTTCGGCGGCGAACTCCAGGTAGGCGCCGTCAATTACAACAAGCCCGCGTTCGCCGATGTCGGCAGCGGCCTGGCCGATCGACTCCAGTGAAAGACTGTTGCCGGTCGGGTTGTTGGGTGAGCAGAGAAACAATACCCGGCAACGGCTCGTCCAGGCGCCGGCGAGTGGCTCGTTGTTGAGCGCAAAGCCCGCTTCGCCATTTAGCGGAACGGAAACAACGCCGGCCCCCTGTAGCTGAGCGTAGGCGGCATACATGCCGAACGTGGGCGGGCAGATCAGGATGTCATCCTGTCCGGGTCGGCAGGTCGCGCGAATCACCAACTCAATCGCTTCGCTGGAGCCACGCGTGACCAGGCACTGCTCAGGTGCCACCCCGTAGAGGCTGGCCAGCCTGGCTGCCAGTGCCAGCGGGCGTTCGTCCGGATACCGGTGCAGCCCGGTCTCAGCAGCGTCACCGCTTGCATCCCAAGGCGTTTCGTTGGCATTCAGGCGCAGAAAGCCGTCCGCATACTGAGCGGCCTGGTAGGGTTTCAGGTTCCGGATCTCGTCCCGGAAAAGCTGGGTGAGGGCGCTCATGCCGCTGGCTCTTTCTCTGTGGCGAGTTCGGTCGCCAGCCGCACCGTGACTGCCTGGGCGTGCGCATCCAGGCCCTCCATCGCCGCCAGGGTGGTAACTGTAGGCGCGAGCCCATCCAGGCCCTGGTAGGTGAGTTCCTGCACGGTCATCTGTTTCTGGAAGTCCGCTACTGACAGACCGCTGTAGTTGCGGGCATAGCCATAGGTGGGCAGCACATGGTTGGTGCCGCTGCAGTAGTCGCCCACGGATTCCGGCGTCCAGTCACCCAGAAAGACAGAGCCAGCATTATCAATTTTATCAATGTATTGCCGAGGATTCTTAACCTGTATAATGAGGTGTTCAGGCGCATAGCGGTTCGCCACTGCCAGGGCCTCATCCAGATCAGCAACCACAATCGTGCGGCCGTGCGCCAGGGCCTGGCCGATGATTTCGCGCCGGGGGAGCGCGCTGAGCGCCCGCTCGATCTCGGTCTGCACTGATGCGGCCAACGCGTCGCTGGTGGTCACCAGCACGCACTGAGAATCCGGCCCGTGTTCACATTGCGAGAGCAGATCAAGCGCGACAAAGCGCGGATTGGCGTCCGCATCCGCGACCACCATCACCTCCGAGGGGCCGGCCGGCATGTCCAGCGCCGCGCCGGCGGCGTCGCCTGCTACTGCCTGCTTGGCGGCGGTAACCCAGGCATTGCCGGGGCCAAAGATTTTGTCGGTCTTGGGTACCGTCTCGGTGCCATAAGCCATCGCGGCAACCGCCTGCGCGCCGCCGAGCTTGAAGATATCCCGCACGCCGCAGGCGCGCGCGGCGGCCACCACCGCCGGGTCGGCCAGCCCATCGGGACGCGGCGGCGTACACATGACGCGCACCGGGCAGCCCGCCAGCCGGGCCGGCACGGACAGCATGATGGCAGTGGACGGGAGCGGGGCGCTGCCGGCCGGTACATAGAGACCGACGGCGCCGATAGGCCGAGCGATGCGCTCGCAGACCACGCCGCGCGCGGTTTCGACGCGCACCGGTTCGCTGAGCTGGGCGGCGTGAAACCGTTCGACGTTGGCAATCGCCGCATCGATGGCCTGCCACTGTGCTGTGTCCAGCGAGGCCATGGCCGCCTCGGCTTCGTCCTCGCTCACGATGAAGTCGGTGAGGTCAACCTGATCCAGTTCCCGGGTTAACTGACGCAGTGCTGCGTTTCCATCGGTGCGGACTGAGGCGATGATGCGGGCAACCGTCGGCGCCATGTCCGGCGCGGCACGCACGGCCGGCCGGGCGAGCAGGGCAGTCCTGCCAGGCTCATCGAGGTCGCTCCAGCGGCTGACACTGAGCTTGGTCATGCCAGCATTTTCTCCACGGGCATCACGAGGACGGAGCTGGCGCCGGCGTCCTTCAGATTTTCGAGCGTTTCCCAGAACACGGTTTCCCGGCAGACGACATGCACCGCCACCTTGTCGCTCTTGCCTTCCAGCGGCAGAACGGTGGGGGCCTCCGAGCCCGGCAATAGTCGGGATATCTCGGAGAGCGCGGTCTTCGGCGCGTGCATCATGATGTATTTGCTTTCGCGCACCTGCATCACGCCGTCGATGCGCTGGAGCAGGCGTTCCACCCACGACTGTTTTTCGGCGGAGATCTCCAGCGGCGTGCGGATGATGACCGCCTCGCTGTCCAGGATGGTCTCGCCTTCAGTTATCCGGTTCGCCTTCATGGTGGTGCCGGTGGAGACAAGATCGCAGATGGCATCAGCGCGACCGAGACTCGGGGCAATCTCTACCGCACCCGAAAACTCCACCACCTCCGCGGGAATCTCCTGCTTTTTGAGATAGGCCTGCACGATGGCCGGGTAGCTCGTGGCAACGCGCTTGCCGCCGAGATCGGCGGCCTGCTTCAGACTGCTGGATTCCGGGTATCCAAAGGCCAGCCGGCAGTGTCCGTAGTCCAGTTCGCGGATGACCGAGAACGGGTTATCGATGCCGTCGGTAGCGAACTCCTGACGCTTTTCTTCCACGATATTCAGGCCGCAGATGCCCAGATCACAGATGTCGTCACGCACCAGGCCGGGGATGTCATCGTCCCGGACCAGCAGAATATCGAGAGGCATGTTCTCCCCGTAGCCAATGAGCTGGTCACGGCCCCGGGTGTACTTGAGTCCGCAGCGTTGCAGAAGGTCCAGCGAGTGCTCGGTCAGGCGCCCGGACTTCTGAATAGCAACCTTAATTCTTGTTTCTTTATCAATCATATAAAACTACTTCTTAAGGCGCTTTATCGCCTTCTGGTACCCGCCGGCGCCACTGTTCAGGTAGCGCGCCACACGGCCGATGGTCGTCAGGCTGACGCCGGTCACCTCGTGGATCTGCCGGTAGCTCAGCCCATCAGCCAGGCATTCCGCCACCGCCAATCGGTCCTTGATGGCCTGAAGCTCGGCCGGCGTGCACAAATCCTGAAAAAACGCGCGGCACTCATCCACCGACTTGAGGGTGAGTACAGCCCGGTATAGCTCGTCTTCGGCCGCCTGTTCCTGGCGGCGATTGAGGATGCGGTGGTCCTTCATGCCGTTGCGTTGATCTAATGTACTAACATGTTAATACAGTAATACGCGGGGAGCAACCCGCTCAAGGTCATGCTCTCAGGCGGGCAGGTTGACCCTCCAAAAGCCACGCTCATACACTGCGCGCCCGCGGCCTTGAGTCCGCCAGGGACAGCCGAGGAAGCTCCATGACCAAGCCGCGTTCCAGTCAGACCCGCGCCGTGCGCGCAGCGGTTGATGCAGATACTCAGCACGGGGCCGTCATGCCGCCGCTGTACCTCACCTCGAGCTTTAACTTTGCTGGTTATGGGCAGGGGCGGGCCTACGACTACACGCGCAGCGGGAATCCGACGGTGGATGGGCTGGCCGACGCCATCGCCGATCTGGAAGGCGGTGCGGGCGCCACGATTACCAGCTCTGGCATGGCGGCCATTCATCTGGCGCTGCAGTTGCTGGATCCGGGTGACAGAGTACTGGGCCCCGTGGACTGCTACGGCGGCACATTCCGGCTGCTGCGTCAGTGCGCGGCGCGGGGTTTGTTTGACGTGACCCTGGTCGATCAGGCTGACGCCGCGGCTGTTGCCGCCGAGCTTAAAGCCGGCGCGAAGATGCTGTGGGTGGAGACGCCCACGAATCCGCTGCTGCGCGTGGTCGATCTCGCCGCGCTGAGCGCGCTGGCACGCGACGCCGGCGCGCTAGTGGCAGTAGACAACACGTTTCTGTCGCCCGCGCTGCAGCGGCCGATTGAGCTCGGCGCGGACCTGGTCATTCACTCGACCACGAAGTACCTCAATGGCCACAGTGATGTCGTAGCAGGCGCTGTGGTAGCTGCAACCGACAGCCTGCAGGGTCAGATGCGGCAATGGGCCAATACCCTGGGCATTGCCGGCTCGGTATTTGACAGCTTTCTGGTCCAGCGCGGGGTGCGCACGCTGTTTGCGCGTATGGCGCAACACGAGGCGAACGGCAGGGCTCTTGCTGAGCTGCTCCACGGTCATTCTGCAGTGGAGCGTGTCCACTATCCGGGTCTGCCATCGAGCCCTTATCACGCGCTGGCGCGCAAACAGCAGCAGGGTTTCGGCGGCATGCTCAGCTTTGAGCTGCACGGCGGCGAGCGGGCGGCCAAGGCGTTCTGTGAGCGAGTGGAGCTGTTCACGCTGGCAGTGTCTTTGGGTGGTGTGGAAAGTCTGCTCTGTCATCCACCCAGCATGAGTCATGCCACCTATGATGCGGCTGCGCTTGCAGCCGCCGGCATTGCTCCGGGGCTCTTGCGCATCTCCGCAGGCCTGGAAGCAACGGCGGACCTGCTGGCTGACGTCGAGGCGGGGTTGGCCGCCGCCGCATCAGTTTGATGCTGGCGCGGTTTAAGCGGGCAGGGCGGCGAGAATCGCATCACCCATTGCGGATGTGCTGATCGCCGGTTGGCCAGGTTCGGCAATGTCGCCCGTGCGATGACCGGCCGCGACAGCGTTGAGCACAGCCTGCTCGATCGTCTCGGCAAGTTCGTCTTCGCCTAACGAAAAGCGCAGCAGCAACGCCAGGCTAAGAATGGTGCCGCAGGGGTTGGCGATACCCTGGCCGGCGATGTCAGGCGCCGACCCGTGAATCGGTTCGTAAAGCCCGCCCCGGTCTGCGTTCAGCGATGCGGACGGCAGCATACCCAGCGACCCGGAAAGCATCGACGCTTCATCGGTGAGAATGTCGCCGAACATGTTCTCGGTCACGATGACGTCAAAGTCCGCGGCTCGCGAAAGTAAGTGCATTGCCGCGGCGTCCACCAGCAGGGTTTCGAGCTCCACATCCGCATAGTCGCTCGCGAAAATCTCATCGGTGATGCTGCGCCACAAACGCGACGTGTCAAGCACATTGGCTTTGTCCACGGAAGTGACTTTGCCGCGCCGGCTGCGCGCGAAGTCACCTGCCATGCGCACAATGCGTTCGATCTCGGCGCGCGTGTAGCGGCAGACATCGGTTGCGGAGTCGGCGTCGCGCTGCTTGTCGCCGAAGTAAATGCCGCCGGTCAGCTCGCGCACGACCAGAATATCCACATCCTTAAGCCGCTCAGCCTTGAGCGGTGACGCGGAGTACAACGCGGCGTGGGTGCGCACGGGTCGCAGATTGGCGTAGACACCCATGGCCGCGCGCAGATCCAGCAGGCCCTGTTCCGGACGGACAGCAGCTTCCGGATTGCTCCACTTCGGGCCGCCGACAGCGCCCAATAAGATCGCGTCAGCCTCGTTGGCCAGCGCGCGGGTGTCAGCGGGGAATGCCTCGCCGGTGGCATCGATGGCCGCGCCACCGATCAGACCTTCGCGTACCTCAAACTGGCGCCCGGATTGTGCGCTTACCGCGTTGAGGACTCGCTGCGCCTCGCGGCAGATTTCCGGGCCGATACCATCGCCCGGCAACAGGCCGATTAAGGTTGCCATGTGCGCTGCTGTTCGAAGCGCGTGATCTGCTCATCGCGAGCCAGCAGATACCCGAGCTGGTCTACGCCCTCCAACAGACAGGTGCGGGAGAATCCGTCGAGCGGGAACTCGACGCTGCGGCCATCCGGCAGCGTAAGCGTGCGCTCAACAACGTCCACTGCAACCTGCGCGCCGGGGTTATCCAGCAGCCAGCCGTGAATCTCGCCATCGACGATCACCGGGACGAGACCGTTCTTGAGCGCGTTGTTGCGAAAAATATCGGCGATCTGCGTGCTAATCACGGCGCGAAATCCAAAATCCACCAGACCCCACGGCGCATGTTCGCGCGATGAGCCGCAGCCAAAGTTATTGCCGGCAACCAGTACCTGGCTGTCAGCCGCGCCGGGCTGATTCAGCGGAAAGTCGGCCACCGGTTTGCCGCTCTTGTCGTAGCGCCAGTCCGCGAACGCTGCCTCACCTAGCCCTTCCTTGTTGGTCGTCGTCAGGTAACGGGCAGGCATGATTTGATCGGTGTCGATATCCGTCATCGGCAGCACGACCGTCGCAGATTCGATGCGCGTGATTTTTTCCATAGCAGCTTCTCAGTATCTGGTCCGGGACTGGGTTAGTGCGTGAGCAGGGCACGCGGATCGGCGATGCTTCCGGCAACCGCGGCGGCGACAGCGGTGGCCGGGCTCGCCAGTACCGTGCGGGCGCCTACGCCCTGACGGCCTTCGAAATTACGATTGCTGGTGCTGACGCAGAGCTTGCCTGCGGGTACCACGTCGCCGTTCATGCCCAGACACATTGAGCAGCCGGATTCCCGCCATTCGGCGCCCGCTGCCGTAATGATGTCGTGCAGACCTTCGGCTTCGGCGCGCTGCTTGACCGACTGTGAGCCCGGCACTACCAGCATGCGCACATTGCTGGCGACCTTGCGGCCTTTCAGCAGCTCGGCTGTCTGGCGCAGGTCGGTCATGCGGGAATTTGTGCAGCTACCCACAAACACTACGTCCACCGGTGTGCCGAGCATCGGCTGGCCGGCCTTCAGCCCCATATAGTTCAGCGCTTTGCCAAAGCTAAGATCGCCCGAATCGGCCGGGATGCTGTCGGTGACCGGCACGACCATCCCGGGATTGGTGCCAAATGTCACCATCGGCGCGAGGTTGGAGACATCGAGATCGACAACCTTATCGAAGTGAGCGTCGGGATCTGAGGGCAGCGACAGCCAGCGCTCCACGGCGGCATCCCAGTCGGCACCCTGCGGCACCATTGGCCGGCCCGCGAGGTATTCAATCGTCGTGTCGTCGGGCGCGATCATGCCGGCACGCGCGCCGCCTTCAATTGTCATATTGCAGACGGTCATGCGCTGCTCCATGTTGAGCGCACGAATCGCATCGCCGCGATACTCAATGACGTGCCCGACGCCGCCATCCACGCCGATCTTGCCGATGAGGGCGAGAATGATGTCTTTGGCGCCGACGCCATCCGGCAGCGTGCCATTGATGTTCACGGCCATGGTCTTCGGCTTGCGCTGCAGGAGGGTTTGCGTGGCCAGCACATGGCCTACCTCGGTGCTGCCGATGCCAAAGGCCAGCGCGCCGAACGCGCCGTGCGTGGAGGAATGGCTGTCGCCGCATACGATCGTTTTGCCGGGCTGGGTTGCGCCAAGTTCCGGACCGATCACATGCACGATGCCGCGATGCTCGCTATCAAATCCGTGCAGATCGATGCCGAACTCGCGGCAGTTTTCAATCATCGCGCGAATCTGTTTGGCAGCTTCTGGCTCTGCGACGACTTCAAGATCGCCCAGCCGGCTAACCGGCACCGTTGGCGTGGAGTGGTCCATGGTCGCAAGGGTCAGGTCGGGGCGCCGCACTTTAAGTCCGCGCTCGCGCAGCAGATTGAATGCCTGCGGCGTGGTGACCTCGTGGATGAGGTGCAAATCGATAAAGAACACGGCCGGGTTGTCGCCGGATTCCGGCACGACCAAATGATCTTCCCACACTTTCTCAAACAGCGATTTGCCGCTCATGTTCCTTTTACTCCGAATGTCTTGCTGGCAGCGCGACCAAGTCGCGCCTGGCTAGCTTGATGACGCCGCTGCCGGGCTTTCCGCGTCGATGTCGACCGGCTCCAGCCACCCCCATCGATCCTGGGTGCGTCCGTCGAACAAACCGAAGAACGCCGACTGCAGCCGCGCGGTGATGTCGCCACGCCGGCCGGCGCCCACCTGTATGCGATCAACGGAACGCACGGGGGTGACTTCCGCGGCAGTGCCGGTGAGAAAAATCTCATCAGCGATGTACAGCATTTCGCGCGGTATCGATTGTTCGACCACCTGCACCCCGGCTTCCTTCGCCAGTGTTATTAATGTGTCCCGCGTGATGCCGGTCAGGATCGACGCGGCTGCCGGTGGGGTGTAGAGCACGCCATCCTTGGCCAGGAACAGGTTCTCACCCGCGCCCTCGCTGACCGTGCCGTCACTGGCCAGCGCGATGCCTTCGGCAAAGCCGCGTTCGCGCGCTTCCATGCTGACCAGCGTGCTCGACAAATAGTTGCCTGCCGCCTTGGCCAGCGCCGGAATGGTGTTGGGTGCGACTCGCTGCCATGATGAGATGCACACATCCACGCCTTGTTCTAGGGCTTCATCGCCCAGGTACGCGCCCCATTCCCAGGCTGCCACCGCAACGTCCACCGGGTGCTCGGCACCCGGGGCCAGGCCGATGTCTCCGTAACCGCGGAAAACGATCGGGCGAATGTAGGCGCCATTGGTGAGTCCGTTGCGGGCTACAACCTCGCGGCAGGCGGTATCCAGATCAGCCGCGGTATACGGCACCGGAATGCGATGAATCTTCGCCGACTCAAGCATGCGGCGGGTGTGTGCCTGCAGGCGGAAAACCTGCGAGCCCTGCGGGGTAGGGTAGACACGGATGCCCTCAAAGACAGCCGAACCATAGTGCAGGGCGTGCGTCAGCACATGAACCTGCGCTTCGTCCCAGGGTACGAGCTTGCCGTTATGCCAGATCCAGTCGTTCTTTTTCATATCTTTTCGCCTAGATGCTGGCCGCCTCACCGGCAGCTTCACCATCGTCTTCGGCCGCCTTTCGCTGGCGGCGCCGGCTCACGCGGTTGATGACATCGAGGTAGGCCCGGGCGCCAGCTTCAACGATATCGGTGCTGATGCCGTTGCCGCGAAAACTGTCGCCATTATATTCAACGGTAACCGTGACCTCACCCTGGGCGTCTTCACCGATGGTCACACTGCGAACCTCGAAGTTACGCAGCTGTAAATCGACGCTCGTGGCTTGCTCGAGGGCCAGAAATGCAGCCTCCACGGGGCCGTCACCGGTCACGGACTGCTCCAGGCGGCGGCCGTCGCTGTGGCTAAGCACGACTTCCGCTTCAGCGGCCCGCGCGGTGCCAGCGGTTATGTGTAACTCATCGAGTGTCCATGGACCGGCAGCGCCGTCGGCATTGAGAATGATGGCTTCAATATCGGCGTCGAAGATTTCCTTCTTCCTGTCGGCCAGGCGTTTGAACTCGTCGAACGCGCGATTGATTTCCTCATCCCCAAGCGAGAAACCAAGATCTTCTGTGCGCTCGCGAAAAGCATGCCTGCCGCTGTGTTTTCCCAGGACCAGGTTCGAGCGGCTTATGCCGACATCGTCGGGACGCATGATTTCGTAGGTCGACGCGTGCTTCAGCATGCCGTGCTGATGAATGCCGGCCTCATGCGCGAAAGCGTTCTCACCAACTACAGCTTTATTGCGCGGCACGTGCATGCCAGTGATGCTGGCGACCAGCCGGCTGGTCGGATACAGGCGGCTGGTGTTAACGCCGGTGGTTAGGCCGAAGTGTTCGTTACGCGTGCGCAGCGCCATGACCACCTCTTCCAGCGAGCAGTTGCCCGCGCGCTCACCAATGCCGTTGATTGTGCATTCGATCTGGCGCGCGCCGGCGCTCACCGCTGCCAGGCTGTTGGCCACGGCCATGCCCAGGTCGTCGTGACAGTGCACGCTAAGCACGGTATCGCCGAGGTTCGGCACGTGGGCCTTCAGGTAGGCAAACAGGTCGGCAAACTCCGCCGGCACGGTGTAGCCCACCGTGTCAGGAATATTCACGGTGCCAGCGCCGGCCTCGATCACGGCACTCACAACCTCCGCGAGGTAGGCGGGCTCGGTGCGCGAGGCGTCTTCCGCCGAGAACTCCACATCGTCGCAGCTTTCGCGCGCCAGGCGTACTGACTCTGCGGCCCGGCGAATGATTTCCTCGGTGGCGAGCTCAAGCTTGTACTTGCGATGAATCTCGCTGGTCGCCACGAACACGTGAATGCGTTTGCGGGCGGCAGGCGCCAGCGCTTTGGCGGCGCGATCGATGTCGCCGGGATGACAACGCGCGAGGCTGCAGATGATGGGGCCATCAATCTGGCTGGCGATTGCCTGCACGGCTTCGAAGTCACCGGGCGAGGCAGCCGCAAAGCCGGCCTCTATCACGTCCACCTTAAGTTCCCTCAGGGCGCCGGCGACCCGCAGCTTCTCGCGCAGCGTCATGCTGCAGCCGGGGGCCTGCTCGCCATCGCGCAGCGTTGTGTCGAAGATACGGACCCGGTCTGTCGCTGGCTGGCTCATGGATGACGCGTTTAGATGGAGCCCGTAAATCAGGCCGCAGGCGACCTGATTACCCGCCGTAGCGGAGTGCTAAGCCTCCTCGTTCAGCCAGGACATGCGCCCGCGGAGCTCTGCACCCACTTTCTCAATTGGATGGGCCAGGTCTTCGTTGAGCAGCCGTTTGAACTCAGGCTGACCCTGCTGGTTTTCTTCAATCCAGTTGCGCGCGAATACGCCTTGCTGAATGTCGGTCAGGACTTCCTGCATGCGTTCCCGGGTGTGGCCATCCACGACCCTGGGCCCACTGACCAGGTCGCCGTATTGCGCGGTTTCACTGATGAACTCGTGCATCTTCCTGACGCCGCCCTCGTGCAGCAGGTCAACGATGAGCTTGAGTTCATGCATGCACTCGAAATAGGCCACCTCGGGCTGGTACCCGGCTTTGACGAGCGTTTCGTAGCCGGCCAGCACGAGCTCGGTTGCCCCGCCGCACAAGACGGCCTGCTCGCCGAACAGGTCCGTTTCGGTTTCTTCCGCAAAGGTGGTTTCCAGCACGCCGCCCCGGTCGCCGCCGATGCCCTGCGCGTAGGCCAGGGCTTTGGCCTTGGCCTGGCCGCTTGCATCCTGGGCGACCGCAATCAGGCACGGGACGCCTTTGCCCTGCCTGTACTGCCGGCGGACCAGGTCACCAGGTCCTTTCGGCGCGATCAGCACGACATCTAAATCGGCGCGCGGCTTGATCTGCGCGTAGTGGATGTTGAAGCCATGCGCGAACAGCAGCGTTGCCCCCTGCGGAATACCTGCCTCGATATCCGCGTATAGCGCTGCCTGAGCCGTATCGGGGAGCAGGAACGCAATCAGATCGGCGGCCTTGACGGCCTCCGCGGGTGGCTCGACGGTAAAGCCATCAGCAGCAGCCTTGGCAGCGGTGGCGCCGTTGGGCCGCAGGCCGAGCACCACATCCAGGCCGCTGTCACGCAGATTTTGCGCGTGGGCCTTGCCCTGACTGCCATAGCCCAAGACTGCGATGCGCTTACCTGCCAGCTGGCTGGCATCGACATCGGATTCGCCGTAGATCTTCATTACTCTTCATCTCCTGGCCGCGGCATCGAGCCCGGCATAAAAAAACCCCGCCACCGTGCTTAGGGTGCGGGGTCTACGTGTGCGGCGACCCTGTCAGTCGACGCGCGACACACCCCTGTAGCGATCAAGGCCCGGCAGTCGCGAAGTGCGTGCCCCGGGTGCATGGTTATGTGCGTTTACCGGGGTAGCGCCGGCGGGTGCGCGCTCATTAATCATAACTCTCTAATGCTGTCCAAAGTGCCTGCCTATGTCAACAGGATGGCGGGCTGCCGGGGATTGCATCTGCCCGCCGTGAGGCTGCACGTTTTACGCCAGCTGTAGTACAGTTATTGGCTTCCGCTGCATGAAAGGTGTGTTTGTGGCGGAAACTTCAAAGAATTTCCAAACTGATCCATTTCAAGAAATAGTCAAGGGGATCTTCATGGCTCCAGGAAAGTGGAAGTCGTGGCTTGTGGCTGGGGGCGCAACGCTGGCGCTGGCCCTGCCGCTCACTGGCACGACGCAGTCGCTTAAGCAGGTACTCGACGTGGAGCAGCGCCGGGTCCGCATGGCGCAGCAATCGCAGGAAAAAATTGACGGCGTCGTGAAAAAAACCAACAGCCTGACGGATCAGTACAAGGCCGTGTTGAAGGAAATCGAGGGTCTCGATGTCTACAACACGCTGCTACAGCGCCAGGTCGATAACCAGGGCCGGCAAAAGACCGAGCTGCGTGAGTCGATCGATCAGGTCGAAGTCATCAACCGGCAGATCGTGCCGATCATGACCAAGATGATTGATGCCCTCGATAAGTTTGTGGACCTCGACGTGCCATTTCTGACCGAAGAGCGCCAGGACCGTGTGAATGAGTTGAAGGCGTTGATGGAACGCCAGGATGTCAGCGTCGCTGAGAAATTCCGCAAGGTTACCGAGGCCTATCAGATTGAGAATGACTATGGCCGCACCATCGAGAGTTACAAAGGTAATCTCACCATTGATGGCGCGACGCGAGAAGTAGACTTTTTGCGTGTAGGCCGCGTGTCACTCGTTTATCAAACGGCGGACGGGGCAATCTCCGGGGCGTGGAATCAGCGCAGCCGCAGCTGGGAAACGCTCGGTAGCGAGTACAAGAATCAAATCAAACTGGGGCTGCAGATTGCGAAGAAACAGGTCGCTCCCGACCTGGTGCTGCTGCCCGTCGACGCGCCGGAGGCAGGCTGATGAATAAGTTAGTCATTAGCGCCGCCGGCGTAGCTTTGGTGGCCGTCACTCTGCTGGCCTCGCCGGTCGCGGTTGCGCAGGATGCGCTCACCATGAACCGACTGCTTGATCTGGTCCGCGAGGGCCAGAGTCAGGACAACCGTGAGAATCAGCAGCGCGAGCAGCGTTTTCGTGCGGCACAGTCCGAGCAGCAAACGCTGTTGAACGAGGCGAATAGCCGCAAGCGGACCGCTGAAAACCTGAGCCAGCGGTTGGAAGGCGAGTACGACGTGAACGAGGCGGAGATCGCCGAACTCTCGGAAACGCTCGACGTGCGGCTCGGGTCGTTAAAAGAACTGTTCGGCGTCATGCAACAGGTTGCTGGCGATACGCGGGCACAGTTCGATGTCTCGCTGACAAATATTCAGTACCCCGACCGCGGTGAATTCCTTGAGGGCCTGGCCAAGAAGATTGGCAGCAGTTCCCAGCTGCCGCAGCTTGAGGAGATCGAGCGTCTGTGGTTCGAAATGCAGCGCGAGATGGTGGAAAGCGGCAAGGTCGTAAGGTTTACCACGCCGGTGATCGATGCCGAGGGCACCGAGGCATCCACTGAGGTTGTGCGCGTTGGCTTGTTCAATATTGTCACGGACGGCAAGTACCTCAACTATCAGCCCAGCACGGGCTCGGTTAACGAGTTGCCGCGTCAGCCTGAACAGGCACGCTTCACTGACAGTGCCGCGCAGCTCTTTGGCGCATCGGACGGCAAAGTTCGCTTTGGCATGGATCCAACGCTGGGTGGCGTGCTGGGCTCGCTGGTGGCGCGGCCGAACCTGGTCGAGCGGATTCAGCAGGGCGGTCTGGTCGGCTACCTGATCATCGCCCTGGGCATTGTGGGCCTGCTAATTTCGCTGGAGCGCATGGTGGTTCTGGGTATCGCCAGCCGCAAGGTCAGTGCGCAGCTTGCCAGTGATTCGGCCAGCAACGACAACGCGCTGGGCCGCGTGCTGAGCGTGTACGAAGAGAATCGCACGGTCGATACCGAGACGCTGGAATTGAAGATGTCCGAAGCCATCTTTAAAGAGACCCCGGCACTCAATCGCGCCTTGCTGTTTATCAAGATTATCTCGGTGGTTGCCCCGCTGATGGGTCTGCTGGGTACGGTGACGGGCATGATCCGCACGTTCCAGGCCATTACGCTCTACGGCACAGGCGATCCAAAGCTCATGGCCGGCGGTATTTCGCAGGCACTCGTGACGACGGTGCTCGGCCTGACTGTGGCGATTCCCATGGTGTTGTTGCACACGCTCGTTAGCGGCCGCAGCCGCCGTATCGTGCAGGTGCTGCAGGAGCAAAGTGCGGGGATTATTGCTCGTCATGCCGAGAAGAATCGGGCCTAGGCGCACGGACGATCGCGGGCGATGCAGCCGATAATTGACATCTTCGAAGCCGTTCGGGGTTTCCTGGAACTTGGCGGGCCGGTACTGGTTCTAATTGGCTGGACCATTTTTGCGATGTGGATACTCATCGTGGAACGCTTGATCTTTTTCCAGACCGGGCTCAAAGCGAAGGGTGATGACGTGCGTGCTACCTGGCGTGATCGCCCGGAGCGGCGCTCGTGGAATGCGCACAGTATTCGCGAGGCGTTGATCTCTGAGTTCTCGATGTCGGCCAACACCGGGCTGCCGGTGATTCAGACCCTGGTGGCGCTATGTCCGTTGCTGGGTTTGATGGGTACCGTCACCGGCATGATCGAGGTCTTTGACGTGATGGCGCTGTCGGGCAGCGGCAATGCTCGCTCTATGGCCTCGGGCGTGTCGAAAGCGACTATCCCAACAATGGCTGGCATGGTCGGCGCCCTGTCCGGTGTCTTTTTCGTGACGCTGCTAACGCGGCGGGTGGAAAAAGAAGTGGAGCTGCTGTCTGACGATCTGCAGCCTGAGTACGGCTCGGAGGCGGCAGGGTAGATCAATGGCGAGACGATTGAACATGCTGGGCCGCGCGCTGGCCGCCAGTGAGGAGGAGTCGGAAATCAATCTGACGCCGATGCTCGACGTCGTCTTCATTATGTTGATCTTCTTCATCGTGACCGCCACTTTCCTGAACGAGTTTGGCCTTGAGGCGAACCGTCCACCTGCTACTGATGTGGTCGACAAGAAGAGCGAATCGATAACCATTCGCGTTACCAGTGCCAACAAAATCTTAATTGATGGCCGCAACATTGATCCCCGTGCGGTCAGCGCCGTCATAACGCGCAAGAAGGCAGAAGCGCCTGACGCCCCGCTGGCGGTGCTGGCCGGCAAGAGTGCGAGGATGTCGCTGGTTGTCGGTGTGGTAGATGCGGCACGCAGTGCAGGCTACATCGGTCAGTCTATCCCCATCAGCGAGTTGCCCGAGTAACCGGCAGGATTAATCCAGATGCGCAGATCAGTGATCGACATTGGTGCCGATGACGAAGCGGAAGAAATGAATCTGACGCCGATGCTCGACGTCGTGTTCATTATGCTGATCTTTTTTATCGTCACCGCCTCTTTCGTTAAGCAGGCCGGGATCGATGTCAACCGGCCAGATTCAGAGACGGCTCGCGCGCAGGCGAACGCGAGCATTCTGATTGCGGTGGGTTCCAACAACGACATCTGGATTGATCGCAACAAAGTCGGCCAGCAGGGGGTGCGTCCGGCCATTGAGCGTTTGCTCGCCGAAAACCCTGAGGGTGCGGTGGTAATCCAGGCTGACCAGGAGTCACAGGCCGAAGCTGTGCTGACCATTCTGGCGGCGGCCCGCGAGGCGGGCGTGAAGAGCATCGCACTATCGGCAGAGGAGCCTTAGGCGCGATGGGTATCCATACTGAATGTCCAGAGGTGTCCGCCCCATGATTCAGCGTTTAGGCGTGTCGCTGTTAACCGGGATCCTGGTGACCTTCGGCTTGCTGTGGCTCATGCAATTTTTGATCGCCTCCGGCGAAGAGGCGCTGACTCAGGACAACTTATTCGAGTTCGTCGACTTTGTGCGCGTTGACCGCCCCGAGACGCTGGAGACCAAAGAGGCGAAACCGAAAAAGCCACCAGAGCCCGATCAGCCGCCGCCCGATCAGCCGCCGCCTGATATCGATTCGGTTGATCCGAATTCGATCGTCAACATTGCACCGGTCTCTCTCAACGCGGATGTCAGCATTGCCGGCATAGGCGGGTTCGACAATGTCGATGGTGAGTATCTGCCCATCGTTAAGGTGGCGCCCGTCTACCCGCGTCGTGCCCAGTCACGAGGGCTTTCCGGGCATTGCATTCTGAGTTTCACCGTGACGCGCGCCGGCACGGTTGCGGACCCACAAGTGGTTGAGTGCACCAGTTCGCTGTTTGAGCGCGCCTCCATTAACGCGGCCCTGAAGTTCAAGTACAAGCCGCGGGTCGTGAACGGTGAGCCGATCGATTCACCTGGCGTGTTACACAAGATTACTTACGAGATGGCGGAATGATGTCGTTGTCATTGCAGCAATGGATGAAGGATTCCCAGCGGGGTCTGCTTTTGCTGGTGTTCGCTGTGTTGAGCGCTGTGCCGCTGCAGCTGACCGCGCAGGACGGCGAGGAGGCTGCCGAGGAGCAGGAGACCCGCCGAACCGGTGCGATCAGCGAGAAGACCTACAAGAAACTGGCCGAGGCGCAGGAGCTGGCTGAGGCAGAGCCGCCCAACTACAGCGGTGCGCTGGCGATATTGCGGGAACTTGATGACGGTAAGCGCAGCCCGTATGAGCTGGCCAATATCTACAACTTCATCGGGTTCATCTATTACTCGCAGGATCGCTATCAGGACAGCATCAATGCCTACAACAAAGTGCTGGCTCAGCCAGAGATTCCACGCGGGCTGATCGATTCCACCCGTTACACCATCTGCCAGCTGTATTTCACAATCGAGAACTGGACCCGGTCGGAGAGTTGCCTGCGCGAATGGCTGTCGGCTGCGGACAATCCGCCGCCCGAGGCTTATCAGCTGCTGGCAACGGCGATCTACCAGCAGGAAAGGTATGGCGACATGATTCAGCCCATGGAGCGGGCCATCGCCATCGCACGCGAACGCGACATACCAATCAAAGAAAACTGGTGGCTGCTGCTGCGGGCCGGCTACTACGAAATTGACAACTTCAACAAAGTTCGGGAGATACTCGAGATTCTCGTCAGCCAGTGGCCGAAGAAAGACTACTGGACCACGCTGTCGGGCGTATACGGAGAGCTTGGCCAGGAGAGTCGGCAGGTTGCTGCCTATCAGGCGGCCTACGATCAGGGCATGCTGACCAGCAGTGCGGAGCTGGTGCAGATGGCGCAGCTGTTTCTCGGCGGCGATGCGCCCTACAAGGCGGCAAAAGTACTGGAAGACGGGCTGGAAAGCGGTGCCGTAGAAAAGAATGCCGAAAACTATCGCCTGCTTGCGCAGGCCTGGCAGCTGTCGGCCGAAGACACCAAGGCGATTCCGGCGCTGCGCTCTGCGGCGGGATTGTCCAGCGACGGCGACCTGGACGCGCGGCTTGCTAGCAGCTACCTCAACCTGGGCGATTACCGGGCTTGTATTGCATCGGCCCGGAATGCGGTGAACAAGGGAGGACTCAAGCGGGCTGATAACAACCAGGTCGTATTGGGCATGTGTCTGTACGAGACTGATCAGTTTGACGCTGCCAAAACTGCTTTCAGGGCTGCCGCGCGCGACGAGCGGAGCGAGAAAACGGGCACACAGTGGATCAGCCATATCGATCGCGAAGTGGCTCGCATTACCCAGCTAAACAAAGCGCTCGAAGACGCCAAGCGCAAAGCCGAGTCGTTCTAGACCGGTTGCGTGAATTTGCCTGAATCTCCAGCGTGCCCAAAGTAACTTTTCGCGATCCCGCGGGTATCGAGCACGAGCACGAACTCGATATCGGTAGCACCGTGATGGAAGGTGCCGTCGATCACGGCGTGCCGGGCATCGTTGCTGAGTGCGGTGGTGCCTGCGCCTGCGCGACCTGTCACGTCTATGTGGATGCTGCGTGGCTCAACCGGTTGCCAGCAATGGATGACATGGAGGACGCCATGCTCGACTCGGCCAATCTGCGCAAGCCAGGCAGCCGGCTTGGCTGCCAGCTCGAGGTGACGGCGGAACTGGATGGCCTGGTGGTGCAGGTCGCCAATAATGAAATTTGACGCCACGTCTGTTTAACAGGCTCTCCCGCGACTGATCTATGCGACTGGTAACAATCGACAGTCGCGAAGCCGCCGGGCGTCCGGGTGCCTGCCTGCCCCACGACGAAATACTGGATTTGCACGCCGCGCCGATCACCCTGTCGCAGGCCCAGTGGCTGCCACAGTCGGTGGTCAGCATTCTGGCCGCAGGGGAATCAGGTCTGGCCAAGGTTCAGAACCTCCTGCGCATGGCGGAGGACGGCGAGGGCCGCGCGGCGCTGCGGTCCACGGGAGCGATTCTGCCGTTTGCCGGTACCGCGCTGCTGCCTCCGGTCCGTCGGCCCGGGTTATTGCTGCTCACGGAGCGGCTGGCATCCACCGGCAAAGAGCCGATGCCTGTAGCACTCATCAAGAGTCCTAACACCGCGACAGGTCCGGGCAGCGAGATACGCCCTCCCTGGCGGCATGACGAAGGGGTCGTCGCCACAGCGATGCTCGCCGCAGTTACCGGTCGTCCGCTGTATCGCGCCACGCCGGCTGAGGCGGAAGCTGCCATTGCGGCTTACACGCTGTTGATTGATGTATCGCTGCCTGCGCCGGCCGCCGGCGGATCAGCGACCGACTGGCGGCGCTATGTCGATAGCAAACAGTTTCCCGGTGCCTGCCCGATTGGACCTGCGCTGCTGACGGTCGACGAACTTGCAGTGCTCAGCGCACCGCCGCCAGTCGCGTTGTCAATCAACGGGGTGGAGACGGATCGCCGGCCTGGCGAATGGCAGGCCGGAGCAGCCGTGTTATCCAGCCTCTCGCAGCGCTATGCGTTCAGGCCCGGGGATGTGGTGGGCTTAGGCGAGACCGCGCTTGGTGAGGAGCGGTTGCGTCCTGGCGATGAGCTGAAGCTCACGCTCGGTCAGCACCTGACGTTGGAAGCACGGTACGCCGCGTGAGTCGCGGCGGGGCCTGCTAGGCCGGGCCTGCGTTAATCAGCTCTACGAGCTCACCGGCAACGCCCGGCACGACACGTGTCTGGTTGCTCGAGCCGTAGAGCAGGCCGGAAGCCTCAGCTTGCTTGCCGCTGGCGCTCTGCCCAACAAACGACACGATACTGATACCCGGTGCCAGTTCGCCGCGGGCTGTGCTGCGTGCACTAGCGCCCGCGGGCATTTCGTCGGCTTCGATCAGACACTGCCCGGCGAGTGGCAGCGCAGCGATGGGATGCAGAAAGTCCGGCGGCAAATTGAAGGCTGCTGAGAGACCCTTTACGCGCGATTCCACGACGGCTGCTTTGCTGACGCCAAAGCTGTCCGCGTAGAAGGTCTGCAGCCCATCCATTGAGGGTCCGCCGAGAATGACGATGAAAGTCTTGTCGACCGAACACCTCGGCAGTGGCACATCGAGCCCCGGTACGGGCCGTTTGAACTGCGTCAGGTAGAGTAGCTCACCGCCCGGGCCGAGTATTTGCATAGCCCGGATATCCGGACTAAATGATAGATCCTGCGGCGCGCCGACAACCTTGAATGGCGATCCCGCAACCCGGTCGGCCATCGCATCCACATCCTCGACCATGATTTCCGCTGCATTCCACCCGAAGCTGGCAAAAGGGACGTAATCCACGGGCGCCGGCCCATCGATCACGCGGAAGAAGCAGTCACTGGCGGCGGCTGGCGCCATGAGCAAGTAATCGCGGCCGCCGACTGCAGGCGCCTGCCATGCTTCGGCCAGGCCTTGTTCTATCTGGCCGGTCTCCACAACGCGGTAGTCAAGAAAGTCTGCATAGCAATGCCTGACCGCATCCAGATCGCTGGCCGTGAACGTGACACAGCGAATCGGGCCAAGACCCGGCTGATTCGAAGCCGGCACTAAATGATGCCGCTGGCTCGCAGCTCGGCCAGGCGTGCTGCGTCAAAGCCCAGCAGGCCGCCAAAGATCTCGTCGGTGTGTTCTCCGAGTGATGGCGCTGCGCTGCGCACGCCACCCGGCGTGGCCGACAGTTTGGGCGCGACGTTCTGCATCCGCAGCTCGCCAAATTTCGGGTGGAGGGTCTTGATGATGGCTTCACGTGCCCGGAACTGTGCGTCTTCGAGCATCTCCGGCGCCCGATAAATTTTGCCGGATGGAATCCCGTGTTCCTCCATCATCGCTTCCAGGTGATCGGCGTCTACCGTCTTGGTCCAGGCGGCGACTTTCTCATCGAGTTCGGTCTGGTGCTCGCCGCGGGCAGAGTGAGTGGCATAGCGAGGGTCCTCAGCCAGTTCTGGCTGGCCCATGGCCTGGGTGAGCCGTTTGAATACCGTGTCCTGGTTGGCGGCGATCAGAATCATGCGGTCGTCTCGCGTCGGGTAGACGTTCGACGGAGCGACGTTTGGCAGGATCGAGCCCTGCCGCTCACGAATGTAGTCCGCCTGGTCGTACTCGGTGACCAGCGATTCCATCATGTTGAGTACCGCTTCGTAGATAGCGGAATCGACGACCTGTCCTTCGCCCGTGCGTTCGCGATGATGGAGCGCAGCCAGCGCACCGAGGCAGGCGAACGTTGCGGCAAGCGAATCGCCGATGCTAATGCCCATCCTGCTGGGTGGTGTCTTGGGATCCCCGCAGACATAGCGCAGCCCGCCCATTGCCTCGCCAACCGCGCCGAAGCCCGCACGCGATGCATAGGGCCCGGTCTGGCCGAAGCCGGATACCCGAATCATGATCAAACGGGGATTCAGCTTCTTCAGTTCGTCATAGGAAAGATTCCAGCGCTCCATCGTGCCGGGCCGGAAGTTTTCCAGTACGAAGTCCGCCTTGCTGATTAAATCGCGCGCGATCTGCTGACCCTCCTGCTCACGCAGATTCAATGTCACCGACTTCTTGTTGCGGGCGACCACTGGCCACCACAGCGACATACCGTGGGCCTTCTCCTGGCCCCACTCGCGCATTGGATCGCCTTGATTGGGTGGCTCCAGCTTAATGACCTCGGCGCCGAAATCCCCCATGAGCTGGCCGCAAAACGGGCCGGCCAGCAAAGTGCCCATTTCCACGACGCGTAAGTCGGCTAGCGGACCCCGGTTGGCGGTTTCGTCACTGACCATCGGCTGGTATCCCTTTGTTGGCTTTGTTCAAGGCTGCGGTGGTGCGAGTCGCTGCGTCGCTTGGCACCTGCCGTTCCAGTCTGCGCGGCGCTGCCGCGGATGTGCCCGACGCGCGGACGGCGCATGCGTTCGGGGGCTTCTGCTTGCGGAGCTGGAAGCGTGCTATACAATATCGAATTCCCCCCGTAACTCAAGCCGGTATGAGCGACGCTTCCCGAAAAATATCCATCATCGAGGTGGGGCCGCGCGACGGCCTGCAGAGCGAACCTGAAATTCTCGACACGAGCACGAAGCTTGAATTCGTCACCCGGGCGATAGGCGCCGGAATTCGCCGGCTGGAAGTCACCAGCTTTGTACATCCAAAGCGTGTGCCGCAGATGGCCGACGCGGAAGCATTGATTGCCGGCTTGCCAAAGCGCGATGACGTTACCTACATTGGCCTGGTGCTCAACCGCAAGGGTTTTGAGCGCGCGCGCGAGTCCGGCATTGACGAAATCGGCATGGCAGTCATTGCCAGCGATACCTATAACGAACGCAACCAGGGTGTGCCAACCAGCGAGTCGATCAAGGCCTGGCTGGACATTGCCCGCGACGCGCGGGCGGCGGGGATGAGGGCCAATGTCATGGTCTCATCGGCGTTTGGTTGTCCCTTCGAGGGCGAGGTGCCGCTTGCCCGGGTGCTCGACATTGTGGATCAGATTATGGCTGGCGAGCCCGTCGAGCTTGGCCTGGCCGATAGCATTGGCGTTGGCGTACCGGCTCAGGTCACGGAGATGGTTGGGGCGATCCGCGAGCGCATCGGCGCGACGCCCATTCGCTGTCATTTTCACAACACGCGCAATACGGGTCTGGCGAATGCCCAGGCTGCCGTTGACGCGGGCGTGGACTCCCTGGATGCCAGCATCGGTGGAATCGGCGGCTGCCCGTTCGCGCCAGCGGCGACAGGGAATATACCCACGGACGATTTGGTTTATCTGTTGAATCGTTCGGGCGTGGACACAGGGGTGGACTTGCCCGGCATCATCGAAACCAGCGATTGGCTGCAGCAACAGCTGGGTAAGGGCGTGCCGGCGATGCTGCCAAAAGCCGGGATCTTTCCCGACGTGGCAGAACAATACAGAGCTGCAAGTTAAGCGGCCCAAAAACAATCACCAGGTCAGGGCGCGAATCGCGTAGAGCGATCTAATCCAGAACGCACCGCCGTCCCGGCCTGATGTAAAGACGAACCGCAGTCGGTAATAAACCGGACTGCGGCTACATTGAGAACTAGGAAGCTACCCGAGGGAACAGCATGAGCTACCGACTAGGGGTTGACGTCGGAGGGACCTTCACGGACCTCCTGCTGGTTGACGAGAAATCCGGAGATATTCATACCGCCAAAGTGCCGAGTACGCCGCATGACTCGTCGGTTGGCGTGCTGAACGGCATCGAGAAGGTTTGCAGGAACGCCAAAATCAACCCTGAGGCGATCACGCACGTGATGCATGGCACGACTGTCGCCACCAACACGATTCTGGAGATGTCCGGGGCCAAGGTGGGGCTGGTCACGACCAACGGCTATCGGCAGACACTGCAGATTGCGCGTTCCTTTGTGCCGGGTGGACTGGGCGGCTGGGTGATTTATAACAAGTCACTGCCGCTGGCGCCGTTGGCGCTCACCATTGAGGCTGATGAGCGCGTGGGGGCTGACGGCAAGATTGTGCGCAAGCTTAAGACCGCCGCCCTCGAGCGGGATATGCGGCGCCTTAAGAAGAAGGGTATTGAGGCGCTGACGGTTTGCCTGATCAATTCGTTTGCGAATCCCGCGAATGAAAAAGCGGTAGGCCGGGTCGCCAAGAAGGTCTTCGGCAAAATGCCGATCTCGCTATCTTCCGACGTGGTTCCGGAGATGCAGGAGTACGAGCGCACCATTACCACCGTGGCCAATTCCTATGTGCGGCCCAAGGTCGAGAAGTACGTGCGCAATCTCACGCGCGAGCTGAAGAAAAAGATGAAAGATGTGCAGCTACACGTGCTGCGCTCGGACGGCGGGCTGGCATCGGCCAAGGCAGCCGAGGCATACCCGGTAAACCTGCTGATGAGTGGTCCGGCCGGTGGCGTGTCCGGCGCCATTTGGGTTGCGGAGCAGGCCGGGTTCCCCAACATCCTGACTTTTGATATGGGCGGGACATCCACGGACGTTGCGCTGGTTGAAAAGGGCGAAGCCCAGCTGCGACGCGAGACGACGGTCGGCGACGTGGTCGTGCGTGCCTCTTCGGTCGACGTGCGCACAGTTGGCGCCGGCGGTGGCTCAATTGCTCACGTACCTGAACTGACGGGTGCGCTGCGCGTGGGTCCGCAGAGCGCCGGCGCTGCGCCGGGTCCGGCGGCCTATGATAAAGGTGGGGTCGAGCCGACCGTGACTGACGCGAATGTCGTGCTCGGTTACCTGCCAACCGAAGTAAAGCTCGGCGGCGACATGAAGATCCGCAAGGACCTCGCTGAGAAGGCCGTCAAGCGGGTTGCTGATCCGCTGGGTCTGACCGTTAAGGCCGCAGCAGAGGGCATTATCGCGCTGGTTAACGAAAACATGTACGGCGCGCTGCGTCTGGTATCGGTTGAGAAAGGCTACGACCCTCGAGACTTTGCGCTGATGGGTTTCGGCGGCGCTGGTCCGCTGCACGCCAATGCGCTGGGTAAGCTGTCGAACGCATGGCCGGTGATCATTCCGCCGGGGCCGGGCGTGCTGTGCGCCTACGGTGATGCCACGACGCGGGTCCGTGATGAGGCCTCCCGGACCATTATTCAGCGCTTTAGCAGCACCACGGCCAAGGCGCTGGCCGCCGACTGCCGCAAGCTGGCTGCGCAGGCCACCAAGACGTTAGACAACGAGGGCGTGCCGAAGAAGGATCAGGAAACCGCTTTCGAGGCGGATATCCGCTACTCCGGTCAGGGCCTGTCGTTGACCATCGGTTTCGAGCTTGCAGAGCTGGAGAAGAAAGGCCTGGACCTGATTGGTGATCAGTTCGACGAGATGCACCGTCAGCTGTTTACGTTTGCGCTGCCTGAGGATAAGGAAGTTGTGAATCTGCGCGCGGTGGCCCAGGGCAAGGCAACGGTTGTGCGGGCGCAGAGTGTCGGCAAAGGGGGCAAGGATCCGTCGGCCGCCAAGCTGGCCGACATCAAGGTTTACATCGATGGAAAAGATCGTGCGGCGATTTTGTACGACCGCGGCAAACTGAAGGGCGGGAATGTGGTGCCTGGACCAGCCATCGTGCAGGAAATGGATTCCACTACGCTGATTCTGCCGGACCATACGGGGACGGTTGATGATTTCGGCAACATATTGATTAACCCGGCCTAAGCCTCAAGGGAGCATTAAAGATGCCAGCAAGTATTGTTGAAACACGGCCGAAACCCTTTAAGCGGGTAGATATCGACCCGATCACGCTAGACATCATTGAAAACGCGATGTTGAACGCGCGCTGGGAGATGGATGCTGTGTTGTTCCGCACCGCCATGTCACCGGGCATTCGTGAACAGGGCGATGCGTTTCCGATGATCGCTAATCTCGACGGCAAGATGGTTGTTGGTCAGTTCGGCAGCTTTATCTACGGGTTCAAGGAGGCCTATGACGGCACCATTGAAGAGGGCGATATCTTCTTCATGAACGACCCCTATACCTGCAACGGTGCAATCAGCCATGCCAACGACTGGCTGATTCTGCGGCCGATCTTCAAAGACGGGCGCTTGGTGTCTTACGCCGCGCACTTCGGTCACATGACCGATATTGGCGGCAAGGTGCCGGGGTCGCTACCGACCGATGCGAGGCAGATTTTCGAGGAAGGCATCCGCGTTCCGCCGACCAAGATCTTTAAGAAAGATGAGCTACAGGAAGATGTGCTGGAGATTATCCTGCACAACTGCCGCATGCCGCAGTGGAATCGCAGCGACTTCAACGCGATCATCGCCTCGGTGCGCACCGCCGAAAAGCGCATCCTGGAGATGTGCGATCGTTTCGGCGACGACATTTACTACTCCGCGCTGGAGGAGCTGTTGGACCGCAACAAGCGGGCCATGCAGAAACTCATCAAAGACACCATACCCACCAAAAAGCAGTCCTTTGAGGATTACATCTGCGACGACGGCATGGGCATGGGGCCATACAAAATCAAATGCTCGTTATGGCGCGAGGGCAACAAGGCGGTCTTTGACTTTACCGGTACAGACCCGCAGTCAATCGCTTCGGTGAACTTTCTCCTGAATGAGGAGATGTTCAAGATGTTCTGCGGGGTCTACATGATCATGGTGTTCGATCCACAGATCATGTTTAACGACGGATTCTATGAGCTGATCGACGTGCACATTCCTGAAGGCACGCTGCTCAAGCCGAAGTTCCCGGCCGCGCTGTCATGCCGCACGCACGCACTTGGGCGCATCTTTGACGTGCTGGGCGCGCTCCTGGGCCAGGGCAATCCGGACTTCCTGAATGCCGCCGGCTTCTCGGACAGTCCTCACCTCATGTACTCAGGCCACGACAAGAACGGTGAGTGGTACCAGCTGTTCCAGATTGGCTTTGGCGGTGTGCCTGGCCGGCCGTTCGGCGATGGCCCGGATGGGCATTCGCTGTGGCCGAACTTCACCAACGTGCCGAATGAGTTTCTGGAGAGTTACTTCCCGCTGCGTATTGAAACCTACGAGACCATTCCCGATTCAGGCGGGGCAGGGCACCACCGCGGCGGCAATGCCATCCATATGGAATATCGTTTCCTGGAGGATGGCGAAATCTCCATCCACGATGATCGTTGGTTGACCAAGCCCTGGGGAGTCAACGGTGGCACGCCCGGTTTGCGTTCGACCAAGGTGCTTGAGCGTGCCGATGGGACGACCGCGCTGTTGCCGTCAAAGGGCGACAATATCGTGGTCAAGGAAGGCGATCTGCTGCATTTCAATACGTGGGGCGGCGGCGGCTGGGGCGACCCTCTGACTCGTGATCCCGAGAAAGTCGTGTTCGACGTTGACGCAGGCCTCGTCACCATAGAAGGTGCCAAGCGCTACGGCGTGGTGCTGAAGAAAGACCTTTCGGTCGACGAAAAGAAGACCAAGGCGCTGCGGGCCCGAATGGCCAAGAAGCGGGGCAAGACCAAGGTGTTCGACTTTGGCGGCACCATCCCAGAGTTGAAGAAACGCTGCAAGAAAGAAACTGGTATGGAGCCACCGGAGCAGCCGGTGTTTCAGGGTGCGGCAGACAAGGGCAAGCGCAAGACGAAGCGCAAAGCTGCCAAGCGAAAGGCCAAAGCCAAGTCGGCTAAGGCTAAGCGGAAGACGGCCAAACGCCGCGCTGCCTGAGGTCTATTTTACTTGAGGAAAACCGTCTAGTTAATTGTAACTAGGCGGTTTTTTTTATTCCGGCACAGGCCCAGTGGCAATGGACACCAGAGCATCGTTCTGGTGCTGGTGCACAAACTCCTGGCCAATGCGGGTCGACACCGAGGTCATGCGTGGCACGAAGCGTTCTTCGGCCTCCGGCAGCGTGACGGCGGTGCTGGAAAATCGCAGTATCAGCGAGGCCAGCAGCCGTTCCTCGGCGAAGATCGGCACAGAGACGCTGATTTCGTCAGATACCCGCCGGCGTCGCCGGGAGACAGCGAAGCCCTGTTTGCGGGTTTCCAGGAGCTTCTCGTAGATCTTGGTGCGATTGCGCGCCGGCAGATCTTCCTCGAGCTTCGATTTGGCGAGAATGTCCAGCAGGGTATCGCGCTGTTCTTTCTGGCAGAAGGCCAGATAGCACAGGCCGGCGGAGGAACCGAGGATCGGCACTCGGAAGCCCGGCCCGCGCTTCTCTACTGCGAGGGGGCTGGCGTGATCCGTGGTCTGGCGAATCAGCATGCTGCTGCCGGACAAGGTTGCGATGGCTACCGGCCAGACCAGCTCACGGCAAAGTTCGTACATGTAGGGCCGGGCAATCTGTGTCACCCAGGCCTCATCATCGAAACCGTCGCTTAAGCCCCGCACCATGATGGTGAGCCGGTAGCGTTCGTCGCTGGCGGCACGGTATGCATAGCCAGCAACGCACAGCGTTTCGAGAATTCGATAAGTCGTGGTGCGTGGTAACTCTATGGTGGAGGCGACTTCGGAGACGGTTGCGCCGTTGTGCTTGTTGAGGACGTGCAACACCTCTAGTCCACGAAGCAGGGCGCGAATTGGGCGGGTTGAGCTCATTCGGGATCGTGCTGACAAATGACCGACAGGCGGTCAATATTAGTCGGCTCCGGGCGGCTTTCCAAGTGCCAGTTACATTTTGATACAAGCTCTTACGGTAACTTCGTTTCAGAATACTGCGCACGCGCTCAGCCGGCTCTCCACAGCCTGCTCTGGAAAGCTTTGCGCCATCCATTCCGCTAACATACGGCGGCGCCCGCCGCCGTGGCGCATAGCAGCAAGGGGGAACTTGATGAGTGAGGCACCGGCGCCGGGGCGCCAGAGTCAGATTGACGCGATCATCGGCATCGTGCTGTTCGCGGTTTTCGCCGCGCTGTTCTGGAACATCATCTCCCTGCCGCGCACCGCCCTGGACCAGCGCGAAAGCCTGCGGCACCTGCACGACGGGCTGGGCGTAATCGTCTTTCTGCTAGCCGGCTGGCGGCTGTTGCGCATGGCGAGTGGACCGGGCCTCGTGCCGCCGGAGGGACTGCCCGCCGCTTCGTTTGCCTTCAGCCGGGCTGTGCTGGCCTGTTTGCTGTTTACGTTCGCCCTGGAAGGTCTGATTGGGCTGGTCTACGGCTGGGGGGAGTTCGAACGTGAGGTAGCGCCCTTTGGTCTGGGCGTGCCACAACTAATGGCCGACAGCGACGCGACACGTAAGTTTTTCGGCTATATGCACAGTGCCTTCGGCTTCTATTACCTGTTCCTGCTAACGATCTGGGTTTTTCACGGCGCTTACCAGCAGCTCCGCTACGGGGCTGGCTGGCTGCGCCTGCTGCCGGGCACCCGCGTATGAAGCCGGACATGGATTTTCAAGACTTACCGGAGAACCACTCATGTCGTTAACCGTCGGCGCTCGGCTGACCCAGGTAGGGGTGCTCGGCGGGCTATTGGCGTTTGCCCTGTACTTTCCGTTCCTCTGGTTTGGCGTTACCCCGTTTATCGCGGACTACGAAGTGTCAGACGCTGAGATCGAGCGGTTGTTGGTGGGTACTGAACTGCCCGATTACTACGCAACAGAGTTACCGCCCATCTCGGCAGAGGAACTGGCGGCCCAGAAAGAGGCTTTTACCTGGTGCCGCTTTTGCCACACGTTGGAGCCGGGCGGAGAACACCGTGTGGGCCCAAATCTCCACCGGATCTTTGGCAAACCCGCGGCTGCCGTTTCGGGCTTCGGTTACTCAGAGGCGTTTCTGCAGGCGCAGGCCGATGGGCTGATCTGGACGCCGGAAACCATGGCAGCCTTCATTGCTGATCCGCATGGCATGGTGCCCGGTAACCGCATGCGCTACCCCCCGGCGCTGTTTTTCGAGACCAGTCCCGAAATCGAGGAACGGATGCTCAAGTACCTGCTGCGGATGTCGCGATAGGGCAGGTTAGACTAGCCGCCGGTTTCTGTTGAGTGCTGATAGACGTGCACGTCACGTTGTGGGAACGGAATGGACAGTCCGTCCTGGTCAAACCGCTTCTTGATCGCCTCGGTTAGGCCAAAGTATACGTCCCAGTAGTCCTCGTTCTTCACCCACGGGCGCACCACAAAGTTAACGCTACTATCGGCCAGTTCAGAGATCGCGATAGTAGTGGCCGGTTCCGGGAGTATCCGGTCCTCGGCAGCAACCACAGCCTCCAGCGCGGCGCGGACCTTGTCCAGGTCATCGTCGTAACCACAGCCAGCCACGAGATCTACTCGCCTTGTGCCATTCGCCGTGTAGTTGATGATTTCAGCGTTCATCACCTGCGAATTCGGAATAATGATCTTTTTGTTGTCCGGGGATTTGAGCACGGTCGTGAAGATCTGGACCTCTTCGACCTTACCCGTGATGCCGCTTGCCTCAATAACGTCACCCACCTTGTATGGGCGAAACGCCACGATAAGGACGCCAGCGGCGAAATTGGACAGCGAGCCCTGTAATGCCAGGCCGATCGCAAGGCCGGCGGCACCGAGCACTGCAAGCAGCGAAGTCGTCTCTATGCCCAGCTGGCCAATGGTCGCAATCACGACCACGGCCATCAGCACTGCATAGAGCAGGTTGCAGAGGAATTTTTCGAGGGTATCCTCAAGGTTTGCGCGCTGCATGATGCGTCGGGCAATGCCTGTCACGATTTTGGCAACCCACCGCCCAATAATGAAAATAGCAAGTGCGATGGCCAGGTTGATTGCAAACTGCTGCGCCATTTCCATGCTAATGCCGGTAAGTTCCATTAGATCAGACATTCTTCTATTCCCTTTGTAAGCCTGGCCGGTAGCGCCGGCTCATTGGTGGCCGAAAGCGGGTAGTGTGGTGCAGTCCGGGTTTGAGTGCAAAAACCGCGGTGCGTACAACTCAACAGGAAAACGAACGATGCGATATCTTGATCTCGGCCGCAGTGGCCTGAAAGTCTCCGAACTTTGTCTTGGTGCCATGACCTTTGGCGAAGAGTCCGGTTTTGGTGCATCCGCAGAAGAATGCCGGCAGGTTTACGACGGCTTCATCAATGCGGGCGGAAACTTCATCGATACCGCAGACATTTACTCGCGCGGCACCAGCGAACGGATGTTGGGTGAATTTATCAGTGCCGACCGCGGCCGTCTGGTGCTCGCGAGCAAGTACAGTCTGAGCACCGATCTGAGCGACCCGAACGCCGGGGGCAATCAGCGCAAGAACCTGGTGCAGTCGCTGGATGCCAGTCTCCGGCGGCTCGGCACCGATTACATCGATTTGTACTGGGTACACGGGTGGGATCGTGGCACGCCGCTGGCCGAGACCATGCGCGCGCTGGACGATCAGGTCCGCGCCGGCAAGATCCTGCACATCGCGATCAGCAATGCCCCCGCCTGGGTGGTTTCCGCAGCGAATGTCTTGGCAAATGAGCGCGGGCTCACGCCCTTCACAGCCCTGCAGCTCCACTACAACCTGATCGAGCGGAACATTGAGCGGGACTACTTCGAGCTCGCCGCGGCCCAGGATATGGCCGTGACGGCCTGGAGCCCACTCGCCGGCGGCGTACTAACCGGCAAGTTCAATGCGAGCGCTGATCCGGCGCAGCGCGAAGGTGCCCGGCTGGCCGGCGGCGGACAGGGTAGCCTCGGGCTGGACGAGGCGAAGCTGGCGGTGGCCGAAGCGCTGGCGGCGATGGCTGGCGAGCTGGACTGCACATCAGCGCAGCTGGCATTGGCCTGGATGCTGCAGCGGCCATCGCCAGTCATCCCGATCATCGGCGCGCGCCGGCAAACGCAGCTTGCGGACAACCTGAAGGCCGTTGATGTCTCTGTACCGGCGGAAATGATGCAGCGGCTGAATGACCTGGTGCCGCCGCCCTCGCAGTATCCGATTGGCTTGCTGGACGGCGACTTTTTCCAGCGCATGATGTTTGGTGAGCAGCGCAGCGCGTCTCGCCGCTGGGGCATCCTCTAGGTGCCCGGTACGGTGCTGATCACGGGTGCCAATCGCGGCATCGGGCTGGAGCACACCAGGCAGTACCTCGGGCAAGGTTGGCGCGTCATTGCCTGCGCACGAAATCCAGATGCTGCTAGCCTCAAAGCGCTTGGGGCAAGTGAACGCCTGCGGCGGATGGCGCTGGACGTCACCGACCATGGCGCAATCAGCGCATTAGCCAGCAAACTGGGTGATGAGCCAATCGACGTTCTGCTGAACAACGCCGGCACTTTCGGGCCGCAGGGCGCGCCTGAAGGTATGGCATATCAGAGTCTCGAGAACATGGATTACGGCATCTGGCGGCAGATTCTCGAAGTGAACCTGTTGTCGCCGTTTGCGGTCGCGGTTGCGCTGCAGGCGCAGCTACGCCGCGCTCAGCGTCCGCTGCTCGTGATGCTGGCCAGCGGACTGGGCTCAATCACCGACAATCAGTCGGGAAACGCGTACGCCTATCGCTCGAGCAAGGCGGGCCTGAACATGCTCATGCGGGGTATGGCGGCTGAATGGAAGGACATTATCTGTGTGTCAATGGCGCCTGGATGGTGTGACACCGAACTGGGTGGCGACGGCGCACCGGTCAAGACTGTGGAGAGCGTGCAGGCACAGCAGGCAGTGTTCGCTCAGCTCACTCTGGCGGACAGCGGTCGATGTATCGATCGATTCGGCGAAAACGTACCCTGGTGAGTCGCGCCGTAACTTCAAAAAGCCCTCAGGCGAGGGTGAGACGAGCCGTTCCGCAACGAAGTATCGGACCGGCTGAGGGTCTTTTGGGGACTTTAGAAGAGGACGGTTGTGGCCTTGGTTTTGAGGTAAGGATCGAGTCCTTCCTCGCCGAACTCGCGTCCCCAGCCGGACTGCTTGTTGCCGCCGAACGGCACGGCCGGATCGACTGCGGCATGGCAGTTGATGCTGACCTGGCCGGAATCAATCATGGCTGCCATTTTATGGGCCACAGAGATATCACGCGTCCAGACGCTGCCTGACAGACCGTAAACGGTTGCGTTGGCCTCATCAGCAACAGCCTGTAGTTCCGAGTCGCTAAAGGATTGTACGCACAGCACAGGGCCGAAGATTTCCTCGCGAGCGATTTTCATATCCATGTTGGTGCGCGAGAACAGAGTTGGCTGCATGAAAAAGCCGCGACCCGGCAAAGCCTCTCCGCCACACACCAGCTCCGCATCACTTGATTTGCCGGCATCGACAAATTCCATGACGCGGCTGCGCTGGTCGCCTGAGATGAGCGGGCCCAGCAGCGAATTCGGATCGAGGCCAGGACCGATCGGCATCTGGCCAACACCTCCTGCGACGCCTTCTACGACGTTGTCGAAGACATCTTCGTGCACGAACAGCCGTGTGCTGGCCATGCAGTTCTGACCCTGCAGGAAAAAGCAGCCACGCACCGCGCCCGGGATAACCCGCTCGAGATCCGCATCGGGGAACACGACAAACGGAGACTTTCCGCCCAGCTCCAGCGTGACTTTCTTCAGGTTGCCCGTAGAGGCCTCGATGATCTTCTTACCCACGGCGGTCGAGCCGGTGAAGGAGATTTTGTCGACGTCCGGGTGTTCAGCCAGCGCTGCACCTGCGGTGTGCCCATAGCCGGGCACTACATTGATGACGCCCGGTGGGAAGCCTACCTTGTGGGCCAGCTCGCCCAGATAGAGCGCCACGAGCGGGGTTAGCTCGGCGGGTTTCAAAACGATGGTGCACCCGGTTGCCAGCACTGGTGCCAGCTTAAGAATCGCCATCGCGAGCGGGGCGTTCCACGGGGTGATGGCACCCACCACGCCGATAGGTTCACGTCGTGTGTACGTCAGCGTTTCGCCGTTGGCCGCATCCATGGGGGATACCGGGATCGTCTTGCCATGAATCTTGTTCGTCCACCCGGCGAAGTAGCGCATGAACTCGGCGCCGAACTTGGCGACGGTGAACTCCGAGATCATCCGCGGCAGTCCGTTTTCCAGAACCTCCAGCTCGGCGATCTGGGCAATGTTGGCGTCGATCTCATCAGCAAACTTCAGCATGAGCCGCGCGCGCTCGTAAGAAGTGAGTTTCGACCATTCGCCCTTGAGTGCAGCGCGCGCCGCTGCAACGGCGCGGTCAATATCTTCGGCACCGGCGCCGGCTACGCTGGTGACGATGTCTTCGCTCGCCGGGTCCTGCACTTCGATTTTGTCGCCGGAAGCTGCTGGCACGCGCTCACCGTTAATCAGCAACAGGTGTTCGCCGCTTAAGTATTCACGGGTCCGGGCAGAAGGGCCGAGGGTCTCGGGGGCGGCGCTCATGAGTAATCCTTGTGGGTCGTTATCAGGGGCTGGCGAAGCCGGTCAGCATATCGCCCGGCTGGCAGGCCGATCAAGTTGCTGCGCAGTCCCGGGCCGAATCGAGCCGACAGGGTGCGATACTGGGGGCTCATTAATACCAGGAAAGCATCCATGCCAGCCGTCCTTATTACCGGGGCCAATCGTGGTTTGGGATTGGAGTTTGCGCGTCACTATGCAGGGGCAGGCTGGCGCGTTTTCGCCGCTTGCCGGGCGTCTTCGCCGGCGCTGGATGAGTTGGCGGTTAGCAACCAGGTCGAGCGGCACATACTGGACGTTGCCGAGGCCGCAGAGGTTGCCCGCCTGGCTCACGTGCTTGCGGACGAGACACTGGAAGTTCTGTTGAACAATGCGGGTTACTTTGGGCGTGTCGGGTTTGCTGAAGGCGGTATTCAAGATCAGGCCTTTGGCGCCGTGGACTACGACGACTGGCTTGAAGTGCTGCGCGTTAATTTGCTGGGCCCCATGCGTATGGCTGAAGCTTTTCTGCCCCAGCTCAAGCGTGGTGACCGGCCGCGCATCGTGACTCTCACTAGTATGGTCGGTTCCATGGGGCTGAACACGAGCGGCGGCCTGTACGCCTACCGAACGAGCAAGGCCGCGGTGAACGCACTGATGCACTCAATGTCGATAGATCTGCGGCAACAGGGGGTGCTGGCAATCGCCATGCATCCCGGCTGGGCCAGCACTGACATGGGCGGAGCCAACGCAGAAATCGAGCCGGCAGAAGCCGTGCGCAGCGCTGTGCGGGTCATCGACAGGCTCAGCGAGGAGCAGCTCGGCCAGGTCATCAGCTACACCGGCGACGCGCTGCCCTATTGAGTTATTGAACTTGCGTAGATGGCTCCGCGCGATCACCAGGCTGGCGTGCACGGAATGCCCGCTTGCCTTGCTCGATCAGGGCGAGCACCTCTGCGGCGCGTCCGCCGGTTTGCCGAATGACCTCGCTGATGCTGCCGTCGGCCGCGTCACGCCAAACCTGGTCTTGCGCGTCGGTTAACGTATAGCGGGTGACACCCAGGCGCGGTAAATCCTCAGCCGTGATTCGTCGCAGGGCCGCGCGCAGTGCCAGCCGGCTGTCAGTGGCCGGATCCAGGCTACCCAACAGGACACCGCGCTGTTGCGCTGTCAGTTCATCCAGCCAGGCCGCGTTCGCCACGATTAAACCCGTATCAAAAATATGCCGCGTCAACGTCAGGTGTGGTGCTTCGCGTGCGATGCCCGTTAACGCGTACAGCCCGACACCGCCCTGGCCGCAGTCGACCAGGCCGGTCTGCAGTCCGGTAATCAGCTCCGCATAGCTGATCGGTACATTGTCCGCGCCCACGCGGCGCGCAAAGATCTGCGGCCCGGTTGCCGACGACGCACGAATCTTAATGCCCTGTATGTCGACCGCCTCAACAATTGGTTCGCGGCAAAAGATGTGATTCCAGCCGACCTCGCTCCAGCGCAACAGTTGGATGCCTTGCTCAGCGAAGAGCTGGACGAAGATCTCGGTCAAATAGTTGTCCATGACAAAGTCGACCTCTGCGCGTGATGAGAACAGGTACGGACTCAGTAACACACTGAGTTCTGGCACCACGCTGGCCAGGCCATGCAGGGAGAAGCCGCCGATCTGTATGCGGCCGCGCCGGAGATTGGAGAGCACGGTTTCCTCACTGCCGAGCTGACCGGCAATGAACATGTCCAGCTCAATCCCGCTGTCGGGGACTGCATTGACCCGTGCCTGGAACCGCAGCCACTCAGCATGCCACGGGGTGCCGGGAGCTGAGAGCGATGCGACACGGACCACGGATCGGTCCGGCGATTGACACCCGTGCAAGCCCACCATGAAAAATACGCCGATGACGATCCCGGCCGCGCGTTGGCAAATGCCCGACGGTTGCGTAGATTGACGTCTGATTTGCCGGATCATCTCTATTTAGTTCCACACCAAGGCGCGCAGCGAGAGCGCTGAAACAACACAGGGAGATTTCATGTCACGCATCAAGCCTCTGGATCCCGGCGCGTTACCCGAAGAGGTGAAGCCCATACTCGACTACGCACGTCAAACGATGGGCTTTACCCCCAACGACGTGTTGATCATGGCGCGCTGGCCTGAACTGCTGCAAGCCACCCTGCCATTGGTGGGCACGATCTTTGTTCCCGGCGCGGTGGATATGGAGCTGAAGCGCCTGGTCGCGCTGATCGTGAGCACGGCTGCAGGCTGCCAGTATTGCATGGCCCACAATGCGCATGGCCTGGAACAAGATGGAATTGATGCGGACAAGCTTGCCGCGGTGTGGGAGTTCGAAACCCATGCGGCATTCACAGACCGCGAGCGTGCTGCGCTGCGCTTTGCTCGCGGCGCAGGCCAGAGCCCGGCGGCGGTTACGCCAGAGGAATTTGCGGATCTGGAGAGCCACTTCAGCGAGCAGGAGATTCTTGAGATTGGCGGGGTCATCGCGTTGTTCGGGTTTCTGAATCGCTGGAACGCCAGTTTTGCGGTGACACTGGAAGCAGAGCCGTTACGCGCCGCCGCCGAACACCTTGCCGGTGGCGGTTGGGTCCCCGGCATTCATCGCCCTGATGGCGGCTGACATGGCGCTTCAGCCTGGGGGTCGCTGATCGTGCGTCTGGCCGTGCGCTGGCAGGTCGCCATCCTGCTGTGCCTGATTACGACGATCAACTATGTGGATCGCCAGGCGTTCGCCGTTGCGGCTCCGGTCATTGTTGAGCTTTTTTCGCTCACAGAATCAGACTTCGGCGCGATCGGCGCGGCGTTTCTGTTCGCTTACGGTATCGGCCACGTCATTGCCGGGCCCATCATCGATCGAATCGGTACGAAGCGGGCTTTCAGTATTGCCGTCGTCGCGTGGAGTATTGCCGGCATGCTCTGTGCAGCAGGCCGCGGGTTCTGGAGTTTCTTAGGGCTAAGGTCACTGCTGGGATTCGCAGAGGCGGCGAATTTTCCCGCCGCACTGAAGTCCGTTGCGGAATGGTTTCCTGAGCGGGACCGATCGCTGGCCGTCGGCATTGTCACCATGGGTCCAGGTCTCGGTGCGCTGATCGCTCCGCCGCTGCTTGGCTGGCTCATCATCAGTTTCGGATGGCAGTGGGCGTTTCTCGTGCCTGGTGCAGCCGGGTTCTTGTGGCTGTGGATCTGGCAGCGGTACTACCACGCGCCCGCCGATCACCCAACGCTGTCGCGCGCGGAAGCGGACCTCATCGCCGTGGCTGAGTCTCCGTCATCCGGGGTCAGCGCTAAGCCCGTCAGCCTGACGCGAATCCTTTGGCGGCGGGATATGAGCGGTTTGATGCTCAGCCGCTTTTTTAACGACGGCGCTTTTTACTTTTATGTGGCCTGGCTGCCGCTATATCTTGCTCAGGAACGCGGCTTCGACATTCGGCAGATCGCCCTGTTTGCGTGGATCCCGTTTCTGGCCGCCGATATTGGCAGCTTTGGTGGTGGGTGGCTGGGCCGGCGCCTGATTGCCAGCGGCATGTCAGTGGATCGCTCGCGCAAGCTGCTCATCTGGCTGGGCGCGCTGCTGGTGGTGCTGACACTGCCGGCAGCGCTGGTTGATTCACCGTATCTCGCCATTGCTCTGATTGGTCTGGCGATGCTGGCGATCCAGGGGAAAGCGGCCAACCTGTTCGCGTTGCCAGCCGATTTGTATCCTCCCGCGGTGGTTGGCACGAGCTGGGGCTGGTTCGGGGCTATCGGCGCGCTGGGTGGCGCCTGTTTCAATTACGCGGCCGGCTGGACGATTGAGCTCTACGGCTACAGTCCCGTGTTCATCGCGGTAGGCGCGACTCAGCTGCTCTCGGCGATAGTCATCTCGGTATTCATTCCACGTATAGCGTTGCAAAAAATATAATTATCAAAGATTTGCAATACTATAATAATGTGATCTATAGCTTATGAGAACAGCTGCAGCAGCGGCGTTGGCAGCGCTCCTGAAGGTGGAGCGCCGCGTTACGTTCTTGGCCTTTGGCCTGCTGGTGGCCGTGGTGTTCGCCGATGTGGTCAGCCGGGAACTCACGGGCAGCGGACTGCACTGGGCTCGCCAGGCAGGCGTCTACGCCAACATCCTGGTGGTTTTGTTTGGCCTCGGTATCGCTTCAGCAGAGGATGCGCACCTCAGGCCGCGATTTGCCGATAGCTGGTTGCCAGCACGCTGGGGTCCCGTGGTTGATCGGCTTGCCGATGGCTTGATGGCAGCCTTTTGTCTGGCTTTTGCCGGAGTTTCCATAGCGGTAGTGGCTGAGACGGCTGCGCTCGGCGAGCGCTCAACCGTCCTGCGCACTCTGATCTGGCCGGTGCAGGCGGTCATCCCGCTCGTGTTCAGCGTGGCTGCATTTCGGCACGCCTGCTTCGCGCTATGGCCGGAGCTTCGCCGCCGCGGTGACCTGGCTGGGGCTGGTCCAGCAATCCCGGGATCCGAATGATGTTTGCGCTCGGCCTGGTCGCGTTGCTACTGGTGCTGCTGGTGCTGCGCCAGAACTTGCTGGTCATGCTGGGCGTAGCCACGGCCTATGCGTACCTGGTCTGGGGCGACGGTGTTTTGGGCTACATCGTCATCGATGCCTGGGATGCCCTCAATAAAGAGGTGCTGCTGTCCATTCCGCTGTACATCCTGGCGGGTAATCTAATGTCACGCGGTGCGATGGCGGAACGGCTTATTCGCGTGATGCGGGCACTCGCGGCACCGGTGCCGGGCGGACTTGCTATCGCAGCCGTTCTGTCGTGCGCCGTGTTTGCCGCCGTATCGGGTTCGGGCACGGTCACACTGCTGGCGGTTGGCGCCGTGATGTATCCGGCATTGCGAGAAGCCGGTTACTCGCGCAGTTTTTCTATCGGCGCACTATGCGCAGCGGGCACGCTGGGCATCATTGTGCCGCCGAGTATTCCACTCATTCTTTATGGCGTGATGACGCAGACGTCGATTGCCGATCTGTTCATCGCTGGTATTGGCCCGGCCATGTTGCTGACCGGGCTGATGGCCGGCTACGCGCTGGCAGTTAACTGGCGCCGCCGAGCGGGCCGCTGGAATCTGGCGGAGATTCGTGCCGCGCTGAGCGAGGGTATCTGGGCTTTGCTCATGCCGCTGTTGATTCTGGGTGGCATCTATAGCGGCTATTTCACCGCCACGGAATCGGCCGCCGTGGCAGTGGTCTACGCGCTGCTGGTTGAGTTGCTCGTCTACCGCGACCTCGATTTTTCCGGGCTGTATGCCGTGGTCGGCGATACGACGAAATTGCTGGGTTCGCTGTTTCCCGTGCTCATGTTAGCGCTGAGCCTGAACGTGTTGCTGACCTACGAGCAGGTGCCCGAGGCGATCGTGAGTGGCTTGAGCGGGCAGCTGGACGGTCCCGTCGCGTTGCTGCTGGGGATCAATGCGCTGCTGCTCGTGCTTGGGTGCGTAATGGACATTGGCTCGGCGATTCTGGTCCTGTCGCCGATACTGGAACCCATCGTTACTGCGCAGGGCATAGATCCGGTGCATTTCGGCATCATAATGGTGGTCAATCTGGAGATCGGCTATCTCACTCCGCCGCTGGGGCTGAATCTAATTGTCGCCATGTCGGCGTTCCGTGAGGACTTCTGGACCATCTGCCGGGCCGTGGTGCCGTTTCTCGCGCTGATGCTGGTCGGGCTCGCGGTGGTGACCTTCTGGCCGCCCCTGAGCTTTCTTTTTCTGCGTTGATACGGTCCGTCGGGCCGCATGTACAATACGCGGCCACGCTGCGCAGCCGGCGCTGCGCAGTCCATGCAACGAGCGGAGATTCTTGATGACCATAAAAGTAGGCGACAAAGTGCCAGACGGCAGTTTCGGCATCATGACCGGCGACGGCCCGGGCAGCCTTTCTACCAGCGAACTTTTCGGTGGCAAGCGCGTGGTGCTCTTTGCGGTTCCAGGTGCATTCACGCCAACCTGTTCTATGAGTCATTTGCCAGGCTACGTTGAACACGCCGAGGCGATCCAGGCCAAGGGCGTGGATACAATCGCCTGCCTGTCAGTCAATGACCTGTTCGTAATGGATGCCTGGGGCAAGGACCAGAAGGTCGGCGACAAAGTGGTGATGCTGGCGGATGGCAATGGCGAGTTCACACAGGCTCTGGGCCTGGAGCTCGATGCCAGTGGTTTCGGCATGGGCACCCGCAGTCAGCGCTTCGCACTGGTAGTTGAAGACGGCGTGGTTCAGGGCCTGCATGTGGAGGCGGCCGGGGAGTTCAAGGTTAGCGCGGCTGACGCTGTCTTAAGTTCGCTATAGCAACACGGTAGCGGCGCAAACAAACGGATAACGGATTCAGGGGAAGGGCGGATGTCGCTGTACGACTGGTTGATTATTTTTCACTTGCTGCTGTTTGTGTATTGGCTTGGCGGCGACATGGGCGTGTTTTACTCAAGCAACTTCGCCATTAATCCGAAGTTGAGTAACTCGGCACGTGCCACGGCGGCCAAGATCATGATCGACCTGGATTTTGTGCCACGCATCTGTATGACGCTGATGCTGACCGTTGGGGGGCTGCTCAGTTCCTACAACGGCGTTGAACACCCTCAGTGGCAGACCATCGGCTTTATTCTGCTGGGCCCAGGCTGGCTCGCCATGGTGCTGTATCTGCATTTTGCACATGGGACGCCGATGGCCAACGTCGTGACTAAGATCGATTACTGGTTTCGCGTTGCACTGGTGGCCTATTTGTTCTGGTCGGTCTGGTACTCCTTTACGTTTACAGAAAAGCTGGATGACGCTCCGTGGGTTGGTGCCAAGCTGATTGTGTTTGCGGTGATGGTGCTATGCGGCGTGCTAATTCGACGCTATATCCCGGGATACATTCAGGGCATCGTCACGCTGCGCAACGAGATCGACAAACCGTCGATGAGCGATGAGATGAACGAGACTATGGCCAAGAGTCTCGGCAAGTGCCGGCCGTTCGTTTGGGTGATCTGGGCCGGCTTGTTCATTGAATGCTGGCTGGGTGTGGCCAAACCAGGTAATGCCGTGCCGGTCAGCGAAGTGTTGGGTGCCGCCGAGGTTTTCCTAGGGTTCTGACGTCTGCGGAGCGCGCACCATCCAGGCGGTCGCTGCCGTCAGGACACAGGCGATCGCGATCAGTATGGCAACAGGGGTGAAGACCCCAGCGTAAATGCTGCCAGAGATGATCGAAAATCCTCCGCTGATGATCAGCCCGAGGGCACTGGACAACCCGCTGCTGGTGCCGGCAATCTCTGGCCGGTAGCTGACCGAACCGGCCATCGCACCCGGTATGACGAGTCCGCTGGCGGCGGTGAGCAGAGCAAGCAGGCCAATCAGACTGAACGCTCCGTGCCCGGGGCCCAGGGCGACGGCCAGGATGAGGACGCCGGCAATCACTGTCAGGGCGATGCCGAGGCGAAGCGTTGGCTGGGTGCCCCGGCTCCGCACCAGTCTGGAGTTCAGCGCCGCGCCGCCAACATAGGCCAGGGCCATGCCGCTCCAGATAATCCCGAAGCCGCGCTGGCCGATGCCGAGGTCGTTCTCAAAAATTGCTGCACCGACTGCCAGGAAGGCGAAAAAGCCTCCCTGGACCATTCCGTACATCAGCGTGTAGCCCATGAATTCTCGAGCGCGGAGCAGGGTGCCGTAATCGGCGATCAACTGCGCAAGACTGTGCGTACCATGTTGCGTTTCCGGTGGTACGGTTTCACGCAGACGCAACGCGACGCGTAGCCAAACCATACCGCCAAGAGCCGCGCTGAGCAGGAATACCGACTGGGGTCCGGCGCTCGCACCAAGCAATCCGCCGGCGACCGGCGCGATTACCGGCGCGATGCCCATCGCCGCGGCGATGACCGACAGCGCGCGCACGGTGCCAGCCTCGTCATGGGTATCCCGGACGATGGCCCGTGTCGCCACTGTGCCGACGCTTACACCAGCCGCCTGCAGAAAGCGCAGGGCGATTAGAACATCCAGCCGGTCTGCCAGCGCGCAGCCCACGCTCGCCGCCACGAAAATAGCGAAGCCCGTCAGCAACACCGGACGGCGCCCGAACCGGTCACAAAGCATGCCGCTAAACGGCTGCGCTGCGCCCAGGCCGAACAAATAAGCTGAGATTAGAAACTGCGCTTCCGCGTAGCCGATCCCGTAGCGGCGGCCTAGCTCCCCCAGCGTCGGCACGACAACGACCATGCCGAACGGCGACAGCGCGCTGGCGAGGCTCAGCAGCGCCAGCGAGACACGCAGGTTTGGTGGTGATGCTGTCGTCAAGCGGAGCCGTGGGTCAGGGTCTCGCCGATTTCTGCACTAGCCGCTCAGGCTTTGGTCGAGTTCGGGGATGATCTCAAACAGATCGCCGACCAGGCCGATGTCGGCAATCTCAAATATCGGCGCTTCCGGGTCCTTGTTCACCGCCACAATGGTCCCGGCGTCCTTGATTCCGGTGAGGTGCTGAATAGCGCCGGAGATACCGAAGGCCATGTACAGCTCCGGGGCAATGATCTTGCCCGTCTGGCCAACCTGCATGTCGTTGGCTACATAGCCCGCATCAACGGCGGCGCGCGATGCGCCGACCCCGGCACCCAGTTTCTCGGCAAGGTCGTAGATCAGCTTGAAGTTGTCTGCGCTACCGACGCCGCGGCCACCGGAGATGACGCAGCGTGCCGTCTGCAGGTCGGGCCGATCACCACCACCAGCCCTAAGTTCAACAAAGCGCGTGTGATCAGGTAATGCAACATCCAGACTGACGGGGTTGATGGGGGCGGCATTGCTGCCGGCGGGTGCCGCGCGATACGAGGCGACGCGCACGGTTGCGACAACCTTGCTGCCTTCGGCAACGCTGCAGGTCACGATGGCATTGCCAGCGTAAATGGGCCGGCGAAAACTCCTGGCGTCGATCACTTCCATGATGTCGCTGAGTTGTCCAACGCCCAACAGTGCCGCTGCCCGAGGCAATACATCTTTGCCAAACGTGCTGGACGGGGCGAGCAAGTAGTCATAGTCCGCGGCGAGTGCGGCTAGCTGGGGCGCCAGCGTTGCCGCGAGCTGGTTGGCGTTCTCAGGCCGGGCGACGGCAGCCACTTCCGCAACGCCCTCAAGTTTGGCGGCCTGCTGCGCGCAGTCATCGGGCGCATCGGCGAAGACCGCAATGGTGATCTCGCTATTGGGAATATCAGCCGCGCACGTGACGCACTTGGGCGTGCTTGGGTTTAGCGTTGTGCCGTCGTGTTCGGCAACAATTAACACCTTATTCATGGTCGGTACTCTTTAAATAAGTTATGCGTGGTTGCGTATTCAGGCAGTGACTAGTTCACCAGGCCCTTATCGCGCAGCGCGTCTACCAGTTCAGAAGCATTGTTCACCATGACGCCGCGGCTCCGTTGCGGTGGTGCCGCGTGCTCACCGATGGCGCAGTAAGGCGCGGCATCGTCGATCAATGCGCTGAGCTCAAGAGTTTCCAGCGGCTTCTTCTTTGCCTTCATAATGTCGGGCAGCTTCACGTAGCGGGGCTCGTTCAGGCGTAGATCTGTGGTGACCACAGCGGGCAGATCGACTTCAATCACCTCGAGGCCGGCGTCCACTTCACGGGTCACTTTGGCCTGCTGACCATTCAGCTCAAGCTGCGAGGCAAAGGTAGCCTGCGGACGATCCCACAGGGCCGCCAGCATCTGTCCCGTCTGGTTACAGTCATCGTCAATGGCCTGTTTGCCGAGAATGACCAGCTCCGGCTGTTCCTTCTCTATTAACTTGAGCAGGGTCCTGGCCGCTGCCAGCGGGTCGACCGGCTGGTCTGTTTGCACCAGGATCGCGCGGTCCGCGCCCATGGCCAAGCCAGTGCGTAGCTGCTGCTGACAGTCTTCTTCACCAATGCTGACTACAATGACTTCACTCGCGTCACCGCGCTCCCGGATGCGGAGTGCTTCTTCCAGCGCGATTTCGTCAAACGGATTGATGCTCATCTTGACGCCGTCAGTAACGACGCCGCTGCCGTCCTCTTTGACTCGGATTCGAACGTTGTAATCCACGACCCGTTTCAGGCCGACGAGGATTTTTTGCATACCTGCTGCTCCCGGGAAGCGCGCGAAAAACGTGGTATTTTCTCCGCCCGGGTCCCCGGACACAAGCAAGAGTGCTGCAGCAGCAGGCAGGCTGATGTGATGATTGCGCGGTACGACGTATCGATCAGCGCCGGTGGCAGAGCGGTGGTGCCGTGAGCAGGTCGGGTTGGTGCCTGGCCGCGTTGACAGCGTTGTGGCTGGCCGGCTGCGCCTCAACGAATCAAGCGCCTGGCGAGCGCAGCATCTCGCCTGCGTGTTTTTCGAGCCGCGACGTTCGCGCCTACCGCCGGCTGGATGGCCGGAACCTGCTGGTCTACGCGCCAACGCGCAGCCGGGCCTATCGGATTCTTGTCACGCCACCGGTTCCCGGCCTCAGCGGGCGCTCGCTTGGATTTGACTCTGCGAGCGGCCGCATCTGTGGCTTTGCGGGGGATACGCTGGCGATTGCCGACGGGCGAGGGGAGCGGCGCCACTCGATTACCCGGGTGACACCTGTGGACGCGGTCGAAGCGGAGTTGCTGGTCGAGGAGTTCGGCGGCCGCTCGGTAATCATTACGCCGACCACTGGCGGCATCCGGCCGGACCTTGAGCCATTGAAAGATGAGCCGGGCGAAGCGGAGCCAGCGCAGGACGATGACTAATGGAACGATAAAAGGTGGGTCTGCGGGTAGAATATCGCGTCGGCTTGCTGGCGAGCCAGGCAATCAGGTGTTTGCATGCTCCAGCCTGCCAGTACAACAACCAAGAAAGGCCATGACATGACAGACAGTATTCTGCAACGCGATCATCGTTCGATTCGCGGCACCATTCGCTATACCAGCAAAAAGCCTGATCGCATGGATCAGGAGCGCGGCCGTGAGTATTTCATGATGAACATACACGCGGATGGCAAACGCACGGTGATCGCACACTGCGAGATCGATGACCGCCCCAGCGTGATGCGTGATATCACCTACAGTCTGGACGAAGACTGGTATCCGATGGACTGCTTTGTGCGGCTCGCAGTCGATGACCAGTTCATGGGCAGCGGCTGGTTCCGTTTTGGTCCGGACTTCGCTGAATGCGAGACGCATACGTCACTCGAAGGCCGCGTCGCGCAGCGGATGGAGACAGATGGGCGCCTGCGCGCCTTCCAGAATCATGCGATTTGCTGCGATGCCTGGCATATGCACTTGTTTGACCGTAGCCAGGGACCGAGTGTGCAAAGCATTGACGAAATGTTGCTGTCGTCGCCCGATCACCGGGGCGCGACGGGGCCGATGCTGTTTCGGATTGGCTTTGGCGTAGAGTTCGTCGGTGAGGAGCGCGTCACCGTTGAGGCTGGCGAATTCGATGCGCTGCACTTCCGGTTTGTTTCAGCGCCCGGGTTACCGGAGGCGCACCCGCCCTACGACATCTGGTGTAGCAACGATGGCGACTACTTGTTCCTGAAGGGCGGCGTGGCTGGCTACATGCAGACCCATTACGAGCTAACGGAGCTCGTCCATGATGCTGAGGGGCCGCGCACCTGATTTGTTGCAGGGGCTGATTTGACCCGGCTATTCCGCTTCAGGCGTGGCCGTTTCAATCAGCTCTATCCATTCGCCGGCCGGGCCAACGGTGACTGCCGCGCGGCGACCCGCATAGGGATTGGCGGTCAACGCAACCGGTGCACCGCGCCAGTCGACATTGATGCCTTCCAGCTGATCAACAGCGAAGCTCACCATAGCCACACCCGGAGGCAACGCGCCCGGCAGACGCGGCCGTGGCGTGGCGGCGTCCGGATACTCGTCAAGCTCGATAAGAAACTCGGGGGAGACGACGGCTACAGCGAGCGGAATCTCCGTGTCTGCGGGTACACCTAATGCGTCAGCGATGATGCTGATCTTGAATGGTGATGCCTCTCCTACGCTGAGTCCCAGCCGATCGCCGTAGAAATCCCGCAATCCATCCATAGAAGGTCCGCCGACAACCATGATGAACACGCGGTCAATTTCCGTATTGATGGTGAAATTGTCATTGCGTGTCAGGTAGACAAGTTCCTGGCCGGGGCCGATCACCTGCATAGCCCGCGGTGCATTAGGCGCAGCCCACAGGTCGGCCGGCGGTCCAATAATCTCGAACGGTGAGCCTTCGAGACGCTCTGCCATGACATCTGGATCCTTGACCAGGAGCTCGGTCGCGTTCCAGCCATAGGTGGTCATGGGTGCATAGCCGTCGACCGGCTCCGCGGCAACGAACCGCACGAGGGCCTCGCTACCGCTTTCCGCCTGCATCAGGACATAGGGAGAACCGGCAGCCGCCGGCGCGCCCCACACCTCGCTGGCTGTGGCGCTGACTTTGCCGTTGCCGACGGAGCTGTAGTTGAAGTGCTCCTGCCAGGCGCGCTCTACGGCGCCGAGATTCCCGACGGTTATGGTGACGATCAGAATCGACTTGAGCATGTGAGAATCTCCGGCGACGTCAGGCTTGACGGTGCGTCATTGTAGCGGTGCGGCGCCTGCAGCGGCAAAGAGCGCTTGGGTCGGGTGACGCATTCCGGTATGTTCTCCGGCGTCGTTCTGGCGGGGATTGGAAACGGTGAATTCAACAACCAGCAGCCACCGTGGCTTGTACTACGGCTGGGTGATTGCGTTTTGCACGCTGATCATCATGTGGATCACCAACGGTCTGACGCTGGCCGGTCTGAACGTATTTGATGATCAAATTCTCAAGTTCCTCTCTGGGGACGGCACCGGAGAAGGTCTGCGCGGCCCGTTCAAGTTCCGCGAAACCATTACCTTGCTAGGTAGTGGTCTGTTAGCCCCGCTGGCGGGTGCGCTGGCAGACCGCATTGGGGTGCGACCGCTGATGGTTTTCGGCCTGCTGATGTTGTCGGCCGGTAACTTCCTCTACTCACGCGTCGTCGATCTCAACGACATCTACGCTATTCACGGACTGTTTGCTCTCGGTCTGGCCGGTGCCGGTCTGGTTGTCAATGTGATGATCGTGTCGCGTTGGTTCGTGCGCAATCGGGGCACGGCTGTCGGTATGACAGTCGCGGGGACCAGCCTGGGCAACGCGGCGCTGCCGCAGTTGAACGTTTGGCTGATCGCTGAATTTGGCTGGCGCACGGCATTTATTTACACCTCGATGATTCCGCTGGCGCTCATTCCTATCGTGTTGTTCGTGCTCAAGGAGAAGCCAGCTGATAAGGGGTTGGTGGCCCTCGGCGCAGAAGAGGGGTCGGCCGCGGCCGGCGCACCTTTGACCGGCGTGCGCTTCGCCGATGCTTTGCGGACGCCGAATTTCTGGATTCTGGCAACCGTGGCCATGCTCACGTTTTATTCAATCCTGGCTTACGTGTCGCACTTGTTTTTGCACATGCTGGAACAGGGGTTTCAGCCGTCTACCGCGGCGAACGGACTGACGGTGCTGTTCGGGCTGGGTTTCTTCGCGAAGATCGGCAGCGGGTTCCTTGCTGACCGGGTCGGCAGAAAACGCGTTTTCGTCGGCACCCTCGTCATCATGGCGGCCGGCACCTGGCTGATGGTGGGTACCAGCACGGCCACATTCTGGCCAGCGGTCGTGTTGGCTGGAATCGGCTGGGGTGGCCTGTACACGCAGCTTCAGCTGCTCTGCGCGGAGACCTTTGGCTTGCGCGACCTGGGTAAGATTCTGGGCACGATCACCGTGCTGGATACCTTCGGCGGAGGCATGGGTCCGTTTCTTACCGGGCTGATGTATGACGCCTGGGGTTCATATCAGCGGCCCTTCATGATCATCGCCGTGATGGTCACGGTGGCGGTGGTGCTGGCCAGCCAGTTTCGCGACAAGTCAGCCTGATTGCGGGCGCCAGATCGCCTAACCTTTGCGAATTGCCATGTTTACTCCGATCGTTGGAGTCTGAACAAAAGGAACGGACGTGACCGACGCATTTAAACCCAGCGCGGCGCTGAACGAAGTGCGCTACGAGATTCGTGGGCGGCTGGCCAGCCGCGCGCAGGAACTCGAACGGCGCGGCTACGAAATCGTTCAGCTGAACATCGGGAATCCGGGGCCCTTCGGTTTTCGCACGCCGGAAACCATGCGCCTGGCAATGATCGAAAATCTCGCCGTGGCGGAGGGCTACTGTCACCAGAAAGGCATCTTCCCGGCCCGTGAAGCTGTAGTCATGCAGCAGCAGGATCGCGGTATTGCAGGCGTGACCGCCGAGCACGTGTTTATGGGCAACGGGGTGAGCGAGCTGATCGATCTCACGCTGCGTGCATTGCTGGAGCCGGGCGACGAGGTGCTGATTCCCAGTCCCGACTATCCCCTGTGGACGGCCGCGGTAACGCTGAATCAGGGCAGAGCGGTGCACTATCCCTGCCGGCCGGAACGGGGCTTCGAACCCGATCTGGAGCTGCTTGAGCAGCAGATTACGCCGAGCACACGGGCGATTGTGGTGATCAATCCGAATAACCCGACCGGCGCTGTCTATTCACGGTCTACGCTGGAGGGCATTGCCCGGCTTGCCGAAGCCCACAAGCTGGTGGTGTTCAGCGATGAGATTTATGACTCCATGGTGTACGACGATGCTGAGTTCGTACCCTTGGCCACACTGGTTAATGACACCCTGTGCGCCAGTTTCAGTGGGCTGTCCAAGGTGTATCGAGCTTGCGGCTACCGCGTAGGTTGGGTCGTGTTCAGCGGCGATCTCGATGAGGCCGGCCGCTACCTTGAAGCTATGGATCTGCTCGCGTCATTGCGGTTGTGTAGCAATGTGCCGGGCCAGTGGGCTGTGCAGACAGCGCTGGGCGGCTTTCAGAGTATTGCTGAGCTGGTGCAACCTGGCGGGCGCTTATTCGAGGCGAGGCAGGTGGTCCTGGATGCCGTGGCGGCCAGCAGCTACCTGACCCTGGTAAAACCGCGCGGGTCCATGTACGCATTCATTGGCGTAGATACCGCCCGCATCCCCGGGTTCGATGACAACCAGTTCGCGCTGCAGCTGCTCGAACAGGAACACGTTCTGGTCGCACCGGGGACTAGTTTCAATACGGACTACAACAACTATTTCCGCATCACTACGTTGCCTGAACCCGCGGTGCTCAGCGAGGTTTTTGAGCGGATGGAACGCGTGCTGTCGGGCCTGACCTAGCCGATAAACTACCTTATAAATACTCTTTAAATATCTGTATTTAATATAAATGCAGAAGCTACTTGATGCGCTGGAAGCCGGCACTGTCGTCATCACCGCGACCCCGGCTCAGGCGCGCCTGCTACGCCATCGGCATGACACGCTGCAGAGGCGGTCCGGTGCCACCGGTTGGCGAAGTCCCGCGGTGCTCTCACTCCGCAGCTGGCTGGAGGCTCAGTGGGAACGCGCAGTCCTGGTTGGGGCGCCTGCGGGCGAGCGACTGCTGCTCAGCAATGCTCAGGTCGACTGTATCTGGCGCGGGCTAATCAAGGACCGTGACTTACCCGGCGGAAGCCAGCCAGCGCTCGCCACACTGCTGCGCCGCGCGTGGTCACGTGCCCAGCAGTGGCAAATCGGCACGCAGGCACTCAGCGCGGAGGCTACCGGGCCCGACCAGCAGCTATTCGCCTCACTGTGCCGTGACTATCAGGCCCGGTGTAACGACCAGGGCTGGCTCGACCCGGGCGCACTCGCCGCGGCAATCGCTGACGATTGGCCCCGCCTTGCCGAGCCGCAGGCGCGGCCCGCGCTGCTGGTTGGCTTTGCCATGGAGACACCCGAGCTCACCCGACTCACAACGGCCCTGGAGCATGCCGGAACAGAAGTTTTGCGCCACGTGCCCATGGCGTCTGACGCCGGCGGGGGGCTGCGGTTCGAGTTTGCTACCCGCGACGAAGAGGCGGCGGCAATAGCCGATTGGGCCGGCTGGCAGCTCGACCGGCAGCGCGCGATCAGCCTGGCCATCGCGTATCCGGATCTTGAGCATCGCGCGGAGTTTGTCTATCGCCAGTTACTTGACCGGCTGCAGCCAGACTGGCGTGATGTTGCGCCGCAAGCGCGTTTGGTTGAACGTCCTCTAGCGCCGCGCCTGGCGGATCAGGGCGTCGTGCGGGCCGCGCTGATCGCGTTGGAACTTACGGCCGGCAGAATGGACCTGCGTTCGTTCGGCTCCCTGTTGCGCTCCCCCTATATAAGCGGATCCGAGGATGAAGCTGGCCCGCGTGCCATGCTGGACCGGCGGCTGCGTGAGACCCAACAGCGTGAAGTGGATCTCTACGCCATCCAGGGTTTGGTGCACCAGCTCGCGCCCGAGCTGGGCCGCCGGCTTTCCGCCGCCCTGGACTGCCGCGCGGACGCGCCCCGCAGTTCCGCTGACGCCTGGGTTGCGTGGATGCACGACTTTCTGCTGAAAGTCGGTTGGCCGGGTGACCGGGCGTTTGCGCCGGAAGAACAGGCGGCGTTGACAGGCTGGGAGTCCTTGCTGGAAGGGTTTGCACGCTGCTCGCCAATGCTTGGCCAGTTGAGTCTCGACGAAGCTCGTCAGACCCTGAGTCGTCAGGCCGGTCAGGCATCGGTTGCCGGGCCAGCCCCCGCTGCGCCTGTTCAGTTGGTTGCGCCCGCAGACGCCTGCGGACTGGCCTTCGACGGGCTGTGGCTGGCGGGCTGGTCGAGCAACGCCTGGCCACAGACGCATCCAGCCCTGCCTTTGGTGCCGCTGGCCCTGCAGCGGCGGGCTGGCCTGCCACTCGACGGCAGCGCCGAGGCGCTGATGCTCGCCCAGCGCACCATGACCGGGCTGTGCGCATCCACCGACCAGCTTTGCGGCAGTTCGGCGCTGGAAGCTGAGAGCGTGCAGTCGCTGCCGAGCGCGGCGCTGGCTGGGATGACGCCTGCAAATCAAAGCGCTCAGCCTTGGTTTGCCTTCACCGCGAGCCGACCGGCCGCGCTGCCGCTGGAGTCTGTACACGATGATGAGGCACCAGCGCTGAGGGGTGATGAAGCGGTCCGCGGCGGCGTTCGAGTGTTGCAATTGCAGGCGCTGTGTCCGGCACGCGCGTTCTTTGAGTTGCGCCTGGGCGCTGCCGAGCTGGTGCAGCCGGCATTCGGCATCGACGCTGCATTGCGCGGCCGCCTGGTCCATCGGGCCCTGGAACTAACTTACGCGGGCGGCCGAGAAACCAGTGCGTTGGCCCACACTGATTGCATCGCCGCGATTGATGCCGCGCTGGCACAGTGCCTGCCGCCGGGGAGGCACCCATGGCTGACTCCGCTCGTGGATATCGAGCGACAACGCTTGCTCACCCTGGTGTCGACTTTGATTGAGCTGGACCAGGCGCGTCCGCCCTTCGCAATCGCCGCTGTGGAAGCAGATGAAACGCGGGGCTGCGGGCCGCTGACGCTGCGGGTACGGCCTGACCGCGTTGACGAGATCAGTGAAGGACGGCGGATTGTTTTTGACTACAAGACCGGGCGGAACTTCTCGCGGCGCGCCTGGCTGGCCACCCGGCCAGAGGAGCCACAGCTCCCGCTCTACGCGCTCAATGAAGGCGTGCAGGGCGTTGCTGTTATTCGGCTTACCGCACAGGGCGTCCGACTTACCGGTGTGGGTGCCGGCGACTTCGGTATTGATGGCATGTTCGAAGTCGAGAAATTCAGTCGCGGGGAGTTTGCCGACTGGAGAGACCTCCAGGGACATTGGCGTGCCTCGCTGGACCGGCTCGCCGAAGAGTTTGTTGCGGGCGACTGCCGCATCGATCTTGCCAATACTGCGCCGGTGGAGGGTGCCCTGGCGGCGTTGGCGCGCGTGCACGAACTCGCCGAGGGTTTGCAGTGACCCGGCTGCCCAGCGATGCAGGCGTCCGGGAGCGGGCGCTGGATCCGCAGACTTCCTTCCTGGTGCAGGCACCTGCGGGCTCAGGCAAGACGGAGCTACTTATTCAGCGATACCTGCGCCTGCTGGCAATTGTTGATCAGCCTGAGGCGATTCTGGCCGTCACGTTCACCGTCAAGGCCGCTGCGGAGCTTAAGAAGCGCGTCATCGAAGCCTTGCGGCGGGCCAGTGAGGGGCGCGCGCCTGGAGAGGCTCACCTCCGGCGCGGCGTTGAGCTGGCGCAGGCGGCGCTCGAAAACGATCAGCGTGGCAACTGGCGACTGCTCGACCAGCCGGGCAGGTTGCGTATCGGGACCCTGGATGCGGTGAATGCCTGGGTGGCCGGCAGCTCGCCGCTGATTTGCGGCGATACCGGTGAGTTATCGGTAACGGACGACGCGGAGCCGCTTTATCAAGAGGCTGCGCGGCAGACGGTTGCGCTGGCTGCAGAGGATGATGACCACGGTCGCGCGGTCCGCGTGCTGTTGAGTCACTGCGACAATCAGGCCGATCGCCTGGTGCGTTTGCTCTCGCGGGAACTGGGTCGGCGCGATCAATGGTTGCGCCATCTTGGCTCAGGTTTGGATGCCAACGCAGTGCGCCCGGCGCTGGAGAATACGCTGGCGATGCTTATCGAGCGCGCGCTAGAGCGGCTCAAGGCGCGGCTCGACGATGCGCTGCAGACAGAGTTGTTGGCGCTGCTACGCCACGCATCAGAACACCTTCCTGATAGCGGTCCGGCCGATCTGGCCGCCTGGCGAGAGCTATCGGCCTTCCCGCCGCCCCAGGCGGCGCAGGTTCATCTGTGGCGAGGTTTGCCGGCGCTGCTGCTCACACAGCAGGGGGCCTGGCGAAAACCCCGAGGCGTCACCAAGACCATCGGTTTTCCCACCACGCATCGGCCCAGGAAGGATCAATTGGTCGCCCTGCTGGCGCGGCTGCAGGAGGACGCCGGCCTGTTGGCGGAACTTCAGGCCGTCGCCCGGTTGCCGCACGCGGAGTACGGCGATGCACAGTGGCGCGCACTGGCGGCTTTATCCACGGTGATGCCGGTATCCGCCGCAGTGCTGCAAACGGTCATGCGCGCGGCGGGTACGACTGACTTCACAGAAGTCGGCGCGGAAGCGTTGGCGACGCTAGGTGCGCATGCTGAGCCGGGTGAACTGGCGCTTGTTCTCGATCATCGCCTGCAGCATGTGCTCGTGGATGAATATCAGGATACGTCGCGGACGCAGCTGGATCTGTTGCGAGCGCTGACAGCCGGTTGGTCCCAGGGCGATGGCCGAAGTCTGTTTCTCGTTGGCGATCCCATGCAATCGATTTACCGGTTTCGCGAAGCGGATGTGGGGGTGTATCTCAACACGATCGATAGCGGTCTGGGTGAGGTGCCGCTCGAGTTTCTGCAGCTGCAGGAGAACTTTCGCTCAGCAGCCCCGCTGGTCGAATGGGTCAACCGGGTATTCGCCGAGATCCTGCCAGACGTGCCTGATGTGTCGCTGGGCGGTGTCCCATTCTCCCCGAGCCAGGCGTTCGTCGCGGACGGCAGTGGCGCAGGGGTGGTTTGGTCACTCCGCGACACTGCCGGCAATGCGCTTGAAGCGGAACAGGTTGCTGAGATCGTAGGCGCCAGGCTCGACCGCCAGCCCGAGGCTTCCATTGGCATCCTCGTGCGCAGCCGCGCCCACGCGGACGGTCTCGGCGCCGCGCTGCGTGACAAAGGGATTCGCTATGCCGCGCCCGATTTAGAGCACCTCGAGTCGCAAAGCTGTGTACAGGATTTGCTCGCCTTAACCCGCGCTCTGGTTCACCTCGGCGACCGCGGTGCCTGGCTGGCCGTGCTGCGAGCGCCATGGTGTGGCTTGAGTTTGGCTGATCTGCATGCGCTTGCCGCGCCCGATCACGACACGGCCATTTGGGATCTGTTGCAAGCGTCTGCGGTGCGCGCCTGTCTCAGCCCGGCGGGCAGAGCACGCGTGGAAGCATTGCTGCCACAGCTTGCTGCGGCGCTTAACCGGCGTGGCGCCTGCGGACTGCGTGAACTGGTTGAGGGCACATGGCGGCGTCTCGGCGGAGATCGGTTACCGTATGCCAGAGAAAATATAGATGCAATAGAGGGTTATCTAAGTTACCTAGAAAAGATCGAGGTAGCGGGTGACTGCGACGACATGCCCGGACTGGTGTATGAACTGGGCCAGCAGTACCGCACAGCGGAAGGTGTCGTAGCAGGCGTGCAGCTCATGACAATGCACAAAGCCAAAGGCCTCGAGTTTGACGTTGTCATTTTGCCGGGTCTTGACCGGCGCACCCGCACCGATGAGCGTCCGCTCCTTGTGTGGGATGAGTTTTCGTCCGATGACGATGTGCCCCAGCTCACGCTCGCGCCACTCAATGCCCGTGCTGAGGATCACGATCCGCTTTACGAGTGGCTTTGGCAGCAGGAGAAACGTCGGGTTGGGCTCGAGCGCGACCGGCTTCTGTACGTTGCCGCGACCCGGGCGCGCCATGCGCTTTATTTGCTTGGCGCGGTGGAGGTGGCGGATGAAGAACTCGTGGCACCTGACGCAAGTTCACTGCTGGGTGCACTTTGGCAGCCATGCTTAAGCGAAATCGAAGCTGCCGGCCTCGATGGCGGCCAGTGCGGCAATCAACCGGTGAACCTGTCGGGGGCCGGCGACTTTGCGCCTGACTGGGTCGCCCCCGCGCTCCGGCGGGTGCCTGCCGATGCCTGGTTCGCGGCGCAGGCCGCGCCTCCGTGCTGGGCCACAGCTGAAGACCGTGAGGTCGAGTTCGACTGGGCCGGACGCTGGGCTCCGCAAGCAGGCTCTGTCGTGCATCGTTGGCTGCAGCACATCACGGAATCCGGGTCAGCAGCCTTTACACCTGCAGTGATCGAGGCCTCGCGGCCCGCTTTCGCGCGCATGCTCACCGCGCTGGGTACCGGAGCTGCCGATCTGGACAGGGCTGTTGATCGGGTCACCGAGGCACTCGTTGCCTGCCTCGCTGACGAACGAGGGCGCTGGCTGTTGTCTTCAGCGCATCCTGACTCACGGTGTGAAGTGCCGGTCACCGTGGCCATGGCTGATGGGATGGAGCGCTATCGGATCGATCGTTACCTCGTGACGGACGCAGGCGAAGCCTGGTTGGTGGACTACAAGACCAGCGTGCACGACGGTGCCGGGCTGGAAGCGTTTCTGGCCTCGGAGGCCGAGCGGTACCGCGAGCAGTTGGGCAACTATCGACGGGCGATGGCTACGCTAACCGAACACCCGGTGCGCACGGCACTTTATTTCCCGCTACTGCAGGTCTTTCAGGAAGTGGAGCTGGGCTAGCGCCCGGTCCGGCGTGTGTCGATCTGACTACAGCGTGCCGGCGAGAGAGAAGTCACGGCGGCCCTGCGCATCCTGCGGGCCAAGCAGCACCAGCGCCTCGCGAATCTGCGCCGGCGCGTCTGCGCGCGCCCGCGCCTTGCCGCTGACTTCGTAGCTGCGCGGTCGACTGAGCACCAGGCTGCCCGAAACCTCGAGCGCTCCGCCCAGGTCTTTCAGCTCACCAACGAGGCGCTCGGCCGGTTCGCTTTGCTGAAAGTCAGCCGCAAAACTGCCGGTTCCCGGGGCGTCTCGCGTTAGACCCAGCGGGATATTCCCGAGTCGAATCTCCCCGACCGCAGCGACCGGCCATCCGCCGGAAATCTCCAGCAGGCTCAGGCGCGCGCTGTACTCACCGCCGGCCGTTGGTAAACCCAGGACGCTGGCTAAAGGCCCCAATGGACCCGCTGCCTCCAGTTCTGTAATCCGGGCGTCTCCCGACGCACTGGTTGCACCTGTCACGCGGATAAACCCACCGGACAGTTCAGCTTCAACCGTGCCGCCGAGCCGTCCTGTCAGCAGGGCCAGCGGCCGCAGTTGCCAGCTCGGCTGCTGCAGAGACAAGCCGCTGCCTGCAAGCGCGGTCGCGGCCCCCGACCAGACCGTGCCCGTGGGATTAATCAGAGTTACGCCCAAATCGGCGGCCGGCCCGCTCAGGATCCGGGCGGGCAGCGTGGCGATGAGGAACAACACCAGACAAGCCGCGCCAAACAGCGCAGTAAGTTTCAGGTGACGCATGCAATTATCCGGAGCGAGAGAGTACTAAGTTGCAGTTGACGCGGCCGGACTCAGGGGCGGTGTCGATGTTGGCCGAGATTGCGCCCAAGCCATGCTGCTGGCTCATTTGCACAAGCCACTCCACCAGATCATCGAACGGTGCCCGCTCAAAGCGCAAACGAATCTTATCGCTGCCATCGGGCTGATTCCGTACGAGGTAATCCTGCAGACCGCGCTGACGTGTTGACTGATCGACGATGAGCACCAGCGACTGGTTGCCGGTACCGGCAGCGACCTGCGCGTTGCCGCGCTGGGGGCCAAGCCGGGTAGCGACATCAGTCAGTTCTGCCAGCAGCGCTTCACGTTCGGCCACCGTTTCCGCGTTGCGCGCTGCGGAGCTGGCAACGGGTCGGACCAGACCAATCACAACAATTGCCACGGCAAGCAACAGGCCGGCAGCGGCCACCAGGGTCTGCTCGCGCGGCGTCAGCTCCTCAAACCAGTTGCGCAGGGCGTTCACTGTTATGCGCCCGCCTCGCTGATGCGCAGGCGGCCCAGCACCTTGCCGTCGTCCGCATTGGCGGATTGAATCTCTGCCGTTAGTCCAGCCCGTTCGTCTATGGATCGCTGGATCCGGTCAAGTGTTTCGACATTGCGCACCCGCATGCGCAGTTCCATCACGCCCCCGCGATAGTCGATGCCTTCGATATCTGCGTCACCATCGCTGAGCGCGCCAGCGACGGCCTGCAGGCTGTCGAGGAACGCACCTTCAGCCTGGCCACCGGAGGTCTGGCCGATTGCGCGCAGACGGCTCTGCAGCTCAGCGCGCGTGCCCGTGACCTGGCGCGCATCAGGAAAGGTGTAGCGAAACGCGGCCTGCACCGCCGCTTGCAGGGAATCTGCCCGCTTGTTCATCAGCCAGCTTTCGGCCGCCAGAGCGCCGAAGGCGGTGACGCCCACGGTGACGAGCAATGCGGCTGCCAGCCGCCAGGCTGGCCAGAAGCGGGCGAGATCAGACCGGCGCGCGAACTCTCCCTGCAGCAGGTTCACGCCCGGTTGGGTGGCGACGGTGGCAGCCATCCTGGCGATCGCGCCATCGTTCAGGGTCTTCACCTCCAGTGAAGCGAGCCGCGGTCGCAAACTTTCCAGGTGCTCCAATTCGCTTGCTACGTTGCCTGCGGCGTAGACAAATAAATTTGGCGGATGATCTTCCAGCTGTCCTGCCAGCCACAGTTCCAGAAGGGCGCCCAGCGTGTCTGCGTCGGCTGTCGAGAGTTCGCCCTGCGCATCGGCCAGGCAACTCTGCTCCGGTTCGACAAACAGGATCGCTGTGCCCGGCATGTCGCCCAGGCCGTCGCTCTCCGCGTAGATCGCGGTCACGTCCAGGCCAGCATCGGTAAGTCGATTGCGCCATTCGCTGAGCAGTTCCCGGTTCACGGCAGCGACAGGCAGGGATCCATCGTCCGCGTCGCGTTTGCCGAGCGCGAAGTGCAGACTCTCGACGTCATCCGCGAGCTGTTCTTCCAGTGCAAAGGGCAATAGCTGCAGGAGTTTCGCCTGGCCTTTTGCCGGCAGCTCGACCCGCGTCCTCAGCACCTGGCTGGCGGGCACCAGAGCGATGAGCCGCCGGCCGCCAGCGATCGCTGCCAGCTCGCTCAGCTCACCGCGGCCGGGCGGGCCGATGAGCGCGCCACTGTCATCCACAGCCTGCCAGGTGGTCGCATTGGTGGCGGCCATACTCAAGCGCACAACGAGGTATTCGGCCATAGCGTTAGATGGTGTCGAAGGCGCGCAGCCGCGCCACAACTCCCTGGCTGCTGCGTTCGAGGAGACTGTACATAGCCAGTCGGGTAGTGCCAATAGACACGATCACAGTCAGTCCAAAGTAACTGCTGCTCACGCCCAGGGTAGGGCGCAGGGCCACGGCATCGTCCAGCAGATCGGCCGCGCCATCCCAGAATTCCTCCTGCGTTTCATAGGGTTGTGACTGCCTATTGGCCAGCCAGTCCTCCACGATGGTCGGGGTGACATCCGCAGACAGAGCCTGCAAGACCAGCGGCTCGGCCGTATTTACGTTCAGCACATAAGCACTGGAAGTTTGGCCACCCGAGACCGGCAGGGCACTGAGCTGGCTCTCCAGCGCCTGATAAAGCTCGGCCGAAACGCCATTGACGGCCTGAAGTTCGGAAGGGCTCGTGAACCAGAAGTTCGCTGCCCGGTAGGGTGGCTGTTCGCGGGTGTAGATGCCATCTTCAGCGCCGCCCAGCTCCGGCACCTGATCAACATCGATCCAGTCGATCACGGCATCAACCACATCACCCACAATGACGTCGCGGATCTCCGCGTCGCTGACCGTGAGCTCAACGAGTCGGCGGAAGCGTTCGACGTAGATTTCGTTGGGTTCGCCATCCGGAGTCAGCAGCGCGTTGAGGTTAAACCGCCCCTGCAGGTCGGCCAGCTTGCCGACGACGTTACCGCCGTCGAACGGGAAGGCGTAATCGTCGGCCCAGGTTTCATTCAGCGAATCAATGTTCGGATCGTCTTCCAGATCGCGTTCGAGCAGCTCGGCCGCGAGCAACTCCATGCCGCGGGCGATTTCCTGAGCCTGCTCGCGGAGCAGGTAGTTTTCCGTACGCCGGATCCCAAGATTGCGATCCCAGACCAGCTCGACGACCAAAATCGTGGCGATGGCCACGATCAACATTGCCGTCAGCACCGCGATACCTGACTGCCGATGCGCGGCGGGCGACGTCATGGTGTCATCTCTACCAGGCGTTCAATTTCCCCCCAGCCATCGAGCTGCAGGGTAATTCGCGCGGCCCTTGGCTGCGGAACATTTTGTGCGCCGAGCAAACGCAGCGGCGGCCACTGCTGATTCCACTGATCTTCGGCATCAAGATACTCAATCAGTAAATCCTCAACGCCGGCGATTAATACCTCGCTGCGTGGCTCCATGCCCAGCGGTGCATCGACAACCGGCCAGTACTCGCGAATGAGTTGCCGTTCCTCCAGCCGGTATTGCACACGCTGCAGTGTGCCCCGCTTCAGGCCAGCCGGATTCCGCCAGCCACCGCGGGTGAGGCGCAGGAAATAGTCGTTGTTGTCGGCTGCGACCAGCGCCGCCTGCGTCGAGCTGCCCAGCTCATCGCGCACGGGCCGGGGATACAGTTGAGCGAAATCCCAGGTCAGCATGCGCACGGTGCGCTGCAGTTCCGCGAGCTGCTGCAGATTTTGCTGCGCCAGTGTTTGCTGAGTAATAAAGGTGTTCAAGCCGCCCATCGCCAGCACACTGATGATGGCGAATATCGCCATGGCAACCAGTAGCTCGATCAGGGTGAAGCCACGCGCGCGCATCATTGGAGATCCTGGACTATGGCCGGCCAGGTGCCACCGTCTGGCAGAGGTGAGTCGGGAGGTTTGGCGATAAAGCCGATCACCTCGGCGAGCACCCGATCCGCATTTGCCGCCTGACTCACCGTGACATCGACGCGCCGGAAGTCGGGTACACCCACGTCGCTGAACTTCAGCGTGTAGCGCCATTCCACGCCAGCCATCTCAACGCTGTCGCTGCGTTCTCCCAGCCGCGGAAACTCTTCTGTCAGCCGCAGTTCGGTGAGCCGGTCGGTCGCCACCCAATGCGCCAGCGTCTTGTCGCGAATCAGTCCGGTCGTAAAGAGGCTCTGGCTAAGCTGACTGAATACCGCAAGCATGCCGAGTCCGACAATGGCGAGTGCGACCAGCACTTCGACCAGGGTAAACCCGCGGTTGCCGTCGGCAGTCTGCCTAGAAGGTTTCACGGGTCAGCTCCGTTGAACCGTCGACGTCAAATGCGATGGCGATGCTGTCGTTACTAAATTCGCGCCGCAGACGCAGGCTGAACGCCGGCGTCAGATCACCGCTGGAAAACAGGAAGACCTGCGGCGGCGGCAACGCGTTCGCCGCCTCGTTGTCTGCGTTTGCATCGGTGTCGGTGTCGGTTGCCGGGCCGGGCAGGGGCTCTGTATCCGCATCCTTTAGCTGAATCGCGCGGCCTTCAATTTCGACGGTCAGCTCGAGGCCATCAGGTAATTGCCGGGGCTTGAATAAGTCGTCACCCGCCATAACCGTCCAGCGTCCATCGTCGGGGTCGAGCGACAGGAACCGATAACCGTCCGGGTAAAAACGCAGGCCCAGCTCGCGGCCCTGCAGAATGGCCTCTTCGCCAGCCATCGCAACCAGCGCCGCAAACCGGTCGATCTCATCCTGCGCCGCGCCTTCGCCGTCCCCGAGCCCAACGGCCAGTGTGAACATCGTGGCGAGAATCCCCACGATCACGACCACCACAAGTAGTTCCAGAAGCGTGAAGCCGCGATTACGCCGGGTGCTGTTCAACCCGGCGGCAGATGCTTCAGGGCGTGTCCCAGTTGCCGATGTCCGCATCGAGTCCTTCGCCACCTTGCTGGCCGTCACGGCCCAGCGTGAAGATGTCGAATTCACCGTTGTTGCCTGGACTGAGGTAGACGTACGGCCGGTCCCAGGGATCGGGCGACAGGCGGTCGAGGTAGCCGCCCTCAGGCCAGCGCGCGTTTGGATCGCTCGGCGGCGTGACCAGAGCCTCAAGGCCTTCGTCCGTCGTCGGATAACGGAAGTTATCGAGCCGATAGAGCTTTAGCGCGTTCTCCAGGTTGCTGATGTCCGACCGGACTTTGGTGAGCTGCGCCTGATCGATACGGCTGAGCACGTTGGGCGCAATCAGGGCGGCCAGGATGCCGAGGATCACCACCACGACCATAATTTCGATCAACGTAAAGCCGCGTTGAGCGCGGCGCATAGCGAGCTGCTTCCTGCGTGTCATGCAATCGTCCCGTCAATCTGAGAAGATTTCCGGCATTCCCTGCCGTGGGGCTTCCGCGGTGTTCTGCCACTCAACACTGGGCGCGGATTGTAGCAAACCGGTGACAGCTTCACGCGAACTGCGTCCCGCTCCCAGCGCCTTCGCAACGTTGCTGGCAGCCGGGGCACTCGCCGTCATCCTGCTGCTGGTTATCCTGCTGCCGGACAGCGTCCGGCTCCAGCTCCAGTATGACCGGACGGCCCTGCTGGCGGGTGAGTGGTGGCGGCTGATAACGGCAAACCTCGTTCACCTTGGCTGGGGGCACGTCCTGCTCAATGCGGCCGGCCTGCTGTTAATCGGCTGGATTTTCGCCCGCGACCGCTCGCTGGCCCAATGGGCTTTTGCCCTTGCCTGCGCCGGCCTGGGTGCGAGTCTGGGTGCCCTGGCACTGCGCCCGGACGTGCTCTGGCTGGCCGGGCTTTCCGGTGCGCTGCATGGCCTGTTCGTGTTCGGTGTGCTGGCCTGGCTTGAACAAGGCGAGCGTCTCGGCTGGTGGTTACTCGGGCTCGTAGGGGCGAAGCTCGCCTATGAGCAAACCGTTGGCTCCATGCCGATGACGGCCGACATCGCCGGTGGCCCGGTCATTACCGAGGCGCATCTGGCCGGTGCTCTGGGCGGCCTGGTGGCGGGGGGACTGCTCGCGGTCTGGCAGCGCATGCGCCGCTCGCTATAATCGCCGGCGGCCGGGCAACACCGGTCCGGCAAACCCATGACGACACCACAACAGCTTGTAGCACTCGACGGCGAAGTCGCGCTCGTTACCGGCGCGAGCCGCGGCATCGGCTCGGCGGTGGCCGATCTGCTCGGTGCAGCTGGTGCGACCGTCGTCGGTTCGGCGACCTCGCAAGCGGGTGCTGAGGCAATCAGTCAACGCTTTGCCGAACAGGGCATCACTGGCCGCGGCGTCGTGCTCGACGTGACCGAGCCCGACCAGATCCAGGCGGTTGCAAAGGACATTGCCGCCAATGAAGGTGCCGTGACTATTCTGGTGAACAACGCCGGTATTACGCGCGACGGTCTGTTGATGCGCATGCAAACGGAAGCGTGGGATGCGGTGATCGCCACCAATCTTTCCTCCGCTTTTTTGCTGAGCAAGGCGTGCATGCGTGGCATGGTTAAAGCAAGGCGCGGGCGCATCATCAACATCGGCTCGGTCGTCGGCAGCATGGGGAATGCCGGTCAAAGCAACTACGCAGCCGCCAAGGCGGGGCTCGCAGGATTTACCAAGTCGCTGGCGCGTGAGCTTGGCGGCCGGGGCATCACCGTCAATACAATCGCGCCCGGGTTCATCGAAACGGAGATGACCGCGGCACTGGGCGAGGAGCAGATTAACGATCTCACGGGGCAGATTCCGCTGCAGCGGTTGGGCTCGGTCTGTGATATTGCTTCAGCCGTCCTGTATCTGAGCGGCCCCGGCGGGGCTTACATCACAGGCGAAACTTTGCACGTCAATGGCGGCATGGTGATGGCCTGAGCGGCTTTCGGGTCGCCAGACCGCCAGTTGTAGATTGCCTTTAGCAACTGCCTTAGAATACGGCGTCGCCGCGCGGGTCGGCGCTCCCAGCTAGACGCTTTTCTGTTGTAGAGGAACCAAGCGACCATGAGCACGATTGAGGAACAGGTTAAGAACATCGTGGCTGAACAACTCGGTGTTAAGGAAGACGAAGTCACCAACCAGGCTTCCTTTGTCGATGACCTAGGTGCTGATTCGCTCGACACCGTGGAGTTAGTCATGGCTCTGGAGGAGGAGTTCGAGACTGAGATTCCGGATGAAGATGCCGAGAAAATCACCACCGTGCAGCAGGCAATCGACTACATTAACGCCAGGGCTAGCGCGTCCTGACGCAGCTCTACGAAACCGCCAGCACCGGCGGGCAGCTACCAGTGAATAAGACATGTCCCGGCGACGCGTAGCGGTCACCGGCCTGGGCGTCGTTGCTCCCGTCGGCAACGACGTCGAAACGGCCTGGAAGAACGTCGTCGCTGGCAAGAGCGGCATCGATACCATCGACGAGTTCGATGTCAGTAGTTTTTCCACGCAGTTCGGCGGCAGCGTGCGGGATTTCGATGCCAGTCAGTTCATGGCGCCGAAAGACCTGCGCAAGATCGACCGGTTCATCCACTTTGGCCTTGGGGCTTCGCATCAGGCGGTCGCCAATGCAGGGATCAGCGCGGAGACTTACGGGCCCGCGCGGATTGGCGTCGCGATCGGTTCTGGCATTGGGGGACTCGGCACTATTGAGTCGAATCACGACAAGTATCTGCGTGGCGGCCCCCGGAAAATTTCACCGTTCTTTGTGCCCGGTAGCATCATCAACATGATCTCGGGTCATGTCTCGATTGAGCTGGGCCTCGAAGGCCCGAACATAGCGCTGGTTACCGCTTGCACTACGGCAACCCACTCGCTGGGTATCGCGGCCCGCATGATCGCCTACGGTGATGCCGACGCGATGGTCGCCGGCGGCGCGGAGTTTCCGATCACGCCGATGGGTCTCGGCGGCTTCTGTGCGGCCCGCGCACTGTCCACCCGCAACGACGATCCGGCCGGTGCAAGCCGCCCCTGGGATCGCGATCGGGATGGGTTTGTATTAAGCGCCGGAGCAGCCTGCATCGTGCTCGAGGAGTTTGCTGCAGCGAGTAAGCGCGGCGCACCGATTCTCGCTGAGCTGTCGGGTTTTGGCATGAGCGGAGATGCACACCACATTACTGCGCCACCCGAGATGGGCGAGGGAGCGGCGCAGTGTATGCGCAACGCACTTGATGATGCTGCGCTGACACCTGACGACGTGGCTTACATCAATGCTCATGGCACATCTACCGAACTCGGCGATTTGGCGGAAACTCGTGCGATTCGCAACGTGTTCGGGAGCGCGGCGGATCGTCTCGCCGTGAGTTCCACCAAGTCCACCACCGGTCATCTTCTTGCCGCCGCCGGTGGTATTGAGGCGGTATTCAGCGTACTGGCATTGCGCGATCAGGTCGCGCCTCCGACGATCAATCTCGATAACGTCGATCCGGACTGCGATCTCGACTACGTGCCAAACACCGCACGCGATCTCTCGATGGATGCCGTGCTCACGAATTCGTTCGGGTTCGGTGGCACCAATGGCAGTCTGATTTTTCGACGCGTCTAAGCGGATCTCAGCAGCCGTGCTGGTGCGATGCTGATGCAGTCCGGGAGTGCCGGCATCCGGCTCAGGCCCGTTAGCTACGCTGTCGATCCGCTGGCCGTGCATAGCCAGTTTCCCCAGCGTTATCCCTTTTTGTTGGAGAGCACGGCGGCCGGTACTGCGCAGGGCCGTTACGACATCTTGTTCGCCTTTCCTGGCCAACAGGTCCTGTCGTCAAGTGGCTCGCCTGGTTTCCTCGCTGCGTTCGACCGTGAGTGGCGAGAAGCCAGGCGGGACACTGCATGCCAGCTGCCCTTCTCAGGCGGCTGGTTTTGTTTGCTGAGCTATGAGCTGGCTGCCGAGGTGGAGCCTTCCCTGGATCTGCCTGAGGTAAGCGGCAGCCCGCGCGCTATCGCGACCCGAATTCCTGTCGCGTTGATTCGTGATCACCTCACGCAAGCGGCCTGGGTCGTTAACGAGGCAGGCTTCGAAGCGGAAGCCGACGAGGCCGTGAAGGATGTGGAGCGGGCTCAGCGCTCGCCAGTTCGCAACAAATACACAGGCGAGTCGCTGGTCAATGAGCTCGTGGAGCCGCCGCCTGCAGAATATCTGGCGGCCGTGCAGTCTGCGCAGACCCAGATTGCCGAAGGAAATTTGTACCAGGCCAATCTGTCGCGCGTGTGGCGGGGCGGCCTGACGAGAGATGCCTGCCCACAGGTCATCTATTCACGACTGCGTGAAACCAATCCTGGTCCGTTTGCCGGACTGGCCATGTTGCCCAATGGCGCCGTGATTAGTTCCTCGCCGGAGCGGCTGGTCAGGGTCAGCAGCGGCTCGGTGGCCACCCGGCCGATCGCCGGAACCTATCCCCGCGGCAGCGATGGTATCGATGATGAGCCGCAGCGCGACGCGTTACTGCGGCATCCCAAGGAGCGGGCGGAACACATCATGCTGATCGATCTGGAGCGCAACGATCTCGGGAGAATCTGTAAGGCGGGCAGTGTGGCAGTCGACGAATTCATGGTGGTGGAGAGCTACTCACATGTTCATCACATTGTGTCGAATGTGGTCGGGCACCTGCGCGGCGACGTGACGCCCGGCGATGTACTGCAGGCGGTGTTTCCTGGCGGTACGATCACCGGTTGCCCAAAAGTGCGCTGCATGCAGCTTATCGCTGATCTGGAGCGCCGGCCGCGCGGCTTTTATACCGGTGCCATGGGCTACGTGAATCACACGGGGGACGCGGACTTCAACATCCTCATTCGAACGATGACGGTGCAAGGTGACGAGATCTCGCTCGCGGCAGGCAGCGGCGTGGTTGCGGATTCTTCGCCAGAGCGTGAACTGAATGAGACCCGCGCCAAAGCCAAAGGAATGTTGCTGGCGCTGCAATAACATGACTCGCTGTCTGGTCAACGGAGAACTACACGACGAGGTTGCCGTCACGGATCGCGGCCTGGCGTATGGCGACGGTGTTTTTGAGACTGTGGCGATTCGTGCCGGTCGAGCGCGCTTTCTTGATAGACACCTCCGACGGCTGACGGCTGGCTGCGCACGTCTCGGCTTCGTTGCTCCGGACGCTGAGCTTCTAAGTGCCGAGTTAGAGAGAGCGCGGGGGAACGAGCAGCGGGGCACCGCCAAAATTGTCGTGACGCGGGGGCGCGGTCAGCGCGGGTACGCGCCGCCGGCAGCCGCAGTGCCCACCCGGATCATTACGATGTCCGCGGAATCGCCGAAGACCGGTCAGAACGCCTCTGCGGGCGTGCATGTTCGCTTGTGCGCGCTGCGCTTAGGCCATAGTCCCGCACTTGCCGGCATTAAGACACTCAATCGATTGGAGCAAGTGCTTGCGCGTAGCGAGTGGGCTGATCCGGACATTTCAGAGGGTTTGTTGTTTGATCAGTCGGGTGCCCTGGTCTGCGGTACGATGACCAACGTGTTTTTGCGACAGGGCAACCGTCTGGCAACCCCGGATTTGAGCAACTGCGGAATTCGCGGCGTCATGCGCGACGTTGTGTTCGAAGCCGCCGCGTCGTTATCACTGCAAGTTGACACCAGGCGCGTGCTCGCGGGTGATCTTGAGGCAGCACAGGAAGTGTTCTTGACCAACAGCCTGATTGGCATCTGGCCAGTGACGCGCTGCGGGCAGCGAGATCTGCCGGTCGGCGATATGACGCAGAGGCTGATGAGCGTGCTCGCTTCGTGGGGAGTGGAAGAGTGCGCGGCCTGACCCTTCGGCTGCGTATGGTTGTCGCTGTGGTGCTCGGCCTTGCTGCCGTGGCCAGCGTGGCGTTGGTGTTTCAGCGCTGGCTAACCGCGCCGCTGGATATTGAAGATCAATACGTACTCACGGTCGCACGCGGCGCCGGGGCGGGCAGCATCGCAGCCCAGCTCGCGAACGACGGCCTGCTGCGCAGGCCGGCATGGTTTGCAGCTTATGCACGCTTGACCGGGCAAGATCGACAAATTCAATCGGGCGAGTATGTGCTCGATGCGCCGACAACACCGGATGCTTTGCTGGCCCGGCTTGTGGCAGGGGACGTAAAACTGCACAGCTTCACGATCGTCGAAGGCTGGACTGTGCAGCAGTTGCTCGCCGCGCTCGATCGGCATCCGGCGATAGAAAAGACGCTGGGCCCGACAGACGCAATGCCGCTCGACGCACGGTTATTGGCGGACAAGCTGGGTATGCAAGCCGCACATGCTGAAGGTTGGTTTTTTCCGGAGACCTACCGGTTTCCTCGCGGCACAACCGATGCCGAGATGCTGCGTCGGGCACATGCCTTGATGCGGCAGCGGCTGCAGGCTGCCTGGGAGCAGCGAGCCCCGGGGCTGCCGCTGGCCAGTGACTACGACGCCCTGATTCTCGCCTCGATTATCGAGCGGGAAACGGCGCTTGCGTCCGAGCGGCCGCAGATTGCCGGGGTTTTTGTGCGGCGTTTGCAGCAGGGTATGCGGCTGCAAACCGATCCTACTGTGATCTACGGCTTGGGAGCCGAGTTTGACGGCAACCTGCGGCGTCGCGACCTGCGCACCGATACGCCCTATAACACTTACACGCGCGCGGGCTTGCCACCCACGCCAATTGCATTGCCCGGCGAGGGCGCGCTAAGGGCTGCAGTCAATCCCGCGGAGGGCAGCGCGCTGTTTTTCGTGGCCACCGGCCGTGACGATGGCAGCCATAAGTTTTCGGATACGCTCGATGAGCACAACGCAGCCGTTGCGCAGTATCTGGCAACGCTGCGAGCCCGCAGGGACGACAGCTAAAGCAATGCGCGGACGGTTGATTACGCTAGAGGGAATCGAAGGCGTTGGAAAGTCAACGAACCTGACTTTCGTGGTGCAGCACTTGCGGTCTCAGGGCATTCCTGTGGTGGAAACGCGCGAGCCGGGTGGTACGCCGGCCGCCGAAGCGATTCGACAGGTGCTGCTGGACCAAACTCAGGAGCACCTGGGCCCGCTGACTGAGCTGCTGCTGATGTTTGCGGCCCGGGCCAGTCATCTGGAGCAAACCATCGGGCCAGCCCTGGCGGCGGGAGACTGGGTGGTGTGCGATCGCTTCACGGACGCCAGCTACGCCTATCAGGGAGGCGGCCGCGGGTTGGGGAGCGAGGCCGTTGCCGCCCTGGAGCAGCTCGTGCAAGGCTCGCTGCGGCCGGACCTCACGCTGCTGCTCGATGCGAGTCCGTCGGCAACACTGGAACGCCGAATGCTCCGGGGCACTGCCGACCGGTTTGAGCAGGAAAATGCCGATTTCTTTGCCCGGGTGCGGTCCGTGTATCTTGAGCGCGCCGCTGCCGAGCCGGACCGTATACGCTGCGTTGATGCGAGCCAGCCGCTGGAGGCAGTGCAGAGTGAGCTGGCGGGGATTCTGGATTCCTTTTATAAGTGATTTAGAAATATCTAGTAAATCGTTGAATAAATTAGAGTTAAAGTGGCTCCAGCCAGCCGCAAGTCGGTTGGGGGAACAGCTGCAGCGAGGGCTGCTGCCACATGCACTGCTGATCCAGGGCGCCACGGGCACTGGCCGCGCCCACCTCGCTCAGTGGCTGGCTGCCTCAGCCCTCGGTCTGGAAGCGCTGCCCCGGGACGACGAGGGTGTATTGCAGCACCCGGACTTGAAGTGGTGCGGGCCTGTGGAAGACCGCCAGACCATTGGCGTCGATCAGGTGCGCGGCTTGATCGGCTTCATGTCGCTGACGGCGCATCAGGGTGGCCGGAAGGTTGCAGTGATTGCCCCGGCAGAAGCGATGACGACCGCGGCCGCCAATAGCCTGCTCAAGACATTGGAAGAGCCGCCTGCCGGCAGCCTGCTGATCCTTATTGCCGCGCAGTCTGGTCATTTGCCGGCAACCGTGCGGAGCCGCTGCCAGGTGTGCCGGATTCCGAGGCCGGATCGGGATCAGGCGCTGCGTTGGCTTGAGGGCGCAGCAACGGAACCTGCGGATTGGCAGGTGGCCATGGAGCTGGCGGGCGGGGCGCCCCTGCATGCATTGGAACTGGCCGAACAGGGCTTTTTGAAGCAGCTCGACGGACTGGCCGGGGATCTAAAGGCGCTGGTCAATAAGCAGGCCACGCCGCTGGCCTGCGCGCGACGCTGGCTGGCCGTGGATGAGGCTGCCTGCGCCGTCTGGCTCTATCGCGAGACCGCAAAAACCCTTACCGCAGCGCTGACCGGCCAGGCCGGGGTGACGACCCTGCCCTTGAAAAACTCAGCCGATCCGCTAACTATGGACGCGCATTTCGGCTATCTGCGTGATGTGGCCGCGTTTCGCGGCTTGGCGGGTAGCGGTAAGAATGCTGAACTGGCGCTCGCGCAGCTACTCGACTACTGGTACGGAGGCCTGGGCGCTTAACCCTTGCGAGACAAGCACACTGGCATGGCAAAACCCGGCTTACTGACTCTGACGATTAAGGACAAGAGCGCCCTGTATCTGGCGTACATGCCCTTTGTTGGCAATGGCGGATTGTTTATTCCCACCAGCAGCACTTATAAGCTGGGCGATGAAGTGTTCATGCTGCTGAATCTGATGGGCGAAGACGAAAAGATTCCCGTGGCGGGCAGGGTGATCTGGCTGACGCCAAAGGGTGCCCAGGGCAAGCGGACTGCTGGTATCGGGGTGCAGTTCAGCGATCAGGATGGCGGCACAACGCAAAAGAAGATTGAAAACTACCTGGCCGGGGCGCTGGGCGGCGACAAGCCAACGCATACCATGTAGCGCCGGGTCGCGCGCTGCGCGACTGCGTCCGAATCTAATCGACGCTCAGAGCGGACATATTCAGACCGCCTTTAAGTACCTTGGTCGTGAAGCCACGCTCATTCAGAATGTAAGCGCCGGCTGAGCTTCTTCTGCCAGTATCGCAGCACACCACATAGGTGGTGTTGGGATCCAGCTGACTTACCTTGAGCCGGATGAAGTACAAGGGGATGTTGATCGCATCGCCTTCATGATGCGTTTCAAACTCGCTTGGCAGCCGCACATCGAGCCAGCGGCCGCCGCCCGCGATGATTTCTCGGGCGGCGTCATGGTCCACCCAGTCCAGCATCGGCTCATTCATGAGCGTATTGAAATCCTGCTTGCCCAGCCGCATGACGGTGCCGTCAGTCACCATCCTGATTGTGGCATTGCGGCGTGTATCTGCGATGAGTGCCTCTTCGCCGAAACTGTCGCCGACGGCCAGGTCAGCCAGCTTGATTCCCTCGTTGTTCAGCGGCGTTTCGCGCGTGACGACCGCGCTGCCCTGAATGATCACATAGAAGAAATCGCCCTCATCGCCCTGCTTAATGACCACTTCGCCAGCTTTCAGGTTGACGCGCTGCATGCGCATGAAAATCGCCTGGATGTTCGCAGGCGGAATACGATGAAATGCCTGCGTGTGCAGTAGCGTGGACATCCAGTCGTCGGCCGTCGGCTCCTGGGACATGGTCATTTCGCTGACTTCGTAATCGCCGGTCTGGTCCCAGGTGAGCATGACATCCAGCAGATCGGTGTCGATAGAGATGAACTCGACGTCGTCAATCGCCTTGGCCGTAAAACGCCGGGGCAACATTGGCGCCAGCGGCGAGCGAGCATCCTCTGAGCCTGCGCGGATGGTCTTTGAGTCACCGGTGTTGCTCGCCAGCTCCAGCGTGCCTGCCGTCAGGTAGAACGTGCGCTTGTCCGTGTCGCCTGCCTTGAACAGCAGTTCGCCGCTGCCAAGTTTTCTCACGTCGGTTTTTTTCGCCAGCGCCGCGATGTTTTCGCGCTTCAGCCCGTCCAGAGGGGTAAAGCCACGCAAAGTTTCTATGTCGATTTTGTCTTCAGACATCGCGGGTTTTGTTCGAGTCCTATCGAGAGCAGGCTTGCAGGTGCCGCAACGCGCGGTATTGTAACCACATCACTACCGGGCGTCGCCCGCACAGGCTTGGGATCAAGCAACGCGCGCCCAGCCAGCCGACGGCTTGAAGTGATCGCCGTGCTGCCGGGCGAGCTCCTCAAGCTCGCTGACGATGCGGTCTACCCCGTACTCCCTGGCATAATTCAGCGGTCCGCCGAGAAACGGTGCGAACCCCGTCCCAAATATTGTGCCTGCATCGACCAGATCGGCATCCGCTACGACGTCGTCCTCCAGGCAGGCAGCCGCCTCGTTCAGGTAGGCCAGCATCAGCCGTCGCTGTGTCGGAATCGAGACGGGGCCGCTCGCCCGACGGCGCTGAGGCTTGCCCTGCTCATAGCGATAGAACCCCTGGCCGCTCTTGCGGCCCAGATGACCGGCTTCGACCATCTCTTTGAGCACTGGATCCGGGGTCCGGCCGATCACCGGGCTCAACATATCGGCCACGTGCATGGCGATATCAAGGCCAACCGAGTCAGCCAGTTCAACCGGTCCCATCGGCATGCCAAAGTCTTCTGCGGCCTGGTCGATCACCTCCCTGGCTATCCCCTCGCGGTGCAGCTCCATGGCTTCAGCCATGTAGGGGGCCAGGATGCGGTTCACCAGAAAACCGGGAAGGGAATTACAGGGCACCGGCAGCTTGCCGATCTGCCGCGTGAACGCCAAGCCGAACTGAATAGCCCGGTCTCCTGAGGTTGCCGCCCGAACAACCTCGACCAGCGGCAGCTTGGCCACCGGATTGAAGAAGTGGAGACCGATCAACCGGTCCGGGTGGCGCAAGCACGGCGCAAGCTCCTGCAGCGGAATACTGGACGTGTTTGATGCGAGGATCGCCTGGCCTTTCATGCGTGGTTCCAGATCCTGGTAGAGCGCGCGTTTCGCATCGGCATTCTCAAAAATGGCCTCGATCACCACGTCTGCTGCGCTGGCGCCCTCGCCAGTCAGGTCAGCGACCAGCCTCTCGCCAGCGGCCTCTGCCTCACCCGGTCCGCGCAGACGCTTCGCGAATAGCTCTGCCGCGCGGTCCAGCGCCGGCTGGATGTACTGCATCTCGCGGTCCTGTAGCGTCACTGACAAGCCCCGCAACGCGCACCAGGCAGCGATATCCCCGCCCATGACGCCTGCGCCAACCACGTGTACATGGGTGGCGACGTCGCCTTTAGGGCCTGCGTCCTGCTTTAGTCGCTCCTGCAGGCCGTAAACCCGCACGAGGTTCCGCGACGTAGGCGAGGCCACCAGCCTGGCGAACGAGCGGGCCTCGCCGTCGAAGGCCGCGTCGTCCCTGGCGCCAAACTCCCGCCATAGACGCACCATCGCGAAAGGTGCCGGATAGTGTTTCTCGTTGGCCTTGCGGGCCACCTGCTTGCGGAGTTGATCTGCAACCAGACCCCGCAACAGGGGCAGGCTTAACAGGCGGTCGAGCAGCGGTGCCTGTCTCGCTGGGGCTCCGCTGAGCGCGAGTTGCGCTGCTTGAGTGCGCCACTCGCCGGCTGCGCAGACACGGTCAACCAGGCCCATTGCTTTGGCCTGTTTGGGTGCCACGGGTTTGCCCTGCAGCATGATGGGCATCGCCTGCCTGACGCCGACTAGCCGCACCAGCCGGACTGTGCCACCGAGCCCGGGATGGAGTCCCAGGTTGACTTCGGGCAGGCCGAGTATGCGTTTGCTGGTATCTATGACCAGCCGATATCTGCAGGCCATTGCCAGTTCCAGGCCCCCGCCCAGGGCATGCCCGTTGATCACCGCCACGGTGGGCAGGCCAAGCGCCTCAAGGCGGGCAAACAAAGTGTGGCCCTGAGCGGTCAGCTCGTAGGCTGTCTGCTCATCTTTAATGGACGGAAACTCGCCAATATCCGCGCCGGCCACGAAACCCTTCTCCTTGGCCGAGTAGATGATGAGCGCTTTAGGCCGCGCTTCGCTGACCTTGAGCAGCACGTCAGCCAACTCCCGCAGCACTGCCTGGGAGAGCACGTTGGTCTGGGTGCCGGGCTTATCCAGGCCGAGCCAGGCCAGTCCCTGAGCGTCGATTTCAAGCTGCCAGTTCTGCGTGTTGTTATCGGTCATGCGTCCTCCCGGATCCGAAGATCACAGATCAGTGGCAGGTGATCGGAGAAGTCTACCTGCGGAATTTCGAAATGCGTCACTTCGATGTCCTTGGTGTGCAGGATGAAATCCAGCTCCATCCGCGGAGATTTACTGGGGTAGGAGGGCAGGCTCTCGCTGTTCGCACTGGTCAGTCCGGCAGCCTCCTTGAACAGGAAAATTTCGTTCTCACCCCAGAACGTGTTGAAGTCGCCAGCGACGATTACCGGTTTGCGTGCACCCTTCACCAGCTCGTAGAGATGCCGTAGCTGAAAATGTCGATGCCGGTACTTCAGCGACAGATGTACCAGGAAGATGGCCATATCTTCCAGCTCCAGTTCCATGATCAGACGCTTGATGCCGTGGTCGAAATAGTGGAAGCGTTCTCCTGTGATCTGTGGCGCCGCGAGGAACGCGTTGCCCTGCTTGCGGAGAATTGGCAGATATTGATTGACCGACTCCTCGCCATACTTGCATTCGTACGACGAGAAATGTCCGAGCGCCTTGGCGATCGCCTCAGCCTGATTGACGCGGCCGCTGCGCAATGAGCCAGTGTCCACCTCCACTAATCCAACGATATCGGGCGACTGCGACTTGATGAAGTCTGTGACGCGCTGCAGATTGCCGGGATTACCGAACAAGTATCCTGCCCCGGGTACCGGTACGTGGGGCGGGACGCCGGCGCCTAAGGCGTAGCGGATGTTGTAGATCAGCAGACGCATGGCTGGAGTGTAATGCCGGGCGTAACCGGAGAAAAAGCGCTACCGTAAGCCAGTGCGCTAGACTCTCGCCCAGTTGTAGGAGGTAGTCGTGTCGGAAAAGGATCCCATCCGCGTTTACTGTGTCCACCTGTTCGATGAGGATGCAGACTACCAGCGCTTGTTCGAATACCTGGAAAGCCGCGACCGGTTCTTTTATATGAACACGGCCAAGCCGGAGGCGATGCCCACGGCAGGTGGTGAGGAGGCGATTAAGGAGGAACTGCGTCAGCAGATCGAACTCGCCGAGATTGTGATCATTCCGGCCGCCATCTTTGAGCGAAATCCGGAGCTAGCCAAGTTTCAGCTATCCGTCGCCCAGGCAGCCAGAAAACCGATTCTGGGCATTCAGTCGTTCGGCGGCACGGTCGCGGTACGCAAAGACATTCTGGATCGTGCCACGGACATCGTGGAGTGGAATGACCGGGTCATTACTGACGCCATCCGCAAAATCGCCAGAAACGAAGACACGTCCCAGTGGGAGGTGATCGAGTTCGATCCCACCGACCTGTAAGCGCCGCTGCTTGTTGGGATTCCGCCTCTGGCGTACCATACCGCGCCTTTCGCCAGGCCGGCCGCCGGCCGCTTCGTGAGCCATGACCATCCAGACTGATGCACTGATTGTCGGTGCCGGCCCCTGCGGGCTTTTTCAAATTTTCGAGCTGGGCCTGCTTGGCATTAAGGCCGACATCGTTGATAGCCTGCCGCATCCCGGCGGCCAGTGTGCCGAGCTTTACCCAGACAAGCCGATCTATGACATTCCTGCTGTGCCCGTATGCACGGGCCAGGAACTCGTGGACAACCTGCTCAAGCAGGCCGAACCCTTTTCCCCGACGTTCCACCTGGGCGAGCAGGTGTCTGAGGTGAGCGCCGTGGATGGAGGATTTGCGGTGCGCACGAGCGCTGGCAAAGATTTCCTTGCCAAGACGGTATTTATTGCCGGTGGCGTGGGGTCGTTCACCCCGCGTAAGCTGCGGTTTCCGGAAGCCGAGGCGCTGGAGGGCGGACAGCTCGATTATCGCGTGCGCAACCCCGGACAGTTCGCTGACAAGCGTGTTGTTGTGCTCGGTGGGGGAGACTCGGCCCTGGATTGGGCGGTCGCGCTTGCGCCCCAGGCTGCGTCGCTGACTTTGGTGCACCGGCGCGATGAGTTTCGCGGGGCCGAGGCCACGGCAGCGCAGCTCAGAGCGCTGTCCGATGCCGGTCAGGCAGAGATTCTGCTGAATGCCAAGCCTAAGGGTCTGGTGCTCGATGGAGATCGGCTGGCCGCGGTGCAAGTGCAATCAGACACTGATCTGCAGGAGCTACCCTGTGACTATCTGCTCGTATTTTACGGGTTGGCGCCCAAGCTTGGGCCTATTGCAGATTGGGGCCTCACAATCAGCAAGAAGATGATTATGGTCGACACAGCGGAGTTTCAAACCAACGTGCCCGGTATTTTTGCGATTGGAGACATTGCTGATTACCCCGGCAAAAAGAAACTGATTCTCAGCGGGTTTCACGAGGCAGCGCTGGCGGCATTCGCTGCGAAGGCCATTATCGAGCCGGGCAAGAAGGTACCGCTGCAGTACACGACGACGAGCCCGATCATGCATCAGCGCCTGGGCGTCGAGGAGAGCGACGCCTAGTCGAGACGGCCGACGGGGTGCTTCGAGTCAGGTTCTGGAGGTTCCCGAGTGAAAGTACCTCTCGTCATCGCGCATCGCGGCGCCAGCGGTTATCTGCCCGAACACAGTCTGCCTGCCAAGGCGCTGGCGTATGCGCAGGGTGCCGACTACCTGGAGCAGGATGTTGTGTCGACACGCGACGGCGTGCCGATCGTTTTTCACGATCTCACCCTGGATGCCACCACTGACGTTGGCGCACATTTTCCTGGCTGCGACCGGGCGCGAGCCGATGGTCTGCACTATTGCATCGATTTTGATTTTGCAGAGATTCGTGAGCTCAGCCTGCTGGAGCGAAGCGGCGAGGATGGGAACCCGCGTTTCGCTGGCCGGTTTCCGCGCATCGACCTGGGCCTGCGTATTCCTAGCCTGCACGAAGAACTCAGCTTCATCAGGGGGCTAAATCAGACGAGTGGCCGAGCGGTTGGCGTGTACCCTGAGATCAAGCACCCGGAATTTCACCGGCAAGCTGGCATTGAACTGACCAATCTGGTGCTCGGCGTGCTTGACGAGTTCGGCTACCTGCAAGGCGATGCACAGTGTTTCTTGCAGTGCTTTGACGCCGGAGAGCTGCGGCAGGTGAGGGCACGTGCACGCGATCTGTCGCTCATACAACTTTTGTCAGCAGCGCCTGGCGCCGGTGAGTTGGAGCGCATCGCGGCGTACGCACAAGGTGTTGGACCCGCCCTCGACGACTTGTACACCGTAAGTGGAGAGCAGGTGGTTTCCAACGGGGTGCGCGAGGCGGCAGGTCAGGCGGGCCTGCTTGTGCACCCTTACACGCTACGCGAAGACGCCCTGCCCAAAGGCGTCGCAGATTTCGATGCGTTGCTCCGGCTTTGTGCCGTGACGCTTGCGGTGGACGGCGTATTCACGGATTTCCCAGATCTTGCCGTGGATGGGTTCAGGCAACTTCGCTAGACCTCGCCCCAGCTCCGCTGCATCTTCACAAAGACGAAAGAGGCCGACCAGGTAATCAGGACCAGACCTGTCACTGCCAGCGTACCGGTGTACAGACGAATCGCCCCGATGGGCACGATGTCGCCGAAGCCGAGCGTTGTGTAGACCGCGGCGGAGAAGTAGAGAAAATCCGGATACCTGTCTACCGGTTGTCCCGAGGCTGTATCCAGGAGCTGGCCAAACCCGTCCATCTGCAGCAGCGCAAAACACGCGGTGCCGAAAGCAACGATCTCCATGATGTGGAGCGCAAGCAGTCCAAGGATCAACAGCACGATGCCCGTGCGCGCACGCCGGGTGGTTAGGGCAACCTGACCGAGTGCGGTCATGCACTCGTAGTGCGCGACCACTGCCAGCGCCACCGCTACGGCAGTTACCAGACACGTCACAAGGTCAATCAAGCTGCTGCCACCCGAGTTCCGCCAGACACAGACGTTAGAACATAGCACGCAGCCTGGTCATTCCGACCGGGCTGACTAATTGGCTATACTCCGCGCATGTCTCGGTTGCCGTCACTTCGTGGTGCTGTCTGGCCTTTGCCAATCGCGTTGTTTTGCCTTCTATTCGCGGGGCCCCTTGCTCTCGCGAGCCAGCACGAACATGTCTGGCACGATCATTTTGAGCACGGGGAGGCGACTTCGGTTGGCATTCTGGTCGATGATCAGACGCCGCACGACGAAGAGCACTGTTGTCACGCGGCGGTGCATTTCCTGGGCTTGACGGAGCAGCTCGTGGTAACTGCCAGTGTCCGCAACAGCGTGGGCAACGCACAGGTTAGCTTGCTCAACGGCAGGCTTGGCCGCGCTCCTCCTGGCCATCCTCCTCGAGATGTTGCTCGGCACTAGCTAGCCACGTCACGCCGGCCGCGCCGGTCGTGTCACAGCCACTTGTTCGAGGAGGATTCAGCATGCTCCGTCTTCTCTTTGTAGTCCTATCAGTTTTTGTCTTCGGAACGGCGAAGGCCGGGCCGCCCCTGGTTACCGATGATCCCGGCACGGCAGACCCGGGTACCTGGGAGTTTCTGCCGTATGCGACCGTCGCTTCATCCGATAGCGGTGAGAGCTATGAGTTTCCTGCTGCTGAATTGACCTACGGCGCAGCGCCCGGCGTTGATATGACGCTCATCCTTCCGCATGTGTTGACCGATCCTGATACCGGCGATTCCGAGTCGGGATTTGGTAACCCCACGTTCGAAGTTAAGTGGTTGTTTGTGGATTCAGCGGAGCTGCTACTGGCTGTTGCGCCATCGGTTACCGTGGGTTTAAGCGACAGCGATGCGGATAAAGGTCTGGGTGATTCGCAGGACAGCTTCAACCTGCCGCTGCTGGGCGAGGTGCCGCTGGGTGAGCAGTGGCGCATGTTTGGGTCCTTCACCTATGTGCTGGTCAGTGGCGCGGACGATGCGGTTGAATACGGACTCGCGGTGACCAGGCCCGTGGGGCAGGGGGCCGACTTCCTGTTCGAGTTTTCCGGCAGTGCGGAGGACGACTTTGGTGAAGCGTTCTTAGACGCCCGGGTAGGCTTTACCGTCGGGATCAGTGAGCGCCTCACCGTCCTGACGGCAGTGGGCACGGGCCTCGTTGAACCTTCGGGAGCAGAGAGCCTGGATATCGACGGCTATCTTGGCTTGGTCATCGCCTTGTGAACGCGCGACTGATGCTTAGCTTACTGGCAGCTCTGGTTCTGCTGCTTCCCGCAAGTGCGATGGGACATTCCGTGGCGCAGGGCGACCAGGGCTACATTCAGGAGATCACCGGCGTTCATCTTGCGTCGTTCGTGTATCTCGGCGCCAAGCATATGGTCACTGGATATGACCACCTGCTGTTCTTGCTAGGCGTCATCTTTTTCCTGTATCGCCCGAAGCATATTGCAATCTATGTAAGCCTGTTCGCTTTAGGGCACTCGACCACGATGCTGTTAGGCGTCTACTTCAACATCGGCATCAACAGCTATCTGATCGATGCAATCATCGGGCTATCGATTGTCTATAAGTCCCTAGACAATATCGGCGCTTTTCGGCGATGGTTTGGAGTTCAGCCCAACACTAAGCTTGCGACCTTATTGTTCGGCTTGTGCCACGGATTTGGTCTTTCCACAAAGATTCTCGAGTATGAAATCGCTCCGGACGGTTTGTTGGCTAATTTGCTTGCCTTTAACGTCGGCGTTGAGATTGGCCAGCTACTGGCGCTCGCAGGCATTCTGATTTTGATGAACTATTGGCGTTCTACCGCAAGTTTCGCGCGGAACGCCTATGCGGCCAATGTGTTGACCATGAGCGCCGGCTTCTTACTGTTCGGCTACCAGATGGCCGGTTACTACATTTATAAATAGCAAGTCACTCTATGGATAGAAACGAACCCGGCAACGCGATGGAGGCACCGGGGGCTCGCCGGCTGCTTCGTTCGACTGCCATTGCGGCGGCCGCGGCGGCCGCGTTGCTGGTCGGTGTGGTGCTGCCGGCGGAGTACGGCATCGATCCGTTGGGTCTCGGTGACGTATTGGGCCTGACGGAAATGGGCGAGATCAAGGTTCAGCTCGCGAAGGAAGCGGAAGCCGACGCTGCCCCGCAGAGCCGCGGACCGTCATCCGTGCCAACAACAGTCGATGCACAGCGTCTTGACGCCATCGAGGCACGTCTGGAGGAGATCTATGCGCTGCTGGCTTGGTCACAGCCGGCGGCCACACAGCGTCCGCAGGCAGACGCAGCGCTTTGGCGGGACGAGGTAAGCATCGTGCTAACACCTGGCCAGGGGGTTGAGTACAAGCTGGTGATGGAAGAGGGGGCCAAAGCCGCCTTCGAATGGACTGCCAATGGCGGTGCACTCAACTTCGATACCCATGGCGATGCGCCCGGAACCTCAATTAGCTACGAGAAGGGTCGCGGCGCGCCGGCGGACAAGGGATCCTTGATCGCGGCGTTTACGGGTAGTCACGGGTGGTTTTTCCGGAATCGAATGGATGCGGATGTGAAGCTAACGCTGCGAACTCGCGGCGACTACTCGGAGCTGAAACGCACTGGATAAGGGCACCCGTGCGTCGGCTCCGGCGGGGGCGGTTTAGCCCGCGCAGAACTACAGTAGGGATACCTGTTGTGCCACGGGCCACTCCGGCAGGGCTGGTAAGTGCGGCGCACTGGGCTGTGCCCGCAGCGTCTCGTGAAAGTCCTTTGCCAGCATGGGACAGTGCTGGTTGTTGGGGCAGTGAATCATTGCGTAGACGGCGTCTCCTGCGGTCAACTGGCAGGAAAGCCGCTGGACCCATTCGGCAATAACCGCTGCGTTGTAACGATGCTCTGGATGAAGAATAAGCCGGAAATAACTGATTCCATGGTAGGAATCCGACAGAATTGGCAGATCAGGCTTCTTGTGGAGCGCGGCCTGGACGTCTGGATTAGTTTGATCTCCCTGGTAGATCGGGCGGCTGTCCAGGCAGACGCGGCCAAGCCGGAAGCGATCAAGTAGTGGCTCGAGCGTACCCGGATCTTCGAACCAGGCAGGATGCCGGACTTCGATCACGTACCGATGGCTCCTGGGAAACGCGTCGAAGAGTCGCAGCAGCCCGCCCATGGCATCCGGACCGACTTTGGCGGGAAACTGAACCAGGAACGGACCGAGATGCTCGCCCAGCGCATCCACAGCCCCGAAAAAGCCATCGATCGCGCGTCGCGATGCGCGGCCCTCATGGGTGATCTCCCGGGGTAACTTCAGCGACAGATGGAAGTCGTGCCCGGCGAGCGAGTCACCCCATTTCCTGACCGTGCGTGCCGTGGGTGTCTGGTAGAAAGTTGTGTTGCCCTCAACGGTATTGAACACGCTCGCGTAGCTGCCCAATACGCTGGGCCGGTCGGTGAAGTACTCGTCTTGCCAGCCCGGAAACGCCCAGGCCGGCAGACCCAATCGGTAACATCCCTCCCGTAATGGGACACCGCGCTGGGTCGCCGGCATTAACGGTGCTTCCAGGCGGCGACAATTTGGATCTGCATTATGTATAAGCGTTGCGAGTGTATCCCGGCGTGGTCTTTATTTTGCGCGCAGGCCGCTGCTACTCTGGGCACATAAACAATCACAAGACACTCCACGAAACAGGGCGGGGACTATGCAGCATACTTTCTCGACGGCACTGCTTGCAGCAGGGCTCTTCTTCGCCGGCAGCGTATCCGGTGCAACCGTTATCCTGGATCAGGACTTTGATTCGCCGGTTGGCTGGCAAGAGGTCGTTGTGCCGGTGGCCGCTAACGACGCGAGTCAGCAGCAAGTCAACGATCTGTACGGTGCCCAGACACCGGGCGTGACCTACGCCCAGACTGCAACGGTAGAGACCTTGCTCATCACGGGCAGCAAGGCGTTTGGCACGGGTTACGACGACCCCACAGGCGAAGCCGGCGATTACCTCCTAGGAATGCTGGCCGGCGGCGATCTATTAGGCATCGCGTTCGATATCGGCTCAGCTACTTCCTTCACGATGAACATCGACATCACCTCGATTGACATTAACGGTGCCGGCGGGCCGTTTAATCCCGCAGGAGGCCGGGAGTCTGAGTTTCAGTTCTCTCTCTTTGATAACCCTGGCGGCACTGCCAGCACCGGCATCGGCGCGTCTCTGGATTCCGTCATGGCTACCACGACGCTCTCAGCCGCAGAGGTCGTCGACTTCACGACAGTGAGCTACGTGTTTGATGCCAGCGGCGTGACGAATGGCAATGTGATCCTGCAGGTAGACCTGGTGGGCTCGACGCTATTCGAATACGCCGGTTTCGATAACCTGCAAATCACCGTCGTGCCATTGCCTGGCGCCGTTTGGCTGTTCCTGTCGGCCCTGGCGGGGCTTGTTGGACTTCGGGCCAGAACGCTGTAAACCGACGGTATCCGAGAAACCAAGCAAAGGCCCCGCAGAATGCGGGGTTTTTGTTATGCGGTGCCGGAAAGGAGCCCGGAATCAGCTTAGCTGCCGAGATCCCAACTAGTAGCTGTGACATCAGCCCACAGATATATGGCGCATAATGTATATTATGTTAAATAAATGATATGAGCCGCAGGGAGCGGACCTCCCCACCTGTCCAAGTCACCGCTATTCGCGTGTGAGCTGCTCAAGGGTGTAGCGGGTGCCGAAGGTCTTGTAGATGTGTTGTACGACGATCCTGTGCGGGCCCGTCGTCCACACTTCGGTGTTTTCACCGAACCGGTAGTGATCTGTCTTGAACTGACCGGCGCCTACTTCAAGTTCAGGCTGGCCAAGGAATTCCATGCGTTGCTCGCTGACACGGCACATCGGTGTACCCCGGACGCCGCCGAGTCCGCAGACTGCGCCGGTCTGAACTCCGCCTTTCTCACGATCGTAGTGATGACCAAACTGCCATCCGTCTGCGGGTGGCGGATGCAGCAATAGCGTGAACCTGGATGGAATCGACAGGCTTTGCTCAGCGACGCCATCAGCGCTGCTGTACGTTGCTGTGAGTGTGTCCGGGCCAACCAGGAAGAGCCCCGCG
>JANQPY010000061.1 GCA_028285245.1 Gammaproteobacteria bacterium | reverse complement strand
GCTGGACGTCGAGGGAGGTCTGCTGGTCGTTGATCAGTATGACGACAACCTGTGTCTGGCGGCGCGCAATATTCCGAATGTCGATGTTCTGGATCTGCGTGAAGTTAATCCCTACAGCCTGATTCGTTTCCCCAAAGTTGTTGCTACCACGGCGGCGATCAAGGCGCTTGAGAGTCAGCTGTCATGAGCGCTGTGGCCAGCAAGGAACGGTTGATGACTATCGTGCTCGGGCCGCACGTTTCCGAGAAGAGTTCGCGCATTGCTGAAGCATCAAATCAGATTGTGTTTCGCGTGCGCCGGGATGCGACGCGTGTTGAGGTTCGGCGTGCTGTCGAGCTGATGTTCGACGTCAAGGTCGACGCGGTGCAGGTCGCCAATGTGCGCGGCAAGGTAAAACGCTTCGGCAGTACATTGGGGCGTCGCGCCGATTGGAAGAAGGCCTACGTCACGCTGTCGGAAGGCCACGATATTGACTTCCTGGGCGCCGAGTAAGGCGCTGGCTAAAGACGCAGCAATCATTCACTGAGATCGCAACGATGCCACTGCAGAAACTCAAGCCAACTTCTCCGGGCCGGCGCTTCACGGTAGCCGTTCGGTCGCCTGAGCTGCACAAAGGTGAGCCGCATGCGCCACTGCTGGAAAAGCTGTCAAAGTCGGGTGGCCGCAACAATACGGGCCGCATCACGACGCGTCATCGCGGCGGCGGACACAAGCGCCATTATCGGCGGGTCGATTTCAAGCGGCTGAAAGATGGAGTCCCGGCGCGGGTTGAGCGCATTGAGTATGACCCCAACCGCAGTGCTCACCTGGCGCTGCTGGTGTATGCCGACGGGGAGCGCAGCTACATTCTGGCGCCACGCGGCCTGCAGCCTGGCAGCTCCGTGATTTCCGGGCGCGAATCACCCATCAAGCCCGGGAACTGCCTGCCGCTCAGAAACATCCCGGTGGGCTCACAGGTTCACTGTGTCGAGCTGAAGCCACGCAAGGGCGGACAGATCGCCAGATCTGCAGGAGCAACGGTTCAGGTGGTCGCCCGCGAAGGGCTCTACGCCACCTTGCGGTTGCGTTCCGGCGAGATGCGCAAGGTGCATATCGATTGCCGCGCCACGATCGGTGAGGTTGGCCATGGCGAGCACAACCTGCGCAAGTTGGGTAAGGCCGGGGCGAAGCGTTGGCGCGGGACACGGCCCACCGTCCGCGGCGTTGCCATGAATCCGGTTGACCACCCACATGGTGGCGGTGAAGGGCGCACCGCCGGCGGCCGGCATCCGGTCACGCCCTGGGGTGTGCCCACGAAGGGTTACAAGACCCGCAGTAACAAGCGGACCGACGGCATGATTGTGCGCCGCCGCCGCCGGAAGAAATCAGGCTAGCTTTTTTAGGAAGCCCTTTTGAGGACGCCGAAGTGCCACGTTCAGTAAAAAAAGGCCCGTTCGTTGACGACCACCTCGCCAAGAAGGTGCGTCAGGCTGTGGAATCGAACAACCGCCGGCCGATTAAGACGTGGTCGCGGCGGTCCATGGTGCTGCCGGACATGGTCGGGTTGACCATTGCTGTGCACAACGGCCGGGACCACGTGCCTGTCCTGATCTCGGAAAACATGGTGGGCCACAAGCTTGGCGAATTTGCGGTGACCCGGTCTTTCAAGGGCCACTCGGGCGACCGTAAGGCCAAGTAGGAGCAGGATGATGCGTGTTTCAGCAACTCTCAGGCATGCGCGGATTTCTCCGCAAAAATGCCGGCTGGTCGCTGACATGGTCCGCGGTAAGCCGGTTGACGGCGCTATCAACCAGCTCTCTATGAGTACGAAGAAGGCGGCCCACATCGTGAAGAAGGTGCTGTTGTCAGCGGTGGCCAATGCTGAACACAACCATGGCGCCGACATCGATGAGCTGAAGATTGCCAGCATCGCTGTAGATGAAGCGCCGACGCTGCGGCGCTTTCGAGCGCGCGCCAAAGGGCGGGGCGCACGCATCATCAAGCGCAACAGTCATATCACCGTTCAGGTTGCAGACGAGTAGCCGGGCGGGCTCGAAGGAAACGAAACGTAATGGGTCAAAAAGTACATCCGGTTGGTATTCGCTTAGGCATAACCCGCGACTGGTCGTCGCGCTGGTATGCCGATAGCAAGACGTTTCCTGATTTCGTCGCAACCGACCACAAGATTCGTAACTTTCTGACCAGAAAGCTCAAGGATGCGTCGGTCAGTAAGATTCAGATTGAGCGCCCGTCACGCAAAGCGCACATCACCATTCACACGGCGCGTCCAGGCATCGTCATCGGTAAGAAAGGCGAAGACATCGAGCGGCTGCGCCGTGAAGTCGCGCAGATGCTGGAGCTGCCGGTCGGTGAAGTACGCATCAATATCGCTGAGATTCGTAAGCCCGAACTCGATGCATACCTGGTTGCCGAAGGTATCGCCCAGCAGCTCGAGCGGCGGGTGATGTTCCGCCGGGCCATGAAGCGCGCGGTGACTAACACCATGCGCTTAGGCGCACAGGGCATCAAGGTTAAGGTGGGTGGCCGCCTGAATGGCGCGGAAATTGCCCGCTCCGAATGGTATCGCGAGGGCCGTGTGCCCCTGCACACACTCCGTGCGGACATTGATTACGGCTTTGCCGAGGCACGCACCACCTACGGCGTGATCGGCGTGAAAGTCTGGATCTTCAAAGGTGAAGTATTCGATACACAGGAACCGCAGGCCGAGGCTGCCGAGCAGGCTTCCCGCTAAGGACGGCGCACGATGTTACAGCCCAAGAGAACCAAGTTTCGGAAGCAGCACAAAGGCCGCAATCGCGGTCTGGCGCACCGTGGCAGTGCCGTGTCGTTTGGCGAGTTCGGCCTGAAGGCAACCGGACGAGGCCGGCTCACCGCGAGGCAGATCGAAGCAGCGCGTCGGGCGATGACCCGGTATGTGAAGCGCGGCGGCAAGATCTGGATCCGGGTGTTTCCCGACAAGCCGATTACCAAGAAGCCACTGGAAGTGCGCCAGGGTAAAGGCAAGGGCAACGTCGAGTACTGGGTCGCGCAGATCCAGCCGGGCCGGGTGCTCTACGAAATGGAAGGCGTCACCGAGGAAATCGCCCGCGAGGCTTTCCGTCTGGCGGCGGCCAAATTACCGATGGCGACGAGTTTCGTGACGCGGCAGGTGATGTGATGAAGGCGTCAGAGCTTCGAGAAAAGAGTGACGATGAGCTGCGCGATGAGCTGCTGGAGCTGCGCAAGGAGCAGTTCAATCTGCGCCTGCAGCAGGCAACTGGCCAGCTGGTCAGGCCAGACCAGTATCGCAAGGTGCGTAAGGACGTCGCTCGCGTAAAGACAATCATGACCGAGCGTGCCAGCAAGGCTGCCGACGCAGCGGGTTAGCGCGGAGAGAGTTGGATGAGCGATCAGGACGACAAGAAGCTGCGTACCGTCACCGGACGCGTGGTCAGCAACAAGATGGAGAAGACCATTGCGGTCGCCATTGAGCGCGTGGTCAAGCACGGCGTGTACGGCAAGTACCTCAAGCGCACGAGCAAGGTGCTGGCGCACGACGCAGACAACGAGTGCCAGATGGGCGACACCGTGTCGATTGCCGAATGCCGCCCTCAGTCGAAGCGCAAGGCATGGCGGTTGGTAGAAGTGCTGGAGCGCGCCGACGCCCGCTAAGCGGGTGCGCCACGGCGCGTCAAAGAAGAGCGAGACGAGAACATGATTCAGATGCAGACAGCACTCAATGCAGCCGACAACAGCGGCGCGCGTCGGCTTGTGTGCATCAAAGTGCTGGGCGGCTCAAAGCGCCGCTATGCCGGCGTCGGTGACATCATCAAAGTGAGTGTCAAAGACGCCATCCCGAGGGGCCGGGTTAAGAAGGGCGAGGTTTACAACGCCGTGGTAGTGCGGACGCGCAAAGGCGTGCGACGGTCCGACGGTTCCCTGATCCGGTTCGATGGCAATGCTGCCGTGTTGCTCAACGCCCGGCTTGAGCCGATCGGCACACGAATATTTGGCCCGGTAACGCGTGAGCTGCGCACCGGCCGCTTTATGAAAATTATCTCCCTCGCACCTGAAGTGCTGTAGGGCGACAAGGCTAGAGACTTAAGGTCATGCAGCGGATTAAGAAAGGCGACGAAGTAATCGTCATCGCGGGCAAGGACAAAGGCCGGCGCGGCACGGTGCTGTCCGTGATTGATGACGAAACCTTTGTGGTTGAGGGCGTAAATGTTGCCAAGAAGCATCAAAAGCCTAACCCGAACGCCGGTGTGCCCGGCGGCATTGTAGATCGCACTATGCCGATTCACGGGTCGAACGTGATGCTCTACAACCCGGCAACCAGTAAAGGTGATCGGGTCGGCATCAAAACACTGGATGACGGACGGCGCGTGCGTTACTTCAAATCGAACAACGAGGTGGTAGACGTCTGACCCGATGGTCGGCGGCTGGAGTGGCAGGAATGGCCAGGTTGCAGGATTACTACGCAGAGACCGTCGTGCCCAAGCTGCAGCAGCAGCTTGAGCTCAACAACGTATCCCGAGTGCCCCGCATCAGCAAGATTACGCTGAACATGGGCGTCGGCGAAGCGGTTGCGGATCGCAAGGTTGTTGATAAGGCCATGGAAGACATGGAGCGAATTGCCGGACAAAAGCCGGTCGCCTGTAAAGCGCGCAAGTCAGTGGCGGCCTTCAAGCTGCGTGACGGTATGCCGATCGGCTGCAAAGTCACGCTGCGCCGTGAGCGGATGTATGAGTTTCTGGATCGCTTGATCAACATCGCGATTCCCAGAATTCGTGACTTTCGCGGCTTGAGCGCCAAAGCCTTTGACGGCCGCGGCAACTACAGCATGGGCGTGCAGGAACAGATAATTTTTCCTGAGATCGACTACGACAAGATCGACACGATCCGGGGCATGGACATCACGATCACCACGACGGCGGGTGATGATGAGGCCGGCAAGGCATTGCTGGAAGCCTTCAATTTCCCGTTCAAGAAGTAGGGCGCTAGACACATGGCTAAGAAATCGATGATCGAACGGGAGCGCAAGCGCGCCAAAACCGTAGCGAGGTACGCTGCCAAACGCGCCGAGCTGAAGCGGATTATCGGCAGTGCTGGCAGTAGTGACGAGGAGCGCCAGGAGGCGCTCATGAAGCTGCAGAAGCTGCCGCGGAATGCCAGCCCCAGCCGGCTGCGCAATCGGTGCGCTATTACCGGCCGGCCCAAGGGTTACTACCGCAAGTTTGGTCTCGGCCGGAACAAACTTCGCGAAGAGACCATGGTCGGCAACATTCCAGGCCTGAATAAGGCGAGCTGGTAGAGAGCCGGCGAGCTTAAGGACCCGAGGACAGATCTAAATGAGCATGTCAGACCCCATCGCCGATATGTTGACTCGTATCCGCAACGGCCAGACGGCCGGGCTGGAGACGATCACCATGCCGTCGTCCGTCAAGAAAGAAGCGATCGCGAAAGTCCTCGTTGAGGAGGGCTATCTGAACAACGCGACGACCGAAGATCTGCCGGGGAACAAGCGTGCCTTGACGCTGGAGTTGCGCTACTTCGAGGGCGCGCCGGTGATTGATTCGCTGCGGCGGGTCAGCCGTCCGGGCTTGAGGATTTACAAGGGCAAACAGGATTTGCCGAACGTGTTGGGCGGCCTTGGCATCGCGATCGTATCCACTTCACAGGGCGTGATGACCGACCGCAGCGCGCGGGCTAAAGGTATTGGTGGGGAGGTTGTCTGCGTCGTCTCTTAAGGCGCGTTTGCACAACACAACGCCCCAGGGATTTAGTGGAAGCGAAACCATGTCCAGAGTAGCGAGCAAGCCGGTTACGTTGCCTAAGGGCGTCGAGCTCAAGCAGGCATCGAATCTGTTGAACATCAAGGGGCCGAAAGGTGAGCTGAGCCTGGATGTAAACAACGAGGTCGAGCTCCAGATAGAAGACGGAACAGCACGGGTTTCCGCGCGCTCGGGTTCAAAGTTCTCCCGCGCAATGGCGGGAACCACACGGGCGCTGATGCAGAACATGGTGGAAGGCGTCAGCCAGGGATTCGAGCGCAAGCTTGAGCTTGTAGGCGTTGGTTATCGCGCCCAGTCGAAGGGCAAGTCGCTCAACCTGACGCTGGGCTTTTCGCATCCGGTGGATTTTCCGGTGCCCGAGGGCATCACGATCGAGACGCCCAGCCAGACTGAGGTAGTGATCAAGGGTATCGACAAGCAGCGCGTTGGTCAGGTTGCGGCGGAGATTCGCCGTTTGCGTCCGCCCGAACCCTACAAAGGCAAGGGCGTGCGGTATGCGGACGAGCGCGTCGTGATTAAGGAAGCCAAGAAGAAGTAGGCACGGCAGGACCAGGTTACCTCGATGAAAGCCAAAAACAGTCGTTTACGCCGGGCAAGACGGACCCGGGCAAAAATTCGCGAGTTGGGCGTGGTCCGGCTCAGCGTGCATCGCACGCCGCGGCATATGTATGCGCAGCTGCTGTCGGCTGATGGCGCCAAGGTCCTCGCCACTGCATCGACGGTGCAAAAAGATGTTCGCAGCGGCCTGTCGTCGACTGGAAACGTTGAGGCGGCTGCGGCGGTTGGCAAGTCGATCGCTGAGAAAGCCAAGGCGGCGGGTGTCACAAGGGTGGCCTTCGATCGCTCGGGTTTCCGGTTTCATGGTCGTGTGCAGGCGCTCGCTGATGCGGCCCGCGAAGGCGGCCTGGAGTTTTAACGGGGTTAGTTATGGCAAGGGTTGATCAACAGGGTTCATCGGGCGATGACCTGCTGGAGAAGCTGGTTACCATCAATCGTGTGGCCAAAGTCGTGAAGGGCGGACGGCAGTTCGGCTTCACCGCACTCACGGTGGTTGGCGATGGCGCGGGCAAGGTCGGCTTTGGCTATGGCAAAGCGCGCGAAGTGCCTATCGCGATACAAAAGGCCATGCAGTCGGCGCGCAAAAACATGCGCAGTGTGTCGCTGCGTGATGAGACGCTTCACTACGCGATGATTGGCCGCCACGGGGCCACCAAGGTTTACCTGCAGCCCGCCTCAGAGGGTACCGGCGTGATTGCCGGCGGTGCGATGCGCGCAGTATTTGAGTGTGCCGGCGTGCGCAATGTCCTGGCCAAGAGCTATGGCTCACGCAACCCGATTAACGTAGTGCGGGCGACGATTGATGCGCTGTACAGCGTCAACTCGCCGGAGCGGATTGCCGCGAAGCGCGGCAAGTCGGTCGCGGAGATTACGGGCTAGAAACATGGCGACCGGAAAGACCATCAAAGTCACACTGGTGAAAAGCCGCTTTGGGCGGCTCAAAGCCCATCGGGACTGCGTGCGCGGTCTCGGCTTGCGGCGCATGCACCACACCGTCGAAGTGAAAGACACTCCGGAGAATCGCGGCATGATCAACAAGGTTGCCTATCTGCTCCGGGTTGAGGAGGCCTGAATATCGTGCGTTTGAACAATCTCAAACCCGGTAGCCGTAAGCCTGCCAAGCGACGCGGCCGCGGCCACTCCGCTGGACAGGGCAAGACCTGCGGCCGGGGAGTGAAAGGCCAGCACGCCCGGTCCGGTGGATATCACAAGGTCGGCTTCGAAGGCGGCCAGATGCCGATCCAGCGGCGGGTGCCCAAGTTCGGATTTATTTCTCGCATGGCCCGCGGCCGGGCCGAGCTGCGGCTGCATGAGCTGGCCATACCCGGCGAGAGCGTGGTCGATATCGATGTGCTCAAGCAGGCGGGCCTGGTGCCTGTGGCTGCAAAGCGTGTGAAGGTCATTGCCTCGGGCACGCTGGAAAAAGCCGTCACAGTAAAGGGCCTGGCGGTTACGCCGGGCGCCCGTAAGGCAATCGAAGCGGCCGGCGGCAAAATCGAGGCTTAGGCCCGCAAGCGATACATGGCAATGATTAATGGCTAAGAGCGGCGTAGCAAATCCCGCAGCCAACCTCGGTGGAGCAGACCGCTTCGCCGAGCTGCGTCAGCGCCTGCTGTTTCTGGCCGGTGCGCTGATTGTCTACCGCATTGGCACCTTTATTCCCGTGCCGGGTATCGATCCGGTCGCGCTGGAGCAGTTCTTCCAGGATCAGTCCGGAACGATTCTGAGCATGTTCAACATGTTCTCCGGCGGTGCGCTGGAGCGCCTGAGTATTTTTGCGCTGGGCATCATGCCGTACATCACGGCTTCGATCATTATGCAGATGGCCGGCGTGGTGGTGCCGCAGCTGGCCGAGCTGAAGAAAGAGGGCGAGGCGGGACGGCGCAAGATCACGCAGTACACTCGCTACGGTACGGTCTTTCTGGCTTTGATTCAGGCCTCCGGTGCAACGGTTGCCCTGCAGAATCAGGGCGTGGTGCTTGCTCCGGGACCGAACTTTATTTTTACGGCCGTCGTGACACTGGTAACAGGCACCGTGTTTCTGATGTGGCTGGGTGAGCAAATCACCGAGCGCGGTATCGGCAACGGCATCTCGATGATTATTCTCTCGAGCATCATCGCCGGGCTGCCGTCCGCCATAGGCGGAACGCTGCAGCTCGTGCAAACCGGTGAAATGCCCGCTGCCCTGGCGCTATTGCTGATCATCGCCGTGCTGATCGTCACCGGCATCGTGGTGTTCATCGAGCGTGGCCAGCGCCGCATTACCGTGAATTACGCGAAACGCCAGCAGGGGCGCCGGATGTATGCGGGGCAGTCGAGCCACTTGCCTTTCAAGCTGAATATGGCCGGCGTAATTCCGCCGATTTTTGCCTCCAGCATCATTCTGTTCCCAAGCACCATCGCGGGATGGTTTGGCACAGCCGAAGGCGCAGGCTGGCTGCAGAATATCGCCGCAGCGCTGCAGCCCGGGCAGCCGGTGTATATCCTGATTTATGCCTCAATGATTCTGTTCTTCTGCTTCTTTTACACCGCGCTGGTATTTAACTCGCGCGATACGGCAGACAATCTGAAGCGCTCAGGTGCCTTCATTCCAGGCATTCGACCGGGACGACAGACGGCCGACTACATTGACAAAGTGCTGACCAGGCTGACGTTCTGGGGCGGTTTGTACATCACGGCGGTTTGTTTGCTGCCGGAGTTCATGATCCTGTATTTGAACGTGCCGTTTTACTTCGGCGGTACGTCGTTGTTGATCATTGTGGTTGTCACCATGGACTTCATGTCTCAGCTTCAGGCGCATATGTATTCGCAGCAGTACGAAGGCATGCTGAAAAAGGCCAACCTAAAGGGTTATGGACGGGCTGGTCAGGTGCGCTAGCGCGCATGCCGACCGGGGAGTAGCAAGATGAAAGTCAGAGCATCAGTGAAACGAATCTGCCGCAACTGCAGGATCATTCGGCGCAAACGCGTGATTCGCGTTATTTGCACTGATCCTCGCCACAAGCAGCGACAGGGTTGACCGTCGCGGGCGGCCGGAGAGAGTAAAGCATGGCACGTATAGCAGGCATCAATATTCCACTACAGAAGCATGTGGTAGTGGCCCTGACCCATATCTACGGGGTTGGCAACACCCGTGCGCGGCAGCTTTGCGCAGAAGCCAATGTGCCGCCGGATACCAAAGTGAAGGACCTGGGTGAGCCCGACGTGGAGCGGCTGCGCAGCGCGCTGGCCAAGCACCCCGTAGAAGGTGATCTGCGGCGGGAAATTGCCATGAATGTGAAGCGCCTGATGGACCTCGGTTGCTATCGCGGGATTCGCCATCGGCGCGGGCTGCCTATGCGGGGACAGCGGACCCGCACCAACGCCCGCACCCGCAAAGGCCCGCGGCGCCCCATTAGACGTTAGGACAGTTGGCAGGAGAGCTGCCCAACAAGAATTGACAGGAATCTGGTATGGCCCAAGAGAAACCGCGCAAGAAAGTGAAGAAGCAAATACCGGAAGGTATTGCGCACATCTATGCGTCCTTCAATAACACCATCATAACGATCACGGATCGTCAGGGTAATGCTGTGTCATGGGCCACCGCCGGTGGCTGTGGCTTCCGCGGCTCGCGTAAAAGCACCCCGTTCGCGGCCCAGGTCGCTGCTGAGAAGGCCGGCCGCGCTGCGCAGGATGCGGCGGGCATGAAAAACCTGGAAGTGCGTGTGCAGGGGCCCGGGCCGGGGCGTGAGTCTGCCGTACGTTCGCTGAACGCCTGCGGTTTTCGCATTTCGAACATCGAAGACGTGACGCCGATTCCGCACAACGGCTGTCGTCCGCCCAAGAAGCGGCGGGTGTAAGGGGTTAAGCATGGCCAGATATCTCGGACCGAAGTGCAAACTGTCGCGCCGCGAAGGCACCGATCTGTTTTTGAAGAGCGGCGTGAAGCCGCTGGACGCGAAGTGCAAGCTGGAAACCCCACCGGGTCAGACTCAGGGTGGCCGCCGCGGCCGTCTCTCTGATTACGGCCTGCAGCTTCGCGAGAAACAGAAATTGCGCCGTATGTACGGCGTGCTGGAGCGCCAGTTTCGCGGTTACTACAAGAAAGCGGCCCGGCAGAAAGGCTCGACCGGTCAGAACCTGTTGCGGTTACTGGAAGGCCGGCTGGATAACACCGTGTATCGGATGGGTTTTGCGTCTACCCGCGCGGAGGCCAGACAGCTGGTTTCGCACAAAGCGGTGCAAGTGAATGGTCAGACCGTGAACGTGGCCTCGTATCAGGTTTCAGCCGGGGATTCGGTTGAAATCAGGGAGAAGGCCCGTTCGCAGGAACGTATCAAGAATGCCCTCAGTATTGCCGGTCAGGTCGGCCTGCCGGACTGGGTCGAAGTGGATGAAAAGAGCATGAGCGGAACCCTCAAGGCGCTGCCCGAGCGCGAGGAGATTCTGCCGGACATCAACGAAAACCTCGTTGTTGAGCTCTATTCCAAGTAAGCAGGAGGCGGTACCTCAAATGCAGGAATCAGTTAACGAGTTTCTTAAGCCCCGCAGCGTCAAGGTTCAGCCTGAGACGGACACACGCGCGCGGATCGTCATCGAGCCATTCGAGCGTGGTTTCGGCCATACGCTTGGCAACGCCCTGCGCCGGGTTTTGCTCTCCAGCATGCCGGGCGCGGCGATTGTAGAGGCAGAGATCGAAGGGGTGCTACACGAGTACACCAGCATCGAGGGCGTGCAGGAAGACGTGGTCGAGATTCTTCTCAACCTGAAGGAAGTCGCCATTCGCATGCATTCGCGCAGCCACGCAGAGCTGACGCTGTCGAAGTCTGGCCCCGGGCCGGTAACCGCTGGCGACATTACGCGTGATCACGACATCGAGGTGGTGAATCCAGATCTGGTCATCGCCAATCTGACCAGCAGCGGTGAACTGAAGATGGTGCTGACCGTCGAGCAGGGCCGTGGTTATCGCCCGGCGACTCAGCCGCAGGTCACGGAAGAGCAGCAGGAAGGGGTAACGATCGGGCGCCTGCGTCTCGACGCGTCCTTCAGCCCGATTCACCGGGTGACGTACACGGTGGAGGCGGCGCGCGTGGAGCAGCGCACGAACCTGGACAAGCTGATTCTTGACGTTGAGACTAATGGCACCATCGATCCCGAAGAGGCCATTCGCCGGGCCGGCGGCATCCTGAAAGATCAGTTGAGTGTGTTCGTTGATCTGCAGGGTGAGAGCCAGCCGGGTGCTGCTACCGGCGAGACCCAGGTCGATCCGCTGCTGCTGCGTCCGGTGGATGAGCTGGAGCTCACGGTGCGTTCGGCCAACTGCCTGAAGGCAGAGAACATCAATTACATTGGTGATCTGATTCAGCGCACCGAGGTGGAATTGCTGCGCACGCCGAATCTCGGCAAGAAATCGCTCACCGAAATTAAGGAAGTGCTTGAGAGTCATGGTCTGGCACTGGGTATGCGGGTGGAAAACTGGCCACCTCCCAGCCTGATTACGGCCGGTGATGATCAGGCGGCGTAACGAGACTTTAGGGACTTAAGGACATGCGTCATCGCAAAGCCGGTCGTTCGCTCGGGCGTAAGAGCTCGCATCGCACGGCCATGTACCGCAACATGGCGGCCTCGCTGATTCAGCACGAGACCATCCGCACAACTTTGCCCAAAGCAAAGGAACTGCGGCGCGTGGTGGAGCCGCTGATCACCATGGCCAAGGACGATGGTGTGGCCCGTCGTCGCCTCGCCTTCAGCCGGCTGCGCGACAAAGCCTCGGTAGGTAAGCTATTTAACGAGCTGGGCCCGCGGTTTAAGGATCGCCCTGGTGGCTACCTGCGTATCCTGAAAATCGGCAATCGGCCCGGCGATGCCGC
>JANQPY010000052.1 GCA_028285245.1 Gammaproteobacteria bacterium | reverse complement strand
GCCAATCTGCGGCTGGTCATCTCTATCGCCAAGAAGTACACCAACCGCGGCCTGCAATTCCTTGACCTGATTCAGGAAGGCAACATCGGCCTGATGAAGGCAGTGGACAAGTTCGAGTACCGGCGCGGCTACAAGTTTTCCACCTACGCGACCTGGTGGATTCGCCAGGCCATCACCCGTTCGATCGCCGATCAGGCCCGTACCATTCGCATTCCGGTGCACATGATCGAGACCATCAACAAGCTGAATCGTATTTCCCGGCAGATGCTGCAGGAAATGGGACGCGAACCCACGCCTGATGAGCTGGCGATCCGCATGGAGATGCCAGAGGACAAGGTCCGCAAGGTGCTGAAGATTGCCAAGGAACCCATTTCGATGGAGACGCCGATTGGCGACGATGAGGATTCGCATCTCGGCGATTTCATCGAAGACACCACGGTAATGTCGCCAGCCGAATCTGCGACCACCTCGGGGCTAAAGGAATCGACGCACAATGTGCTGGCCGGCCTGACGCCGCGCGAGGCGAAGGTGCTGCGCATGCGTTTCGGTATCGACATGAATACCGATCACACGCTGGAGGAAGTCGGCAAGCAGTTTGATGTGACGCGCGAACGCATCCGGCAGATCGAAGCGAAGGCCCTGCGCAAGCTGCGCCACCCGTCGCGCAGCGATCAGCTGCGCAGCTTCTTAAGCGACGACTAGTTCATCCAGTTCCGGGGACAGTTTACTGGTCTCTCTTTTGAGACAAGTAAACTGTCCCCGGAACTCATATCTCCATCGTCGGCACGATGTTCCGCTCGGGACGAGCCTGCTGCGGCGGCTTGTCGGTAGGCACCTTCCGGTAAGGACACAGCTCGTCCAGAGGTATGGTCATGCCGTTGTCCTGCACGATGCGGCAGTTATTGCGCCGGAGTCGCCGCGGTTCCGCGGCGCCGCAGGAATGCGCAATCACACAGACCTCTTTCTCCATGTTCTGCTGGTATTGAGCCACGCGCACGGCCTTGTTGGCCGGGTCCAGGCCTTTCTGCAGGCGCTTGTCGTGCGTAGTCACACCGGTCGGGCAGGTATTCTTGTTGCACTTCATCGCCTGAATACAGCCCAGGGCGAACATGAAGCCCCGCGCGGAAACGATAAAGTCAGCACCCACGCACAGCGCCCACGCAACACCCTCAGGCGTAATCAGTTTGCCGCTGGCAATGATCTTCACCTTGTCACGCAGACCAGTCTTCATCACGATGTCCACGACAATCGGCAAACTCTCGCGAATCGGCAGGCCCACGTTGTCCATCAGTGTCATGGGCGCAGCGCCAGTGCCGCCGTCGCCTGAATCCACGGTGATGAAGTCCGGCGTATACGAAGGCCCGCGGGAGGCGGCCTCCCACAGTAAATCCTCAAGCCAGCCGTAACCGCCGATCACCGCTTTGAAGCCGACTGGCTTGCCGGTGACCTCATGCAGGTAGTGGATCATGTCGAGCAGTTGATCCGGCGTTTTCACCTCGGGATGCCGATTCGGACTGATCGAGTCCTCGCCCTCTTTGATGCCACGAATCTTCGCGATCTCCGCCGTCACTTTCTCGCCGGGCAGAATGCCGCCCTTACCCGGTTTTGCGCCCTGACTGATCTTGATCTCGAACATCCGCACCTGTTCATGCGCAGCGACAGCGCGCAGTTTGTCCGCGTCGAAACCGCCCTGCTCATTGCGCACGCCGTACTTGGCCGTGCCGATCTGATAGACGATGTCGGCACCGCCTTCCAGGTGATAGGGCGATAGACCGCCCTCCCCCGTATTAACCCAGCAGCCGGCCATCTGCGCGCCCTTGGACAAAGCCATGACGGCGGGCTTGCTCAGCGCACCAAAACTCATACCGGAGATGTGAAAAAAACGGTTGGTGGTGTACGGCGTCGATGTATCCGGGCCAATGGTGACTTGCGCGGTAGGCGCTGCATCCTGATCTAAAGTGGGCCACGGCGTATTCACGAATACTGGCGTACCGATCCGTTTGAGATCGCGTGTTGAGCCGAATGCCACGGTGCTGTCAACGCCCTTGGCGGCCCGGTAGGCCCAGGAACGCTCTGCCCGGTTGAAGGGCATTTCTTCGCGATCCATGGCAAAGAAGTATTGACGAAAGAACTCGCCCATCTCTTCGAAGTAGTAGCGAAACCGGCCGATAACTGGATAGTTGCGCCGGATCGCCTGCTGGGTTTGCGTGACGTCAATGAAGTAAAGAACGATGATCGCCAGTACGCCCAGGCCCACACAGAAGACGAACAGATAAACCAGCAGGCTCAATACTTCGGAGACGAGATCAAAACTCATGGCGCGGTACTCCTGCGAGTGTCTCTCTGGCTGAACGCGGCGCGAGCAGCGTTTCTGTCAGCGTAACTTCCAGTGGATAGTGATCGGAGCCCACGGGCGGACCAGCGACAACCCGCTCAACGGGCCCGTCTGGCGCGGTCAGGCAATGGTCAATCGGTATCCACAGCGGGACCGGCGATGCCGGCCAGGTGACGTGCAGGCCTTGCGGCCGGCGGGCGTCAACCAGCCCGGCTGACACCAGCAACTCCTTAAATAACGGCGAAAACGGCGTGAGATTTAGGTCACCGATCACAATTCGGGTACCTGATGCGCCCTTCACAGCGTGGCCCAGCGCATCGAGCTGCCGCAGGCGTTGCGCTGCCCGGCGCGGATTGGTCGGCGGATAGAGGTGCACGGCGAACAGATCGACAAGTTGGTGACCTAAAGTGACCTGCGCGCGGAGGTTTTCGCTGCCGGGCGCGTCCAGATCCAGCCACTGAACATTGTTCAGCGGCTCCCGCGAATAGACCGCCAGGCCGAACGGATGTTCCCGCGGCCGCGCTTCCCGATAGGGATATTCGTCCAGCGCGGCCTCCAATACGGTAGCCCACGCCGGCGTGTACTCTGAGAACACGACGACGTCGGCGCGTCGCGCGTCGAGATAGGTGATTAACTGCGCATATCGGTTGTTGCGATATCCCAGGTTGATGCCAATAAGCTGCGGCTCGGCATCATTAGCCGCCTGGGCCGTGTTGGTTGCAAACAGTGGAACGACATAGGGCGCAACGTAGTTCAAATTCGGCACCGCCAGTGCGAGCGTCAATGCCAACCAGCCCCACCGGCGCGTGTTCAGAAATACAATGACCAGTAACGCCTGCGCCAGTACGTAGTAGAGCCGGTAGTGCGAGAAGAGTTCCGCGAACCAGGACCAGCGGCTGAACAAGGCGATGACCGTGGCTAAAGAAGCGCCGGCGAAAGTGAGCCAAAGCAGCACCCGGCTGATCCGCCGCTGCGAACGGTCGCGCTGATAAGGCTGGCTGGCTGGCAGCATGCTGGCCTGTTCCCCCGAGGCGCTCATTGTTGCACACAGTGGCGTGCGCAGCCCTAGTGAGGAACGGAGCGCTCGGTTAGCATGACCGAGTGGTGACCAAAGCGATTCTTGTGCTGTTCATGCTGCTGGCGGTGGCTGCCTGCGAAGAACCGCCGGCAGAGCCAAGACCAGCGGTGGAACCGACACCCGGCGAAGTGGCACAGCGCGTGGTCAGCGAGGCTGTCGGGATTCCTGCGACGGATGTTGAGGTGCTCAGCGTGACGCCGGAAACCTTCTCCGACAGCAGCCTCGGCTGCCCTGAACCGGGCATGGCCTACGCGCAGGTGCTCACCGCGGGACACCAGGTGCTTACTGAAGCTAACGGGCGCCGCTTTGACGTGCGCGTCGCCGGCCGGGCCGGCCGGGTTTGCCGCCGACCAAAGTCAGCGCCGATACCACCCGGCACGGAATCGGCTGCGACGGATACGCAGGCGCTAGCAGATGCTGCAAGAAGCGATCTTGCCGCTCGACTGGGTATTGACGCCGATACCGTGCAGGCTCTGAAGATCAGTAGCTGGCGGCCAGGCACTGCGCTGACCGGCTGCAGTATCCAGTGCCAACCCGATGCCAGCCAGTGTGGCTATCTGGTTACGCTAATGGCCGACCAACGCCGCTACACCTATCACGCTGATGCCGCCCGGGTGCAGCCCTGTCCACCCTTAAACACCCGCTAACCGAAAACGGCTGAACCGGCGAGTGCTAGAATCGCCGCTCGCGCGGGCCTGTAGCTCAGTTGGTTAGAGCAGGGGACTCATAATCCCTTGGTCCCAGGTTCGAGTCCTGGCGGGCCCATTCATTAACGACTGATTAATATAATAAAATCAGTGGCATTATCCATACATCTATGACTACCAAACCCACTGTGGTGTAGTGAGGGTGTAACGCCTGTCGCTTTTGTGCCAAGTTGCGTGAGAAACATCCTCAACGCCGGCATCACTATGGCCACATTAATAAAGAGAAGACGACGCGATGGCTCGATAGCCTACCGCGTGCAAGATCGCA
>JANQPY010000045.1 GCA_028285245.1 Gammaproteobacteria bacterium | reverse complement strand
TTGTGCTTGTTGCAGCTAATCAACAACCTCTATCGCTAAAGCATGGATGTCCGTCGCCATCAGGTCGCCGACGGCGTCATATATAAGGCGATGCTGCTGTAGCGGGCGTAAGCCGCTGAATCTGCTAGACGAAACTCGGACTCGGAAATGGCCGCGGCCATCACGGGCGCCCTCATGACCAACATGCAGGTGGCTCTCGTCCAGTATCTCCAGGTGGCTCGGCTGCAGCGCCTGTGAGATGCGCTCGCGAATCAGTTCAATACGGTCTGTCATGGCAAAACCAGTTTGAATGGCTTGACGATCACGCGCGAATAAACGCCCGCGACCACGTAGGGGTCGGCGTCGGCCCAGTCTTTCGCCGCCGGCAGGTCGTCGAACTCGGCGACCACCAGGCTGCCGCTGAAACCGGCATCGCCGGGATCCGGTGAATCGATCGCCGGATGAGGTCCGGCCACCAGCAGGCGTCCCTCGTCCCGCAGCGTCTCTAATCGCTCGAGGTGGGCCGGGCGCGCCGATGCTCGTCTTGGCAGGCTGCCTGGTACGTCTTCAGAGATTATCGCGTAGTACATCTTGTCTCCCTCAGTACCGCGCTGGCGCTGTGAATTTCCTGTACTCGCATAGAATACCGCCGCGATGACGCAACGCTTCACCATTCATCCTGACAACCCTCAGCCGCGACTGTTGAAGCAGGCGGCGGAGGTGCTTCGTGCCGGTGGCCTGATCGTATACCCGACAGATTCGTCGTATGCGATCGGTTGTTCCCTGGAGACGCTTGACGGCGCGCGTGCAATTGCGCGAATCAGGCAAACGGACAAATCGCATAATTTCACCCTGGTCTGTCGGGATCTCTCCGAGATAGCAACCTACGGCCGCGTGCCGAACTGGGCTTACAGGGTCCTGCGCAGTTCAACGCCCGGTCCGTACACTTTCATACTTCGCGCCACGCGTGACGTGCCGCGGAAACTGCAGAATCCGAAACGCCGCACCATCGGAATCCGCGTCCCGGATCACCCGGTGCCCACGGGCATCCTGGACGAACTCGGCTCCCCGCTGATGAGCTCGACTTTGATAATGCCGGGCGAGGAGTTGCCGCTTAACGACGGCGACGACATTCTGGATAGACTCTACGGCCAGGTCGACCTGGTCATAGACAGCGGCAGTTGCGGAATCGAGCCATCCTCGGTCATTGACCTCACCGGCAGCTACCCGGTCGTTCTGCGACACGGCAAAGGGGATACCAGCCATTTCCAGTAGCCCGATCAGCCACGTCATGCGTCTATAATCGCGGCATGCCGGACTTCGATATCGCCTCAATCGTCCGCACGGTTTCGGTTGCGGCGATTCCGGTACTTTTCGCCATCACCTTGCACGAGGTGGCTCACGGCTGGGCGGCGCGCGCCTGCGGTGACCGGACTGCCGAGTTGCTGGGCCGCCTGTCCATCAATCCCGTTCGCCATATCGACCCCGTGGGTACGATCGCCGTGCCGATACTGGTTTTTCTACTTTCTGCAGGTAGTTTCTTGTTCGGCTGGGCCAAGCCCGTGCCGGTCAGCACGGCGAGTCTGCGCAATCCCAAGCGCGACATGGTTACGGTAGCCGCCGCCGGCCCGGCTATGAACCTGGTAATGGCCAGTTTCTGGACGCTGGTGCTGGCGGTGTCGATGCGCCTTGGAGACGAAGCATTTGTCGCTGATTTCTTCCGGTCCATGGCTCAGATAGGGATATTTTTCAATATCTTGCTTGCGGTATTTAATCTGCTTCCGCTCCCTCCGCTCGACGGTGGGCGGGTGTTGCGGGGGCTGGTTCCTGAATCGATTGGCCGGAGGCTCGATGCGATAGAGCCTTTCGGCCTTATAATTATCGTGTTGTTGTTGTCGGCTGGTGTTATCGGTCCATTGATGTGGCCTCTTATCAGCAGTCTGCAAGGGTTATTGTTCCGCATCGCCAGCATACTGGGGGGCTGAGATGGAGCAGCAGCCGGATTCGCGTGCGCCACTGAGGGTGGTGAGCCCGCCCGAAAAAGAAGCCATGCTTTCTGAAGACGCTGCCGGCGGTAACCCGGCTCAGGCGGAGATGCCGTTTGCGGTCGTGTCCGGTGAGCCCGTCACACAGTTACCCCAGGACCTGTACATCCCGCCCTATGCACTCAAAGTCTTTCTGGAGGCATTCGAGGGCCCGCTGGACCTGCTGCTGTATCTGATCAGGCGGCAGAATCTCGACATTCTCGACATTCCTATTTCTGAGATAACCCAGCAGTACGTCGAGTACATAGAGCTGATGAAAGAACTGCAGCTCGAACTGGCGGGTGAGTATCTGCTGATGGCAGCAATGTTGGCGGAGATCAAGTCTCGAATGTTGTTGCCGCGCCAGGAAGAGGCGGCCGAAGACGAAGCAGATCCGCGCGCCGAACTCGTGCGTCGGCTGCAGGAATACGAGCGTTTCAAGAAGGCCGCCGAGGATATCGATTCGCTCGAACGCATGGAACGCGACACCCTGCAGGCCAGTGCCGAGGTGGTTGAAAAACCGGTGGTTGAGAAGCTGCCCGACCTCACGCTGAAAGAGCTGCTGGTCGCATTCAAGGAAGTGCTCTCGCGTGCGGAGCTGAATGCGCACTTCCACATTCAGCGTGAGCCCTTATCTGTGCGCCAGCGCATGTCCGAGGTGCTCTCGCGAGTCAGCCCGCAAGGCTTCACCGATTTCCCGGCCCTGTTCGATGCGGAAGAGGGTCGCATGGGTGTCGCGGTTACGTTTATCGCCTTGCTCGAGTTATTGCGCGAGGGCCTGATCGAACTGGTTCAGGCCGATAGCTATGCGCCGATCCATGTCCGCGCTGCGAGCAGCGACCGGGAGCCGGCCGAGTCTGGAAATGCGGAGTGATGGATCTGTCGTATGGAAACTGCTGAGCTCAAGCGTGTAATCGAAGCGGCGTTGTTCGCTGCCGGCCGACCTGTCAGCATCGACGAGTTGCGCGGTCTGTTCGGTGTGGGCGACGAGGCGCCGCCGAAGAGCGAGATCCGCAAGGCAATTGCCCAGCTTCAACAGGACTGCGAGGGCCGTGGTCTGGAAATCGCAGAGGTTGCCAGCGGCTACCGGGCCCAGGTCCGGGCCAGCATGTCGCCGTGGCTGGCCAAACTCTGGGAGATTCGGCCACCGCGCTACTCGCGCGCACTCATGGAGACCCTGGCTATCATCGCGTACCGCCAGCCGGTAACGCGCGGTGACGTCGAAGAGGTCCGTGGTGTCAGCGTAACACCCAACATCATTCGGACCCTGCTCGAGCGTGGCTGGGTGCGGGTTGTCGGCCACCGCGACGTACCTGGGAAGCCGGAGATGTTCGGTACGACTCGCGACTTTCTCGACTACTTCGGCCTGAAGACTCTTGATGAGTTGCCGGAACTCGAGGACCTCAAAGATCTGGATGCATTTGGTGTGCAGCTGGAACTGCCGGATGATGATCAGCCGGAATCAGATGTCGAAACGCCGACGG
>JANQPY010000042.1 GCA_028285245.1 Gammaproteobacteria bacterium | reverse complement strand
CGACACATCTGCAGGACAGCAGATGTGGACCGCGAGCTTTTGCGAGCGGCCCGAGTCTGCGAGGGCGGCGCACAGGGAGGTGCGCCGTCTATCCTGGTCGGTCCCGGATCCACCGGCTCGCGGGTTTTTTTATGGAGTTGGCTGGGGGGCGAACGGAAGAGGCCCTTCGTTCGACGGTTTCTTTGTTTCCCGAGCACAGGACATTGGATTTGGGCCGCTAGCTGTAGCGAGCGGCACGCCCGCCACAGCTGCTCAGTCGGAATCCCTCGCGGCTGATCGGCGCGGCGGCCAGGACCGGCGATGCACTATTTCAGTGCATTAGACGGGCTGAGGGTTTCTCCAGCGGGCTAACCGCTTGAAAAAGCTAACTATTGCGTGATTCCTGCCGCTTATCGGCGAAGTTCAGCGTCTTTCGAGCGTCTGAATCCCGTCATCGCTGGCTCTGACGATGATGTCGGCGGGTCTGTGCGCAAAAATGCCCACCGTGACGACGCCGGGAATTTGGTTGAAGCGCTGCTCCATTTCCAGCGGATTCGTGATCGTCAGTCGATAGATGTCGAGTACGGCATTGCCGTTGTCAGTCAGATAGTTTTCACGCGCAACTGGTTGGCCGCGCGACTTGATGAACTGGCGGGCAACATAGGACTGCGCCATTGGTATAACTTCTACTGGCAGCGGAAACTTGCCAAGCACGCCCACCCACTTGCTGTCATCGATAATGCAGATGAATTTACGTGATGCGTTAGCAAGCACTTTCTCTCGTGTTAACGCACCGCCGCCGCCTTTGATCAGATGAAAGTGTTTGTTGGCCTCGTCAGCGCCATCAATATAGAGATCTGGGTCACCTGACTGCGATAGCTCACTGACTTCAAAACCCGCTGCGCGAAGTCGGTTCGCCGTTTCTTCAGAGCTTGCCACGACCGTATCAACTTTGCTGCGAATATCGGGAAGCAAGTCAATCAGGCAATTGACAGTTGTGCCGGTCCCCACTCCCAGGATGCAACCAGGCTCGATGAACTCCAGCGCGGCCTGAGCTGCCAGCTGCTTTTTTTCGGCCTGTCTCATGGGTGCTCCTCAGGCCACTCAATCGACCTGGCGGCCCGCATTATACCCAGTAATACCAAGGGTTTCGGAGGATCTGCGCGGCCCGGAGGCCAAAAAGAAATATGCCCGCACGAAGGCGGGCATATTCCGATTTCCAGGCCCTCATCAGGAGGGCTGAACACCTTTAACGGCGTCTGGAAGTCTTTCTCTTAGCTTTGCGCTTGGTTTTGCGCTTAGCTTTCCGTTTCGTCTTGCGTTTGGCGGTTTTCTTTTTCGCCTTACGCTTAGTTTTGCGCTTCGTCTTGCGCTTAGCCGTTTTCTTCTTGGCTTTGCGCTTCGTCTTGCGTTTGGCTTTCTTCTTCACCTTACGCTTGGTTTTGCGCTTCGTCTTGCGCTTGGCGGTTTTCTTTTTCGCCTTACGCTTAGTTTTGCGCTTCGCTGCTTTCTTCTTTACCTTCCGTTTAGCCGGTGCTTTACGGCGAACAGTTTTCTTCTTCGCCGATTTCTTTCGCACCGATTTCTTCCTGCTAGCAGTAGCCATTTCAGTCTCCGTGTCGGGGATAACCGGCGTCGAGTATATATAAAAAGTCAAAAAATGCCAGTAAATCAAGGGTGACGCCGTTATCACTTTCCGCTACCGGATAAGTCACCGTGATCACTTCGCGTTTGTGTCTAAGGGGTGTTTACGGCGTTTTGAAAACCTGCGTCTGCGTCGGTGTGATGATGGCGTCCAAGGGGATATCCCAAGACCTTCGGGGCAGCGAACTCACGAATTGGAAATCGTGTGCAAGCCCCACCAGCTTTGGGTTTCGCCAGTTCTTGCGGGCTTTGAGAAAGCTGAACGTACGGTCGTAGAAGCCACCACCCATACCTAGCCTGGTGCCACGTTGATCGCACGCAACGAGCGGCGTGAGCACCAGGTCCAAGTGGCTTGGCGCGACCAGTTCACGATTTGCCGCTACTGGCTCCAGGATGCCGTAGCGGTTTTCCCGCAGGATAGTTTCGGGCGTGCAACGCGCGAATCGCATACCTGAGGAGGCCAGGACGGGCAGGTAAAACGCGCGTCCGCGAACCCAGCAATCGCGCATGATCACCGCGCAGGAAATCTCACCACCAACTGCGGCATACCCTGCGATTCGCTGGCAGCGGCGCATCCAATCCAGCGACCACGCTCGCCGGCTTACCCCGACGGCAGCATCATGAGCTTTGTCAGTGAATAGCTGTCGCCGGGCTTTGAGCTGCCGGCGGAGACTCTCTATGTCTTCGGGGCCGTACATGTGGGTGGACTAAAGGAAGATGCCTCCCGCCTGTGCCGTGACAGACCGTCGCTCTCGACCAGAGCGGTAGGTGGGGTCAGCCGTGGCAGCGCAGGCTATCCGCTCGCGGCGGTACTGCACAAAACTGCCGACAGACGACGACCCCAATATCAGAATTTAGGGTCGAAAGACTACCAGGCCCTACTCGAACACCGCAGGAGGCACCGCCACGAATTATATAAGCCGTGCTGAGGAATGTGCGATCAGCTTCACGAAACCACATGCTCCGCGACGCACTACTTCCTCAGTGACCCGTGCCGCAAGGAAGTACCGGATCGGATGAGGCCTTCTAAATGGCCTGCAAAAAACCTATCTCGCCCGACCGGGTGGCCGCGCAGGTGTCTTCGCGGGATGGGTTGCGCGGCAGGAGGAGCGAAAGTTGGTGGTTCCACCTAAGGGACGAGTAACAACGCAAGCCGCCCGCAAAATGCGGCTCACCGGGTCGGGTTAGGCAGGTTCTAAAGTTCGAGCTGACTACCGTGCTGCAGCGCCGTCTCCACCCGTTCCCGCATTTCAATAATGCGGCTCTTGGCTTCCACCTCGACGACGTTGGTACGGCCGCGCGAACTCAGCAGCTCATTCGCCATGTTGAGCGCCGCCATTACGGCGATGCGATCCAGCCCCACGACCTTGCCGCTGTCCCTTATTTCGCGCATCTGTCTGTTGAGCAGATCCGCGGAATCCTGCAGCGCCTTCCGTTCATCGGCTGGACATGCGATCTGGTATTCCTTCTCCAGGATCTTGACGCTAACGTGGGCAAACATCTCAGTCATGAGCCGCTCTCCATGGCCTTTAGTCGGCCAATCATTGCCTCAACTCTGGCCCGCACCTGTTCGTTCTTCTGCAGTAGCGTCGCCCGCTCGGCGATAAGGCTATCTTGCCGTTGCTTGAGGGAACGATTCTCTTCTTTTAGCTGGGTGGTAATGACCACGAGCTCATCCAGTCGGCGCTCAAGCCGCTTGAGCTCCTTGCCGAAGGACGGATTGGTATCGTCTGACATGGCATCAGAATATAGGTCTGCGCCTGGATACCGTCAAATATCCGGTTTCGACGTTCGGTGCGGCAGCGCCTCCATGCCCTCCGGAAAAATCCGGCGGAGCCCCCGCGCGGCCAGCGGTATGTTGAAATAGGCGTTCATTTATGGATTCGCTCCTGCAGAAAACGCATGACCAGGTTGGGTTTCGATCATTTGGCTGAAGCGCTGCGCGACGCGGGCTCCGTGGGCGAAGCAGCCGAGCTGCATGGTCGCCTCTGTGGTGCGCTGTCGTTGATGGGCGAGCAAGCCATACAGCCTTGGGTGTCCGAGTCGCTGAATGATGCGCCGGCTAACGCCGAGCAGCGAGCCACGCCGCAACAGCTCCTGAAGAATCTGGCCGAGGCTACGGGCAAGGCGCTGGATGCCGGCGATATGAGTTTGCAGCTGCTGCTGCCGGATGATGAATCGTCACTCCCCCAACGCGCGGAGGCTTTGAGTGAGTGGTGCCAGGGATTCATCCATGGCCTGGGGGTGGCCGGAGCGGATAGCGAAGTTCTGCGTGCCGGCGTGGTCGCCGAAGTCATGGCGGATTTTGTCGAAATCACGAAGGTCGATGTGGATGATTCGGGCTCTGCTGAGGAAGCAGAAACGGCGTACGCTGAATTGGTCGAGTATGTGCGGGTAAGCGTGCAGCTGGTGTATGAGGAGCTGCGGTCCGTGCGGCGTGATGCGCCGTCCGGAGGGCGGCTGCACTGAGTCGGTCCATGAAGCCAGCAGAATTCGCCCGCCGCCGGCGCCAGATCATGCGGATGATTGGCAAGGGTGGCGTTGCGCTGCTGCCATCGGCTACCACCAAGCTTCGCAATCGTGATGTCGCCTATGAGTTTCGGCAGGACAGCGATTTCTTCTATCTGACCGGCTTTAATGAGCCCGACGCGCTCCTGTTACTCGCGCCGGGCCGTGAGAGCGGCGAGGTGTTGTTGTTCTGCCGTGAGCGGGACGCCGTGCGAGAGACCTGGGACGGGAGCCGGGTCGGCCCGCAGGGCGCCATCGATGACTATGGTGTCGACGACGCATTTCCCATTGGCGATATCGATGACATTGCCCCCGGCATTCTTGAGCAGTGTGACCGCGTCTATCACACAATCGGCATGCACCCCGAGTTCGATCAGCGTTTGATCGGCTGGGTCGGCGCGTTGCGGGAGCGGGGTGGGTCGCATACGCCCGACGAGTTCATTTCCCTTGACCATCTGCTGCATGACCTGCGGCTGTACAAGAGCCGCGCCGAAATCAGTGCAATGCGCCGGGCCGCCAAGATTGCTGTCAATGCCCACCGGCGCGCGATGGCGGCCGCGCGGCCCGGTCTGTACGAATACGAGGTTGAGGCAGAGTTTCTGCATGAATTCCGTCGCCACGGCACCCGGGCTGCCTACCTGCCGATCGTTGGTTCTGGTCCAAATAGCTGCATACTTCACTACCATGCCAACGACCGGCGCCTGGAGGAGGGGGATCTGCTGCTCGCCGATGTTGGCTGTGAGTACGACTGCTACGCGTCGGACATCACGCGAACTTTCCCGGTGGGCGGGCAGTTCAGCGACTCGCAGCGGGCGATCTACGACCTCGTGCTGCGGGCGCAGGAGGCAGCGCTTAGCCGATGTGAGCCCGGGCGCCATTGGAACGAGCCCCATGAGGCGGCAGTGGAAGTCATTACGGAGGGTCTGCGGCGTCTGAGCATACTGGAGGGCGGCGTAAAGACGCTTATTAAAGAGGGGGCCTATAAACGATTCTTCATGCACAGAACCGGCCACTGGCTGGGCATGGATGTGCACGATGTCGGCGACTACCGAGTCGCTGACCAATGGCGCTTACTGGAGCCGGGGATGGCGCTGACCGTAGAGCCGGGCGTTTACATCCCTCCGGGGAGTCGTGGTGTAGCCAAACGCTGGTGGGGTATTGGCGTTCGCATTGAAGACGATGTCGTAATTACCAGGGACGGACACGACCTGCTAACCCGTGGCCTGCCGCGCACGGCCGATGAGGTGGAAGCGCTGGTTGGCTCCCGCGCCGCCTAGCAGAGGCTGCGCACCGGCCCGAGTCCTGGCGGCTCGATACGCTGAACGAAACGAAATTGAATGCGACCGTATCCAATCCTACCGAACCGGGCCCGGCTGGCGTGACCGCAGCTGATGTCCCCTCGTTTGACGTACTGGTCGCCGGCGGCGGCATGGTAGGGGCCAGCTTTGCCTGTGCTTTGGCCAGGCTGCCGTTGCGTGTCGCCGTTGTCGAGGCGTTTCCCTTTAACCACAGCGTGCAGCCCAGTTTCGATGAGCGCACCACCGCGTTGTCGCGGGGTAGTCAGCGCATCCTCAGCACTCTAGGCATCTGGGAGCAGGTGGCCGGGGAGGCGCAGGCGATTCGTCGTATTCACGTATCGGAAAAATCCCGTTTTGGCTCAGCGGTTATCACGGCCCGCGAGCAGGGTCTCGATGCGCTGGGATACGTGGTCGCAAACCGGGTCCTGGGCGCGGCGCTGTGGGACCTCATGCAGGCATCACCCCGCATTGAGCTGTACAGCCCTGCACAAGCCGTAGAAGTTTCGCAAAACTCTCAATCGATCGAAGTCACATTGACTGGTAACGGCGCGCAACGCCTGTCTGGAAGATTACTGGTGATCGCCGAGGGTGCTCGCTCCGGGCTGCGGGACGCGCTGGGCATCGATGCGACCCATAAGTCGTATGACCAGGCCGCGATTGTCGGCACGGTCGAAGTGAGCATGCCCGGCGACGGCAGCGCTGCTTACGAGCGTTTTACAGCGGATGGTCCGCTGGCCTTGCTGCCCGTGGGTGCGAGCCGTTACGCGTTCGTCCTGGCCCGGTCCGCTGAGCAAACCGAGTCGCTGCTCGCGCTGGACGACAGGGCGTTTCGGGATCTGTTGCAGCAGACAGCGGGGTTTCGCCTGGGCCGATTCGGGCGTTTGGGCAAGCGCGCAGCCTATCCGCTGGCATTGACTCAGGCGGATCAAGTGCATACAGACCGCGCCGTCGTTATTGGAAACGCAGCTCACGGGCTGCATCCGGTCGCCGGCCAGGGCTACAACCTGGGTTTACGTGACGCGGCCACACTCGCCGAGGTCCTCGCCGATGGCGTGCACGCTTCGTCATTTGATGCCGGCGCGCACAAGCTGCTCGAAAACTTCGCGGCCTGGCGGTCGTCTGATCATCGCAACGTGGTGGCTTTTACCGACGGTTTGGTCCGTCTGTTTGATCTTCCGGGGACGGTCACTGGGATGCTGCGCGGCGCGGCATTGTCTGCCTTCGATGTTGTGCCGGGTGCAAAGTCCGAACTTGCCCGGCATACGATGGGCCTCGCGGGGCGTCTGACGCGGCTGGCGCGCGGTTTGCCCCTGTGAGCAGCACGGACTTCAACATCGTCATTTGCGGCGGAGGCCTCGTTGGCCTCGTGCTGGCCAGTCTGCTTGAGCAAGGCGGCGTGAGGCGTGTGGCGGTGCTGGAACCGCGTCCGCCAGAGGAGCCGAACGACGTCCCGGGACTGCGCGTTGTGGCCCTGTCACTTGGCAGTGAGTCCATTCTGACTGAGTGCGGTGTCTGGTCTGCGGTTCCACCGCAGCGCTTGAGCCCGTATCGGCGTATGCAAGTCTGGCAGGGCGACCAGTGTCTCGGCCCGCGCAGCCTGAGCTTTAGTGCGGCAGAGACTGGCGTGGCGGCACTTGGCCACATCGTCGAGACCGATGTGCTGCGCAGACTGCTCTGGCAGGCATTGCAGGAGAGTGATGTCGAGTTGATTTCCGATGGTGCGCTTGCCGACCTGGAGCGCAGCCCGGATGCCGTGCGTCTGACGCTGGCAAGCGGGCGACAGCTAAGCGCTCGACTGATCGTGGGGGCGGACGGAGCGCGTTCCGGCGTTGCCCATGCACTCGGACTGGTACCTCATCAACACAGCTACGCTCAGCAGGGTCTCGTCACCCATGTCAGCAGCGAGCTGCCGCATAAGGAGTCCGCGTATCAGCGATTCCTTCCCGGAGGGCCTTTGGCCCTGTTGCCCCTGGCGGACGGTCGCAGCTCAGTAGTCTGGTCGTTGCCGGATGCAGAGGCCAAGCGCCTGCTGGCGGGTGACGAGCAAATGCTGGGTGAGGCGCTGACGGAAGCGAGTCAGTCTGTACTGGGTAGACTCACAGTCACCACATCGGCCGTTGGCTTTCCACTGCGGCGCGCTCACCTAAGGCACTACTGCGACGAACGCTACGTGGTCATCGGTGATGCGGCCCATCAGGTTCACCCGCTCGCCGGCTTGGGCGCAAACCTTGGGTTGAAGGATGCAGACACGCTGGCCCGGTTGCTTACAGAGCATGCAGGGCAGCCGGCGGCCGATCCTGGCGACCGTCGGGTGTTGCGGCGCTACGAGCGCGCCCGGAAGACGGACAACCTGCTGACTATGGGGTTGATGGATGGACTGCATCGATTGTTTTCGACCAGCCCAGATGAGTTGGCCGCGCTGGCGGGCGCTGGTTTAGGCATCGTTGATCGCCTGCCTCCCGTTAAGCGGCTGTTGGCGAACCGCGCGCTGGGTCAGCGAGAGCTGTCGGGCTAGTCGAACATGCGCGACCGTCCCACGCAGGTCATCATTTTGGCGTTACTGCTTACGCTTATTGGTGGCGGACTCGCGTTCTACAAGTGGCGCTACCTCGGCTTCCCGCTGCTGCCAGATTCGCGGGCGCAGGTCTGGACGGTTGAGGCCAGCATGGGGTTCGAAGCCGGGGCCGGATCGATTGAGGCGCAAATGTTTGTGCCCGGCCTGACGCCTGGTTTCGCAATTCTCGACGAGAACTTTGTGTCGCGTAATTTCGGCGACTCCACAAGTCTGGTTAGCGGTGGGCGGCAGGTGACCTTCGCGATTCGTCGGGCCCGCGGACCACAGTCACTCTACTACCGCGCTGTTGTCTACAAGGATGCCAGCCGCCTCGAGGATGACACAACGCCGCCTTTTCCAGCCTCGCCTATGCTGGCCGAGCCCTTCGGTACGGCCGCGCGCAATCTGGTTGAGGACGTCGGGCGGAAATCTGCAAATCCGGCGTCGTTTACGCGCGAACTGCTTGAACGGCTCAACGCGCCGCAGACCGACTCGAACATCGACCTGTTGACCGGTCCGGAGCCGAGCGCTGTGGATATCGCGCGCACCGCGACCACGCTGCTGGCCGAGGCGCTGATTCCAGCGCGCCTCGTGCGCGGCGTTTATCTACAGGATCAGCAGCGGCGCGCTGATGTTGTGCCCTGGCTGATGGTCCACGACGGAGACAACTGGCTGTACTTTAATCCGAGAACCGGCGATGAGGGATTGCCCGGCAACTTTCTGCTCTGGTGGAGCGGCACGGAGCCACTGGCCCAGGTCGACGGCGGTGACGACCTGGATGTGCGGATCTCAGTCAGTAGCAGTTTGATCGACCCGGTCAGTCTCGCGCAGCAGCGGAGCGAAGCGCGCGCCGGGCCGCTGGGCCGTCTGTCGCTATTCGCGTTGCCTATTCAGACGCAAGCCGTATACGCGGTGCTCCTGCTCGTGCCACTGGGTGCGCTAGTGGTTGTGGTGTTGCGCAACCTGGTCGGCGTGCAAACCTTCGGCACGTTTATGCCCGTGCTCATCGCGCTGGCCTTTCGGGAAACGCGCCTGATCGGCGGCCTGGTACTGTTTTCCGTGCTGGTCGCATTGGCACTCGGTCTAAGGTTCTATCTGGAGCGGCTGCGGCTGCTCGCCGTGCCGCGACTGACCGCTGTGTTGATCATTGTTGTGCTGCTGATGCTCGCGGTCAGCGTGGTCGGTCACCAGTTCGGCGTCGAACTGGGCCTGTCGGTTGCCTTGTTCCCAATGGTGATTCTGGCCATGACTGTCGAGCGCATGTCGATAGTTTGGGAGGAGCGCGGCTCTGGCGAGGCCATTCAGCAGGGTCTCGGCTCACTCCTCGTCGCGGCGATCAGCTTCGGCGTGATGGAAATTGAGCTGCTACAGCATCTGGTCTTCGTGTTTCCTGAAACACTGCTGGTCGTGTTGGCGGTGACTCTGCTGCTGGGCCGCTACACGGGATACCGGCTTACCGAGCTCTACCGTTTCCGCGAGTTCGGTGGTGGCGCCAAATAATGTGGACCTCGCCCGGAGAGCTGATGGCGCAGGGCGTCCTGGGTATGAACGCCAGAAACGCTGGGTTTATTCAGGGCTTTAACGACCGCAAGCACTATCCGCTGGTAGACGACAAGCTGCAGACGAAGCGGCTGGCGCTCGCCGCCAGCATTGCCGTGCCCCATCTCTACGGGGTCATCAGCACGCCTCAGGAAGCCCGTGGTTTGCCGAACCTGGTTGCCGGTCATGAGCAGTTTGTTATCAAGCCGGCGCATGGCTCGGGCGGCGACGGGATTATGGTGGTAACCGGCAATTCACCTCGGCGGGGTGGTCAGTACCGGCTCATTGACGACTCACTGGTCAGTGCGGCTGATATTAACTACCACGTGTCGAACATCATCAGCGGCCGCTACAGTCTTGGCGGACATCGCGACTGCGCAATGATCGAGTACTTTGTTCAGGCTGACGATGCATTCGCTGCGGTGAGCTACCGTGGCGTGCCCGACGTGCGCGTGCTGGTTTTTCAGGGTTACCCCGTGATGGCGATGGTGCGGTTGCCAACCCGGCAGTCGCACGGCAAAGCGAACTTGCACCAGGGTGCGGTGGGTGCCGGTGTCGACCTGCTGACGGGGCAAACCCGGCATGCGGTATTAGACGGTGACTCCGTCGATGAACATCCGGATACAGGCGAATCTGTCGTGGGCATTCAGGTGCCCAGCTGGGCAACATTGCTGGAGTTGTCGGCACGCTGTTATGAATTGACCGGCCTGGGTTATCTCGGCGTCGATCTGGTGCTGGACCGGGAGCACGGCCCGCTGATCCTCGAGCTGAATGCACGCCCGGGACTAGCGATACAGATTGCCAATCAGACCGGCCTCCTGCGACGGCTCGCCATCGTTGGGAACCGTCCTCCGCCACGCGAAGTCGCTGACCGGTTGCGGTTTGTGCGTGACGAGATTGCCCCCATCCGCGGCGACCGCGTTCCACTGGCCACCGCGATCAGCTAGAATCGCCGTTCAATCGCAGAGGCATGCCGGAGAGTGCTGCACGGATGATGCAGCCGCCGAAGGCGCAACCCGCCCGGAAACGCTCAGGCATCCAGGACGGCCTGCCTCGATTGGCTCTGGAGAGCGGCTCAGAAGAGCCCACCGAAGGGGTGCAGCTGGCGGAAACTCGTAGCCAGCTCGATCTCTCAGGTTTCAGGACAGAGGGGCGGCAGGCTGGTGCCTGCCGCCTTTTTTTGTGGAAGCTAAAGCCTATGCCGCAGCAAACACCGCTCAATAGCGCGCACCGTCAACTGAACGCGCGGATGGTCGATTTCGGCGGCTGGGATATGCCGCTGCACTACGGCTCGCAGATTGATGAACACCACAGCGTCCGCCAGTCTGCCGGGGTGTTCGATGTATCGCATATGACAGTGGTTGACGTGCGTGGTCCGGCGGCCACTGCGTTTCTGCGGTCGACCCTTGCCAATGACGTGAGCAAGCTCAGCGCCGACGGCCGCGGACTCTATAGCTGCATGCTCAATGAGGCAGGCGGGGTGATCGACGACCTCATTGTCTACCGTCTAAGTCCCGAAGATTTCCGGCTAATCGTAAACGCAGCCACCCGTCAGAAAGATCTGGCGTGGCTACAGTCTGCTGCACAGGGCTGTGACGTAACGCTCACAGAGCGACGGGACGGCATCATGCTCGCCGTGCAGGGGCCAGATGCCGTTAGTCTTTTGCCCGCGCAGTTGCCGTCTCCGCTACGCGACTCGGTGACTGGACTAAAGCCCTTTCATTGCTGCGGCGATAGCGATGTGTTCGTCGCGCGAACCGGATACACGGGCGAGGATGGCTTCGAGTGTGTTATCGCGGACAGCGACGCGGGTCAGGCTCTTTGGAGCGCGTTGGTAGAGGCTGGCGCCTCGCCGTGTGGCTTGGGCGCGCGTGACACCTTGCGGCTTGAGGCAGGGTTATCGCTGTACGGTCAGGACCTTGATGAAGAGCACAGTCCGTTAACCAGCGGCCTGGCATGGACGGTCGCATGGGACCCTGCCGGCCGGCAATTCACCGGGCGGCCCGCTCTGGAACGCGAACGCGACACAGGGCCTGCCGAGCGGATGGTCGGGTTGCTGCTGGAGGATCGGGGTATCATGCGGCACGGCCAGACGGTTCATTGCGGAGAGGCCACAGGGGTTGTCACTAGTGGCGGCTTCTCACCTACGCTGCAGCGGTCAATCGGCATGGCTCGCGTACCCGCGTCCGCAGGCGAGCACTGTGAAGTGGAGATTCGTCGTCGCCGATGCCGCGCCCGCATCGTCCCGCCCGTATTCGTCCGGCGAGGCGAAGTAAAACTGGATCTTGGCGCGGCCAGCTAGCGCAATCTAAGAAGGAAACAGGCATGAGCGAAACACCCGACAATCTCAAGTACACCAGCGATCATGAATGGTTGCGGCTTGAAGACGATGGGACCGTCAGCCTGGGCGTAACCGATCACGCGCAGCAGGCGCTGGGCGACCTGGTTTTTGTTGAGCTACCCGAGTCGGGCAGCCAGTTCACCGCAGGCGACGCCTGTGCCGTCGTCGAATCGGTGAAAGCGGCATCCGATGTTTATTGCCCATTGTCCGGCAGGGTTGCCGCGGTTAATGAGCGGCTTCAGGACGAGCCGGAACTCGTCAATGCGAGTCCCTACGACGACGGCTGGCTGGTGCGGGTCGAGCCGGATGAGCCCGCAGCACTTGAGGAGTTGATGGGAGCTGAGGCCTATGGTCAGTTTCTGGCGGAATCCGAAGACTGACACGAGTCATTAAGAGCAGTAAGTAGCCCACCACGCCATGCCCTACATACCGCATACCGACGAAGAGGTTCAGGAGATGCTCGCGGCGATCGGCGCCGTCAGCATCGATGATCTGTTCGATGAGATTCCTGATGCACTGCGCATTGACGGGTTAGACCGTGTGCCGGTGGGCCTGGAAGAGTCTGCTGTGAGCCGGTTGATGCAGTCACGGGCGGCGACGGACACAGGCAGTGTGTCCTTCATCGGTGCGGGTGCTTATGAGCACTACATTCCTGCGGCTGTTTGGGATGTAGCCACGCGCGGTGAGTACTACAGCGCGTATACGCCGTATCAGGCGGAGGCAAGCCAGGGCAGTCTGCAGCTGATCTATGAGTATCAGTCGATGATGGCGGCGCTTTCCGGGCTGGACGTTTCTAATGCGTCTCTCTACGACGGCGCCACCGCGTTTGCCGAAGCTTGTCTGATGGCAGTGCGCGCCAACCGTAAAACCAAGTCGCGTCGGGTGTTGACTACCCGCGGCGTTAGCCCGCTGTACCGTGCTGTCGCCAATGCCATCATGGCCGGGCAGGGAATTGAGCTGGTTGAGCTGCCAAACAGGCACGGCGTTGTCGACATCGCTGCGCTCGCGGAGCACGCTGGCGAGGATTACGCGGCGGTCGCGGTACAGCAGCCAAGCTTTCTGGGCACGCTCGACGATGTCGATGCGTTGTGTGATTGGGCCTCGGCCAACAACAGTCTGCTGATCGGTGTGTGCAATCCGCTGAGCCTGGCCGTCCTCAAGCCACCGGGGCAGTGGGGTACGCACGGCGCTGACATCGCGTGCGGCGAAGGCCAGCCGCTGGGCATTCCCGTCTCTTCCGGCGGGCCCTATTTTGGCTACCTCGTGTGCCGCCAGCCTCTGGTTCGCCAGATGCCGGGCAGGATTGTCGGCCGCACTGTCGATCTCGACGGTAAGCCCGGCTTTACACTGACGTTGCAGGCGCGCGAGCAACATATCCGGCGCTCCAAGGCGACCTCGAACATCTGCACCAACCAGGGACTGATGGTCACGGCCGCCACCATCTACATGGCATTGCTGGGCGCTGAGGGCCTCCGCCGCAACGCGCAGGCCTGCCATCACAACACGCGCCGGCTGGCCGCAGGACTTTCCGCGCTTCCCGGTGTTGAGCAGGTCTTTGACACCTATTTTCACGAGGCGGTGCTGCGCTTTGATCGGCCGCTGGAGCCGGTGCTGGACGCTCTGGCCGACGCCGGTATTTTCGGTGGTTATCCGCTCGGCGATGCCTATCCGGAGCTAGGGCAATGCCTGCTGGTTTGCGCTACGGAGATGCGCACGGCAGATGAGATCGATGCTTATGTGGAGACGCTGGGCAGATTGCTGAGCGATTCCCGCGCGGCTTAAGGGAAGCACCATGCACGAGCCCCTGATTTTTGAGCATTCACAGCCCGGGCGCCGCGCGCCGGGTTTGTCCGAGGCGCGCCAGTCGGCACTCAATCTTCCGGCTGCGTTTCTTCGCGGTGACGTGCCCGCGCTGCCAGAGGTCTCTGAGCTGCAGGCCGTGCGCCACTACACACGCCTGTCGCAGCTCAACTTTTCGATTGACACGCATTTCTATCCGCTGGGTTCGTGCACCATGAAGTACAACCCCAAGGTGTGTAACCAGCTGGCGATGCTGCCGGGCTTCACCGGCCGGCACCCGTTGGGTCCAGCGTCTCATGGCCAGGGATTCCTGAGTTGCATGTACGAGCTGCAGGAGATGCTGGCTGCCGTCACAGGCATGGCGGAGGTTTCGCTGACACCGATGGCGGGCGCGCAGGGCGAATTTGCCGGGGTGGCCATGATCATGGCGTACCACCGCGCACGCGGTGACGATGCGCGGCGGGAGATTATCGTGCCGGATGCCGCCCACGGTACGAATCCGGCGACTGCCATCATGTGTGGCTGCGAAGTTCGCGAGCTGGCAACGGGCCCCGATGGAGACATCGACCTGGAAGCGTTGCGGCAGGCGGTGGGGCCGCAGACGGCCGGCATCATGCTGACCAATCCTTCAACGCTTGGCGTGTTCGAGCGCCAGATCCAGGAGGTTGCCCGCATCGTGCACGAGGCGGGCGGCCTGCTCTACTACGACGGCGCTAATCTCAACGCCATTCTCGGCCGTGCATTGCCCGGCGCCATGGGCTTTGACGTGATTCACATGAATCTCCATAAGACGTTTTCCACGCCGCACGGCGGTGGCGGACCCGGATCGGGCGCTGTCGGTGTTAACCAACGCCTCGCGCCTTTCCTGCCCGTGCCCGTGGTGGGCAAAGAAGGGGACAAGTACCGCTGGCTGACCGAAACGGATCGCCCGCAGAGTATCGGACGGCTCTCAGCGTTCATGGGCAATGCCGGTATTTTGCTGCGTGCTTACATCTATATGCGGCTGCTCGGTGCGGAAGGCATGCGACGGGTAGCCGACTTCGCCACGCTGAACGCGAACTACCTGATGGCCCGACTTGCGTCCGCCGGCTTCCAGCTGGCTTACCCCAGGCGCCGGGCCAGTCATGAGTTCATCGTGTCCGTGAAGGACCTGACGAGGGAAACCGGCGTGACGGCCATGGACTTCGCGAAAGCATTACTGGACGAGGGCTTTCACGCGCCGACCACTTATTTTCCGCTGCTCGTGCCCGAGTGCCTGCTGATCGAGCCGACGGAAACGGAATCCCGGCAAGATCTCGATGCGTTTGTTGATGCGATGGTGGCGATCCGTCAACGGGCGTTTCAGGATCCTGAAGCGGTCAAAGCCGCGCCGCTGACGATGCCGGTCCGCCGGCTTGATGACGTGCGCGCTGCTCGCCAGCTTGATTTGGCCTGGCCGGTAGAGCAGTCGGCCTAACTTACAGTTCATTTTCCGGAGAGCTTCATGTCTATCCTGATCTGCGGGTCGATCGCCTATGACAACATCATGGTGTTTCCCGGTCGGTTCAAAGAACACATTCTGGCTGACCAGATTCATATCCTGAATGTCGCGTTCCTGGTCCCTGAGATGCGCCGGGAATTCGGGGGGTGCGCCGGCAATATTGCCTACAACCTGCAGCTGCTTGGTGAGAAGCCGCACATCATGGCGACCGTGGGACGCGACTTCGAACGGTATCGCGAGCGGCTCGCGACGCTGAACATTGATACCAGCCTGGTACGCACAGTTGCAGAAGAACTGACGGCTCAGGCCTACATCACGACCGATCTGGACGATAATCAGATCACCGCGTTTCACCCCGGCGCGATGGATCACTCTCACAGCAACAAGGTGCCCGCGGACCGCGGTATCGAGCTGGGGATTGTTTCTCCTGACGGCCGCCAGGGCATGCTTGAGCATGCTGCCCAGTTTGTGGATGCCGGCGTTCCCTTTATTTTTGATCCGGGGCAGGGCCTGCCGATGTTCGACGGCGACGAACTCAATCAGTTCGTGGATTTGGCGACATGGGTCACTGTGAACGACTACGAAGGTCAGCTGTTGCAAGATCGCTGCGGGCAGCCGTTAGAGGAGATCGCGAAACGCGTCAAGGCGCTTGTGCTGACCCGGGGCAGCGAAGGGTCTTGGATTTACACCGACGGTGAACGCCTCGATATCCCCGCGGTCGAAGCTGCTGAGTTAAGCGATCCAACTGGCTGTGGTGATGCCTACCGGGCAGGTCTCCTGTTCGGATTGAGGCATGGCTTTAGCTGGGCCGATACGGGCCGCCTCGCGTCGCTGATCGGCGCGATAAAGATTGCCCACCGAGGCACTCAGAACCATGTATTCGACAAAGCGACTCTCAGTCGGGACTTTGAAAGCACCTTTGGTTACGAGCTTGCGCTTTAGCGCCGTCGTCGCGGCGCTTTGCTGCGCTGCCATCGGGAGCGCACTGGCTTCCACGCCGGAGGCAGAGCCCGCTGCCTGGCGGGCCACGTTGGAGCGGATCTCGACCGGCGTGGTATCCATCAAGGTGGATAGCACACGCGCGTTCGACACGGAGTGGAACCAATCCACCCAGGCCACGGGTTTTGTCGTCGATGCGCAGCGTGGCCTCGTGCTGACGAATCGCCATGTAGTGACGCCCGGACCAGTTCGCGCCGAAGCGCTGTTTCTGAACCAGGAGGAGGTGGCGCTGGTGCCCGTGTACCGCGATCCGGTACACGACTTCGGGTTCTTCCGATACGACCCTGACAAGTTGCGTTATATCGAGCCGGCTGAGCTTGAGCTGGATCCGGATGCCGCGGAGGTTGGCCGCGAGATCCGCGTGGTCGGTAACGATGCCGGCGAGCAGCTGTCCATCCTGTCCGGCACGATCGCCCGTCTTGATCGTCCTGCTCCAGTCTATGGTGCCGGCAAGTACAACGACTTCAACACCTTTTACCTGCAGGCCGCTTCCGGCACCTCGGGCGGTTCGTCAGGCTCGCCGGTCATCGACATCAATGGTCGCGTGGTTGCCCTTAACGCCGGTGGCGCCTCGCAGGCGGCCTCCAGCTTTTTCCTGCCGCTGCAGCGCGTCCAGCGTGCCCTGAAGCGACTGCAGCAGGGGACGCCAATCACCCGCGGCACCCTGGCTACGGTGTTTGGACATGAGCGCTACGACGAATTGCGCCGGTTGGGGTTGCCGGAAACCACCGAGGCCGCTGTGCGCGAGGCTTTTCCTGGCCAAACGGGCATGCTGGTCGTGCAGCAGGTGGTCGAAGACAGCCCGGCCGAGGCGGGACTGCGCGTCGGCGACATTCTGGTAAGGCTAAACGGGGAGCTCGTCACAGCGTTTGCGCCGTTGGCGGAGGTGCTCGATGAGCAGGTCGGGCAAACGGTGTCGCTGGAACTGCAGCGGAACGGAGAATCGATCACCGCCAATCTGCCAGTTACGGATTTACACGACATCACGCCGGACCGCTTCGTTGAATTCGGCGATGCCATCGTGCACGACCTCTCATATCAGGTGGCACGCTTTCTTAATCGTCCGCTGTCCGGCGCCTACGTCGCTAATCCCGGCTTCATTTTCAGTGCCGCCGGCATACCACGCGGCAGCGTCATTGTGGGCGTTGATGAAGAGGCGGTTACGGGTCTGGAGGACTTTCAGCGGATCCTGGCCTCTCTCGGTGATGGGGAACGGGCGGCCGTGCGCTTCTTTAGCTTTGATGATCCTGCGTCCAGCAAGTTGCGCGTCATGCGCATGGACAGGCGCTGGTTCCCGGCGCGCAGCTGTCAGCGCAACGATGCGACGGGCAGCTGGCCCTGCACACCGATGCCGGATGATGCCGCCCCGGCTGAACCACAGCAGGGGACGGCGGGCTTTGCTCAGCATCGCGACAGCCGCGTGCGTGCCATCATTCCCTCGCTGGTGCTAGTGAACTTCGATATGCCCTACACCATATCCGGGGTATCCGAGCGGCACTACTACGGCACCGGTCTAGTCGTTGATGCCGAGCGGGGCTACGTGGTCGTAGATAGGAACACGGTTCCTGAAGCGATGGGGGATGTGTTTCTGACCTTCGGCGGCGAACTGGAGATACCCGGCCGCGTTGCCTATGTGCATCCCACACACAATCTGACTCTGCTGCAGTACGACCCAGCTTTGATTGAATCAACGCCGGTGAAGACCGCAAAACTCGACACCAGAATGCCGGCACCCGGCGACAAACTGTGGGTGGTCGGCTTGCGGGGCGACAACAAACTGGTCTACCGGACCACTGAGGTGGCCTCCGTGGAGCCAGTGCAGTTTCCTTTGTCCCGCACAATGCGTTTCCGCGACACCAACCTGGAGACGCTGGCGCTGGTCAACGGCCCTGGCGACATTGATGGCGTGATGATCGATGCCGGGGGCCGCGTCGTGTCGTTGTGGTCGAGCTTTGCGTATCAGGGTAGCGGCGAAGTCGTGCAGGAGAACAAAGGTGTGCCTGCTGATCTGGTCGCCGAGCTGCTCGCGCTCGCCAGCTCTGACAAAGAACTCAGTTCGCTGGAAGTCGAATGGCGTCAGATGCCGCTCTCTGCGGCACGCAAGTTTGGCATGAACGATATTCAGGCGCGGGGTCTCGCCGAGCATGATCCTGACAGACGGCAGGCGCTTGCCGTGGTGCGCACCGTTGCCGGCACCCCGGCCGCTGGAATACTCAAACCCGGCGACGTGCTGCTGGCTGTGAACGGCGAGCCGGCGACGCGTTTCCGCGAGGTCGAGCTTGCCGCGCGTGAGCCACTGGTCAGGCTGACCGTGCTGCGCAATGGTCGTGCGCTGCCGCTGGAAGTCCCGACGGTTGCGTTGGCCGGCAGTGGAACGCGCCGCGCGCTGGTGTGGAGTGGCGCGCTACTACAAGCGCCCTATCGTGATATGTCGGCGCAGCGGGGCATAGAACCGGTGGGCGTGTACGTCGCGTATTTCGCGTACGGCTCACCGGCCTCGCGTTACGGTTTGTTTGCCGGCCGGCGCATAGTTGAGGTGGACGGCCAGGCCGCAACGGACCTGGACCGGTTTCTCGAGCTGGTGGGAGCCCGCGCCGACGGTGCTTCAGTCAGGTTAACGACTGTCCTGTGGAACGGGACCGAGGAAGTGCTGACGCTGAAGCTGGATCGCGAACACTGGCCGACGGCCGAGATCAGTTACTCGCAAGAAGGTTGGCAGCGCCGTCAGATCACTCCGAACCCGGCAGCGCCGCAACTCTCAGCAACCTCTCCAGCTTCTCCCTAGGGGTATCCGCTGTTTAGTGCTGAACCGAAGCCTGTCGCAGGTCGTTGGAGACCTTCAGGCGAGGGCGAGATTAGAACCTAACTCAGTCCGCCCCGTGAGCCGCATTTCGCAGCCGGTTGGTCGTCTGCGAGGCGTGCGACGCGTCGAATGTCGGTGATCATTCGCAAGGTGCGCAACGACGTCAGACGGCCAACCGGGCGAAACCCACAGGGCAGAGCCTTTGCGGGCGCCTTGCTTTGTTACTCGTCGCTTAGGTGGAACAACCACCTCTCGCTCCTCGTGCCGCGCAATTCACTCCGCAACGGCGTCTGTGCGGCCACGTGGCAGGCTGAGATAGGTTCTTGGCGTGGCCCGGCGAAAAAGCGGAGTGTATATGCCGATACATGAGCATTTTGAGCCGGGTTACAACAAAGTATCGTGCCGGATGAAGGTCTCCAACGACCTGCGATTAGTCGGCGCTTAGTGAAGCAAACGTACTGCCCCACTCACTGCGCGCCTCGCCGTCTTCGCGCCAGATCTCGAATGTCTTGCCCCGTGAGCTTTCGTGCGCCAGCGCCTGCACGCAGACGGTAGAAACGTCAGCCCGCGCCAGTGTGCCGCCTGCCTCTCTCGGGTCGCCCTGCACAACCACGACGCGGCCCTGGCCGCCGGGTTCGTTTAGCAGGCCGGCCGGCCTGACGATGGTGTAGGGCACACCGCTATCGCGCAGCGCCTGTTCACCCTTTGCTTTCCAGATGAGCACGTTGCCGAACATGCGATTGAGAGGATGGTCTTCGTGCGTTGCGCCCATAGAGGAAATCAGCACGAAGTGCTTCACATTGGCTGCCGCCGCTGCAACGGCCAATTTCTCGACGCCCAGGTAGTCGACCTGTTCGGGACTGTCCGGGCCGGTAGCACCCCCAGCGCCAACGGCGGATACCACGCGGTCTACGCCGAGCATCGCAGCCCGCACGGATTCCTCGGACTTCACGTCGCCCACGGCAATTTCGACCTCATCGCCCAGTAGCTCGCGGGCCTTGGTCTCGCTGCGGCTGAACGCGCGCACGGTGTAGCCTGCCGCGGCCAGGTCGCGAACGAGTAATCGTCCCGTCTGGCCAGTTGCGCCAACGACCAGCACAGTGTCGGGGCCTGCCTGACTGGGCAGCGATCCGCAGCCGGCCACCACCAGCAGTAGCGTTAGCAAAACCATCCGAGTGCAGCGCATGGACTTCTCTCCGCGATTAACTGGCCGCCAAGGATACTGTAGTTCCGCGCCACACGCCGATGGCTAACAGCACCCAGGCTGCCATGAAGCAGCTGCCGCCCGAGGGGATCATCGGGCTAAGCGCCTCAAGCGCTCCAAGCGCGTTGGCGTAGATCAGGCCAGAGAACAGGAAGATGCCGGCCAACATCAGGAGTCCGGCGCCTCTCAGCCACCAGGACGGGCCAAGCTTCAGGCCAAGCGCGCCGGCGACCAGCAGTCCTAGCCCGTGGTAGTAATGCATGTCGACCGCCCATCGCCAGGCGTTCAATGTGTCCGGCGGCGCGTCGAGTCCGTGAAAACCATAAGCGCTTAGTGAACCGGCCACGGCAAGCAGCAGGCAGGCGAGTAGCATCAGTATGCGGTCAATCATGGAACCTGTATCTCCCACGCGATCAGTGCCCAAGGTGTATTCTAGCCGGCGTTTTTTTGGCTTAGAGGGCGCACCGTGGAATCCCGTGAGTTGGGCAGCACTGGAATCTCCCTGCCGGCACTGGGTCTCGGCTGTATGGGACTGGTCGGCTGGTATGGGCAGCGTGATGATAAGGAGGCTCGGGCGACACTCCTGCGTGCCCTGGATCTGGGTATCACGCATCTGGATACCGCTGCGGTTTATCAGAACGGCGACAACGAACGTTTCGTTGGCGACTGTATAGCCGGTCGTCGTGGCGACGTGTTTGTCGCAACCAAGTGCGGCATGTCGCGAACTGACGACGGCTCGATAACCGCGGACAACCGGCCCGAGACCATCCTGCAAAGTTGCGATGACAGTCTACGGCGGCTGCAGACCGACTATATCGATCTGTTTTACCTGCACCGCATCGATCGGGATGTGCCGCTGGAAGATTCTATCGGTGCCATGGCAGAACTCGTGGCAGCCGGCAAGATTCGTTTCGTGGGTTTATCGGAAGCCAGTCCAGACACGCTGCGGCGCGCGCATGCCATTTACCCGGTGGCAGCTCTGCAAAGTGAGTTGTCTCTGTGGACGCGCACGGAGACAGCGCCGGCGCTGGACGCCTGCCGCGAACTGGGCGTGAGCTTCGTGGCCTACAGCCCCTTGGGGAGAGGGTTTCTTACCGGAGCAATCCGCGCGTCGGCCGACTTACCCGAAGGTGACACCCGCCGGTTGTTTCCACGTTTTAGCGGCGACAACATTCAGGCCAACCAGGCAATCGCCGAACGTGTTCAGGCGCTGGCAAGCCGGTTCGAATGCACGCCTGCGCAGCTCGCCCTTGCGTGGGTGTTGGCGCAGTGGCGGGGTGTATTGCCCATTCCGGGGACCAAACGCCGTGAGTATCTGGACGACAATCTGGGTGCGATATCTTTGGAGCTTTCCGCGGCGGATCTGGACTTCATCAATGCATCGCTGCCTCAGGACATGGTCAACGGCGAGCGGTATCCTGAAACAATGTTGGGTGCCTTAAATGGTTAGGCTACTGATGCGCTGCGCACCGATGATCGCCTTGTTGCTCGCCAGCTGTACGTTGCCGGTGCCTGAGCTGCTGCCAACGCTTAGCCTCAACGGTCTGAAGCTCGAGAGTGTGCAAGCTGATGAACAGGTCTTTGTAGTCACGCTGGGCGTCGCCAACCCGAACCCCGTGCCGCTGCGGATCGATGGCGGTCAGCTGGCTCTGGATCTGCAGGGTATTCCTATCGGTGCCGGCGAGCTGGTCAGTGCTTTCAGTGTTCCCGCAGAAGCCAGTGCACCTGCCGAGGTGCGCATTCGCACAGACCTGCTGCGCGAGGGCCCGAACTTGCTGCAGCTTGCCTTGTCGGGTGCGCGATCGCTTGACTACCGCATTTCCGGCTTCGTCGATCCGCTCGGCCTGCGCCTGGCGCGGGTCAATATCGATCAGACCGGGAGCATCGCCGGGCGGGATGTAATGCGCTTGTTGCAATACGCTCAGTAAGTTTATTTCTACGGAGAAAGATCTGATGACAACGCTGCAGGAACGCATCGCCGGTGAGCGGCGCCGGCTCAAGGAGGTTCGCCTTCGTCTCTCCGCCGCTGTTGCGCAGACTTCCGGCGGCGCAGATAGCTGGGTGCCGTTCTACACTGCCGTCGCGGACTATATGGAAGCCGCCATGGCGCGGCTGCATGCCCAGGACGTCAAGATGGGCGACATGATTCGTGACAAAGTGCCCGCCATGACCGAGAGCGTGACCACGGCTCTGTCCGAGCTTGACGAGCGCCTGGCTGGCAATGAGCAACGCCTGCACCGCATGCTCACTGCCCGCGACGCGTTGCGCAGCTCGGGCACCGCGGCACTGGCTGAGTTTGAGTCGGCCGCTCGGGAGTTCACCGACTTTATCGTGCGCAACATGGGCCACCATGGCGGTACCACTGAGCTTGCCGCCGAACTGTTTAGTCCTGCCGATTGGGAATACATGGCCGGCATCACTGATGCTGATATGGCCCGTGAGGTATCGCTGTATGACGATGTCTTATCCGCGACACCGCAAGAGCTTGAGTTGCCGTAGCAGGCGCGAGATCAGGCTGATTCGCCAAGCAGCAAATCCACGAATGCCGCGAACTCGCGCGTGTAGTCGAGGTGCTCCTGGCCTGTAGCGGGTCCCGGGAAAGCGGTATGAATGCGACGCACCTTGCCGCGTCGATCGACGAATATCGTCGTTGGAAAAGCCATGATGTTGTTGAGCATTGGCAGCAGACTATTGCGACCCTCGCGCGCCGCGTCGCCGGCGAACAGTATCGGGTGCCTGATGTCATAGCGGTCGCGATAGGCCCGCAACTGATCCGCTACTTCATCGAGCTGATCCGAGTACTCGAACATCAGATAAACGACTTCTAGTCCTTGCTCCGCTCTGGCTGCGTAGAACGGACCCATGAACTCTGCCTCGTCATGACAGGTGGGGCACCAGCTGCCGCCGAGCACTACCAGCACCACCTGACCGGCAAAGCGTTCGTCGCTGAGCGATACGGGCTGGCCTTCCAGGTTGGGAAACGTAAAGTCGATGCTGTCGTAACCTGGCTTGAGCGCGGTGAGCGTCTGCGGGTCACGCAACCGATAGTCCGCATTGCGGGTGGCGGTCCACTGGGCCGCCTGATAGGTCACCGAGTCAAATTCGCCGCGTAAGCTCCCGTCGGCGTCCATGGTTGCCTGCCATCGCTGCGTACCACCGCCATCGAACGCTGACAGGTACAGCGTATCGCCGCGTGCTTCACCGGCCAGAAACCGGTAGTCGCCAACCTCCGTCATGACCGTTCCGGAGACTGCGGCGCCCGCTTGTTCGAACAGCGCTACGGCAGGCTGCCTAAAGTCAAACGCCGGCACATAAATTTCAACCTGCCATCGCCCGGAAAAATCCTGGTATTCATCGGTCGGCTCCGCGAAGAACCGATGCGCGGGCCCTCGCCTGGCAACGAAGTCGAGCTGGTGCAGTTTCGAGCGCCGCTGCAGGCGGATCTGCCCCTGCATGTTGTCGCCATCCACCTGCGCCGCCAGGCCCGATGAGTAAGATGGAAAGTCGAGCAGGAGCTCGCCCGCCTCTGTCCAGCTGACAGTTTCTACCGGCAGCCGCTCCGGCCCATTGAGATAGTCAACTGCAAGATCGTCGCCTGACGCGCGAATCTCGAAGTTGAACGGCAGAGTCTTGCCGAAATGATTGATCTCGCCGCGCCAAAGCCCGACGGGACGGTTGTCAGGGGGGCTAGCTGGCGGACTGCAGGCGGCGGTCGCGACCAGCAGCAAAGCTAAGGTCCACTTGCGCATGGCCCGATTCTACCTTGGCCTGCAGGTCCTCGGTGTAGTTGTGTGCCCAGGCGGTGAATTCCTCAGCGGGCATCGGTTTGGCAATCATGAAGCCCTGCGCGCGTTCGCAGCCATGGGCGGCCAGCCAGCGCAGCGTTGAACGGTTTTCCACACCCTCTGCGAGGACTTCCATGCCGAGGTTATGCGCCAGTTCGATTGTCGCCCGGACAATCGCCACATCTGCGCGGTTGCCCGGCAGTTCCATTACGAACGACCTGTCGATCTTCACTTCATCGACGGGCAGATGCTTGATCTGTGCGAGTGAGGAGTAGCCAGTACCAAAGTCGTCGATCGCGACTTTGGCACCCATGTTGCGCAGGCAGCCCAGCACGCGGCTCGCTCGATCCAGGTCACCGACAAGTGCCTCCTCGGTGACTTCCAGCACCAGACGGTTGGCCTCCAGATCGTGATCCCGCAGCATGGATGAAATCAGAATCGGCAGATCCTGATCCAGGAGATCCCGCCCAGAGAGATTGACGGATACGTCGAGCGGCAGGTTGTCTTCCTGCCAAAACCGGCATTCGCGAATCGCCTCAGCAAGAGCCCATTCGGTAATGAGCGAAATATTGCCCGAGTGCTCCGCGATAGAAATGAACTCGCTGGGGGGCAGGAAGCCAAGCGTCGGATGATCCCATCGCACCAGTGCCTCGGCGCCGCAGAGTCGGTTGTCTATCAGGCGGATCTTGGGTTGCAGGAACAGTTTAAGCTCGTTCTCGCGCACGGCGCGGCGCAGGTCGCCGAGAATTGCCAGTTGCCGAAGATGGCGTTCTTCACGACCCGCCTCGTACACGTGCACCTGTGTGCTCGCGGCTTTTGCGTCATTGCGCGCAACGGCCGCGCGCAGCAGCAGTTTCTCCGGCGAATCGCCGTGCTTCGGATACGTACAGATACCGACGCTCACGTCGAGTTCCAGGTTGACATCGCGCACGGCCAGACCGGCACTTAGCAGCCGGAGTAGCTCGTTTGCCGTCGCCATGGCCTGCTCAGAATCCTGACCCCGCATCACTACCAGGAACTGGTCTCCCTCGAGTCTGGCCAGAATGTGCCGGGTGTCCAGGCTGGCACGCAGACGTTCGGCCGCCTGGGCGCGGAGGGCATCGCTGATTTCGTGTCCGAGTGACGAGCCAACCTCGCTGAAGCTGTTCAGATCAACGATCATCAGACTCACGGGTGACTTGGTTTGTTCAGCGTCCTCGATCGCTTCCTGGATGCGCTCCAGCGCAAGAATTCGGTTCGGCAGGCCGGTGAGCTCGTCGAACTGGGCCTGATACATGATGCGCTCTTCACGTTCAGCAACGACTTCCTGCATAGCGTTGAATGCTGTAGCCAGTTGGCCGAGTTCGTCATCGTGCTTGACTAGAACCGGCGTGCCATATTGGCCTTCGCCAATTCGCTTGGCCGCGGCTTGGAGCTGCGCTATTGGTCTGCTCAGGTGACGCCTGAGTATTTCCGCGCCTCCAACGGCCAGGCCGAACGCTACCAGGCAGACGGCCAGAATCAGGCCGCCTACCTCGGTGACCGCCAGATAGGAGGGTCTGACGGGGCGCTTGAGCAGTACCACAACATCCGGTGACCCGGGAATGAGCCGCCGCGACACTGACCGGTACCCTGTCTTGCCCAGGTTGAGCTCAAGACTCTCGTTTTCCACTAGCAAGTCGGATGCCGTAAGTGTCTCGATGTGCGTGCGGGCTATTTCATTCAGGGACGTCCCGAGCAGGCGCACGGGTGTCTGAGCGGTCCCCAGGAGCGTGGTTTCTGCACGGGTGAGTCGCTTGAGGTAGTTGGCCAACCTGTCGTCCAGTGCAAAGCCGAGGGTGAGCCAGCCTTCCGCCGGATCCCCGGCCAGAGGGACCGTATAGGTTTCGAAGGTTGTGTTATCGGCAGTGACCAGGCCGCGCCGCGACGAACTGAGCATGGCGCGGCTCACCAGACCCGGCATGGCAGTTTGCGACTCTGCCAGCTGGCCAGTGTGTACGGCCACCTCACCGTTGCCGTCGAGCAGAATCGCGATGTCAGCGTGCGCGGTAACCGCAGCGCCAGCCAGCGCGAGCTGTCGCGCGCCAAGGGGCGTAGCTCTTCCCAACGCAGGCTTGGCAGCGATCAGTTGGGCAGCACTGAGGAGCTGGTTGCCGCGATCTGCGATCGCGGCGTCATACGACGCGCTCGCCGAGTTGACCCAGCGGGCCAGGCCATCATCCTGGGCACGCAGCGACCACAGCACCGTCGGCGACAGCGCGATCAATAACGTGGCTCCCACCAGAATGAGTGCCAGCCCGAGTATTTTGGTCCGCAGCGTTAACATCAGCCTCACGGCGACGCGCTTCGATAGATAACAGAAGCCTAGCCGTTAGGTGGCTGACACTATGTGCAATGAGTCACGGAGCGGGCCCCAATGGCTGCTGCGGCGCGCGAATTCCAGGCGTTATGGAAAATCGACAACAGAGCGAAGGGGCTTAGCCGCTACCCGCCGAAGCCAATCCCTGCTTTAGCCCGGTGCCAAGGGCGAGTAGCAATACCGCCAGCGGAATCAGCGCTACGCTAACGAGCAGGTGCCAGCCCAGCGCAGTGAGCAGCCAGCCGGCGAGCAGTGATGCGATTGCCATGATGGCAAACAAGCACTGATCATTCACCGCCTGAGCTTTGAAGCGCTCCGCGGGCGCGTAACTGCGTGTCAGCAGCGTCGTCCCCGCCACATAGAGAAAATTCCAGCCAACGCCCAGCGCAATCATTGCGAACCCATAGTGCCCGACTGAGTTTCCGCTGAGTGCCGCCAGGCAGCTGAAGGCTTCAAGCCCGGCCCCCACACAGATCATCCTGCCGACGCCCAGGCGCGCCACCAGCCAGCCACTGCACAGCGACGGGAGATACATCGCTAGGATGTGTGCCTGGAGTACACCGGTGGTGACCTGCAGGTCGTGACCGTCAAGCACGTGCATGCTCAACGGTGTCGCCGTCATGATCAGCGACATCACGCCAAACCCGGTGGCGGCGGTAAACAGTGCGAGGAGGAAAACGGGCTGAGTCACTATTGCGCCGAGCGGTCGGCCAGCATGGCCGTTGGTCGGGGCGAGCTGCGGGTCGCGCAGCCGCATGATCATCGCCGCGGCCGCAAGATAGCTGAGCGAAAGAACGGCGAACGAACCGACATATTCCTGACCGATCGCGTCGCGTAGCGACAAGGCTATGAGCGGTGCTACCAGTGCTGCGCCCACCACACCCAGCATGACCCAGGCAATCGCCTGGCTCGCGAGTTCCGGCGGCACACTCTCCGCGGCGGCAAAGCGAAACTGAGCCGCGAATGCCAGGTTCACACCGATAAGTAGCGAGCCCGCGCAGAACAGGGCAAAGCTATCGATCTGGATTCCGGTTGCCGCCAAAGCAGCGCCGCAGGCAGAAAGCCCCATGCCACCCGTTAGTACCCGCCGGCGACCAAAGTGTCCCATTGCCATTACAACCGGCACGGTTGCCAGGGCAACGCCGACAATGGCCAGTGCCACCGGCAAGGTGGCCAGCCGCGGGTCGGGGGCGAGTTTGGCGCCGATGATCCCGGCCAGTATGACCATCGCCACCTGGCCGAAAGCGCTGAAAAACTGCGCGGCGAGAATTACAACCACGTTGGCCACAGCCGGTGTTCCCCAAGCCGTTTGGTATTCGGCGATGCACCGTGGACAATAGCCGGTTTCGTTCGTTCGCAATACCCTGCGTATGGTGCGTTCAATGCTTCGCAGTCTTCAGCGTCTGATCCTCGCGCGGCCGCGCCTGACACTGGCAATCGCGGCGACTGTCTGCGGCGGCTTCGGCTTTTTTGCCACGCAGTTTCAGCTCGATGCGTCGGCGGATGCACTACTGCTGGAAGCGGATCCGGACCTTCGCTACTACCGCGAGATTCGCTCGCGGTACGGATCCGATGATTTTCTGATCATCACCTATACCGCACCGCAAAGTCTGTTCACCAATGATTCGTTAGAGCGGCTGCAGCAGTTGCGCGCTGACCTGGCGGCGGTTGATGGCGTGTCTCAGGTTACCAGCATCCTCGATGTGCCACTCGTAGCGAGTCCGCCGGTAAGTCTGGATGAGCTGCAGAAGAATGTGCCCACCCTGCTTAGTCAACGCACCGATCGTAAGTTGGCTGAGAAAGAGCTCACTGAGAGCTCGCTCTACCGGCAGCTGTTGATGAGTCTCGACGGCAAGACAACTGCGCTGCTGGTGAGTCTGGAACGCAACCCCGAGTATGACCGGCTAATTGATGCGCGGGATGACTTGCGCGCGAAGCGCATTGATTCACCGCTCAGCGAGGCTGAATCTCAGCAGCTGGAGTCGTTAGAGGCTGCGGTCAAAGATCTAAGGCCGCTCGCGGTTGCCCGGCAGGGCCGCTCCATCGACGAAGTTCGCCGGTTGTTGGATGGCTACCGGGGCAGCGCCCGTTTGGCGATTGGCGGTCTGCCGATGATCGCGGCGGATCTGCTGGCCTTTGTGTTGAATGATGTGCTGGTCTTCGGCGCCGGTATTCTGGTTCTGCTGCTATTGCTGCTGTGGTTCGTTTTCGGCCGGCTGCGCTGGGTATTGCTGCCGATGGCAACCTGCCTGCTTGCCGCCATCATGATGACTGGCCTGCTGGGATTGTCCCGCTGGCCGGTGACGGTGGTGTCGGCAAATTTTGTCGCTCTGCTTCTGATCTTCTGTTTGTCGCTGACGGTGCATCTGATAGTCCGGTACCAGGAGCTGCACATAGAGCGCCCGGATGCCGACCAACGCTGGCTCGTTTCGCAAACCTTGCACGACAAATTCAAGCCCTGCTTGTTTACTGCCATTACGACCATGGTGGCATTTGCATCGCTGGTGGTCAGCGGCGTGCGCCCAGTCATCGATTTTGGCTGGCTTATGGTGATCGGCATGGCGGTGGTGCTGTTGCTGTCTTTCACGTTGTTTCCAGCGGGCCTCATGCTGCTGTCAACGCGTGATCCGCAGCACATTCGGCGCAGCACGGCGGTGCTGACCAACGCGTTGGCGAAAACGGTGCTAAAGCGTCCCAGTCAGTTGCTGGCTGTATTCGTTGTAATCGGTGTGGTGGCTGTGGCTGGCCTGACGCGACTGGAGGTCGAGAACCGCTTCATTGATAACTTCAAGAGTAGTACAGACATATACCAAGGTCTCGTAACCATCGACCGGGAGCTTGGCGGGACGACGCCTTTGGACGTGATTCTCGACGCCGACCCAGCGTTTTTCGCCAGCGCGGAGATTGACCCGGTGGATTTAGCCGGCGCCAGCGAGGAGTTTGACGAATTCGAAGAGTTCGAAGAATTTGAGGAATTCGAGGACACTGCTGAGCAGAACGCGGACGGCATAACAACGACGGACCTCGGCGCTACCAGCTACTGGTACAACAGCTTTCAGCTCAACCGGGTGGCGGGGGTACACCGCTACCTCGAGAGCCTCCCCCAGGTTGGCAAGGTTCTGTCGATGTCTACCGCTTTGGACACGGTGACCACCATCAACTCCGGGAAGCCGCCCGATACGTTTTTTCTGTCGGTGCTCTACGCCAACTTGCCACCGGAGGTGAAGTCCGCGCTGTTCGATCCGTATCTATCCGCGGACGGGAATCAAGTCCGGCTGGCAGTGCGCGTGTTTGAAACAGACCCCAACCTGCGCCGGGGCGAGCTTTTGCAAACCATTCAATCCCATTTGGTAGAGGAGCTGGATTTCAAGCCCGAGCAGGTCAACCTGACTGGCACGCTGGTGCTGTACAACAATGTGCTGCAAAGCCTGTACAGGTCGCAGATTTACTCGCTTGGTTTTGTCTTTCTGGCGATTCTCATCATGTTCCTTGGCCTGTTTCGGTCTGTTGGCCTCGCGCTTTGTGCACTGGTGCCTAATGTGCTGGCGGCTGTCGTTGTGTTGGGTGCCATGGGGCTGACCGGCGTGTCGCTCGACATCATGACCATTACCATTGCGGCCATCACCGTCGGTATCGGTGTGGATGATTCCATTCATTATCTGTATCGATTCCGCGAAGAGTTCGCCAAACATGGTGACTACCGTTTGGCTGTCGAGCGTTCGCATGGCAGCGTCGGGCGGGCTATGTACTACACGTCGTTGATTATCGCCGCTGGCTTCTCAGTGCTCGTGTTGTCGAATTTCTGGCCGACGATCTACTTTGGGATATTTACCAGCCTGGCGATGGTCTTCGCCATGGTGGCAAACCTGGCGCTGTTGCCCGTGCTGCTATTGGCCTTCAAACCGCTGGGGCCCGGCGTGTCCACGTCCGCGGTCGCCGCGCCTTAATCACCTGTTGGTGTGCGTCTTGAGGGCGCCGATCGTCGCGAGCCTCCGCGGCGTGGCGCGATGCACCGGACCGGCTGCGACCGTTTCAGAATAAGCAGCTAGCGTCTGTGGCGTAGCTGCAGCGCGCTGGCTCTGTCATCGCCGGCGGGCTGATACCACACGGTGAAATCTGCCAGCGCTGTTTCGAAATCTCGCTCCGGGTCGTCGCTTTCAATTTCGAAGGCATCAAAGCCGCAGCGCTGCATGTATAGAAGCTGTTCCAGTAGCACGTCACCGACGGCACGCAGTTCACCGGTGAATTCATAGCGATCGCGCAGCAGGCGCGCGTAAGAATACGCCCGGCCGTCGCGGAAGGTGGGAAAATCCAGCGCGACCAGGGCGAGCCCGGGCAGGTCGTCGGCAAGTACTTCCGGATGTTCGTCGCTTTTGAGCACCACACCGACGGGTTCAGCGCGCCCCTTAAGCTGTTCGCGCTGTGCTTGCCAGGTGGCGAGATCAACCAGTACCGCACCCGTCGTGGGAATTGCCTCGTCGGTGACGCGCTGAAAGCTGTCTTCGACAATCTTGCCCTGTTTAACCAGTGCCACTGCGAGAACCGCTAGGCTACCCGGCGCGGCGACGTGTCGTCGCCGTACACAGCTGTTTTGAACGGCGTGATGCCAACTCGCCGGTAGGTTTCAAGGAAAGTTTCGTCGGCGTCTTGCCGTAAGCCCAGATAGGTGTCAACCAGGGTCTCGATCGCGCCCGGTACCTCGTCCTGCGGCAGCGCAGGGCCTAGCCGATCGCCCAGGGAAGCCTGTTGGTCCGAAGCGCCCCCGAGCGTGAGCTGAAAGTATTCTTTGCCCCGCTTGTCCACACCAAGAATGCCAATGTTGCCGACATGATGATGGCCGCAGGCATTCATGCAGCCGGAGATGTTGATGCTCAGGTTGCCGATGGTCTGCAGCTTGTCCACATCGATGAAATGACGGCTGATGTCCTGGGCGACCGGAATTGATCGTGCATTAGCGAGTGCGCAGTAGTCGAGTCCGGGACAGGCAATCATGTCAGTCAACAGCCCAATGTTGGGCGTTGCCAGTTCGAGCGCCGATAGCGCCTGCCAAAGTGTGAGCAGCTGGTCCTGTCGGACGTCGGCCAGCACCAGGTTCTGCCGGTGCGATACCCGAAGCTCTCCGCAACTGAAGCGATCGGCGAGTTCCGCCAACGCATCCATGCGGTCAGCATCCAGATCCCCTGGCTCCCGGCCCGGCGCTTTCAGAGACACCGTAACGATCGCGTACCCGGGCTGTTTGTGCTCGCTGACATTGGCCTGGTGCCAGTGAGCAAACGTCTCGTTTTCTGCAAGCTGTGCGGCGAGTGTGGCGGCGCCGTCGGGAAGCTCTTCCCATTCAGGGGGGGCGAAGTACGCGTGGATACGCGAGATCTCCTCCGCGGGGATGGTCAGCTCGCCGCCGCGCAGGTGCTCCCACTCGGCGTCGACTAACTCTCTGAACTTGTCGATGCCGACGGCGTTCACAAGAATCTTGATACGGGCTTTGTACAGGTTGTCGCGCCGCCCATACATATTGTAGATGCGCAAAATGGCTTCAACGTAGCCCAGCACATGCTCCGGCTCTAACCAGCCACGAATCGTTTTGCCGATCACAGGGGTGCGGCCCTGTCCGCCGCCAACGATCACTTCAAATCCGGGCTTGCCGTCTTCGCCGTGGTGCATACGCAAGCCTATGTCATGCACTGCGACTGCCGCCCGGTCGTTGGGCGAGCCGGTGACCGCAATTTTGAACTTGCGTGGCAGGTACGCAAACTCCGGATTTAAAATCGAATACTGCCGAATCAGCTCACACCAGACGCGCGGATCCTCAATCTCATCCTTGGCACGGCCCGCGAACTGATCCGCCGTGATGTTGCGCACGCAGTTTCCCGACGACTGCATCGCGTTCATTTCGACTTCAGCGAGTGCCGCCAGAATGTCCGGCGTGTCTTCCAGACTGACCCAGTTATATTGGATATTCTGGCGCGTCGTGAAGTGACCATAGTCACGGTCATAGCGCCGCGCGATGAGGGCGAGTTGGCGTAGCTGTCTGGATGACAGCATGCCGTAAGGCACATTCACGCGCAGCATGTAGGCATGAAGCTGCAGATACAGCCCGTTCATTAACCGCAGCGGCTTGAACTGGTCTTCAGTCAGTTCGCCGGCCATCCGGCGCTCAACCTGGCGGCGAAACTGCGTTACCCGCTCGTCAACCAGCTGCTGATCAAATTCGTCGTAGCGGTACATGGCGGTTAGGTGGGCGGTCCATACGGCACGGTTGGTCCGTGAGCGCGAATAGACTCGCGGATGGACGCGGCGCGAATCTGGCCGTTCTCGGCTTCCGCATCTATCAGGTATGGCGCAATCACGACACAGGCTGCTTCGGCGCGCGCCCCGGCGGCCAGAAGCTCGGCGGCCTGTTCCTCGTTCGCGGCCAGCGCGCTGCCGTTAATGTCGGCGGTCCAGTCGTCGCTGGCGGTCAGGAATACGACTCGACCGTCGTCGAGCCGGTTGGCAGTAACAATTTGGGGCATGATTTATGGACCGCGGCGGACAGCTGCCCGCGATTCTGACTAAGGATACGGAGCGCGGTAAACCCGGGAAACACGGATTCATCACTTCCACATGTCGGCGGGTTATAACCACCGGATATGTGGATCACTATGGGTCGCTTGGAGTCAGGCGACCGAGGCGCGTCCGCGTTTGCGGCGCTTGCCGAACTCGCTGGGTGGTTCGCCCGCTGCGCGCCGCATTTCCTGGAGTGCAGTGGCTGACTCTGGCGCATGCTGGGAGGTTTCCCACTGTCGGACTTCGGTCAGGATCTGGCGCATTTGCTGGATTTGCCAGCGGCGTTCCCGCCGCCCAGCCTCCGTTTGGTCGAGCATCCGCCGGCGCCGGTCTTCCGGATCGATGGTTTCCGAGACCACGCCCTGTTCCATCTGCGCAGAGATATACCGGGAAATCGAAGATTTCGGCAGGCCGGTGGCCTCACACAGTTCGGTGACCGTGGGCGCCTGGCCCAGTTCGTTGAGGTGCGTTGCCGTCAGGCCAACCAGTAGCTGACCGAGCGGCACGCTGCCGTAACGGGCCAGAAACATATGCAGCACACGCCAGATAACCATTGCCTGCGCGGCCTCGGAGGGCGTCCAGCCCGCGAGCTCCTCTGGGATGATCGCCGGGATCTCTGTTCCCATGCCTTTAGACCTCGTCTAGATGAGTCGGCGGACTATACCAAAACTGTTTCAAGTTTAGATTCGCTTTGCGGCCTGCCTGGGTCCCGGGCGCTCCCCTTGGCGGCTCAAAGCCACCCAATGGTCCCATCGCTGACGATAATTTCAGTGGTAATGAATCAGATTGATACATATGTGGTCAGATCGGCACATATATAGAGTGCGCGCCACCCTCCGGCGCGGGGCGCCCGCTATCTGTGCCGCGAGCCTGTTAGGCAGATGCGACCGGTGGGCGGTCGCTGCGCCGGCCCCAATGCGCGCCTTTGCGAATCGATCTGCGCACCACTGATGCGATCCGGCGGATGAGCGAAGGGGCCGCGCATCGCGCCTGTTGATCCGCTGTGGGATCATCGCGCCCATGGCGTACGAACCTCCTCCTGATCGCCCGAAGGGCCGGTCGCTCAAACCCCTGCGCGCGCTCTGGCCGTACATCCGGCCCTACACCGGCACGCTGATCCTGGCCATGATCGCGTTACTTGTCGCGTCGGGCGCATTTCTTGCCATTCCGCTTGTCGTCGGCAACGTCATCGACTACGGCTTCACCACTGACGATGCGGAAATCGTTGATCAGTACTTCATCTATTTTTTCGGGGTAGCCATTCTCTTTGGGTTGTTCGCCGCCGCGCGAGCCTACCTGGTCAACTGGCTGGGCGAACGCGTGGTAGCCGACCTTCGCGATGAATCGTACCGCCACATTATTCGCATGGATCCCGCGTTCTTCGAGGTCACCAAGACCGGCGAAGTTCTGTCGCGCCTGACCACTGATACCACGCTGATTCAGTCAATCTCCGGTGTGGGCATCTCCATCATCCTGCGCTCGTCAATTCAGTTTGTCGGCGCGCTGATCCTGCTGGCGATTACAAATTTCCGGCTGATGGGTCTCATCCTCGTGCTGGTGCCGGGGATTCTTGTGCCCATCATTCTGATCGGCCGATGGGTGCGGCGATTGTCGCGGGCCACGCAGGATCGAATCGCCGACGCCAGCGGTATGGCGGGCGAGTCCATTAACGCTGTGCAGACCATCCAGGCGTTTACCGCGGAGGAAGCAGAGAGCCGGCGTTTTTCTGACGTCGTTGAGTTGGGCTTTACGACAGCCGTGCGTCGTATCCGTGCGCGGGCCCTGTTTTCTACCGTTGCGACGACCTGCCTTTTCGGCGCACTGATCATTGTCCTGTGGGTCGGTGCCCGGGCGGTGCTGGATGGCAATATGACGGGTGGGGAGCTCGGCACTTTCGTGTTGTACGCCATGTTCGTTGCACTCTCTGCCGCCGCGCTGTCTGAAGTCTGGGGCGAGGTGCAGCGTGCGGCGGGGGCGATGGAGCGTCTGCTGGAGTTACTGGACACGCAGCCTGATATCCGGCCGCCCGTCAATCCGATTGCCTTGCCCGCGCGCGCGCAGGGCAGCGTCGAGTTCGACCAGGTCCTTTTCCACTATCCGTCCCGCCCGGAACTTGCGGCGCTCGACCGCGTATCCGTGTCGGTCTCACCGGGTGAAAAAGTAGCGATAGTCGGGCCGTCGGGTGCCGGCAAGACCACCATGTTTCAGCTACTGATGCGCTTCTACGACCCGCAGTCGGGACACATCAGGATCGACGGCGTAGATGTCGCGAAAGCTGATCCGGTTGCCGTGCGTGGCCGGCTCGGCATTGTGCCGCAGGAGACTGTGATTTTTGGCGCAACCGCGCGGGAAAACATCCGATTCGGCCGCCCGGGCGCAACCGACGCGGAGGTTGAAGCGGCAGCCAGGGCTGCGGCCGCCCACGACTTCATTACAGCGCTGCCCGACGGCTATGACAGCTTCCTCGGAGAACGCGGGACGCGCCTGTCGGGCGGTCAGCGGCAGCGCATCGCGATCGCGCGGGCCATTCTCAAGGATCCACCGATCTTGCTTCTGGATGAAGCAACGAGTTCGTTAGATGCTGAGAGCGAGAGGCTGGTGCAGGAGGCGCTGGAGTTTCTCGAGCGCGACCGCACGACGCTGGTTATTGCGCATCGGCTCGCGACGGTTCTGCAGGCCGATCGCATTGTCGTTATGGATCGCGGCAGGGTGGTGGACATTGGCTCGCATGACGAACTGGTCAAACGCGATCCGTTGTACGCCAGGCTTGCCGAGCTTCAGTTCGGGGCCGGTGAGGCGGATGCGCCTAACCGGCAAGCCGCAGGCGCCTAGCACCCGTGCTGGCTGCCTGCTCCGCGCGCAGCGCAATGTTCACTACATTAGCAGGGGATTCGTCGATGTCATCGTCGGCGGGGTCCAGCCGAGGTCAGCGAGTTCGTCCACCGCGTCGCAGGCTGCGCGAAGCTTA
>JANQPY010000011.1 GCA_028285245.1 Gammaproteobacteria bacterium | reverse complement strand
AATCTGCGGATCATCGGTGGTGCAGATCCGAATGCTGCAAACCCATCCGCGTCGAGCGAGGATGACGGGAATGTCGTCCTGGCCCCGGGCGTCCGGTTGCGAACTGGCACCGGTGACATCGCCGTCGTCGCTGCAGGCGACGTTCGATTGGGTGAGGGCGCGTCAATTTACTCCGCAGGTGTTGACGCCGGGCTATCGGCCCAGCTCGTGGAGGCATTGGAGGCTTTCCGGCCGCCGGGCCAGCCGAATCCCGCTGGACTGGTTAGCTTGTTCCTCGGCGGCGGCCAGTTCCCCACCAGCGGCGGTGATGTGTCGGTCGTGGCCGGTGGGACAATTGGGGCGGCATCCGCGCCTGGACAAATTACCGAGTGGCTGACCCGGCTTGGCTCCTCGGAAATTCTGGGTTCCGGGCTTTACTCTCAATATGGCGCGATCCCCACCCACGTTGCCGCGAGTTTTCGAGCATTCGAGAATGCCGTCGGGGCTTTTGGCGGAGGCTATGTTTCGCTTGAGGCTGGGGGAGATATCAGTGAGCTAACGCTCGCGGTCCCAACAACGGTGCGCGCAGTTGATGGCGTCGCAGCGCAGTCGGGAGGATCTTTCTTTCAGTTTGTCCCTGGGGAGCGCACGTACGAGGTTATGGGAGGCGGTGACCTATCCGTCGATGCGGGTGGGAACCTGCGCGGAGTGCAGTTCGTCATAGGGGACGGACTCGCAAGTGTCAGAAGCGGAGGTGATACTGGCCCCAGTGAGTCTGACGCTCCGCTGTCTATATATGCCGGGGGAGGCTCAATTGTTGACCTGCAGGTCTCTGGCGACTTGAGACTGTCAACCATACAAGACCCCGCCACGGTGTTGATCAACACGCGGCAGTTCCAGGTTGCCGCAGCAATCTTGCCGGAGCTACAGAATCCGATTCAGGTAGACGGCCAGGTCAACTTTCGAGGCGACGGACCGGCCGCCAGTTTGGCTTATACATACACAGAGGACGCAGCCGTGGACGCGACCTCGCTGGGTGGGGAGATAGTCATCGAGGATGGCTTTTCTGAGCTTCTCATTCCGCCTCAGCTTCGCTTGGCTGCACTAGGCGGGGACGTGCAGTTGCGAGATACCATTCGCGTCTTCCCATCGCCGAGCGGCCAGATAGAGTTCATCGCTCGCGACTCCATCACAGGGGGTTCCGGCACCGAACTATTGCAGTCTGACCAGGAGCGGTTACAGCTGCCGAACCTTCAGCGGCCGGAGGTCAACACCGCGGCACTCGAAAACGCATTAGTGCCCGTGCACGCTAATGACGCGCGCTCCAACGTGTTCGTGGCTCGTGACGGGGCGATTACCTCGGGATTTGGCGCTGACATCTGGAGTGCCAGTCTCGCTAAGTCATCGCTGTTCCGCGCGGGCACGGATATCAGCAATCTCCTTATTGCCGTACAAAATGTCCGCGATGATTCGGTGACTTCATTCGTGGCCGGTCGCGACATTGTGCAGGGCACACTGCGAACGGCGGCCGGCGAGTTTGTCGCGCCTGGAGTTGGCCGTGGCGACGAAAGGCAGTTCATTATCTCCGGTCCCGGAGCTGCCGAATTTGTTGCCGGTCGCTCCATTGACCTGGGCACCAGTGCTGGTATCGAGTCCATTGGTAATGTGAACAATCTGGCGCTGGCTGACGAAGGCGCGTCGATTTCTTTGTTGGCTGGTCTCGGCGAAGATCCCGACTACGCGGGCTTTGTCGATACGTATCTGCGCCAGTCGGACGAGTACGCTGGCGCCTTGCAAGCCTTCCTGGATGAACGCGGTATTCCTGCCGGGGGCGATCCGGTAGATACGTTCGAGTCCCTTAGCCTGCGCGAGCAGCGCTTGCTGCTAACCGACATCCTTTTCGACGAGCTGCTCGCATCCGGCGTCAGTGCGCAAGCTGATGGCAGTAACGACTTCTCAGGCGGCTTTGCCGCTATCGAAAGCCTTTTTCCGAACAACGACCCGGATGGTGGCATCAGTCTGCTGCTAAGCCAGGTACAGACACTTGATGGTGGCGATCTGGCATTCCTCGTGCCCGGTGGCGACATCAACGCCGGTGCTGCGGATGCCGACATCATTTCCAAGCCAGCTGAAGACCTGGGAATCGTCACCGCGACTGGGGGTGATATCGATATCTTTGTCGACGGTGACTTGTTGGTGAACTCAACCCGCGCGTTTGCGTTGCAGGGAGACTTACTGGTTTGGTCTTCGAACGGCAGCATCGATGCAGGGCGGGGCGCGAAGACAGTGACCTCCGTGCCCAGCCCGATCACCACGGTCAACGCGCTGGGCCAGACCGTGACAACCTTCCCCCCCGTCGTCGCCGGTAGTGGCTTGCAGGGCGAAAACGCCTTCCTGTTCGCACCCCGAGGCGCGGTCAATGCCGGTGATGCCGGTATTCGCACCAGCGGCAATCTGACCATTGGCGCGGTTGAGGTGATTGGCGCCGACAACATTGATGTTGGCGGCGTCTCGGTTGGTGTCCCGACCGGCGATGCCGTATCCGTCGCACCGCCCGGCGTTGCCGATGCGGGCAGCGCCGCGAGCCGGTCGGCCGAGGGTTCTGCCTCGGGCATGCTGGGTGATGAGAACGAACTTGGCGAGAGGGAGCTCTTAGGTACCCAGGTGAGCTTCATTACAGTGGATGTGCTGTCCTTCGGCGGCTGCGGTCCCGACAAGGAAGACTGTTGAACATGAAAAAAGCATCAGACATCGCGCTGAGTCGCCGTGAACTGCTGGAGCGGCTCAGTGCTGGCATCCTGGCTCTCGGATTGCCCGCCAGCGCGCACGCAAACGACATTTTGGAACCCGGCTGGGCACTGCGGCCGCAGCTAGGTACTCCGGCGGAAGCTATTCAGGTCTCCGGCGCAGCCAAACTGGGCATGGTGCTCGGGGCCGGCACCCTGGTCCCCCGCGGCGAGCCTGAGTACCACATCAACGTGATCGATCTCGATGCCGTGGCTGGCGAGTCGGCTGACTACCGGTTACATCGAATCGAAATCGATTTCTTCGGCCACGGCATCGTGCCGGACCCGATAAACCCGCAACGTGCCTCGGTGTTTCAGAAGAAAGGGCGCGGCGCCTGCGAGATTGATCTGCAGGCGCGGGCCGTAATCCGGCAGATTGTCACGACAGACGACCGCAGGTTTTATGGCCACGGTGCCTACTCGCCTGACGGTGCCTTGCTTTACTGCACGGAAACCCGGATGGACGGTCAGTACACTGGCCTGATTGCCGTGCGTGATGCAAAGACGCATCAGGAACTAGGGGAGTTCCCAACCTTTGGTGCTTCGCCGCACGATTGCTGGCTGATCGATGACGGCAAGACTATGGTCACCACGAATGGAGGGGGTACCGCCGACGGTGCAGCACCGTCCGTGACTTATGTGGACGTGGCGGCCGAAAAGCTAATCGAGAAGCTCGAGTTTGATCGTGAAGATATTAATGCCGGGCATCTCGCCATCACAGCGGCAGGCGATATCGCGGTGATATCAGCACAACGCGAGGGCTTAAGTCCTTACTCCAATACCGGCGGCATTAGCCTGCGGCCTAGCGGCGGTGAGTTTCGTCAGGTTGGAGAGCCTGCTGATGTGGTGGCCAACATGTTTGGTGAGACACTGAGTTTAGCGATCGACGCTGACAACAACACGATCGCAGCAACCACACCAGTGGGCAACCTGTTGACCTTCTGGGATCTGAAGACCGGTGAGCTCAAGCGCCACTATCCCGCGCACAATCCGCGCGGGGTGGCGTTAACTCAGGACGGACGTTACTTTGTCTTGAGCTACGAGAAACCGCCGCACGTGTCGCTGATCGACACGGTCACTTTGGACAAGGTAGCTGACTTCGACCTGCGCGACACGGGCATGAGTGGTTCGCACATCATCAGCTACAGCTTGCCCGAGCCGCTCAGACGCCCCGCGGCAGAAGCGCCGACAATCTGACTGCTTAGCTGGTCCTGCCGTGATGCGGTCGTCGTCCGCTCACGTGGCGGGGATATAGAAGTAAGTGCATTCCTGCGTTTGCACGCTGCAGGTACTCAAGTAACGACAGCCGTACTGCGCTTGCATTTGCGCAGCAGTGGCATCCGTTGCTCCTGATCCAAGAGTCCACGGGCAACTCGATGTTGGCCATTCGCGGCCATCGGCAAGCTGCGTTGAGCTATCCAGGATCATAGGATTGCCATCTGGCAAGCTTGTCGGCAGGCCAGGATCGGCAGATGGCTCGCCGCCATTCATTGCGGGTGCCGGATTCCTAGTGCCGGCAGCTCGTTGGCCAACGACGTTGGGCGATTGGTTCGACGACGGTCCCAGTGGCCCCGGGCTGATTGATGACGAGTTGTTGCTACCTGCATCGGCTGTTCGTGGAGGAGTGTTGTTCACCGCAAACTGCAGCCCGCCGCCGCTGAGGAAGCCGCGCGAATTTCGTTCCAGCGGCTGCCCGTCGATCACCGTAGCCTCATCTGGAACGGTGCGCGGCTCACGTGCCCCCGGCTGGCCGTAGCTGGCGTAGGTCTTGTCACCGATGATCGTTAGGAACAGCGTTTCTTCGCCATCTGCTGATTCTTCGGTAGCGCCATCCGATGCGGGGCGCACTGATCCGGTACCTGGCGTCTCGCCTGCAGGTGCATTGTTTGCTAAAGGCGCTGGCGTGAATAACGCGTCGACCGTCGGTGCTGTTACGGGGGTTGTGGATGCGGGCAGCCCTCCTGACAACGCTTGCAGCGCCAGTCGGGTTGCATCTGACGTCGCCGGCTGTCGTAGCTTCGGTGTGGGCAGAAGCTGCTCCGTCGCGCCCCGTCCGGAGATTTCAGGTTGCAGAAAGCGCGGACTGACCGCTGCCGCAGCGGCGGTCGCTACCGCCCCGCATATGATGAGTTGCAGCAGTCGCTGTCGTGGAAACTGCCGGCGAACGGGGCGTGCGGAAGAAGTCATGTGCGTCTTGTTGTCAGGCGTCTAGGTAGGCAATGAAGCTAGTTCTGGGGTGTTACAGCGTGATGAATTTCACGCTCTTCACACGATCTCATTACGAAAAGATTACGAAGTGATTTGACCGGCCATATTGTTAAAAAACTGTCACATTCGTCTGGCTGAATACGCCGTCAACGGATAGCTACAATTTCTCGTCATCCCGCCGGGCGCACCGAAACTCGCCTGTAATACACGCGACATAAACGGGCGGGAAAATTCAATTCTGATGTCAGCGAGGCCTATATGAGCATGCGGCTGTTAACCGCTATCACCTGCCTGTTGTTCGCGATGAACTGCCATGCCTGGTGGAATGAGGAATGGGGGCAGCGCAAGCCCATTGCGTTCAATACGACGGCCACCGGTGCCAACACGCAGACGCCGGTTTCTGATGTGCCGGTTCTCGTCCGCCTGCACTCGGGCAATTTTCCGAATTTTTTGACGGTGCGTGACAACGGGGCCGACTTTCGCTTTATCGCAGGCGACGATTTGACGCCGCTCAAGTACCACGTCGAGCGTTTCGATCCGGTCTCTGAGCTGGCGTTTGTGTGGGTCAAGGTGCCCACGGTGAATGCCCAGTCAGATCAGGACAAGATTTACCTGTACTTTGGCAATCAGGCTGCGCCGCGCGCGGAAGATGCCGGCGGCACGTTCGATGTCAATACCGTCGCCGCTTTCCACTTCAACGAATCCGCTGGTCTGCCGGTTGATAGTACGGCGTATGCCACGAGCTTTGTCTCGGGCCAGACCTTTCCCAACCCCGCTTCGCTGATTGGTGCTGGCGCGACGCTGTCAGGCACCGAGCCACTCGTGATGGCTGAGGTGCCGCAGCTGGCGATTAACCCGGAGACAGGCTGGACGTTCGAGACCTGGATTCGGCTGAACGGC
>JANQPY010000010.1 GCA_028285245.1 Gammaproteobacteria bacterium | reverse complement strand
CTCGTCGCCAAGGAGCAAGCTCCTCGCGTTACCGTTCGACTTGCATGTGTTAGGCATGCCGCCAGCGTTCAATCTGAGCCAGGATCAAACTCTTCAGTTTATAGCTACAAACGAAAGAGCGAGATCCCAAAGCTATTGTTACTCGTAAAAGTAACGGGATAGTTTGGTCACTCGCATCGGGCCATGACAAACCGCCATGTGACGCGAGCGCCCACACAAATTACCTGTTTCCTGCTTGTTAAAGAACGAGCCCGCGAATCGCGGGCAGACCGACAATTGTACAGATGAATTGGGGGAGAGCAATACCCCGGAGACGGGAAAATTATCTGCGCTGAGCAACCCCCGGGGGAGCCCGTTCAGGCCAGCGTCACCCGGGCAAATCGGCGCCGGCCAACCTGATAGATATGTGTGGTCCCGGAGGCCAGTTCGAGGCCTCGATCGGCCACCCGTTCCCCATCGATCCGCACTGCGCCCTGATCAATCATCCGAAAGGCCTCGGAATTGCTCGAGACCAGCCTGGCCTGACGCAGCAGGTTGGCAATGCCCAGGCGACCCTCCGGGGCCTCAAACTCGAACTCGTCGATATCGTCGGGTGTCTCGTGTTCAGCAAACTGCCTGACAAAACCATCCATTGCCCGTTGGCCAGCGCCGGCGCCGTGAAACCGGTCGACCAGCTCCATCGCGAGCTCAAACTTGATATCGCGCGGGTTGGTGCCCTGCGCAACCTGCTGCCGCAAGCGCTCGATCTCGCTAAGCGGCCTGAAACTAAGCAGCTCAAAGTAGCGCCACATGAGATCGTCCGAGATCGACATCAGTTTGCCGAACATGTCGGCCGGTGGCTCATTAATACCTACGTAGTTATCGAGCGACTTGGACATTTTCTGAATGCCATCCAGTCCCTCCAGCAGCGGCATAGTCAGCACCACCTGCGGCGTCTGCCCATAGCTCTGCTGTAAAGCCCGGCCAACCAGCAGGTTGAACTTCTGATCCGTGCCGCCCAACTCAACGTCTGCGCGCAGCGCGACGGAGTCGTAACCCTGCACCAGGGGGTAAAGGAACTCATGGACAGCGATGGGACGGCCAGACTTATAGCGCTTGGAAAAATCGTCGCGCTCCAGCATGCGGGCCACGGTATGCCGAGACGCCAGCCCAATCAGATCGGCCGCGGACATCCCTCCCATCCAGGCAGAGTTGAAACAGATCTCGGTCCGCTCCGGGTCGAGAATCTTGAAAATCTGCTCGGCGTAGGTCTCTGCATTCGCCTTGATCTCAGCCTCGGTCAGGGCTGGGCGCGTGGCGTTGCGCCCGCTGGGATCACCGATCAGGCCGGTGAAGTCGCCAATCAAGAACAAGACCTGATGGCCCAGGTCCTGAAAATGCCTCAGCTTATTTATGAGCACTGTGTGCCCGAGGTGCAGGTCGGGAGCAGTGGGGTCGAAACCGGCCTTTACACGCAGCGGCTGGCCCGACGCCAGGCGCTCGCGTAGCTCACTCTCGACCAGGATCTCCTCGGCACCGCGGCCAATTTCCGCCAGCTGATCCGCAACCATATCGATGCTTGTGCCCTAAGCCTGCGCGGCGCCGAGAATACCGAATTCTGCAGCCCACAGGACGAGTTTCTCAAAACCGCCCGCGTTTGTTGACCCGGCATTCTGACCGCCCTGATAATCAGCCGCGCACTGGCCATCCGACTAGGGAACCCATGGGGTGTCGGCCGGCCGGTGAATCGGGTTGTCTGTTCTTTGCCGGGCACACGGGGCGCACCGGCAACAAATCAATGGAGTCGCGTCTCTTGAGCACGCCGCATCCGGGATTTACCGACTACAAGCCAGCTGCTGAGGGCAAACCAGCGCGAGGCCCTCAACTAATGTGGTTTGCGACCGGATTAGGGCTCGCGCTGCTGACTTTCAGCATCCTCGGGCCGGCTGACCGGGCTGACACAGAAGCGCCCGAAATTCAGCCGGCAGCCTCGGCGTCAACAAACCCACCGCGGTCGGGGGAATCCGCGCAGGCAGCGACCCGGGACACGGGAAGCGCGTCAGCCGGACGCCCGACCGAGGCAAAGGCAGAGCAAACTGCGGCAGCGACCATGCCTAAAACTCAGGGTCTCGGTGAACCTCTGAGCCTCACGGTCAAGCGCGGGGACAGCCTGGACCGGCTATTTAAACGCCACGGGCTTAACCGCACCGACCTCGCCAACATCATGGAGCTGGAGCTGGCGCGGAAACACCTGCGTCTCATCAAGCCCGGCGACGACATCGAGGTGCTGCACGATGATGGCTCGCTCCTCCGACTGGCCCGACCCGTTAGCCTGACCGAATCGCTGGCCGTGACCCGCGAGGGCGAAGTGTTCTCCGCTGAACTCGTTGTGCGCCCGCTAGACCGGCGCACCGCCATGGCGTCAGGCACCATCAACAGCTCCCTGTTCCTGGCTGCGGCTGAGGCCGGCGTCAGCGACCGGACCATCATGAACCTCGCGGGCATTTTTGCGTGGGACATCGACTTCGTGCTCGACATTCGCCGCGGGGATCAATTTCGCCTCATCTATGAGGAACTCTGGCGGGATGGCGAACGGCTGGGTGAGGGCACGATTCTTGCGGCGGAGTTCACCAATCGGGGCGACGTGTTCCGGGCGGTCCGCTTCGCTGATGCCAGCGGCCGCGTTGACTACTACACACCAGAGGGCAAGAGTTTGCGCAAGGCCTTTCTGCGCGCCCCACTCTCGTTCTCGCGGGTCAGCTCCAACTTTAATCTGCGCAGGCGCCATCCGGTGCTGAACACCATCCGCGCGCATCGGGGAGTCGATTACGCCGCACCAACCGGCACGCCAGTCAAGGCAGCCGGGGATGGCAAAGTCATTTTCCGCGGCCGCAAGGGTGGCTATGGCAACACCGTGATAGTTCAGCACGGCGGCAACATCGACACGCTTTACGCGCATCTTTCAAAATTCGGCAAAGCCCGGAGCGGCAGCCGCGTCCGACAGGGCCAAACCATCGGCTACGTCGGTTCTACCGGACTGGCCACCGGGCCACATTTGCACTACGAGTACCGCATCAACGGTGTGCATAAGAACCCCCGCACGGTAAAGCTTCCCGATGCAGCTCCAATCGACAGCGCCTACCTGGCCGATTTCCAGGCAGCCGCCGCGGACCTGCTGCAACAGCTGCAAGATCAGCGCCCCCTGATGGCAGCAGATGCAATCCGACCGCCGAGCTGAGGCTCCCTTGGGCCGGACTCCCCAGAGTGAAGATCGCTTTATTGGCCTGATTTCTGGCACCAGCATGGACGGCATTGATGCCGTGCTGGTGAGCTTTGAAGAGCGTCGTTGCCATGTGCACAGCGCCGAGTGCATCCCTTACCCCGCTGAACTGACCGAGTCACTGCAGTCGGCCATTGAAGATCCGTCAGCTGTGGATCCGGCCAGGCTCGGCGCCCTGGATGCCGCCGTTGCAAGCGCATTTGCCGATGCGGCGCTCAGGTTAGCCAACCAAAACGACAGCTCACCGCTGCTTGCGATCGGCAGCCACGGACAAACCCTTTATCACGCCCCGCCAAACGACGGCGGGTTCTCAATTCAGATTGGTGACCCGGCGAGGGTTGCAGCACTTACCGGGATCACAACCGTCGGCGGGTTTCGGAACGCGGACATGGCGCTGGGCGGCGAAGGTGCGCCACTCGCCTCCGGGTTTCATGCCTGGCTATTCGGCGACCAGACCAGCGCAAGCGTCGTGCTGAACCTCGGCGGCATCGCCAATATCACACGCCTGACGGCTGCCGGCGCCGAGCTGGGTTTCGATACCGGGCCCGCCAATACGCTGCTGGATCTCTGGTACGCCCGACACAACGCGGGCGTTATCGACGACCGCGGCCAGTGGGCAAGCAGCGGTACCGTCAACCCGGAGCTACTTGAGGTCTTGCTCGAAGATGACTACTTCGCCAACCCGCCTCCCAAGAGCACGGGACGCGAGTACTTCAATGCCGGCTGGTTAGACGCGCGCCTGGCCACCCTGGATAAGCTGCCTCCTCCCGACGTGCAGGCGACCCTGGCTGAACTGACCGCCGCGACGGTGGCCGACGCCATCGCAGCGACCGGGCCCGCTGAGCTGGTTGCCGTATGCGGCGGCGGCGCCAGGAATCACGATTTGCTGGGTCGGATGCGCAGGCGCCTCGCACCGGCGGAGGTAACCCCATCAGATGAACTCGGCATGCCGGCTGACTGGATGGAGGCCTGCGCGTTCGCCTGGCTGGCCAGAGAACGGCTCGCGGAGCGCTGCAGCAACGCGCCGTCTGTCACGGGAGCGTCATCCGGAATTCCACTAGGGGGTGTTTTTCTGCCGCCCGGCCGATGATTATGACAACTGTGATTGCCGTAACATTCAAGAATTGACGGCTTGCTATATTGAGTGAATCCCAACGCGGACACTCATGTGGACACCGTAAACCTCAAACTGCCCGACTACTACCTGAACCGGGAACTCAGCGCGCTGGAGTTCAACCGGCGCGTGCTGTTTCAGGCTGCCAATCAATCGACGCCGCTGCTTGAGCGCCTGAAGTTTCTGTGCATTGTCTCGACGAATCTCGACGAATTTTTTGAGATTCGGGTTAGCGGACTCAAGCAGCGCTTGGAACTGGGCTCAGCGCCCGCAGGTCCTGACATGCTGCCCCCGCAGGAGGTGCTGTCGGAAATCAGTAGCCGGACACACGACCTCGTCAGCGAGCAATACCACCTGCTGAACGACGAGCTGATTCCAGCCATGGAGCAAGAGGGCATTCGCTTTGTCCGCCGAACGCGATGGACGCCAGCGCAGCTGGAATGGTTACGCCACCACTTTCAGACTGAAATTGAGCCCGTACTTAGTCCGGTAACCCTGGATCCGGCGCGGCCGTTTCCGCGGATTCTCAACAAGAGCCTGAACTTCATTGTAGGACTTGAGGGTGTGCACGCGTTTGGGCGCCCCTGTAGCAAAGCAATCGTGCAAGCGCCCCGCTCGCTGCCGCGGCTGATCAAGCTCTCGCCGGACCTGCCCGATACCGGCCCGAACGACTATGTGTTTCTCTCGTCGATTATTCATGCCTTCCTGGAAGAACTGTTTACCGGCATGGAGATCACCGGCTGCTACCAGTTTCGCGTAACCCGCAATAGCGATCTGTACGTCGATGAAGAGGAAGTCGACGACTTGATGCGCGCTCTGGAAGGCGAACTCATTGCCAGCCGCTACGGGGCCGCCGTGCGCCTGGAGATTGATCACGAGTGCCCAACGGAGCTGACCGATTTCCTGTTGGAGATGTTCGGACTTGGTGCTGAGGATCTTTACCGTGTGAGAGGACCGGTCAACCTCAATCGGCTGATGGCGGTATATGACCTGGTAAACAAGTCAGCGCTGCGTGACCCGCCGTTCAGCGCGGGCCTGCCCGAACCGCTGGTCAACAACGATGATATCTTCGAAGCGCTCAGCGCCCGCGATGTGCTTCTGCACCACCCGTTCGAGTCGTTCGCACCCGTGCTGGAGTTCATCAGCCGCGCGGCTCAGGATCCTGCGGTCCTGGCGCTGAAAATCACGCTATATCGGACCGGCCCCGACTCACCGATCGTCAAGTCTCTGGTGGCGGCGGCTCAGGCTGGCAAAGAAGTTACCGTAAGCATCGAGCTGCGGGCCCGCTTTGATGAGGCCGCCAATATTGAGCTTGCCAACCGTCTTCAGGCGGCCGGTGCGCATGTCGTTTATGGCGTGCGCGGCTACAAGACCCACTGCAAGATGGCGATGGTGGTTCGCCGAGAGAACGGCAAACTAAAACGTTACATTCACCTGGGCACGGGTAACTATCACCCCGGCACCGCACGTTTGTACACCGACTACGGACTGCTAACTGCAGACCAGGCGCTGGGAGAGGATGTCCACCACATTTTTCTGCAGCTCACCAGCATGATGCAAACGCCTCCGCTACGACGAATCTCACAGTCACCCTTCTCACTGCACGCCGACGTGCTTGAGCTTGTGGAACAGGAAATTCGCAATGTGAATGCAGGCGGCGCCGGACACATCGTTGCCAAGCTCAACGCTCTGGTCGAACCAGAGCTCATTCGTGCGCTTTATCGAGCCTCCTCTGCTGGCGTGATGGTTGATCTGATCGTCCGCGGCATTTGCTGTCTGCGGCCGGGAATGCCGGGTGTATCAGACAATGTTCGCGTACGTTCGATCGTTGGCCGGTTCCTTGAGCACACCCGCATTTACTACTTCCACGCGAACGGTGAAGAGAAGATTTTTTGTGCGAGTGCTGACTGGATGGACCGCAATTTCTTTAGGCGCGTTGAAACCGTTTTTCCAATGCTGGATCCAGACATCAAGAAACGTCTGCTGGCAGATCTCGACATCTATCTGGAAGACACTGCACAGGCCTGGGAGCTCAGAGCCGATGGCAATTACGAGCGCCTCGCTGAGGCTAGTGACGCCCCACCAGTTTGCGCCCAGACTCGGCTGCTCGGGCAACTGGCCGAGCAAGCCTGACGGCACAGTCGCTCAGCCTTCTACGTGCAGCTCAAAACCCGCGCTCGCCAGGTGCGCCTGCTCACGCTCCAGATCGGCTACCGTTAACGGATTGGCCTCAAGCCACGCACCATCCATTTGCAGCTGAAGCTTTGATCCGCGCGCCGAGAGGCTTACCACCGGCTCGGGGGCAGCAGCACGGCTGCGGTTAAACAACACCGCCAGGCGCAGCAACACGGCCAAGCGCATGGCGGGTTTGGTTAGCCGGCGCGGCAGCCCGCTAAATGACTTTCGCGAAAAGCTGCGCCGGTGGGTAGCGACCAAACGCGCCAACATGAGCTGCTCATCATTCGGGAAGCCTGGCAGATCGGCGTTCTCCAGCAGGTAGGCACCATGCCGATGATAGTGAGCGTGCGCGATATCCAGGCCGATTTCGTGCAGCAGGGCCGCCCACGACAAGATCTGTTGATACTGGCCGCCGGCCAGCTGCCAGCTCTCCGCTACCTGGGCAAAAAGTTTCGCCGCCAGCGCTTCCACCTGTTCTGCCTGGCGGCTATCGACCTGAAAGCGGCCAGCCATGGCGCGCACAGAGCGAACGCGTGCATCCTCGTCAGTTAGCCGGCCGACCAGGTCATAGATGATGCCTTCGCGCAGCGCGCCGTCCGCGAAGGCCATGCGCTCGATATTCAGCGCATCCATCACTTCAACCAGAATCGCAATCCCCCCCGCGAATACCGGTCGACGTTGAGCCGACAGGCCTGGCAGGTCAAGATTATCCACACGACCCGCCGCGATCAGCGTATCGATCAGCTCGCCGAGACCTTCGCGGGTAATGTCTGGCCGCTCACCAGTGCCGTTGCCCAATACGCTGCTAGCGGCCCTTATCGTGCCCGAGGTGCCCGCACAACGACTGACCGGTGTCTGCAAAAATCGGTTCTTCACCGGTTCCAACTCGAGGCGCACCGCCGTGCGGGCCTTGTCGAAGCGCCTGGCCGTCAGCTTGCCGTTGCCAAAGCAACGCTCACTGATACTCACACACCCCATATACAAGCTTTCCATGACCTGCGGCTCGTTGCCCTCTCCGCGCACAATTTCTGTGCTGCCGCCGCCGATATCGACGCAAAGTTGTGGGCCGCCAACGGCCGGCAAACTATGACTGGCGCCGAGATAAATCAGCCGCGCCTCTTCAATGCCGGAGATCACCTGAATGGGGTGGCCGAGCAAGCTCTCAGCTTCCTCGAGAAACTTGTTGGCGCGCCGGGCTTTGCGCAGTGCGTTCGTGCCGACGACGCGCACCCGGCCGCCAGGGATCTCCCGCACGCGCTGGCCGAAGCGGCCCAGGCAATCCAGCGCGCGGCTTTGCGCATCGGGATCGAGGCCAGACTTTTCATCCAGCCCTGCAGCGAGGCGCACCATTTCGCGCAGCCTGTCCACGATGGTCAGCTGACCATGGGAAAACCGGGCGACAATCATGTGAAAGCTGTTGGAGCCCAGATCAACGGCCGCCAAGGTGTCCTGATCGTTAGCAGGGATTGCGCCGACACCGTTAGCCGAGGGACCCGACCGGATCCGGTTCATCAGATTACGAATGCCCGAACGGGATTCCACGCGGCGGATTATTCCATGATCCGCGCGGCGGAACAGCCGCGGTACGCGACCAATATGAGTAAGTCGCTCACATCACGGCGAAGCCGGCCTCGAGCAGTGTGACGACAGGTCCTAACTCTCGCTCTTGGCGGCTGCCGTCAGCGGCTGGGTGGAATCGTGAGACTTTGAAGCGGCGCTTGCCTGCTGTACCTGCGCCGGCTGGTGAATAAGCTGGCCATTGATCTCTGCGCCTGCAGCCATCTCGATCAGCTCATAGTGCAAATTGCCTTCGACCCGCGCCGTTGTGCCAAGCTCAACGCGCTCGGTGGCATAGACATCGCCCTGGACCGCGCCATTTAGAGTGATGCGCGGCACACGAACACTGCCTTCTACGCGCCCGTCTTCGCTGATGCTCAGGAAAGCGTCGGGATCACGATCAGCGATGACGTTGCCGTGCACGATGCCATCGATATGGCAACCGCCTTCGAAACGCAGGTCGCCTTCGATACGCGTACCGTCACCAACCAATGTGTTGACGACGTCGTTTTTGCGTCGTTTGCCAAACAGCATGTCTATCTCTCCAGCAGCTCAGGCGCCTCGAGCCGATACTCTAGAAGGTCTGCGGTGGTAAAACCTGACGGAGTTCACACCGTCATATCACCCGTTGGAAACCCGCCAGTCAAACGATTCTTCCACATCCTTCCGATTGGCGCCCCGGGGCACCAGGCGGACAGTGACCGTGGCGGGCGCGAATCCCTCCGGCACCCGTAATTCTGTCTCCAGGTTCTGGAAATACCGGAATGAGAAATCCAGCGTCTCGGCGGCGCCCCCGCGCAGCTGGCCCATCCCCAGCGTCACCGACTCGCCAGCCTGCTCGCCGGCAACCGCCAGCAGCACGCGCCCACTAATCGCCTGCTTGTTACGCAGCGCCTGGGCGAGCACGAGTCGAACATTGAACTCGCCGGGTTCAGCTCCCGGGAGCAGTTCGAAGTTCTGTACGCGCAGGCCAGCCTGCTGGTCAGCGCCAACGATCCCGCGATAAAAAGCAATGTCTTCCGATTGCGCCTGTACCTGATCCTGCAGATCGGCTAGCTGCGATTCCACGCGCCGGTAAGCCTCCGCGTTGATCTTATCGCTGGTTTCAAGCAGTGCTATCTGTTCGCGCAACGCTTCATTGTCGCGACTAACCTTAAGCAGCTCTCGCTGCAATTCAGTCTGGCGCTCAATGGCTTGCATTCGATTGTGACCGGCGCGGCTTTGTCCCAATTCGAACGCCGCCCATACCAGAGCCAGGCCGATAACCAGGGCACTCAAAGCCACACCCCGCCCCAGACTCCCGGGCTGGTTGCGGCGATCTGAAGCCCGCCGGCTCGCTACTCGTCGGTTGGATGCCATTCGGGTGACCACCATTCTGGCCGCGGGGGCGGGCCTTCGGGAAATAAGACCGGCCCCAGTTCAGACAACGCGCGCGCATAGACTTTTCGCTTGAAGTAAATCACCTCGCGAACCGGGTGCCAGAAATCGACCCAGCGCCAACGGTCGAACTCGGGTTGATCCGCCGTATCAAGCCGCACGTGGCTCTCATCGCCTGTCAGCCGCAGCAAATACCAGCGCTGTTTCTGCCCGAGGCACAGCGGCCGGCGCTCGCGCCGAACGTAGCGATCTGGCAGCCGGTAACGCAGCCAGCCCCGCGTTGACCCCAGCAGCTGAACATCCTTCGGCAACAGGCCTATCTCCTCATGGAGCTCGCGGTACATGGCCTGCTCCGGCGTCTCCTGCTGATGAATGCCACCCTGCGGAAATTGCCAGCCGGACTGACCCACGCGGCCACCCAGCAACAGCGCGCCTCGGCTGTCGCTCAAAATAATACCGACATTGGCACGAAAGCCCTGTGCATCGATGTCATCCATAAGCCGGGAATTTTTTCACAAACGCAATTCAGCTGTCACTCAACGTAAACTGCGCCCTGATCTCTACGAGCCGCACGCTTCGTCTATGCGCGTTCCCGCCGCACTGCTGCTTCCCGCCATGGGCTTCGTCACACTGGCGTCGCTACTACTTGCCATTAGCATCGGCAGTGGCCAGGTGGGCCCCGCCGAAGCCTTTGCAAGTCTTTTCGGCGAGACACCCGGGTTGACCCGGGACATTGTCCTTCAGCTCCGGCTACCGCGGGCGATCGCCGCCTTTGGCACCGGCGCTGCGCTGGCGATCGCGGGCGTATTGATGCAGGCGCTGCTGCGCAACCCGCTGGCTGATCCCTACATACTGGGAACATCTGGGGGGGCTGCGGTGGGTGCGCTTGGCGCCATGCTGGGCGGACTCGCGGGCTTCTGGATCGATGCCGCCGCCTTCGGCGGCGCACTTGCCAGTACGCTGATCGTGTTTGGCCTCGCGCATGCGGGCGGCGGGCGGACATCGAGCCGCCTGCTCTTAACCGGCGTCGTAATGGCTGCCGGCTGGGGCGCAGTAATTAGCCTGCTGTTGGCTACAAGCCCTGAGGCCAACCTGCGGGGCATGCTGTTTTGGCTGATGGGAGACTTCGCGTTTGTGACCAACCCCTGGCCGGTCCTGACGACTGCTGCCATTGCACTGTTGATTAGCATCGCCATTGGCCCGTCGCTCAACGTGCTAACCACTGGTGACACTCAAGCCGCCCTGCTGGGGCTGGCCGTGGACCGGGTCCGGCTGGGACTCTATTTCCTCGGTGCCGGGCTGACCGCGATCGCGGTTACCACGGCCGGCACCGTGGGCTTCGTCGGTCTGGTTGTCCCGCATCTGATTCGGCTTGTCAGCGGCGCAGATCATCGCAGCCTGTTGCCCGCCTCGGCCCTCGCCGGGGGAAGTCTGCTTGTCGTCGCTGACACAATGGCGCGCTCAGTGCTTGCCCCGGTGCAGCTCCCGGTAGGAGCGATCACCGCGCTCGTGGGTGTGCCCTTATTCCTGGTGCTGCTAAGACGTGATGCCGGAGGGGCACGCTAGCGGCCTGTCACCCGCGCTGGCGCGCCAGATACTCGCGGCCGCGCTCCATCAGGGCGACGAAGGCTTGCTGATCAGACTCCGCAATGATGCGCCCAATGCGCTCGACGGCCGATCGCAGCGCGCCAAGTGCCTCCGGACCGTGCGGATTCCCGCTCTGGATTTCAAAGTACAACGCAGGGTTCTCGGCCGCGACGCGCGCAGCGACTGCCAGCTGTGCGTCAAAGGTCGTGCTCGAGACCTCGGCCAGGCGGGGCAGCGCTTCGCCACTTTCCTCAAGCGCGGCGAAGAAAGCGATATTCAGCGCATGCGACAGACCCAACACGTACGCGATCAGTCGATCGTGCTCGGCCAGCGGCATCTCAATCTGAGCGGCCATGGTTGAGGCGAACAACTCGCGGGCAGCGGCGGTTGCGGTTGGTGACCCGGACTCCAGAAACAACACATGCCGCCCCGAAAGGAGCCGCGTATCAGGGCCAAACATTGGATGCACGGATGTGACCTCCACACCTCGCTCGGCCAACCTGCTGAGTGGCTCGATGAGTGGGCTCTTCAACGAGCCGATGTCGAATACCAGCCCGGGCCACTCGAGGGTGGCGAGTTCGTTCAATATCGCTGCGCTGGCCGCAATTGGCGCGGCGATCACGGTCACGTCAAAACGGCCAGCCGCAGATTTCCAATCCTCGACGCGTGCATACCCGGGAGCAGGCCCCGCCGGGTCTGCGACGCTCACGGCGAAACCCTGAGATTCCAGAAAGTCGGCGAACCAGCGGCCCATCTTTCCGGCACCGCCAATAACCAGGGCGGATTGTCCCTGCCCCCGGCCTTCAGCACGCACACGGGCGCGCTCCTGGCCGGTCAGCGATGCCTCGATCAGCAGGCGCATCATGGCAGCGGCAAGATCCGGGGAGAGGCCAAGGGCGCCGGCCTGCTCACGGGCACTCTCAAGCACCAGCTTCTCCCGGCTGAAATCCCGCGTTGGCTGGCCCGCAGACTGCTTAACCTCGCCAATGGACTCCGCCAGCGACTGACGCCGCGCGGCTAATTCGAGGATTTGCCGGTCAATCGCCGACAGCTCTGTACGCAGATCTTCAAGTTTCATGCGGCGCATACGTTACCGCAGTTCCGGGCCCAATCAATGCAGTCCATCTGCAGCCACACCACGGGTCCTCTAGAATTCTCGACGAGGCCCCGAAGCACCGTATTCGTGTCACCGCACAACCAACTACTCCTTCTGGCCGGATTGATCGCCCTGGTGATGGGCGAACCCGGCTGGTCGGCCCCAGAATTTGATCTCAGCGAGGGCACGCAGCAGTTCGTCAGCGGCGGCACTGCGCCCGCACCGCTGGCGCTGCACACGGGCGGCAGCCTCTGGCTGCTGGATCCGGAAACCGGTGTCGCCCGGCCCCTGTCAGACGGGCGGTACCGGAGCCAGTGGCCAGCACTGAGCCCGGACGGCAGTCGCATTGCCTACGAGCGAGTCATCGGCAGCCGTCGCCACCTGCGCCTGATTGGGCTCGGCGATGGCAGCAATCGCCAGATCGTGTTTGGTGAGTCAGATGACCGGGCCCCCGCCTGGCATCCCGACGGTAAGCGCCTCGCGTTTGTCTCGGACCGGGGCGGTGACTACGGGATCTGGGAACTCAAGCTGGACAGCCTCGCGCTGACTCAGCTGACTTTCCGTCAGACCATGGAGCGCGATCCCGCCTATAGCCCAGACGGCAGGCAACTCGCTTTCGTGGCCAGCGACGGCAAGGGTGATGCACTCTGGCTGCGACAGGATGATGGCTCGCTGACACGCTTGTTCGGGGTGGCCGGCACCCTGCGCGGACCGGCGTGGCGCCCCGATGGGCAGGTCATATCCTACGTCTTGCGGTCTGGGGGACGCAGCCGGCTTGAGCTTGCCATCCTGGATGACCCGGTAGTGAGAAAGCCGCTATCCGTGGGGGAATACCTGCAGCCCTACCCGGCGGTCTGGGCGGACAATGAAACACTTGTCTACTCAACCGCCGGAGGCCTTCGGCGGCGCGGTCTCAACGATTTTGAGTCGCGAATCATGCCGGTTACGCTGGCGAGCCAGTCACCCTAGGCGGTGCGCCCAGGCCACCAACCGCGCCGTCAGAGCACTGTTGGAAATCTTTACACCTGGGTTTGAAGCCTTCCTGGCAAGTCCCCGTTTTGCTGACAATCCGGGATTGCCGGTTGGATACTTCGCGTGCCGCGAAACGCTTAAGCCACGCCAAAACTTGCGGGCTTAAGTCCTTGCCACGTCGCCCAGTTGCAAGCCAGATCCATGTTATGCAAAAGCGATGCCAGTGTCGGAGAAAATTACAGGTGGAATGTGGCTTCGCGGAAGATCGGCTAAGTGTTCTACTTAAAGTACTGATTATAAATACATTTATTCCGTTTGGCATACACGTTGCATAAAGTACGTTGCGCACAAAAAAAGGTTTTTGCAGGCGATGGCAACATTCGACATCTGACACCAGACATTCGAAGCCAGAAGAAGCTAAACAACAAGAAGAAGAACGATTAGAAGAAGTAGAGGCAACGAGCTACAACAACAATAAGATCAAAGCCTCGTCGCTGACGCAGAAACCGAATTCGCGACAACAACAATAACCCGTATAACCCCGCCTCCCTAGCGGGGTTTTTTTTGCCTGCTTAAGACGCGAACCACCTTTGGGTATGCTGGCCGCCGGAATCGGCAGGCAATGAACCATGAGCTCTTGCCCAAGCGTTGAATGCACAAATGTCACGGTGGCCGTTCCAGGCCGCAAACTGGTGCGCGCGCTCACCCTCAAGGTGCATCCCGGTAGCTTCGTTGGCGTGCTTGGACCCAATGGCGTCGGTAAAACACTCACGCTCGAGACCCTGGCTGGTCTGCGCGCAGGTTACGCTGAACAGATCCAAATCTGCGGCGATCGCTTAAGCACCCTGCCCCGCGCCGAAGTCGCGCGCCGCCTGGGTATGGTGACGCAACATCAGGCTGATGCGTTTCCCGTGACAGTCATGGAGGCCGCGCTACTCGGCTGCTACGCGCGCTTGGGAGCCTGGCAATGGGAAGGACCAGAGGACCGAAGCCAGGCGCATCAGGCACTCGCGGACATGGATCTCGAGGGGCTGGACCAGCGGCACGCCACCAGTTTGTCTGGCGGAGAGCGCCGGCGACTCGCCGTCGCCACGCTGCTCGTTCAAGACCCTCAGGTGCTGCTGCTTGACGAGCCGATGAACCATCTCGATCCGCGGCATCGTTTTCTGGTGCTGGATAAGCTCGCCAGGCTGGCAAACGCCGGACGCACGGTGATTACAAGCCTGCACGACCCGTCTCTGGCAGCCCGCTACACGACGCATGTGCTAATGCTTTCCGGGGATGGACAATGGCAGTTCGGCCGAACGGATCAGCTGCTCACAGGCGAAAAACTCGAGCAGCTCTACGGTACGCCGTTCGAACTGTTGAGTAACGGCGAGCACAGCGCGTGGCTGCCGAGCAACCCTCGCCCCCCGACTGGGGTTGAGCGATCGCCTCCGCCATAATGCAGGGCTTATGGGCAACCGACTGAGCAAAATTTACACCCGCACCGGCGACGGCGGCAGTACCGGACTGGGCGACGGCGAGCGGGTCGCGAAAGATTCTGCGCGCGTGGAGGCCTATGGCACCGTGGATGAACTGAATTCCGCCATCGGCCTGTTACTCGCCACGCCGGAACTGCCGGATGACATCGTGCGATGCCTGACTCGCGTGCAGCATCGGCTATTCGATCTGGGCGGCGAACTGTGTATGCCGGGCCACACCGCGATTGGGGAACCCGCTGTGACGTCGCTCGAAAAGGAGCTTGATCGACTGAACGCGGATCTTCCCGCACTCAAGGACTTTATTCTGCCAGGCGGCAGCCCGGCAGCAGCGCACTGCCATTTGGCCCGCGCTATTTGCCGGCGCGCGGAGCGCCGCGGCTGGAGCCTTGCCTCGCAGGAACCTGTGAATGAAGCCGGATTGCGCTATCTAAACCGCCTGTCCGACCTGCTGTTCGTTATGGCGCGCGCGTTGAATCGCGCACAGGATGTCAGCGAACCGCTGTGGGAGAAAGCTCAGGACTGAGCGTCCGCGCACGGTCCAGCGCATCGCAGACCGCCGCAATCCCGCGGACAAGGCGTGGACCAGGACGACTCAGATAATCAGCCGGCACGCGATAGAGCCGCCCGTGTTTGACCGCGGGCAAATCACTCCACCGCTGCCAACGCAGCAGCGCGTCATCGCCGAAACCCAGATCGCCTGCAAGCATGGCTTGCGGGGCGGCATCTAGCACGGACTCCTCAGTGACTGGCGGAGCGAGTCCCGGCAAACTTCCAAACGGATTGAGACCGCCGCACAGACGCAGCCCCTGGCCGATTACGTGCTCGTCGTTAATCGTGAGCAATGGCTCCGGAGAAACCTGATAGAACACGGTCACCGGCGTCCGATCAGAATATTGCCGACGGAGCTCGGCGAGCTCGGCGGAGTAAGCCTTGGCAGCGAGCGCAGCCTGCTTCTCGCTGCCGGCCAGCTTACCGAGCATCAGCAGCTGCTCGGCGACGCCCTCCAGACTGGCAGCTTCAAGCGTCACGAGCCGCCAGCCCAGCCCGCGAACCCGCTCGAGGAGATCTTGCGGATTGCCGCCCGACCAACCAAGCACGAGATCCGGCTCCAGCGATGCCAGGGCCTCGTAGTCCAGTCGAAATGCATCCCCGACGCGAGGCAAGTCTCTGGCGGCCGACGGGTAGTCACTGAACTTCACCGCGCCCACCAACCGATCACCGGCGCCGGCTGCAAACACCAGCTCCGTGAGATGTGGCGCCAGTGAGACGATCCGCTGGGCCGGCTGCTCATGGGTGCCGGACTGACGGACGCTCGGCGAACTGCCGGGTTCGCCGGGCTCCGGAGACGGACCACAGGCAAACATGCCTATGCAGGCCAACAACGCAAACGCGCCCGACCAAACACGCGTCGTCGCCTTCCGCATTACTGCACGAGATTGTTAAGTGTCAGCAACGCGATAACCGGACACCAAAACAACCACAGGGTTCGAACCACCAGCCTGAGCGCGCTGGAGACCCGTGCGGCCGTTGTCATGGCAGCACGAGCTGCCGGTCTGCCCACCGCACCCGTCCCGGCACAGCCCAGCACGTCGTTGGTGATATCGAAAAAGCGCGGCGCGCAATTCTGATAGTAGACACGCCAATCGCCGATGGCATCTTCAAAACTTCCGGCCATCGCGTAGGTGAGCGACAAGAGATGCGCAGGTATCCAAGCCAAAGCTCCATGCACACGCTGCACGGCGTCCGCCATGGGTGAGGCTGGCAGATCAGGCGGCGTATCCGGGCTGACAGCGCGATGACGCATCAGATCGAGCACGCGGAAGGCCCAGGCTCCGGCCGGCCCCAGGAGCAAGAACCAGAACACCACGCCAAAAATCCGATTGTTAGCTTGCACAAAGATGGCCCGCTCAAGCTGGTCATCGCGCACGGCAGGTTCTGCAGACGGTTCAGCCTCCAGCAGCTGGCGCGACAGACGGCGAACGCCATCGGCATCTCCTGCGGTCGCCGCGGCCGCCAGCTCATCTACCTCCTGTTTAAGGTCGCGAGGGCCCAGAGAGAACAAGAGAATGACGACCGAGAACGCGAACTGCGGGAGGTCAAAGAAAACGCCATCAATGAGAATGGAGAGCAGCACAACGGGCAGCACTGCAAACAAGGTAACGCCGCCCACTGCACCGAAACACGCGGCGGCGCTGAATGCTCGGCAGGTCCGAAACACGCTGTCGAAGATGGGATCCAGCCAGTCGAATTCCCGGAGATGAAAAAGCCGGGTGAGCAGCCGCTCCAGAGCGAGACCCAGAAGCAGCGCAAACAGATTCACGTGCGTATCCGGGAATCAGATGACGGAAAGGTCGGCGAGCTGACGCCTGAAGCGTGGCCACTCAAAAGCTGGCCCCGGATCGGTCTTGCGGCCGGGAGAGATGTCACTGTGACCCACCAGCGGCGCTGAACGCAACGAGCCAATGTTCGTCCTTAACTCAGTGACCAGGGCAGACAGCCGGGTATATTGAATATCGGCATAGGGCACATCGTCCACGCCCTCCAGCTCTATGCCAATGGAGAAGTCGTTGCAGGCCTGTCGCCCCGCGTAGCAGGAGTCTCCAGCATGCCATGCGCGTTGATTTAGCGGCACATACTGGATCAACTCACCATCGCGGCGAATGAGCAAATGTGCCGACACGCGCAGGTGACAAATTTCCTCGAAGTAGGCATGCGCCGCTGGATCCAGTGCGTTGGTAAACAGCTGATCGATCCATGGACCACCGAATTCTCCGGGTGGCAATGAGATACCGTGAATCACAATGAGCTCGGGTTCGACGCCGGGTGGACGAGCATCGCAGTTGGGCGATGGAACGTATCTCGCGCCAGCCACCAAGCCTGATCCGGGGTCCACACTGAGCGTATCCGCACTCATTTGCAGAGACTACCATCCCGGGTTCGGCACTGAGGTATGGATTCACGGCGCAAACCCGGCGCATGCGCAATAATCCGGGCGATGCGCACACCAAGAATATTCCATCCTGAGAACTTGCGGCCGGGAGCCCGGGTGCAGCTTGAGGAAGCCGCCGCACGTCACGTCACCCGGGTCTTAAGGTTGCAGGCAGGCGCGAGCATCGCATTGTTCAACGGCGATGGGCATGACTACGCGGCAACCATCGAACCGAAGTCTGGCCGGCGGGTTACCGTGACCGTGGGTGAACCGACGGTCAACGCGACCGAATCGCCGCTTGCCGTCACGCTGTGGCAAGGCCTTTGCCGGGGTCAGCGGATGGACTGGATTCTCCAGAAGGCAACAGAGCTGGGGGTAACCCAGATTCGCCCGGTAAGCACCCAGCGAAGTGTTGTACGCCTGGACGATGCACGAGTCGCTCGGCGGGCCGCACATTGGCGCGGCATCTTAGTCGGTGCGGCCGAACAATGCGGCCGGCCGACAGTGCCTGAGATTGCGGCACCGCAAAGCCTGGAGGATGCGCTTGCCGAACCGGCTCCAGACCACGCACACGTCGTACTGGAGCCCACTGCCCAAGACTCGCTGCGCGAAGCGGTCGATGGGGAGAATGCGGTAACTATTCTGTGTGGGCCGGAAGGCGGGCTCAGTCCGGAAGAAGTGGAGCGCTGCCGTACACAGGGCTGGCATACGGTCCGGCTGGGCCCGCGCATCCTGCGGACCGAAACAGCGCCGTTAGTCGCGCTGGCGCTGCTGCAACATTTGCGTGGAGACTTTTGAACTCGCTAGGCGAGTGCCGCCCGCTGGCGCAGATGGTCTCCCAGTAACGCTTCGACGCATTCCAGATCGGGAATGAGCGGGTATTCGTTGATCATACGAATCTGGCAAACAATCGGCCCGTTATCCGGCCACGCGTGGCGGGAATCCGTTTCCATCACATCGCGATTGACACGCACCAGCTGAGGGAAACCCTCTGTCAGTATGCCGTAAGCCCGGGTGTCTGGGTCACCGCTTAGCCCGTTCATAATGGCCACGCGGGTCCTGCCACCGGGCTCGGCGTGCGGTAAGCCCGTCAGCTCTTCAAACGACACTATGGGAATCTCTTGCTCTTGCCAGCGCAATCCGCCGCGCAGCCAACCCGGCTCATCCACAGGCTCCGCAGCACGCACATAGCGCACGACCTCGGCCACGCAGGAGCGCGGTACGAGCAGCCGATGCTGGTGCAACGGAATCAGCAGGCTGTAAAGCTCTTCAACGTCAGCCGACACTTAAGCTATGTCTCCGTCAGGCCCAGGAGCTGATTGACCGCATCCATCAGCTCCTGCTCCTGGTAGGGTTTACCCAGATAATCGTTGACACCCAGCTCAATAGCTCGGGCGCGATGCTTCTCGCTGACACGCGACGTAATCATGATGATCGGCACGCGTTCACTGTCGGGATTGTTACGCACATGAGTTGCGAACTCGTAGCCATCCATTCTCGGCATCTCGACATCGAGCAAAATAATGTCAGGCCGCTGTTCTTGAAGCACGCCGACGGCTTCGACACCATCCTTGGCCGTGACTACTGCAAAGTCATTGCGTTCCAGCAGCCGCTGAGTTACCCGCCGCATGGTGATAGAGTCATCAACCACCAGCGCGACTGGTTGTTCAGAACCTTCCGGCTCAGCCAGTGGGACAACCGGCTCCAGAGCAGGCCGGACATTGCGCACCAGCGCCCCCACGTCGAGGATCACGACAACCCGTCCGTCGCCCAGTATCGTTGCACCGGCGATGCCACGAATCGCAGCGAGCTGTTCGCCGACGGGCTTGACCACAATCTCCCGGCTGTCGAGCATCTCGTCGGCAATCAGTGCCGTTGAGTTTTCTCCTGCTCTTACCAGCGTGATGGAAATACGCTCCTCGTCCGGAGAGATGCGCGAAGGCCCCAGCCCCAGAAACTGTCCCAGGTGCTGAAACCGGTAACGCTGACCGGCGTAGTCGATGGCGGGCTCGTCAGCAGCCATGTAGCTGTCGAACTCTTCGTGGCTGACACGAATAATGCCTTCGACAGTCGGCAGCGGGAGCGCATAGAGCTCGGCGCCGGTGCGCACAATAAGCGCCTGTGTCACTGCCAGCGTAAATGGCAGCCGAACCGTGAAGCTTGTGCCAACGCCAGCGTCTGAGGCCATACGCAGCGTACCGCCGAGTTTGGTTATCTCATTGGCCACGACGTCCATGCCGATCCCACGGCCCGCCGACTGCGTCAGTTTGTCGGCCGTGGAAAAGCCTGAGCGCAGAATGAGCTGCATCGCTTCTTCATCGGTGAGCTCGGCTGCCGGATCGATGATGCCCTGATCAATCGCTTTTGCCCGGATCGCATCAAGGTCCAAACCACGGCCATCGTCGGCCACGTCAATAACAACTTCAGAGCCTTCGCGCCGCAGGTTGATCGCGACAGTGCCTGCGGCAGGCTTGCCTCGCTGTTCACGCTCCTCCGGCGTTTCGATACCGTGTATGACGGCGTTGCGCAGCATATGCTCGAACGGCGGCAACATTTTCTCCAGTACCTGCCGGTCGATTTCACCGCCACCGCGCAGAGTCAGCTCAGCCTGTCGCCCATGTTCGGCGGCTGTCTGACGCAGCAACCGCGAGAGACGATTGAGCTGCTGCTCAAACGGCACCATGCGCGTGCGCATCAACCCGTCCTGCAGCTCCGCGGCAGTGCGTGACTGCTGTCCGAGCATCGCCTCGGTATCGCTGGTCAACGTGTGCAGCAGATCCTTGAGGCTGTTGACGTCGCTGGCTGTCTCGGCCAGCGCGCGGGATAGCTGCTGGATGCGCGAGTATCGATCGAGCTCAAGCGGGTCGAAGGCCTCATCGCTCTCCATGTCTGACTGATGCAGATAGAGAATCTGCGCCTCGGTGGCGATCTCCAGGCTACGTAGCTGGTCCTTAAGCCGAATGACCGTCTGGCCGAGCTCCTCTAGATTGAACTGGATCTGACCCATCTGCTGCGCGAGGCGCGAATGGAAGATGCTGATCTCGCCCGCATTGTTGAGCAGTTGCTCCAGCGTCTGCGGATCGACGCGTGCAAACTGCGCGCGGTCTGCGCGCGCCGGCTCCGTGCTTGCAGCCGCCGGCAACAGATCACTAAGGCTGCCCCCGGCTGGTTGCGCTGGCGCTTCAAGCTCTTTTGCGAGCTGACTGATTTGATCGAGCGCGGCGGTCGCTGGCGGCGTGTCCAGCGCGGCAGGCTCCTCGGGTTCTGTGTCTTCTAAGTCTTCCTCTGACGGCGCTGCCTCGGCCTTTTCGCCGTCTTCTGCAAACTCGCTCGGCGCCTCTATCTCGTCCTGCAGCGTATCCACGGTGGCCGAAGGAGCGACCTCATCCTCGGCTGCCGAGGATACTTCCTCAGTTTCAATCCCGGCCTGGGCCGCCGTAAGCCGCTCAACGAGCTGGACGTCAGCGACCGGTGCCTCGCCGCCTACGACAACTTCACGCATCCGGTGGAGTTCGTCGACCACGCTCTGCACCAGCTCGATCTGGCTGGCACCCAGCTCGAGGCGGCCGCTGTTAACTCCAATTACCAGCGTCTCAAGCTCGTGGCTCAGGTCGCCCATTGAGGTAAGCCCGGCCATTCTGGCGCCCCCCTTAAGCGTATGCATGTCGCGCTGAATTTCGGTCAGAGCGCCCGACGCACTGTTGTCATCGGCCAGCGCGAGCACCGAGGCGTCGATGCTCTCGAGCAGCTCTGCTGCCTCGTCGGCGAAAATGCCGGCGATCTCAGCGTCGAAGGCGACCGATTCCTCAGCTGGCGTGTCGCCGCTCTCCACTGGTAGCTCGAAGTCGACTCCGTCGGAAAGCTCAACTTGTTCATCGGGTGCCGGATCCGATTCGGCTTCAACGGCTTGTTCCGTGTCTGACCCCTGGCGCGGTTCAGGCCGGGAGGCCGCTTGAGCCTCAACCGCCTCATCAAGCTCCAGCAGCCGGACCTGCAGAGCCTCGGTGTCGGGGCCCGTCTCACCAGCCGCCATTGCAGCGAGGACCCACTCGAGCGCATCTGCCGCAGCTTCAACCGCATCAACAACAGGCACGTCTACCGGCACATCATGATCAAAGGCACGCCGCACAAGCTTGTTCAGCGGGCCCGTAACGTCCGCGGCCTCCGTGGCTTTGGCCATTGTCGCGCTGCCGTGCAGGGTGTGGCAGCTACGGTGCAGGCTTTCCGGGACCGGAAACGGCGCAAGGCCGCTGCGGCAATCGGCCACGAATGACCGGATTTCTGCCAGGTGCGTGCTGACTTCCTTGGCAAGGATCTCGAGCAGCACAGGATCCAGAGAGACGCCGTCCTCGGCGGTCTGCGCACCTTCCGCCGGTTCAGGAATCACCTCATCGGCCGCGGGCTCGCCGTGGGCAGCTTGATCCGCTTCCGGCGCGCTGGCATCCGGCGCAGGCACAGCCTCAGCCCCTGAAAGAGTAGCGGCAGTGGCCATCAAAGCTGCGATGTCAGCAGACACCTCCGTGCCCACCTCCAGCTGCTCCAGCAGCTGCGGCAGCGTATCGATTGCCTCGCGCAGAAAGTCAGTGACGGTCGCATCGGCAGTCATCGTCTTGTTGATGACCTTGTTCAGGAGACTTTCGACCGACCAGGCAAACTCGCCAATCAGCTCGGCACCCACCATGCGACCGCTGCCCTTGAGCGTATGAAACGAACGCCGCACGTTAGCCAGCGCCTGCTCGTTATGCGGATCCTCCACCCAGACAGGAAAGTGGCGATTAATCGAGTCGATTTCTTCGCCGGCCTCTTCAATGAACAGCTCAATGATTTCCGGATCTGGCCGATCCTCACCGGAACGTAGCTCCGGAACAGAGCCCATCGCTCTCGGATCAAGCGCTTCTAGCGTCGCGGACGAATCGACGATTTGCAGCGTCGTATCCATTCCCGCGCCGGTGTCGGATACCTCGGGCACCGAGGACGCGAGGCCTTCGAGGGCAGCAATACAGCGGCGCGCGTTCTCCAGCATGTACAGCGGCTCGCGGCGCCCCGCCTGCAGCGTTTCCAGGTAGTACTCAAGGCTGACGATGGAATCTGCCAGCAAGTCGAGCTTCTGACGGTCAGCGACCTGGTATCCCTGCTGCACCAAAGCGTCGATACTGGAGCCGACGTCTTCGACAACACCCACGGCTTCAGTTTTTTCCAGAATCAGCAGACCGGCACTAATGCCACTTAGCAATGGCGGTATGTTGTCCAGCGACGCGCCTTCTTCGGCGTGCTCCAAGACCTGCGAAATGACCTCCTTGACACGCGCAAGGTTAACGACACATTCGCGCATAACGGCCTGCGACACTTCCTGGAACTGCTGGTCGTCATCAGTTGCCGTTGCGGCGCTGTCATTCTCGCCGGCAGCCGGCGCAATCAGACGCAGCAGCTCTTCGTCGAGCCGTTGCTCTACGTTGAGCAGGTCCGCTGCCATGGCTACGAACTGCGAGGCGTCACCCTCGTCAATACCACCAGCTGCCGTGATTGCGCTGAGTTCCTCACGGCGTGCACCGACAATCTCGCGAAGCTCACCCAGTCCAAGCACGCCGAGCGTGTCACCAATTTTCTTCAGGAGCTCGATTTGAGGCGTCAGCTCCTCGACGTGCTGCATGCCGGTACGGACGTAGATGTCGAGGACGTCCTTAACGCGCGCCAGGTCATCGCGTATGGCCTCGGCAACCGTGCCCATCAATTTCGCGCTGGGTGCGGCCAGACTCTCGCGTACTGCCTCGACCTGGGTATCCGCCGGAACCAGTTCTTCTAACCGGTACGTCTCGCGAATCGCCGCGACGCGCTCCGTTGGCTCAGGCACGCGCGCAACGTAATACAACAGATTATTGATCAGCTCTCGCGGCGCCTGGCGCGCGTAGCGGGCCTCGCCGATGCCGATAAGCCGCTTCATCTCGCGGTCGGCCTGCCCCATGAGCCGCTTGAGTGACACGCTGCTTTCCAGCCCACTGTGCAGCAGCGCCTCGAGCACACCGGCCACTACCCACCACAAACGATGCACATCTGTCTCGGTCGCCGCCTGCTCCAGACGTGTCGCAATTTCGCCCATGTGGCGGAGGTTGCGCTCAGCATCGGCGCCCTTGATCCAGCCGAGCAGGGCCAGTTGAAACCGGGGTCTGACCTCGCGGCACACCCGTACCAGATCCTCGCCACTCGGCGACCGCTCCGGCTGTGGCGCTGAGTCACCAGCCGGCGTAAACACGTTCAGCAACAGCAACGTGCTCTCGGATAGCAGAGGCTTCCCGCGCGCGGCGCGCAGATCATTCAACAGCGGCAACAACACCAGCGGAATATCGCGGCCACCGTTGAGAATGCGCTCAACGTAAGCCGGTAGCTGCACAGCCGCCCGGCTTAGGGCATCGATTGACTCTTCGGCCGCCTGGCCGCGGCTGTGAGACAGATGAGCGCAGGTCGCTTCCATCTCTTCGGCCAGCAAACTGGCGCCGTAGGTTTCTGTGAGGCGGAGCACCCCCGCCGCTGTGTGCAGCAGCTGGGCGCAGCGATCGAGCACATTGGGCCCGCCCTCGCCCTCTGCGAACTGCTCCAGCGCGGCGCGCGCGTCATTGATTGTGACCGCCAGCTCTGCGCCGACGATCTGCAGTGATTCGGTGGCGACTTCGTTCATCTGCGACGAAGTCCTGACCGCGTCTTCAGGCAGTACGCTGATCGATGAACTCCACTGACTGGTTATCTTCAGCCGGCTCCTCGGTGCTGGCCGACTCTGGCGGTTCGCTGTCTAGTTCGGCGTCCTCAAGCGGCGCCGGCTCAAAATCGACCGCCGGAGTTTGCTCGGCAACCGACTCCGCCTCGGGCAGGCGGAACCCAGCCGCTGAATCTCTGAGCTGAGCGGCGAGCTCCGCGAGTTTACGAATCGCGCCGGCAGTCTCGCTGGTGCTATTCGCTGTTTCGGAATTGATCTGCTGCAAGACATCCATGCTGGCTGTAACAGCCTCAGCAGACTTGCCCTGCACACGCGAGGACTCAGAAATGCTCTGCACCAGCTGGGCAATCTGATTGGAAACCTGCTCAATTTCTTCCAGCGCGGCGCCCGCGTTTTCTGCCAGGAGCGCGCCACCCACGACGTCCGTGGTGCTGCGTTCCATCGACACAACTGCTTCGTTGGTGTCGGCCTGAATCGTGCGCACAAGCACTTCGATTTGTTTGGTGGCATTCGCCGATCGCTCTGCCAGTCTCTGCACCTCGTCGGCGACCACTGAGAACCCGCGGCCGGCCTCACCCGCCATCGAGGCCTGGATAGAAGCATTCAGCGCGAGGATATTGGTTTGCTCGGCAATGTCATTGATCAGCTCAACGATATTGCCGATCTCCTGTGAGCTCTCGCCCAGGCGCTTAATCCGTTTTGACGTGTCCTGGATGGTCTCGCGGATCGTGTTCATGCCCTCGATGGTGCGCCGCACGGCGTCGCCACCCTTGTGGGCCACATCGACCGAATGCCGCGCGACGTCCGACGAGCGCTCCGCGTTGCCGCTGACCTCATCCAGTGAAGACGTCATCTGGCTGATGGCCTGCGATGCCGCTTCGAGCTGTTTAGACTGGCTGGCGCTCGCCTCAGCCAATTGCTGAGCGGTCGCATCGGTTTGCTTGGCCGAGGCATCCACCATGATGGCGCTGTCCTTAATGGTGGTGACGAGCTCCCGGAGCGCCTCGATCGCGAAGTTAATGGAGTCGGCAATGGCCCCGGTGATGTCTTCGGTGACCGTTGCATTAACGGTGAGATCACCATCGGCCAGGCTGCTCAGTTCGTCGAGCAGGCGCATGATGGCCTGCTGATCCCGCTCTGTTTGCTCGGCTTGCAGCTGCGCTGCCCGGCGCATGTTGGCTGAGCGCAGGTAGATCACACCCATTGCCAGGAACACCGCAAGCGCGCCTGCCAGCAGACCAATCAGCAGAGAATTGCCGCCAGGTTCGGCGCTCGTTGTCACCACGCCGGAGGCACCCAGGCTAACGCTTACGTCATCAAGCTGTGTGCGAGCGCGTGCCAGCGAGGCCAACCCGTCGCCCAGCGCAGCGACATCGCGAATCTTTGCCGTGATCGCTTCGACCGTGTTGTTGAGTGCGCTTAGCGCCTCAAGCGCGCCGCCACCGGAAACCGCGCGCAGCCCAAGCTCGGGAGCACCCTGCTGAAATCCACGGACTATTTGGCCCATGCCTATCTCGGCGTCCAGCAGTGCCTGGGTGGTTGCCGTGGGATCGGGGCTGGTGGCAATGCCCAGCACATCGCGGCGAGCACCGTCACCGAGCAGACGCAACCGTTCGAGCTGAGCGGTTACCACGGGTTCGCGCTGCAGTGTCAGTGCCGCTTCCAGCGCGTAGCTGCGGTCATTGAGCTCGACGACAAGCAGGCCGAGATCTTCGCCGGCCCGGCTTAGAACGCCCAGAGGATCATCGCTACCATTGCCGATGGTCCCAAGGCTATCAGCCAGCTTGCTCAGTGACCGTCGCTGGTCCTCCGACCAGCCCGCACCCGGATTGCGCAACTGGTCGATGGCCGGCGCCAACTTTTCCAGCGACTCGTTATCGCCCGCCACCGCCTGACGTGCTGTGGCCAGGGACCCCTGCACGCGCAGCAGGCTGTCGTTTCCGAGAACCGACGCAGGTGCACTTGTGCCGAATAGTTGCGTCCACAGCGCCGCACCAATGAGCAGCACCAGCACGGCACCGAGTATGGGCAGAATTTTCGCTCCGCCGGCTTGTGTCGTCATTCACACTACCCCGTATTTATTCGCAGGCGTTCACGCATGCGTGACGCCCGGACAATTGCCCTACAGCGCTACGCTCCCTGCGGGCTGCTCAGACGCAGCGGCAAAAAATTCGTCCGCCCCAACCAGCCGCTGCGCACTGAACACCGGCCACAAATCGCCATCTCGCTCAAAGCTTCCGGCCAGATACTGTTCGCAGCGGATCATCGTCTCTGGCGTTGCCTGACTATGTTCCGATTCCAAAAACCGCCGAAAGCCGGAGACCTCGTCCACAAGAATGCCCGCCGGATACTCGCCGCCGTTGATCACCAGAACGCGTGCGGAACGGCCCGTACCGCCCGCTCCCGCGCCAAGAAATGCCCGCAAATCCACCAGTGGCAGCAGGTGGCCACGCACATTGGCCAGACCCTTTAGCCAGGCTTTTGCGCCTGGCACACGCGTGATCGAGCCCGGCACCATCAAAACTTCGCGCACCTCGTCGCGAGGCACGATGAACTGCTCCGCGCCGAGCCGAAAACCAATGCCCACCCATTCGGTGGCCTGCACGCCTTCTCCGGCCGAGCCCGCCAACGCAACCTGGCTGCGCCGCTCCAGCTCCTTGAGCAGCTCAAAAGGATGATCCCGCAACTCACGGAGCGCCTTGCCGTTGCCGCCGCTCACTAGCCGAGCCGTGCCTTGACTGTGGCAAGCAAGTCACCGTCGGCAACTGGCTTCATCAGGTACTCAACTGCACCCTGCCGCAGGCCCCACACTCGATCGCTATCCTGATCCTTGGACGTAATCATCACGACGGGTATGGAGGCGGTTAATGGATTGCGCGTGAGCTTGCGTGTGGCCTGGAAGCCATTCATGCCCGGCATCACGACATCCATCAGAATCAGGTCGGGGCGGCTTTGCTCGGCGATGGATATGGCTTCCTCACCGTCACTGGCAACCATGGTCTCGAAACCATTTTTCTGGAGCACACGCGACATCACGTGCTGATCCGTTGGCGAATCATCGACAATTAGGACGAGACTCATGACTAGCGGTCGACCTGGCTGGCAATCGCCCCGAGCAACTCATCTTTCGTAAACGGCTTGGTCAGGTACTGCTCGGATCCCACGATCCGCCCGCGAGCGCGGTCAAACAGGCCGTCTTTGCTCGAGAGCATAATGACCGGCGTATCGCGGAAGGTCTTGTTGTGCTTGATCAGCGAACAGGTCTGATAACCGTCGAGGCGGGGCATCATGATGTCAACGAAAATGATGTCCGGGTGATGATCGGCAATCTTGGCCAGCGCGTCGAAACCGTCTACCGCGGTGTACACGGTGCAGCCCTCTTTACTAAGGAGGGTTTCCGCCGTGCGCCGGATGGTTTTGCTGTCATCGATGACCAGCACTTTGAGACCGCTCAGATTGCGGCCCGTATCCGTCTTCACCGGCGCCTCCACAGACGATGTCATCGGGCTTCTTTTAACATAACGTTACCCAGCGCCCCATGGCGGCGCCGGCCAGTGAGAGTGAGTCCGCAGAATCATAAGGGAACGACTGCAACAACATGCCGGAATCCGCAACTTTGATACCCCCTCAGGCATCCAGATTCCTGCTGGTTGCTGCCTCCTCCGCATTGACGCCGCAACCTGCCAAGCGCTGTCATCATACTGCCCGGCGGGTGATATTTCAGCAGCCCTGAGACAAAATCGGGGACCTGTAACCCATTTCTCAATACCGTGGCCGGCCGGTCCGGGAGCTCCACCAAATGAGCCAGATTCGCCTCGGGATAGTGATGGACCCCATCGCCAGCATAGCCCCGGCCAAAGACAGCAGCCTCGCGATGCTACTGGCGGCCCAGGCGCGCGGGTTTGAGCTTCAGTACTTCGAGCAACGGGATCTGCGCCTGCTGGGAAGTGAAGCCTCAGGCCAGGGCCGCCGCCTGACGGTGACCGATTCGCTGGACAACTGGTTCAGCCTGGGCGAGGCACAGGACATGCCGCTGGGCGACCTGGACATCATCCTGATGCGGAAAGATCCGCCCTTTGACATGGAATATGTCTACACAACGTACGTGTTGGAGCGGGCCGCCGAAGCCGGCGCCATGGTCGTCAATGCACCCCGTGCGCTGCGGGATATAAATGAGAAGGCTTTCACGGCCTGGTTCCCGGAGTGCTGCCCGGAAACACTGGTTAGCCGCTCGATTCCGCAACTGCGTGACTTCTTAAGCATCCATCAACGCATCGCGGTCAAACCGCTTGACGGCATGGGCGGAAAATCAGTTTTTGTGGTCGCAGCCGGCGACAACAATGCCAACGTGATCTTCGAAACGCTGACTACAGATGGCACGCGATTCGCCATGGCTCAGCGATACATCCCTGAAATCAGCGATGGCGACAAGCGGATACTGCTAATCGATGGGGAACCAGTTGGCGCAGTGCTCGCGCGCATCCCCCCGCCGGACGACAATCGGGGCAACCTCGTTATGGGGGCCCGCGCCGAGACCCGCCCGTTGAGCGACAGAGACCGGTGGATTTGCGCGCAGGTCGGACCGGTGCTCCGCGAGCGCGGCGTGAGCTTTGCGGGTCTGGATGTGATCGGTGACTACCTCACCGAGGTCAATGTCACCAGCCCAACCGGCATCCGGGAACTGGCAAAGCTCGCCGGGCTCGACGTGGCGGGCCAGCTTATGGAGTCCCTGGCCCAGCAGGTAGCTGCCAAAGCCGCCGCCTGAATCAAACGTTTTGTGACCCAGTGCCGCCCGGCCGGGCCGGCCAGCGTATAATCGAACATATTGTGCGCTCGAGCGAAAATCTTCGGCGGCAAGGGAGCCGCGAGATGGGAACAGACAGTGCTGCCGGCGTAGCGTCAGTCGCGCCGCCAATCGACTGGTCGCCTACCGCCGCCCGGGACCGCCTTTCATCGACGCTGTTTCTCGCCGCCTTGTTTCATGGCGTTATCATCCTGGGCGTCACCTTCGGCGCGGGGCAATACGACGGCGCGGAGGCCACCTCAGTTGAGGTCGTGCTGGTGACCAGCACGAGTGACCAGTCGGCGGCCCCGGACGAAGCGACCGCCCTTGCCGACCGCGATCTGATGGGCTCGGGCAATACACAACTGCCTGACGAGATGCGCACTGCCATGCAGCGGAGTGGCGATGCGCCGGCCATCGGCCCCCTTCAGGCCGGCACAGCGGCCCAGGCCAATGCGGGCGCTGAGCAGCAGCGGCAGGCAGAAGTGGTTGCCAGCATCACTGCCGAGCGGCCGGCTCTACGCGCTGTCACTGAGGGAGAACGGGTTGCACAAACGCTCGCGACTGCCCTGCCTGGCGCTGCTCGGGAAGTCGACATCGTCAATGAGCCGGATGATGAAACTCTAATCTCCAGCAACCGGCCGCGCGAGCTGGTGGTGAGCGCAAACACGCGAGAATCGCGAATCGCCGCTTATCTCGGCCAGTGGAAGCGCAAAGTTGAACAGGTTGGCACACTCAACTTCCCGCGTCAGGCGCGGACGCGCGGTCTCTCTGGCAACCCGACGCTTGAGGTGGTGGTGAGCGCCAGCGGCGATCTGGAGGATGTAATGATCAGATCCTCCTCCGGTGAACCTATTCTCGACGACGCCGCGATCGAAATCTTGAGAATTGCCGCGCCTTTCGACCCGTTTCCCGACTTTTTGCGCGGCGACTATGATGTGCTGAGATTCGCCTATGAATGGCGGTTTAGTGACGGGCCGCAAAGCGGGAGAATCGCTGCGGTAAACGGCTCGTAGAACCAAGCGACGGTGAGCACTATCTCTAGCGACCAGATTCCGGAAGACCAAAGCCCAAAGCCCGCAATCGGCAGCAACCTGACTGGGCAGTTACTGGTTGCCATGCCAATGATGCTGGATCCCAATTTCGCCCGCACGGTGACCTACATCTGCGAGCACTCCGATAAAGGCGCTCTGGGCATCGTGATTAATCGGCCCATGGATATGGACATGGGGGAGGTGCTCGATCAGCTCTCGCTCGTGCCAAAAGACCCCAACCTGGCGGAGACGCCGATCTTGCAGGGTGGCCCGGTAGAGCTGCAGCGCGGATTCGTGATTCACGAAGCGGAAGCCGGCTGGGAATCGACGCTCGAGGTAACGAATTCAATTTTCGTTACCACGTCGCGGGACATTCTCTCTGCGATCGCTGCGGGAACCGGTCCGCATCGTGCGTTGCTGGCGCTGGGTTATGCCGGCTGGGAGGCGGGACAACTGGAGGAAGAGATCTCTGCGAACGCGTGGTTGAGCGTGCCGGCCACGCCGCAGCTGATTTTCGATACGCCCTTCGACCAACGCTGGGGACGGGCCGCCGCCGAGCTGGGTGTAGACATTGCAACACTGAGCCACCAGGCAGGGCATGCCTGACGGCGCGACCAGGCGCCCTTGTGCATGACTCGGGCCGGCCGTACCGCGCTGGTACTGGATTTCGGCGAACGGCGGATTGGCGTGGCAATCGCCAACGCCGATGCCGGAACGGCCTCTGGCATTGACACACTTGCGGGCGGCGGCAGCGAGCCCGACTGGCAAGGCCTGGACCGTCTGATCGCCGATTGGCAGCCGGACCAGCTTGTCATGGGCTTACCCTATAATGCGGACGGCAGTGATTCGCCAATGACCGAACGGGTGCGAGCCATCGCCGCGAGACTCCAGGAACGTTACGAACTCGCGGTGGATCTGGTAGACGAGCGCCTCACCTCCGTAGAAGCCGAGAACCGCTTGCGCGAGGCGCGCGAACAGGGTCTGCGCAGGCGCCGGACGCGCAGGGAAGACATCGATCGAATCGCTGCCCAAGTCATTGCGGAAGCGTGGCTAAACGCCGGCGCTTAGGACCCGTCTCAATGTGCCATCAATGGATGTAAGGACCAACCACGCCGCGCAACTCACCAGCTCCGGTGAGCTGCGCCACCTGCTCTCCCTGGAAGGCCTGCCGCGGTCGCTGGTGGAGGATCTGCTCGACCGGGCAGAGAGCTACCTGCGCCCGATAGGCAACCCGCCGGCGCGGGACAACCTGCTTGCAGGTCGGACCGTCGCCAACCTCTTTTTTGAACCCAGCACACGTACGCGTGCGTCGTTCGAACTTGCGGCCAAGCGCATGAGCGCCGACGTGCTGAACCTCGACGTCAATATGTCATCGAGAAAGAAAGGCGAGAGCATCCTCGATACCATCTACACGCTGGAGGCGATGCAAGTCGATGTGTTTGTGGTGCGCGACGCCTCAGTTGGCATACCGGAACTGATCGCCAGCAACGTGCAGCCGCACATCAGCGTGCTGAATGCCGGCGAAGCGGATGCGGCTCATCCGACTCAGGGTTTGCTTGATCTCTTGACCATCCGTCGACACAAGCCGGATTTTTCGGCGCTCAAGGTCGTCGTCGTTGGCGATATTGGCCACTCACGGGTGGCAAGATCCATTGCGCAGGGTCTGAGCATCATGGGCATGCGGCAACTGTGCTTGGTCGCCCCGCCGGGCCTCGAACCGGAGCCGGATGACTATCCGGGCGCCCAGATTACTAGTGAGCTGGATGCCGCCCTGGCAGACGCGGATGTTCTAATGGCTCTGCGTATTCAACGCGAGCGCATCGCCGAGCAAGAAAGCCTGATGACAACGCACGACTACCATCGGGACTACGGGATCACTGCGGATCGCCTGAAGCTGGCCAAACCGAACGCCATCGTGATGCACCCCGGACCGATGAATCGCGATGTGGAGATTGCCAGCACGGTAGCCGACGGCCCGCAGTCAGTCATTCGGGAACAGGTTACCAATGGCCTGGCTATGCGCATGGCCTTGCTTGCCACCGTCATTCAGGCTAACGGCGAGCAATGACCCGCGCACATCGCGCTACGATCTTCACCGAACAGGCGAAGGTTCTGGTTAACCACGCGCACCCTGGCGGGCAGCATGTACTGCGCCTGCGCGCGCCTGAGTGTGCCAAGCGGGCAGTCGCCGGCCAATTCGTGCATTTGCGCTGTGCTGTAGACATTCCGCTGCGCCGACCACTGTCCATCATGCGCGTCTCTGCTCGTGAAGGCTGGATCGAACTGCTATTCAAGGTCGTGGGCCATGGGCTTGGCGCCCTTAGCAATGCCAGCCCCGATGATCTGATGGATTGCCTCGGCCCGATCGGCCGGGGTTTTGCACCGGACGAGAGCCGCTCCCGGGCCGTGCTCATTGGGGGCGGGGTTGGTATTCCGCCGCTGGTCTTTCTTGCCGAGCAGATACGCCAGGAGGGCAACGCCTTACAGCCGATCGCGTTCTTTGGATCAGAGCTGCCCTTTCCTTTCGAGCTGGCTGAGAGCCAGCTCCCGGTTGGGGGTGTTGCCGCATCGGCAACGCACACTCTCAACCTGCTAGAACAGTGGAAAATTCCCGGGCGGCTGGCCAGCGCTGCAGGCTTACCGGGCTGCCACAGCGGCTACGTCACGGACCTCGCCCGCGACTGGCTTAGCACCTTAGACCGCGACGAGCTGGACCAGTGTGCCGTGTTCGCCTGCGGCCCGACGCCGATGCTAAAGGCCACCCAGTCACTGGCCCGAGACTTCGCACTGCCCTCCCACCTCTGCCTGGAAGAATTCATGGCCTGTGCAGTGGGCGGGTGCGCAGGGTGTACAGTGCTGCTGCAGACGGATGCCGGCCCCGCCATGCAGCGAGTGTGTGTCGATGGGCCCGTGTTTGACGGCTATCAGGTTTACCCGGCTTAGCCCCGGGCGAGCGGTGCCCGCGACTAGGCGAAGTGAATCTGTGCTTCCAGGTTGGCGCGAGAGTCGGCGTTGGCCAGGGCTTCGTCCATAGTGACCTTGCCGTCGCGGTACAGCGTCAGCAGCGACTGGTCAAACGTTTGCATACCCTGCTCGGTACTCTCATAGAAGGCCTCTTTCACAGCACCAATGTCGCCGCCCTGAATGAGCTCTGCAATTCGCGGCGTGTTCAGCATCACCTCAACGGCAGCGATTCGGTTCCCATCCACGCCTCTCACCAGGCGCTGAGAAATGATCGCCCGCAGATAGTGGGACAAGTCCATATACACCTGCGGATGCTGGTCTTCAGGAAAAATGTTGATCACCCTATCCAACGTTTCCGGGGCATTGTTTGAGTGCAGTGTGGCAATCGCGAGATGACCAGTACCGGCCAGATCAATAGCCGCCTGCATGGTTTCGCGATCGCGAATCTCGCCGATCAGAATGACATCGGGTGCCTCGCGCATGGCGCTGCGTAACGCCCGCTCATAGCTCACCGTATCCGAGCCGACTTCACGCTGGTTGATGATCGACTTCTTGTTGGAGTGCAAGAACTCAATCGGATCTTCAATCGTCAGGATATGCGATGACGTCTTCTGGTTGCGATAGTCGATCATACCGGCGAGCGTAGTGGACTTGCCGTTGCCACTGGCGCCCACCATCAAGACCAGACCACGGCGAAACATCACGAGTTCTTTCAGAATCGACGGCATCGCCAGGTCTTCCAGACTTGGGATGTTGGCGCTGATGTAGCGCATCACCATCGAGACATTGCCCCGTTGATGGAAAACGTTCACACGGAACCGACCGAGCCCCGGCTTAGACACGGCAAAGTCGATCTCAAGCTCACGCGTAAACGTGTCAAGCTGTTCTTCCGACATCAGCTCTATCGCTGCCTGCCGAATCATTTTCGGCGTCAGCTCCAGCTTGTTGACGGGCATGATCTTGCCGTCAATCTTGATCTTGACCGGGGCGTAGCACGTAAGAAACAGGTCGGAAGCGTTCTTCTCGACCATCAAATTAAATAGCGGCTGAACGTTCATTGATTGTATCCGCGACCGACGCCGCTAGAAGCTTGTCCCTTCATCGTCGTCAACGAGCACCAGACCGTCTTTCTTGTCCTCGACGGGATCAGCTTCACGTTTGCTTTCCAGCTTGACGCGTAGCCGCAGCTCGTTCTTCGAATCTGCATTGCGCAGCGCTTCGTCGTAGGAAATCTTGCCCGCCTCGTACAGCTCAAACAGATCCTGGTCAAAGGTCTTCATGCCCAGGCGGTTAGACTTGGCCATGATTTCTTTGATCTTGGCAACCTCACCCTTGAAGATCAGATCTGAGATTAACGGCGACTTCAGCATGATCTCCATCGCGGCCACCCGTCCCTTGCCGCTGGCACGAGGAATGAGACGCTGCGAGATCAGTGCACCGACGTTCAGGGACAAGTCCATCAACAGCTGATCTCGTCGATCTTCAGGGAAAAAGTTGATGATGCGATCGAGCGCCTGATTTGCGCTGTTCGCGTGCAGTGTCGCGAGGCAAAGATGACCGGTCTCGGAGAACTGGATGCCGTACTCCATAGTCTCGCGGTCGCGAATCTCACCAATCAGAATGACGTCCGGCGCCTGACGCAGTGTATTTTTCAGGGCCGCGTGCCAGTTGTCCGTGTCTACGCCAACCTCACGCTGGGTGACCACGCAGCGACGATGCGGATGCACGTACTCAACGGGGTCTTCAACGGTAACGATATGGCCACGGGAATTCTCGTTACGATGCCCAACCATTGCGGCCAGCGTTGTGGATTTACCCGAACCAGTCGCGCCAACCAGAATCACCAGACCACGCTTGGTCATGGCGATATCGGTCAGAATATCAGGCAGCTCAAGCTCCTCGACCGACGGAATCTTGGTGATGATGGTTCTGAGCACCGCCCCCACCGCACCCTGCTGAACGAATGCATTCACACGAAATCGTCCGATACCCTGCGGGCTAATCGCGAAATTACATTCCTTGGTAGCGTCAAACTCGCGCGCCTGCTTGTCATTCATGATGGAGCGCACGATGACGGCACTCTGCTCAGGCGTTAGCTCCTGCTCTCCGGCCCGGTGAACTTCACCATCAATCTTGATTGCAGGGGGAAAACCGGACGTAATGAATAGATCGGACCCGCCCTGGGCCACCAGCTTCTTGAGCAGCCCCTGCATTAATCGGGTTGCTTGATCGCGTTCCATGCGTAAGTTCCTTAAAGCCTGCCGGTGTCGTTAGAAGTTCTCTTTGTTGGCCGCCTTGTAGCGGGCCTCTTCCTTGCTGATGACACCCTTGGTCATGAGCTCCTGAAGATTCTGGTCAAGCGTCTGCATGCCTGCCGCCTGGCCAGTTTGTATAGCTGAGTACATCTGCGCGATTTTGCCCTCGCGAATGAGATTCCGAATCGCAGGCGACCCAATCATGATTTCATGCGCGGCAATGCGGCCACCACCAATGCGCTTGAGCAGCGTTTGCGAAATAACTGCCCGCAGCGACTCCGAAAGCATTGAGCGCACCATGTCTTTTTCAGCGGCGGGGAATACGTCAACCACCCGGTCGATTGTCTTGGCCGCTGAACTGGTGTGCAGCGTGCCGAATACGAGGTGGCCCGTCTCTGCGGCGGTAAGCGCCAGACGAATCGTCTCAAGGTCGCGCATCTCGCCAACCAGGATGACATCCGGATCTTCGCGCAGCGCCGAGCGCAGCGCCTCAGCGAAGCCCATGGTGTCGCGATGGACCTCGCGCTGATTGATCAGAGACTTCTTGCTCTGATGGACAAATTCAATCGGATCCTCAATGGTCAGTATGTGGTCAGGCTTGTTGTCGTTGATGTAGTCAACCATCGCCGCCAACGTGGTTGACTTACCGGAGCCCGTGGGTCCGGTAACCAGAACGATGCCGCGCGGATACATTGAGATGTCTTTGAAGATCGGCGGTGCAGCCAAATCATCAAGACTCAGGATTTCCGACGGAATGGTCCTGAAGACGGCGCCCGCACCGCGGCTCTGATTAAACGCGTTAACGCGAAACCGGGCGAGCTTCGGAATCTCAAACGAAAAGTCAGTCTCGAAGAACTCCTCAAAGTCCTTCCGCTGCTTGTCGTTCATGATGTCGTATACCATGCTGTGCACTTCCTTATGCGAAAGTGCCGGCATGTTGATGCGCTTCACATCGCCGTCGACGCGAATCATCGGCGGGACGCCCGCTGACAAATGCAGGTCGGAGGCGTTGTTCTTGACCGAGAAGGCCAGCAGCTGAGCAATATCGACAGACATTTATAACCCCGAATCAACAAGTTACCTGCCCTGCGCGCCGCGCGACTTACCATAACCGGGCAGTGCTTGCGACATAGTATAGCGATCGCCCCTCAACTAGCCGTGACGGTAATCACGAAACAACTAGCCAAAATTCAACGTCGTATAGCGGCCGCGGCCGAAGCCGCCGGCCGGGACCCGGCCAGGGTGCGCATCCTCGCCGTGAGCAAGCGGCAACCCGATGAGAAAGTCCGTGCCGCCATCGCATCGGGTCTTACCGAGTTTGGCGAAAACTACGTACAGGATGCCGTGAAACGGATTCAGCATTTCGGATCTGGAGCCGACTGGCACTTCGTTGGACGTGTTCAGTCCAACAAGACCCGCCTCATTGCCGAGTACTGTGACTGGGTCCAAACTCTGGATAGCCCGAAAATTGCTGAACGACTGGCTCGGCAGCGGCCACATTACGCCCAGCCACTGCAGGTATGTATTCAGCTGAGGGCACAGAACAGTAGCCGGGACGGTGGTTGCGATCCGGCTGCCCTGCCAGCGCTATTGAATGTGATCGATGAGCTACCCAGGCTGCACCTACGCGGACTCATGATCATGCCGGCTGCGGGCCGCAGCGAAATCGAGCTCAAGCAGGAATTCTCGGCGGCATACCGGCTTTATGATGAACTGCGCGCCCGCCGCAACGGCATTGATACATTGTCTATGGGCATGTCCGGGGATTATGAACTTGCTGTCAGCGCTGGCAGTACCATGGTGCGCATCGGCACCGAATTATTTGGCGAACGGATGGAACAATGACCGATACCTCCTTGCGCATCGGCTTCGTCGGCGGCGGCAATATGGCCAGCGCCATTGTCGGCGGACTTCTCGGTAGCGGGCACGCGGCAGATCGGCTCCTCGTTGCAGAATCTGTTGACAGCCGGCGTACCGAGTTGGCGGTGCTTTTTCCCGGGATACACATCGCGGCGAGCGGAGCCGAGCTGGCTGGCAACACCGATGTACTGTTGCTGGCAGTTAAGCCACAGCAGCTGCAACTGGTTACCAGCAGTCTCGCCGCCTCAGTGGGTGATGAGCTCATCATCTCAGTAGCGGCGGGGATGACACTCGAGCGCCTCGACGCATGGCTGGGGGGCAAGCGCGCAATCATTCGTGCCATGCCGAATCAACCCGCACTCTTCGGCGCTGGCATGACCGTGATGGTTGGCAACGCGCGGGTCACGTCGGGTCAGCGCAAACAGGCCGATTACATTACCGGGGCAATTGGCGCGACCGGTTGGGTGGATGATGAGTCTCTGATGGATGCGGTCACTGCCATTTCTGGCAGCGGTCCGGCCTACTTCTACCTGCTGGCAGAGGCCCTGGAAGCGAATGCCGCACGCCTGGGCCTGGCGCCGGACCTGGCGCGACTGCTCGCACGGCAAACCCTGCATGGCGCGGGCCTGTGCGCGCTGGAAACAGATGAAGAGCTCACGGGGTTGCGCGACCGGGTAACGTCGCCTGGCGGAACAACCGCTGCCGCGCTCGAAGCGCTAGAGGCCGCCGGCATCCGTGATATCGTCGCAGCAGCAGTCGAACGCGCACGACTGCGCTCCATCGAGTTAGGCCGCGAGGAATCTTGAGGAACCCGATAACCGAATGACCGATGCCCTCGTGTTTTTTTTCCGCAGTCTGGCGGAAATTTTTATTCTGACCTTTGTGCTCCGGGCGATCCTCCAGTACGTCCGGGCAGATATCCGAAATCCGCTGAGTCAGGTAATTCTTAAAGTGACCGACCCGCTCGTCGTGCCGGTTCGTCGGATTTTGCCGCCGCTCGGTAACCTCGACCTCGCGACCGTGCTGGTCGCCTTTCTCCTGCAACTGGCGCTGGTCTTCGCACTGGTCAACATAGCGTGCCTGTGGGACGTGAATATCCCGCAGCTCATCGCACTGGCGCTGCTAAAGCTGATCAAGCTGCTACTGAATATCTATCTGTTCCTGATAATCGCGAGCGTCATCCTCAGCTGGCTTTCTCCGGGCGGCCACAACCCAGCGATTTACCTGCTACATAGCATTACCGAACCGGTGTTGAGTCCGCTGCGCAAAGTCATTCCGCCTATCGCAGGACTCGACCTGACCCCTCTGCTAGCCATCCTGCTGATACAGGCCATATCGCTCTCACTTCCGGCACGGCAGGTCGCAGCGGGCCTGGTTTGTACGGCAATCGGTTCGCCGATTTAGGCAGAGGTCTGCATTACGCGTCTGACGAGCGGCATTCGGGCAGGTTCCACATCTGCTGAGACCGCTTCCGGCCTCGGCCGCAGACAGCACAGCTTGGCTGGTTTATAGTCGCGTGCAGCCAGGGACTTAGTGAGTAAATCGCAATGAGACTCCGCAAACATCTATTTCCGATCATGATGGCAGCAGCGCTGGGTGCGTGCGGCGGCGGCAATTCAGATGTCACGACCATCGATAGCGCACCACCAGCGGCCCCTGCAGATGCCTCCTCTAAAGATTTTGGCGACTACGTGCTGCACTTCAATGCGCTAAGCACGGATCAGTTGACGCCGGAGGTTGCGAAACAGTATGGCATCGTGCGCAGCAAGAACCGCGCAATGTTGAATGTATCGATCGTCCGCAAGATCGAGGGAACTCCTGGACAATCTGTGCCCGGTAGCGTTAGCGCATCAGCCCGCAACCTCACCGGCCAGATCAAGAACCTGACGGTGCGCGAGGCTCAGTCTGGAGGTGCGGTGTACTACATTGGAGACCTACCCGTCGCCAATGGAGAAACGCTGTTCTTCAACGTGGATGCCACACCCATGAATGAATCGAGCCGATTCTCGGTGCAATTTTCCCGCCAGTTTTATGCTGATTGAGGGCTAGCTCCCCTCGCTGGATTCAAGCACTCTCGCCTTGATACGAATCACATCGCCGCGCGATACGTATAGCAGCTCGCCTAACTTGGCGATCAGGTAATCCTCGTACTTGTCGAGATTGCTGTCCGCCAAAGCCACGCGCCAGAGCATTTCGACAACTCGCAGCTTCTCGTCGTAGTCCATGCCGTCATGCACGGCACGCGTGAATTCGTGCAGCGACACAGAGTGCTCTGCTCGTTTCCTTGCCTGTTCGGTCAACGCAACCGCATCAGATTCGTCTAATCCGAACCCTGCAGCCAGCTGGTCAATGATTGCCGCCTGCTCGGTCTCAGCGAGGTCATAGTCAGCCCGCGCCATTTCCACCAGCAATACGGCCACGGCCAGATCAAGCTGCTCTGGCTCAGGCTCCTGCGCAGGCGCCAGGTCCGTCATTAAATCTCGCAGTTTTCCGAGCACTAGTCCGTGACCCCCAGCTCTTCGGTCAGCGTGTCGCGCAGCAAAGTCAGTTTGCCGTGAAAGAAATGATCGACGCCGGGCAAGACTAGCAGGCGCGGCCCCGGTGCAAGTGTGTTTACCCAGTTGACGACGCCCTCGCAGTCAACCACCTCATCGGCATCGCCCTGCACGATGAGCCAGGGGCATTCGGGCTGACGATCTTCCAGCAATCCGGCCATGCGAGGTGCCGGCGGCGCGATGCTGACCAGCTGAGCAGGCTTTACCGACAGAGCGGCACGCGCGGCCGCCATTGCCCCGAAGGAAAAGCCAGCAAGCCAAAGCTCTGCACCAGCATAGCGATCGCGCGCCCACTGACATACGGCTGCCGCATCGTCCGCCTCACCATACCCATCGGCGTAGTCACCGTCGCTCGCACCGACGCCTCGGAAGTTGAAACGCACTGCGGGCATGCCCTGATCGTTCGCGAACCGCCCTAAGGTGTGGACTACCTTATTCAGCATCGTGCCCTGGAATTGCGGATGCGGGTGACACAGCACCGCGACAGCCGTCGGCTGGCTCTGTGATCGCGGCTCCTCTACAAGCGCCTCAAGCTGGCCTGTGGCGCCCGGTAGCATCAGAGATTCACGCAGCGGCGCGCGCGTAGTCATGCTGTTTTCCCAATCCGACTGTGACGCCAATTATTGTGGCTTTGCCGGGCAGGTGCCAGCACCGCGATTCTGGCAAACTTCAACCGCTTGCGGGTTTCCAGGAATCGCCATAATGAATCTGTCATCCAAAACATTCTCCGACGGACAGCGCATGCCAAAGCGCTGCGCCTTTGGCATTCCGGCTGACGATGGGCCGATGCAACTGGGACCGAATCGGAATCCGCATCTGGCCTGGAGCGATGTACCCGATGGTGCGGCGAGCCTTGTCCTGATATGCGTTGATCCCGATGCACCTTCGGTTGCCGACGATGTGAATGTCGCGGGCCGCAGCATTCCGGAGGACCTGCCGCGCGCCGACTTCACGCACTGGTCAATGGTCGATATTGACCCTCGCTCAAGCGCGATCGAGGAGGGAAGCTGCAGTTTCGAAGTCACGGTCGGCGGTAAGAGCGCACCGCCCGGGCCGGCAGGATGCCGGCAGGGTCCGAACGACTACACAGGGTTCTTGGCCAGCGATCCCGATCTCAAGGGCGCCTACTCTGGCTATGATGGCCCGTGTCCGCCGTGGAACGACGAACGCCTCCATCACTATCGATTCACGCTGTATGCATTGGACGTTGCGTGCTGCGAGGTCAGCGGAAATTTTTCCGTGGCAGATATCAAAGCAGCGATAGCCGGGCACGTGCTGGCCGAGGCCAGTATCACCGGCACCTATACGCTGAATCCAAAGCTTGCCACGCCAGGCTAGGCACTAAGCTCCAGCAGCAGGCTATTGAGCCGCTTTACGAACTGGCCCGGGTCTTCGAGCGCCCGCCCGTCCGCCAGCTTCGCCTGATCAAACAAGAGATCCGCCAATTCGCCGAAGCGGTTGTCGTCGGCCTCCTCACCAAGTCTCGCGATCAGCGGGTGCTCGGGGTTGATCTCAAACACGGGTTTACTGTCGGGAGCTGCCTGACCGCTCGCCTGCATAATCCGGCGCATCTGCTCGCCCATGTCGTACTCTCCAAGCGCCAGGCAGGCTGCTGATTCAGTCAGACGGTCCGTGGTGCGCACCTCCGCCACGCGCTCACCCAGGCGGCCCTTAAGACGCTCGAGCAGCTCTGCGTGCTCTTTTGAGTCTTGGTCATCTTCATCGGCATCTTTGTCGTCATCACTATCGCCAAGATCCAGTTCGCCACGGCGAACGTCGCGCAGTTCCAAGCCTTCATACTCGCCAAGATGACCCATGAGCCATTCATCAATCGGCTCACCGAGCAGCAGCACTTCGATGCCTTTCTTGCGAAAGACTTCGAGCTGAGGGCTGGAGCGTGCGGCGCCAAAACTGTCAGCCGTGACATAGTAGATCTTGTCCTGGTCGTCGCTCTTGCGAGACACATAGTCGGCCAGGGACTGATCCGCCTTCTCACTGTCGGTATGCGTGCTGGAGAACCGCAGTAGCGCAGCGATGCGATCCTTGTTTTCCGAATCTTCTGCGGGGCCTTCCTTGAGCACCCGGCCAAAATTTTCCCAGAACGCCTGATACTTCTCCGTATCGTCCTTGGCCAGCTTGGCCAGCATATCCAGCACCCGGCGGGTCAGTGCGCTGCGGATCGCGGTTACGTTGCTGTCCTGCTGCAGCAGTTCACGCGAAACGTTCAGCGAGAGATCATCAGAATCTACAACACCTCGGATGAAGCGCAGGTACAGCGGCAAGAATTGATCCGCGTCATCCATAATGAAGACGCGCTTGACGTAAAGCTTCACACCACGCGGGGACTCGCGATTCCACAGGTCAAACGGTGGCGTCGCCGGCAGGTAAAGCAGCCCGGTGTACTCCCGCTTACCCTCTACCCGGTTGTGACTCCAGACCACGGGGTCCTGGAAGTCATGCGCGATATGTTTATAGAACTCTTTGTACTCGTCGTCAGTGACCTCGGTCCGCGGCCTGGTCCACAGCGCCTTGGCGTCGTTGACAGGCTCCCACTCGGGAGGTTTCGGTTCAGTCTCTGCCTCGGCTTCATCCTCGGCAGCCGGTGGCGACACGGCCGGCATCTGTACGGGAAAAGCGATGTGGTCGGAATACTTACGGATCAGGCTGCGGAGCCGGAAATCGTCGGCAAACTCCTTGGCGTCATCACGCAGGTGCAAGCGCACTTCCGTACCCCGCTCGGCTCGCTCGATACTCTCTACCGTGAACTCACCCTCGCCCGAAGACGACCAGTGAACACCCTCCGCCTCCGGAAGACCTGCCCGCCGGGTAAATACCTCTACCTTGGACGCCACGATGAACGACGAATAGAAGCCGACGCCGAACTGACCTATCAGATTCGCATCGGCCTCCTGGTCACCGTCGAGCTGCTTGATGAATTCTGATGTGCCGGAACGGGCTATCGTCCCAAGCTGTGAAATCACATCTTCCCGCGACATGCCGATGCCGTTGTCGATGATGCTGATCGTGCCCGCGTCAGCATCGGCGCGGATGCGAATCTCGAGCTCCGCGTTGTTCTCAAGCAGGTCGGGTTCGCCAATGGCGGCAAACCGCAGCTTGTCGGCCGCGTCCGACGCGTTCGATACCAGCTCCCGCAGAAAGATCTCGCGGTTGCTGTAAAGCGAGTGAATCATCAGATGGAGAAGTTGCTTGACCTCTGCCTGAAAGCCGAGGGTTTCGGTGGCTGCTGCCTGAGTCATACTGAGAAATCCTGATATAGCGAACGGGTGGCGTGCTGGCCTGCCGGGGCGGGCACAGTGCCGGATGGGTCCGATATGGGGGCGAGGCGCGGAGATTCAACCCGCGCCGGGGCGCCGAATCAGGCGAGGTTCAGCGCGGCGGCGAGCGAGGCTGCCAGACCAATGAGCAGCAGGCGCCAGGAGAGCCCGCTATGGCGGACAGAGGCTATACGCAGGAAAAATCCCAGGGCATGGGCAATGGAGTCCAGATCGTCCAGCCAGCGCAGGACGCACTCCATTGGCAGACGATTCAACGCGCGCGGCCGTTGCTTACCAGAGAGAGCCGTGGACGCGGCGCCGGCTCCGCCAGCGAAACGAGCGCGGTCTCGGCAGCCACATGGCCACGTGCACCGTCTACAGCGCGCGCAACCCAGTCTCGGCGGCACAGGGTAATCTCATTCTTCAGGGGCAAGGAGTAGTTCTTCTTGTTCAATTCGCTAGCCTTTGGTTGCTGCTTCACAACAGGTACTTCTTTTTGCGGTCTTCCTTCTTCCTGTCTTCCCAGGCGACCTAACGCTGACGCGAGGGGACTCTCTTAAACACGTTCGATGCGTACCCTAGTCGTCGTTCTTCCAATCGCGGCGCACCTGATCTGACCAGCTGCGATACCCTTTCCAGGTGTACAGCGAAGCATCTAACGGCACGCGTCGGCCGCCCGGCGCCTGCACGCGCGTCAGCCACCGCCGATAGGCCTCGAACCCATTACCCTGCCGTGCCTCCGCGGCCAGCCTGTCGCCGGACGCACCCGGTCGAGTGGTGCGCGAGCCATTGACGCCGTTGCCGTTGCCGTTGCCGTTGCCAAGGCCACGATTCCTTAGACTGGTGTTGAAGGCGCCGATATCGCGACGGGAATTACCCGAATCAGACTCGCTCATAATAGTTATCCCGGCTTTGCCGAAGTCGGGACTCAGCGTACGTAGCAGGCGCTTAGTCAGCGAGGAACTGCTTCACAGGGGTGCTGATTTAACTTGTTGATTATGAGCGCTTTGCACGCTTACTTAATGAGCCGGTAACACGGCGTATAAGCTGCTGTTTCGAGACGCATACGACCTTGCGCAACAAACTGGGTCAGCAAATCATCCAGACATTCTACGAGCGACGCATCACCGCTTAACTCAAACGGTCCGTTTGCTTCGATTGCCCGGATGCCGGCTTCTTTCACGTTGCCGGCAACCAGTCCGGAAAACGCCCGACGCAGATTCACCGCAAGCTCATGCGCATCTTGCGATGCGTGCAGCGCAAGCGCCGCCATGGTCTCATGCGTTGCTTGAAACGGCTGCTGAAAGGCAAGATCGATGTGCAGGCGCCAATTGAAGTAGTAGGCATCCTGTTGCTGCTGACGGAAGGTTGCTACATCCTGCGTCGCTTCTCGTACGCGGCCTGCGACCCGCTCCGCGTCACCGATATGAATCTCATAGTGATCACAGGCGGCATCGCCGAGCGTCGCCCTGACAAATTCATCGATAGCGCGGAAGTAGTCAGCGGAGGATTCAGGCCCGGTGAGAATAAGCGGAAACGGCACATCGCGATTCTCCGGCGCCATCAGCACGCCCAGCAGGAATAGCAATTCCTCAGCCGTGCCGACACCACCGGGAAAGATGACGATCGCATGCGCTACCCGGACAAACGCCTCAAGGCGTTTTTCCATGTCCGGCATGATGACCAGCTCGTTAACGATCGGGTTTGGCGATTCAGCCGCGATGATGCCGGGCTCCGTAATGCCCAGATAGCGGCCACCGCGGATACGCTGCTTGGCATGCGCGAGCTGAGCGCCTTTCATCGGAGCCTTCATGGCGCCGGCACCACAGCCGGTGCAAATATCCAGACCGCGCAGTCCCATTTGGTACCCGACGTCCTTGCAGTAGTCGTACTCGTCGCGGCCAATCGCGTGACCACCCCAGCAAACCACCATGTTGGGCTCAGCGGGAATCTGCAGCGCACCCGCATTGCGCAGAATATGAAAGACAGCGTCGGTGACACCCTCGCTCGTTGCGAAGTCAAAATGTCCGGCAGCACGCTCGCTGCTGACAAACACAACGTCGCGCAGCACAGCAAATAGTTGCTCGCGAATGCCGCGGATCATTTTGCCGTCTACAAAGGCACGCGCCGGCGCGTTGCTCAATGCCAGCTTGACACCCCGCGTTTGCTGCAGAATCTGGATATCAAAGTCCGCGTAGGCCGCGAGGATCGCCCGGGTGTCATCAGTCCTGCTATCCACGTTCAGGACGGCCAATGCACAGCGGCGCAGTGTTTCCTGCTGGCCGTTGATACCGGCGCTGAGCAGCCGGTTGACTTCCTGCTGAGAGAGGACCTCAAGACTGCCCTCAGGGTTTACCTCAACAGTATCGCTGCGCTTGCTCATCAGCCGCGCCTGCTAAGGCAAGATCTCTATGGGTGTGTTCGGCGTGGTCATTAACCACACATCGATCATGTCGGTGTTCGAAACCGCAATACAGCCGTTCGTCCAGTCGGTGCGCCGGTAGTATTCCTCGCTGTACTTCGGGTCGTTGGGCAAACCGTGGATCATGATCTGGCCACCTGCATCTACGCCGCGGCTTCTGGCCTGCTGCCGGTCTGAGCGGTTGGGATAAGACACCTGAATTGACAGGAAGAAGTCGCTATCCCGGTTGCGGCGGGTTAGCCGGTACTCGCCTTCTGGAGTGCGAAAGTCGCCCTCCTGCCGCTTGTGGCCTAGCGGCTCCAGCCCCAACGCGATAGGGGCTGTCTTTATGACCTGCCCATCGCGCAGCAGCTCCAGCTGCCGCTCGCCCTTGCGGACAACGACTTTGTCAGCGACTGGCAGGTCCGCACCACATGCGGGGCCTGTGACCAGCATGGGCAAGATGACCGCCACCGCTAATCCCCACCGCGCCGCTCTGAGGCTGGCCAATGCCGGCGGGGCCAAAATCCATTTCGCGATCGACATTTTGCGTTCCCGTTGAGCAGCGCCTGGCGCGGCGCAAGTAGAGCCTACTGGATACACCTGGACAAGAGCGCCCTGAACTACGATGCGTCTGCGAGTGAGCTAGCGCGTCTGGCGGTACCGTCGGCCGGGACGATCGTGGGAAATACGATCGAACTACCGGGTCGCACACGATCAAGGTCAAGATCCGGGTTGTACTGACGCAGCAACCAAACGGGCACCTCGTAGCGTCGCGTCAGCACCCAGAGCGACTCGCCTCTGCGAAAGCGGTGAACAGCGGTATCGGCGACTCGGTAGCGCACGAAAAAAGCCTCCTGCAGCGCGCGATGGTAGGCAACTCGCCGCGCCGTAAACTCCTTGGCACTGACTTCGCTGAAGTCGAGCTTAATCCGGCGACCAATCACCACGGGCTGACGAAACGAATAGCCATTCAAGTCGCGCAGGCGCTGGGTACGTATGCCCAGCCAGTCCGCGTAGTGCCCTAGCGTCTCCGCCGCCTGAACTTCGATATTGCCACCGGCGGCAACGAGGTAATCCGCAGGATCGAGCAACAGAGCGGCATCGTCCTCATCCGCCTGAGATGGCTCGGCGGAAGTCCCCGCAGCCACAACTACGGGCTCCGGCTCAGGTTCAGCTGCAGGAGGCTCGACCACGCGTGCCGCTTGCGCCACTGCGACAGCCACCGGTGCAGGGGCACGGTTCTCGACTGCCGCAGTCAGCCTCAGTCGCTGGCCAACATAAATGCGGTTAGCGTCAACGATATTGTTCATGGCCAGCAGTTCCGAGGTCTTCAGGCCTGCGCGTTTGGCTATCAACCCCAGCGAGTCGCCGGGCCTGACGCGGTAAACCTCACTCCCGGCCAGGCTGACCGGTACCGCGCCATCCGTAATGGGCAAACGCAAGGTTTGGCCGGCGCGAATGCGGTGCCTGCTGCGCAGATTATTAATCGCAACCAATTCTGCAACGCTCGTGCGATAGCGGGCGGCGATAACCGAGAGGCTGTCGCCACGCTGCACCGTGTGAAACAGGTCGGGTGTTTGCTCAGTGAAACGCTGTGACGCCGGGATCCGCGCCAGCATCGCTGTTTCTGACGCCGATCCACCGGGCACTGGTACCCGCAACAGGAAATTGCGCGGCACATACTTGCTACCGCTCCACACCGGCGCAAGCAGCGCTGGATTGAACTCGCGCAGCGTGTCTTGCGGTACGGCAAACGCCTCGGCCAGTGCCCCTACCGGCGTGTAGTTGGGCAGCTTTATGACCAGCTCGGCGCGCGGGGCATCCAGCGCAACCCGGCCAAAGTACTTATCGGGATTTCGATCAACTTCTGAGGCCGCTAGAAAAGCCACGAAGAAATTGCGCGACGCGAACCCGAAACTGCGGCCGCGGTACTCCCGAATGATCGTTTCGATATCGTCGCTGCCCGTGTTGCGCTTCGCGCGGCGCATACCAGCGACGCCATGGTTATAGGCGGTGATGGCCAGCGGCCACGACTGCAACAGCTCATAGTTGTAGCGGAGGAGCTGCGCAGCCGCATCGCTAGAGGTATGCGGGTCCCGGCGTTCGTCGATGACATGGTCGATGCGCATGAAGCGCCGCCCGGTCCCGCGCGTAAACTGCCATAGTCCCGAGGCGCCTACGTGCGAATAGGCTGCCGGATTAAACGACGATTCCACATGCGGCAACGCCACGAGCTGAGCCGGTACCCCGGCATCGTCAAGCGCGCGCGCGATGTAGTCACGCCAGCGCCCGGAACGTGCCAGCCCGGCGCGAAACCGGTCCGAGAGTCCCTGCTGAGTCCGCAGCCGTGAAGCGGCCGAGCGCAACTCAGCGTTGCTGACATCATCCGGCCACAGCGACAGCACGCGGGCCTCTGTTTCGCTGAGCCCGTCGCGTTTTCCGCTGGCCAGCTTGTTAAGAATGCTCCGGTAACGATCGCGCGCAGACTTTTCGGCGCGCCGGCGCTTCGTTGGGCTATCGCTGCCAGGGTGCTGCACTACTTCGTAGACGATGCCCAGGAACCGGTCATCGTGGACCAGTGACTGTGTGGAACTGGTCTCGGTGAATACGCGACGCCAAAAACCGACTTCGTCCTTGAGTCCGGCGGGCGTCGAGAGCTCGGCCGCGAGCGCGGGCAACCACAGTGAAACTGCCAAGAGGACAGCCAGCAAACGCCGCTGCTGCCGGCCAGAGCCTTGTTCGTCTGCTGCCACGTTCACTCCGTTGAATCGACCGGCATGTGCGCCTCATTCTGCGCGAAAGCTTACCCGGGAGCGGGAGCTCGGTAACGGTATCGCCTTCACATAATCAGCTGCCGCAACACAGCAAACGAGTCGCTGGCGTGGAGTTTCTGTGCGCGCTGTGCGGCTTCTACCGCCCGTACAAAACTGCTACCGTCGCACGGTAATTGAGCTTGCGTTTATTTATCCTAACTCAGCAAGTTCTGAACATAAGCTAACGCGACGCTTCACTGTGGATCAAGCCGATCATGGCCGTCGGGCCATTGCATATGCACCTGTGTGTGCGCTGGCACTCAGCCTGTGGCTGACCGCCTGCGACCCCTCGCCCGCGTCGCGTGCGCTGCGCGAGGCCAGCGCGCCCCCGCCTGACGCGCCCGCGCAAACCGACGCAGATAGCAGTGGGACCGCCGCGGCACCAGCCAGCTCAGCGCCCGTCAGCACACGTCAGGCCGCCACAGTCGAGGAATCCGTCAGCCAGCCGGAAGCACCCGACACCGAGCCCGGTGCGCTGAGCGTCCTGGGTCACTCAGTGCCAGCCGGCACATCGACGCGGCTCACCTGGTCACCGAACGAAGTCTTCGAGGGCATGTCCACGACTACGCCAGTGCTCGTTGTCAACGGCGCCAAGCCAGGGCCCACTTTATGCCTGACGGCCGCGATACACGGTGACGAACTAAACGGCATTGAAATGGTGCGGCGGGTTATTCACGAACTCGAACCCGACGAACTCAGTGGCGCTGTGATCGGCGTGCCGATTGTCAATCTGCAGGGGTTCAGGCGCGGCTCCCGCTACCTGCCGGACCGCCGCGACCTTAACCGTTATTTCCCTGGCAATCCGCAAGGCAGCTCTGCCTCACGGATTGCCCATTCCCTGTTTGAGCGCATCATCCGCGGCTGCGATCTGCTGGTTGATTTGCACACCGGGTCGTTCTACCGGACTAATCTTCCACAGCTGCGTGCCGATCTTCGCTACCGGCAGGTGCGGGAGCTCACCGGTGGGTTTGGCGGCATGGTCGTGCTGCACAGCGAAGGTGCCGTGGGCACGCTGCGTCGCGCGGCGACCGACGCCGGCATTCCGGCAGTTACGCTTGAGGCCGGCGAACCGCTGCGCCTGCAAACGAGCAAAGTGAGTGAAGGCGTTAACGGAATTCTTGCCCTGCTCGCTGCCAAAGACATGGTCAAGCGAGTGCAGCTTCTCGGCCAAACGGAACCAGTTTTTTATGAATCAACCTGGATACGCGCCGACCATGGCGGCATCCTGTTCAGCGTGGTCCGCTTAGGTCAGATGGTTGAACCTGGCGACGTGCTTGGAACAATTACAGACCCGATCACCAACGAACAAAATCTAATCTATTCAGCCGAGCGCGGCCGCGTGCTGGGCATGGCCCTGAATCAGGTCGTCATGCCCGGGTTTGCAGCCTTCCGGCTGGGCGTTGAAACCGACGGCCCACCGACGGATAACGTACTGGCCGCGGTGCAGTGGGGCCAGACGGACCTGGCCAATCCCAGTGACGGTGATGACGGCAGCCTGCAGAAAGTCAGCGACACGGAAACCGGCGTGAGCGTGGATCTGGAACCCGAGGAAGCGTCCTAACGCGGTTTATATACAAGCGCCGGCGCCGCTAAGTGAGCTTGTTCAGCGCAGCGATTCGCTCATCGAGCGGAGGGTGCGACATCATTAAACGCCGCAGGCCCTGGCCGACTCCGCCGGAAATGCCGAACGCCTGCAGCTGATCCGGCAGCATCGGCGCCTGCTGCTGACCTTGTTTGAGACGCTGCAGCGCCGCAGTCATATTGGCGCGTCCAGCCAGCCGCGCACCGCCTTCGTCGGCGCGGAACTCACGCTGGCGGGAGAACCACATAACGATGATGCTGGCCAGAACGCCCAGCACGACCTGCGCAACGATAGAAGTGATCCAGAAACCCGGGCCATGGCCGCGATCATTCTTGAAAACAACGCGATCAACCACGAACCCGACGATACGCGAGAGAAAAATCACGAACGTGTTCAGCACACCCTGGATGAGTGTCATCGTGATCATGTCACCGTTAGCAACGTGTGCGACCTCATGGGCAAGCACCGCCTCCACTTCGTTGCGCTGCATATTGCGCAACAAGCCAGTGCTGACCGCCACCAACGCACTATCGCGGCGAGCCCCGGTCGCAAACGCGTTGGGTTCCGGCGCGTCGTACACAGCGACCTCCGGCATCCCGATGTTGGATTCGCGCGCGAAACGCTCGACTGTGTTTACCAGCCAGGTCTCTTCCGCGTTGCGGGGGTTCTCAATGACGTGCGCGCCGGTGCCGCGCTTGGCCATCGTTTTCGACAAGAACAGGGAGATTAGAGAACCGCTGAAACCAATGACCGCCGACATGATCAACAGGCTGGTCAGGTTCAGCCCGCCCTGGGCATTCACGTAGTTCTCCAGGCCGAAGACACGCATGACCAAGGTCAACACCACCAGGACGGCAACATTGGTGGCGACTAGCAGTAGAATGCGCTGCATACTGACGCTCCTGGGCGAGTTAGTCCTTCTATATGGGGGCCTCGGTAGGAATTTTCAAGTGCCCTAGGCCAAACGCAGCGCAGTGAATCCAACAGAACCACAGCCACTCAGCCGCTTCCTGGCGCCCAGATTCTGGCCCCTGCTCGCCGGCATCGGCCTGATGCGGCTGCTGGTGCTGCTGCCCTACCCGATACTGTTCGCACTCGGCAGGGGCATCGGATCGATCGCTTACTACCTCCTGCCGGAGCGGCGACATATCGCTGACGTGAACTTACGGTTGTGTTTTCCGGAGCTGGACGATGCCGCGCATCAACGACTGTTGCGTGAGACCTTTGCACAGCTTGGCGTCAATCTCTTCGATTTCGGGCTGGCGATCTGGGCAAGCAACGACCGCGTTGACCGTCTCGTCGAGCTGCGGGGCATTGAGAACCTGCAAAAGGAACTGGACTACGGACGGGGCGTGATTTTGCTCAGCGGGCATTTCACGGCCAATGAGCTTTGCGGCCGGCGAATCCATGCCACCACGACCAGCTGCGGTGCGATGTTCCGGCCCAATAGCAACCCGCTGATCAATGAGCTGATGCGCAGAGCGCGGGCGCATTGCTGCCCGTGGCTGCTGACGAAACGGGAATCCAGACAGATGCTGAAGTTGCTGCGTCAGGGCGGCAATCCAGTCTGGTACGCCTCCGATCAGGTATTCAGGGGCAAGGGTGCGGCGCTGATTCCGTTCTTCGGCGAGCCGGCGATAACCAACACGGCACTCTCGCAAATCGCCCGGGCGGGTAAAGCCGCTGTCGTTCCCTTCCTGCCGTCGCGGCTGCCCGGCGGCAAAGGCCTGCGCCTCGAAGTCTTGCCGGCACTCGACAATTTTCCGACCGAGGATCCTGTCGCGGACGCAGCTCGCGTGCACGAGTTATTCGAACGTCATATTCGCGACTACCCGGCCCAGTACTGGTGGGTGCACCGGCGCTTCAAAGATCGGCCCGGCCTGCCTGATCCTTACACCGACAAGCCGCAAGAAGCGTAGCCGGCCTCCAACCACTGCCATTGCTCAACGCCGAAACCGATGCTGCCATCGGCGCTGATCTTGACCAGCGAGCGATGCAGGCGGGCAAGGTTCTGCCGGCACCAGTTGCCGACTCCCGGCATCACGCGGCCTCGATCAAAGTCCAGCAAAAATGGCTGCTCGTTCGTGTCGATCTGGATGTTGTGCGCGGTAAGGTCCGCGTGAAAAACGTGGCGCTGATGGAACTTTCCAACCACCTCACCAACGCGCCGCCAACCCTCTTCTCCCAACGGGCCCTCACTCAGTCGCGTTGACAAGGGCACAACGTCGGGCAGGCGCACGGTTATGAGATCCGCTGTGTACACGATGCCGGTCACGTTCGCGCGAGCCGCGAGCGGGACCGGCACGGGCAGGCCCCAGTTCGCCAGGCGCGCCAACAGCGACCACTCAAGATTTGGTCGCGACCGCGCGAAGCCCGGCCAGAAAAACCGGTCATCAACAAACCGGCCAATCGCGCCGCCACGATAGTAGTGTCGCAGCACACACTGTCTGCCGCTAAGTTCGATGAACAGTGTGTTGCCGCGGCCGCCGGCGTAGCCAGGTGCGGTGGGTGAGTCAGTCCAGGTATCGGGCTCGAACGACTCCGGCTGAATATGGCTGACCAGCGAGTCATCGTATACGATGATGCTTGTGTCAACTCGTGCAACACGCCTTGCCATCACCGCTTCCTTAAGATTGTTGCAGAGTACCGCGTGACCATTAATGAATGATCGATTCGGTCACGCCCCCGACCGGCTTTGTGTCATCAGGCTGTCAGCGATCGGGGATTGCTGCCACACGCTACCCGTAATACGAACGCTACAGTCCGTTTGGCCGACTACCAAAATCACCTGGATTATCGGGAGAACAGAATTCGCCCTGATGGAGAACGTGGACGGCGTTGAGTTTATCACTTTCGATAAACGGGGCGGTTGGAGCGAATTGATTCGACTGAGACGGCAGCTCAAGCAGCAGCGTTTTGACCTCCTGCTCCACATGCATGCCTCCATGCGAGCAAATCTGGCCAGCCTCTGTGTGCGCTCGGACCGCCGCATCGGTTTCGACCGTGCCCGTGCGCGTGACAATCAATGGATGTTCGCCATGGAAAAGATTCCGGCGAAGTCGCAACAGCATGTCATTGACGGTTTGTTTGGCTTCCTTGAACACTTAGGCATAAGCGAGCGCACACTGCGTTGGGACATACCAGTCGCCCCGGAAGACATTCAATTCGCCGACAGGATCTGCACAGATGAAGCGCCCATCGTAGTGCTAAGCCCGTGTAGCAGCCAGCGCTTCAGAAATTTCCGCAACTGGCCCGTGAGTCGTTACGTAGAGCTGGTGGATTACCTGCATGCAAGATACGCAGCCAAGGTACTGCTGACCGGTGGTCCAACGGCGCTGGAACGCGATTACGGCGCACAAATCACCGCACAGTCGAGCGGCTCGCCTGTAAACCTGATTGGCCAGACAACCCTGAAGCAATTATTTGCAGTAATAGATCGTGCAGCGCTGGTCGTCTGCCCGGACTCAGGTCCGGCGCACATGGCAACGGCGGCCGGCACACCCGTAGTTGGGCTGTATGCAACGTCCAACCGCTTCCGCACAGGCCCTTATCTGTCTCAGCACCTCACCGTAGACAGGTACCCGGATGCGGTGGAGCAGGAGTTCGGGGAACCGGTTGAAGCACTGCGCTGGGGTCAGCGCGTACGTGACCCGGATGCGATGAAGCTGATAACGCTGGAGGATGTAACTGAGAAAATCGACCTGGTTCTGAGCTCCGGGGACAGATTGGCTGACTGACCCGTACCGGCGGAGCTGCAAGAAGCACCTCCTGCAGTTAGGTAAACTGTGCCTGGAACTCGTTGCGGCAAGCACATGCTCGAATCCTTCGACACAGCCAGAATTCAGACCGAGCCCGCCGACACCATCGGCGATCTGCTGGAAGCCGGCCGGGTAGTCTACTTTCCACAGTGCCCCATTGAGCTGCCGTCCGCTGCAGACCTGGAGTGCCTGCGCGAGCAATTGCCCGGTGAATTGGTGCGCAAAAACGTGAGTTACCACCCGGAAGCAGACCGCATCAAAGGCCTCAATCCTCAATCGAAGCTGTTCGACTTATCCCGGTCCGTCCTGACACGGCATCGGGACAACGTCACAGCATTTCTTGAGCAGGTCATGCCAAGCCTGGCTCGGAACATGTTGGTCGGCACCTGCAGTTTCAGGCCGATCGAGGAACAGGGGCGGGGCTTGAGTGCGCATGCCAGCAATGAGCTGGTGCATGTCGATGCGGGCGCCTACGGAGCCACGAACGGTGACCGGATACTGCGCTTCTTCGTCAACGTAAATCCGCAGGTAGACCGGGTTTGGGCAACCAAGGGTCGATTCCCGGAGCTACTAGAGCGGTACGGAAAGGATGCGCAGCTGTTGCCGCCGACTTACGGCAAGCTCGCGAAGGGCCCAATCGACAGGCTGCGCACCGGTGCGCTCAACGGCATAAGCCGGCTGGGCCTGCCGTTAGCCAAGATGCTCGATAGCAGCCCGTATGACCGCGTCATGCGGAAGTTCCACAACTACATGAAGGACACGCCGGGCTTCCAGGAAGACAAAGTCGGCTATGAGGAATTTCGGCTACCGCCTTTTTCGGCCTGGATGGTATTGACCGACATGGTCAGCCATGCCTGTTTGTCTGGCCAGCACGCCCTTGTGTATACAGCCATCGTGCCGCTTGAGAACTGCCGGCGCCCGGAGCTGGCGCCGATCAATCTGCTCCGCTCTGCGGCCTAGCGAGCCGCTACAAAGCCCGCAGGCAGTCTGCGGAGTGGCTAATTGGATGAGTCGGTGGCTTCAGCTGCGATTTGCTGCTTCCACGCCTTGCGCTCAGGACTGCGGGACTCGAACTCAAGCTCCACGGAAACCGCGTAGCGCTCTTCGACCGGTCGATAGAAAATCACCAGTGCGTAAGGGCCCTTAACCAGTCGCGCAACCATCGCACCACCGCTCTTGCCAAACGGAACTGGTGCCTGCAGCGACTCCCACTCGGGATACTTCGACTCCCATCGGGCCTTGAGCTTACCGGCCAGCCGCTCCGCGCCAGCAGCATTGTCTTCCCAGCGCTGAATGATGATTTTGCCAATCGTGTAGCTGCCCGGCGTGGCGTAGACATGTAGCAGATCAGCATCAGCAGGCAGCTCCGGTGACGCGGCTATGATGCGCACGCTGCGGTCACCCATGATCTTGGTCAGGGTGGCGCCACTTAATGAAAACTGATCGCCCAGGCGAAAGCCGGCCAGTGTGCCTGACTCAATACTGGCTTGCGCCAACATTGGAAAACAGAGCAACAAAGCGATGAGTCTGGACATGATGGCTCCCCGGTTAATGGATTAGGCGCAAGACCTGGTCGGGCCGTATTTCGCGCAGACAGTTTAGGTGCTCCAGCGGACACTGCCGTTGGAAACAGGGACTGCAGTCCAATCCGCGATAAAGAATGTCGGCCCTGGCCGTGAGCGGCGGCGTAAACCGGGGCGAGCTTGAACCGTAAATCGCGATCACCCGGGCGCCAGCCGCCGCCGCGACGTGCATTAGCCCCGAGTCGTTGGTCACTGCGGCATAGGCAGCAGACAGCAGATCAACGGCGTCCTCCAGCCGGGTTTGGCCGCACAGGTTAACAGCCAGATCACCGGCCTGAGCACGAATCGTCTCGCCGGCTTCGGCCTCGCCTGCGGAGCCGAGTATCCAGACCTGCACCCCTTGCGCACCGAGCTCGGCCGCAAGTTTGGCGAAGTACTCGAGCGGCCAGCACTTTGCGGGCCCGAATGCGGCGCCCGGCATCAGGGCCACAGCACTCTCGGCCAGGCCGAACGTCTGACGCAGCCGGGCCAGGTTCGCCACGTCCACTGACAGGCCAGGATGCGGCACTTCGGGTAAGGCCGCACCGGCATCAACGCCCAATGACACAAAGCGTTTTACTGTCTGATCAAGTCGCTCTGTATCGCGGTGGCGCAAATCGTTAAGCAACAGGCGGCGAAACTCGCCGCGAAATCCAGTCCGTTTTGGCACGCGCGCGAACCAGGGAACGAGGGCAGACTTAAATGAACGCGGGAGCACCAGCGCGTGGGTATAGGCGTGCTTGCGCAACTTGAGGCCTAAACGCCTGCGCAGGGCCCAGCCGAACTGACCGTGAGCCACGTCGAGAATCAACGCCTCACGCACTTCGGGCATCCGCGCGAGCAACGGCTCCGACCACGGTGGCGCGACGACATCGATCGCCGCCCCAGGATCCTTCTGGCGCAGCAACTTAAAAAGCGACTGGGCCATCACCATGTCGCCGACCCAGGCTGGACCCACAATCAGATACTCGGCGGCGGCGGACACGCCCATGGAAAGTGTCAGAGTCGATCCAGGTAGCGCTGAACGCCGTCTTGCACGTCCAGAAAATCTTCCTGATACCCCGCCGCCCGCAAGTCCGTCAGATCGGCTTCGGTGAAGCTCTGGTAACTGCCAGACAGGTTTCCCGGGAAGGGAATATAGTCAACACTGCCTCTGCCGTGCCATTTGATGACGGCTGAGGCCACCTCATTGAACGTCTGACTGCGCCCGGTGCCGGCGTTGAAGATGCCCGACACACCACTCTGGTTCAGCAGCCAGAGATTCAGGTTAACGATGTCGTCCACGTGCACGAAATCACGCCGCTGCTCGCCGTTCCCGTAACCGTCGCTACCTTCAAACAACCGCACGGACTCACCCGCCAGCAGTTGGTTATGGAAGTGCCAGACTACACTGGCCATGCCGCCCTTGTGTTGCTCGCGCGGCCCATACACGTTGAAGTAGCGCAGTCCCGCGATCTGCGACTTTGCACCCGGCAGCTTGTCGCGCACGTAGTTATCGAACGCCAACTTTGAGTAGGCATACATGTTGATCGGCCGCTCGCAGTCCGGGCTCACACGAAAATCATGGCCCGCACCGTAGACAGAGGCCGAGGAGGCGTAGATGAAGGAAACGCCGCTAGCGAGACACTGGTTGAGCAGCAGCTTGGAGAACTCAAAGTTGTTCTCCATCATGTAGCGGCCGTCCCATTCCGTAGTCGTGCTGCAGGCGCCCTGATGAAACACAGTGCTTACGCCTTCCAGCACATCGACCCCGGCACGCATCCGTGCCAGCATCTGATCTTTATCGACATAGTCAGCGGTGCGACAGTCGGCAAGGTTGAACATCTTGCGGCCGTCGGTGAAGTCCTCGACAACACATACAGCCGTTTCGCCCGTTTGGTTGAGGCCGGCGATCAGATTCGAACCGATGAAACCGGCTCCGCCGGTGACCATCAGCATGCGTCAACGCCGATCAAGATCAACACGGCGCAGGGCGCCCGATTAGGTTGCGCAGCCGCTTGCGAAGTGTCATTCGTTCAACAAGACGTAGTCTGCGCCGCAGTAGGGGCATTTCGCGGTACCCAACTTTTCCACTGGCAGGTAAACCCGGGGATGCGAGTTCCACAATGCCATGCCGGGCATCGGACAGGAGAGCGGCAGATCAGCCGCTTTCACCTCGTACCGGTTCTCAGCATTCGGCTGGATGAGTTGTGGCTCGGGCATGACAGTTACGTTTTGGCCCTTCGGCAAAGACTTCCCAGAGTGCCGCCAGTATAAGGCCGGTCGCCGACCTCAACCAGAACGGATCAAGAACTGGCCGGCTGACCATCAGCCGAGGAACTGCTGCCAGATGGTGATGACGCCGGCGGACTGATCAGCTACGTCAGCCATCGGCACCAGGCCCGTTTCTCCCGTCAGGGAGAGTCTGTGCAGCCGGCCACGATAATCCCGATAACTATCAGCCAGCCGCTCTGCAGCTGACGCCTCCAGCAAATTAGCGTGTACCAGGGCGTCCAACTGCCGAATGTTGTCGGGAAACTCGGTGAGCGGCGCATTGCCACTCGCGTGCTTCAGTACGAGGTACTGGACCAGGAATTCGATGTCCGTGATGCCACCGCGATCCTGCTTAAGGTCGAACAGCTCGTCTGTTCCGGCACCTAACTCGGCGCGCATGCGCGCACGCATCTGAACCACGTCATCACGCAGCCGTTCGTGACGGACAAAATCCGCGAGGACCCGCCGGCGCAGCACTTCGAATTGCTCGCGAACAGCCGGGCTGCCGGCTACGGATCGGCTACGCAGCAGGGCCTGATGTTCCCAGGTCCAGGCATCTTCCCGCTGATAGCGTTCAAATGACTTCAGGCTTGTCACCATGAGTCCTGACTGGCCGCTGGGCCGCAGCCGAGTGTCGATCTCATACAGGCGTCCCGACGTAGTGGTGACGGTTAGCTTATGGATTAACCGCCGTACAAGACGGGCGAAGAAGACGCTGTTATCCAGTGGCGATTCACCGTCGGTATGTGCGCCGGCATCCGTTGAGTCATGCACGAAGACCAGATCAAGGTCTGATCCATAACCCAGTTCAAGCCCACCCAGCTTGCCGTAGGCCACGATTGCAAAGCCAACCGGTCGCCGAACGCCAGCGTCTTCGCAGCCCGGCAGACCATGCCGCGCCACGACCTCGTCCCAGGACAGCTGCAGCGCCTTGCCCAGCACGAGCTCGGCTAGCTCAGTGAGCCGATCACTCACCTGCATCACCGGTAACACGCCGTTGAGATCGGAGATGGCAATGCGAAAAATCGCCGCCCGCTGAAAGTTAGCCAGGATGAGCAGCTGCCGCTCATCATCATCGCCGGCCACGCCGTCCAGGCGCACGGCCAACTCTTCAGCCAGTTCTTCGAGTTCGGGCGGTGCCAGGAAAACGCGCGGGTCGAGCAGCTCATCCAGCAGCAGCGGATGCTCGGCGAGCTGCTGCACAAGGAACGGACTGATAGCGCACACTCGGACGAGACGCGCCAGGGCATCAGGATTTTCAGACAACAACGCGAAGTACGCGGACCGCCGGCCAATGGCCTGAACCACCCGCAGCACGCTGTCCAGCGCACCGGCGGCGCCGGGATCCAGCGCGATCGCGCTGATGAGCCTCGGCAGCAACGCATCAAGGCGCTGGCGCCCGGGCTCATCCATTTGCTGATAAAGCTGGCCGGCGCGCAACGACTGCAGCCGCTCAGCGGCGGCAGCGGGTTCCGGCAGGCCGACAGTCCTCAGATAGTCAGCGAGCGCCTCTTGCCCTTGCTCGGCCGCAGCAATCAGGCCCAGTTGTTCTTCCGCGTCGGCTGCATCCCGCGAATCACCAAATACAACGGCCTTAAAGTGCTTGGCAACGCGCAGGCGATGCCGGTCAAGCGTCTGTAACAGCGCGGTCCAGCCCGGCTCACCCATGGCCAGAGCGAGCCGCGCCTGCGCCTGCGCATCGTCGGGGAGGTCGTGGACCTGCTCATCGTTCATGGCCTGCAGACGATTCTCTAGCTGACGCAGATGCAGATAAGCCTCACGCAGCTCATCGACCACGTTGATGGGTAGTAATTCAAGCCGCCCTAGCGCAGCCAGGGCAGGCAGCAACCGATGCTGGCGCAGCTCCGCAACGTCGCCGCCGCGAATAAGCTGCAGCGACTGCACGACAAACTCGATTTCACGAATGCCGCCTGGCCCGAGCTTCAGGTTGCCGGCGTACTCCCGGCGCCGCCCCTCCGCTTCGATCATGGCCTTCATACTGCGAAGCGACGCAAACACGCCGTAGTCGAGATACCGTCGATACACAAACGGCCGCAGTGTTTGTTCGACGAACGCTTCCCTGCCATCCCAGCGATTTATGGCACGCGCCTTCACATAGGCATAGCGCTCCCAGTCGCGGCCGTGGGTGACGAGGTAGTCCTCCAGAGCGGCCAGACTTACTGCCAGCGGGCCACTGTCGCCAAACGGCCTCAAGCGCACGTCGACGCGATACGCGAACCCGTCTGCGGTCGGCTGAGATAGCAGGTTGATCACGCGCTGCGCGAGCTGGCGGAAGTACTGCTCGTTGCTAATGATGCGTGGACCAGATGTTTCACCCCGGCCGGTAAACAAGAAGATGAGATCGATGTCGGAAGAAAAATTCAGTTCTCCGCCACCCAGTTTGCCCATGGCTAACACGACAGGTGTTGCCGGGCGCCCATTTGCGTCGATCGGGCTTCCGTGTTTCTCCGTTAGCTGCCGCTCGGCCCAGTCAAGCGCGACACTGACCAGAGCGTCAGCCAGCGCCGAGAGGTCGCGCAGCGTTGCAACGGCGTCAGCACCCCCGGTCAGATCCTGCCAGGCAATGCGCAGCAGCTCGCGGTGGCGCGCACGGCGCAGCGCTGTCATGCAGTCGGCGGCAGAAAGTTTTGCCGTGGCTTCGTTTGTAAGTAGCTGCGGGAGCGGTTCGGCAGGCGCCCCGGCGCTGAGCAAGCCCGCGTCGGCCAGCTCACCCAGCATTGATGGGTAGCGCCCAATGACCGTACTCAGGTACTGGCTGCAGGCAACGGCGCGCACGAGCGGAGCCACGAGCTCCGGATGCGCGGTCAGAGTATCGGCCAGCGGCCCCGCTAGCCCATGTTCATTCCACCAGGCCGCCACTGGGGTGCGCAGGGACTGCGGCAGGGTTTCGAGTGCTGGCGGCATACTCACTGCGCCATGGTAAGCGGGCGCCGCGCAAAAAAAAGCCCCGCCGAGGCGGGGCTTTTCGCCCTAAGTTTTCAACCTGGGGCTCAGGCCGCGTTACATCATGCCTTCCATGCCGCCGCCAGGCATCGGCATGGGCTCTTCCTTCTTCGGCAGTTCGGTGATCATCGCTTCGGTGGTCAACAGCAAACCAGCAACCGAGGCTGCGTGCTGCAGAGCCGACCGCGAGACCTTAGTCGGATCGATAATGCCAAAGGCCACCAGATCGCCGTACTCACCGTTTGCAGCGTTGTAGCCGTGGTTACCCTTGCTCTCGACTACTTTGTTCAGCACCACTGAACCATCACCACCAGCGTTGATGACGATCTGTCGCAGCGGCTCTTCCAGTGCGCGACGCAGGATGTTGATGCCAACATTCTGCTCGTCGTTGTCGCCCGTGAGCTTATCCAGAGCACTCTGCGCACGCACCAGGGCCACGCCACCACCTGGAACCACGCCTTCTTCGACGGCAGCACGCGTCGCGTGCAGTGCGTCTTCAACGCGGGCCTTCTTCTCTTTCATCTCGACTTCCGTCGCAGCGCCCACCTTGATCACGGCAACACCACCGGAGAGCTTGGCAACGCGCTCCTGCAGCTTCTCGCGATCGTAGTCAGAGGAAGACTCATCAATTTCGCGCTGAATCTGCTCGACTCGCGACTTGATGTCCTTAGCCGCACCAGCACCGTCGATGATGGTGGTGTTTTCCTTGGTGATCTGGATCTTCTTGGCGTCGCCGAGATCGTCCAGGGTGGCCTTCTCAAGGCTCAGCCCGACTTCTTCGGAAATCACCTGACCGCCGGTCAGCACGGCGATGTCCTGCAACATGGCCTTGCGGCGATCACCGAAGCCCGGTGCCTTAACCGCAGCAACCTTCACAATGCCGCGAATATTGTTCACGACCAGCGTCGCCAGAGCTTCACCCTCGACGTCTTCGGCCACGATCAATAATGGACGACCGGCCTTCGCAACACCTTCCAGCAGCGGCAGCAGATCGCGGATATTTGAGATCTTCTTGTCGTGCAGCAGAATGAGGGGGTTCTCAAGATCAACGCTCTGACTGTCGGCAGCGTTAATGAAGTATGGTGACAGGTAGCCACGGTCAAACTGCATGCCTTCCACGACATCCAGTTCATTTTCCAGGCCGGAACCTTCTTCAACCGTAATCACGCCCTGCTTGCCAACTTTGCCCATAGCCTGAGCAATGATTTCGCCGATGGCGGAATCGGAATTCGCCGAAATCGTGCCGACTTGGGCGATGGCCTTGTCGTCTTCGCACGGCTTGGACAGCTTGCCCAGCGCCTCAACCACGGCTATCGCACCTTTGTCGATGCCGCGCTTCAGGTCCATGGGATTCATGCCGGCGGCCACTGACTTCAGGCCTTCGCGCAGAATCGCCTGGGCCAGCACCGTGGCGGTGGTGGTGCCGTCACCAGCAATGTCGGAAGTCTGCGATGCAACTTCCTTCACCATCTGGGCACCCATGTTCTCAAACTTGTCTTCGAGCTCGATTTCCTTGGCAACCGAAACACCATCTTTTGTGACGGTCGGCGCGCCGAAGCTCTTGTCCAGGACAACATTGCGGCCTTTCGGACCGAGCGTCACCTTCACCGCATTCGCCAGCGTGTTTACACCAGCGAGCATGCGCTGACGCGCTTCGTCGCTGAATCTCACATCTTTAGCAGCCATTTGCTTGTTCCTCTAAGCGTTAGTCTTACTGTGTCTTACTTATTGATCGACTGGGCTGTCTAGCTGTCGATCACGGCCATGACGTCATCTTCTTTCATGACCAGCAGCTCTTCGCCTTCAACCTTCACTTCCGTGCCGCTGTACTTGCCAAACAGCACCTTGTCGCCGGCCTTGAGATCCAGGGCGCGGACTTCGCCGTTTTCCAGCACACGACCATTGCCCACGGCAATCACTTCACCTTTGATCGGTTTTTCGGTCGCGCTGTCCGGAATGACGATGCCACCCGGGGATGTGCGCTCTTCTTCCATGCGCCGGACGATCACACGATCATGGAGCGGACGGATGTTCATGTTTCTAATCTCCTGATTTATAGGCTTTTTTGCCCCAAACTGGCCGGGCCCATTGCTAGCACTCTGCCCGGAGGAGTGCTAATGATAGCGACGAAAAACCCGATTTCAAGGGCTTAGCCTGATCGTCCGGGCTGTGCGCCCGGCCCATGACAGGCCCTTGACCCCGGCGCTATTCTTGCCGCCAGCCCGGTGGCTGCGGGCCAACGCTCTCCATGAAGACAGACTTTCTGCTGGTTATGTGCACCTGCCCGGATGATGCGAGCGCGGCTGCGATCGCTACCGCGCTGGTCGAGGAACGGCTGGCCGCCTGCGTAAACCGCGGGGCCGGCATCAGGTCACTGTTCCGGTGGCAAGATCAGATCGAGGAAGACCACGAGGTGCTGCTATTGATCAAGTCGCGACATGCCCGGTTCGGGGAACTTGAGGCCGAGATACGTCGTCTGCATCCCTATGACACCCCCGAGATTATCGGCCTGCCCATCGTCGCCGGAAGCGACGCCTACCTGCAGTGGATGGAAGAAGTAACCGCATGATGAAGTGGGTTGCCATCGCCCTGCTGGCTTCCGCCACCGCTGGCGCCGCCCAGGATGACATCCTCAAGCCGGAGGAAGCCTTCCGGTACAGCGTCTCGTCTGCCGGCGAGGAACTGCTCGTGCGCTGGGACATCGAGCCCGGTCACTACTTATACAAGGAGCGCATGGCCTTTCGCAGCCGCACCGATGGCGTGGAGCTGGGCGATGCGGTTCTCCCGACTGGCAAGCCTTATGAAGACGAATTCTTCGGGCGCATGGAGATTTATCGTCAGGCGGCAGAAGTGCGCCTGCCCATTGCGCGGCGAGCGAGCGGCATCCAGGCCATTGAGCTTGAACTGCGCTCGCAAGGTTGTGCGGATATCGGACTGTGTTACCCGCCGCAGCGCTGGACGACTCAGGTCAGCCTTGGCGAAACGCCTTCCGGCAGCCTGACCGCGCTGCTTGGCGATGGCAGTCCGGGCACCGGCGTGCCGGGCGAGCCGCTGCCCGCGGAGCAGGCCTTCGTCGCTGATGTCGAAGTGATCGACCCGTTCCGGCTTGCCGTGAACTGGCGGGTAGCCGATGGCTATTACCTCTATCGCGACAGCCTGATGGCAACCGTGCTCGAGGGCCGCGCGCAAGCCGCGATGCCTGTCGTTCCGCGGGGAACGCCCAAGTGGGACGAACATTTTGGTGACACCGAAGTTTTCTACTCCGAGGCGCGAATGGAAGTGCCGCTGTCGCGGCCTACGCCGGCGGCCGGGCTGATTGAGCTGACCCTCGCCTACCAGGGCTGCAAGGAAAACAGCATTTGCTACCCCCCGGGCACCTACACGCTGGCCGTCGATTTGCCCGAAGCCACCGGCGCTGAGCCGCTGACCAGAGCTGCGGCACCAATCTCAGAGCAGGACCGTTTGTCCGGCATGATCATGGAAAGCAGCATCGGCATGGTGATGCTGACCTTTGTGGGCCTTGGACTGTTGCTGGCCTTCACGCCCTGTGTTTTGCCGATGGTGCCGATTCTCTCCGGGATCATCGCCGGGCAGGGCAAGGACGTCACCACCGGCCGCGCCTTCGCCCTGTCGCTGACGTATGTCCTGGGCATGGCATTTACCTACACGCTGGCCGGCGCACTGGTTGGGGCCATGGGCGGGCAACTGCAGGCCGCGCTGCAGAAACCCTGGATCATTGTGTCCGTCGCCACCCTGTTCGTTGCTCTGGCACTGTCGATGTTCGGCCTCTACGAGCTGCAAATGCCAGCGGCAATCCAGAACCGCCTCACCGGTGCCAGCAACCGCCAGAAGTCCGGGACGTTCTTTGGCACGGCCATCATGGGCGCGCTGTCGGCGCTGGTGGTCACAACCTGTGTCGCCCCGCCGCTGGTGGCGACGCTGACCGTGATGGCCCAGGCTGCGGACGTCACGCGCGGCGCGCTTGCCCTGTTTGCCATGAGCATCGGTATGGGCCTGCCTCTGCTGGTGATCGGTACATCGGCCGGCAAGCTGCTGCCGCGGGCTGGTGCCTGGATGGAGAAGGTGAAAGGCGCGTTTGGCTTCATGATGCTGGGCCTGGCCATATGGATGCTTGAGCGCCTTCTGCCAGGTGCCGTCACGGTGGCACTTTGGGGCGTGCTGATTTTTGTTGCAGGTGTGTTCATGGGTGCATTTACCACCTTGCTGCCGGATGCAGGCACCACGCCGAAGCTCGGCAAGGGCTTTGGACTGCTGGCAAGCCTCTACGGCGCAATGCTCTTGATTGGCGCTCTGGCCGGTGCGCAGGACCCCCTGCAGCCGCTGCGATTCGTGTCCGTCAGCAGCAATGGCGCCGCGCATAGCGAGCTTGAGTTCCAGCCCATCAAGACGGTTGAAGACCTGGAAGGCGCCCTGGCCAGAGCGAGCGCCAGCGGACAAACCGTTATGCTGGATTTCTACGCAGACTGGTGTGTGTCGTGCAAGGAGATGGAGCGCTACACTTTCACGGATGAACGCGTTCACGCTGCTCTCGACCGCACAGTGCTATTGCAGGCTGACGTCACGGCAAACGACGAAGCCGATCAGTCGCTGCTCAATCACTTCGGCATCTTCGGCCCGCCGACGATCATGTTTTTCGACGACTACGGTCAGGAACAGGCGGGCTATAGAGTGGTCGGCTTCATGCCGGCCGACGAGTTTGCAGTTCACGCATCCGACGCTTTGCGCGGCACATGAATCTGTCTAGCGTTGCGAGCGCCGTGCGGATCACGGCGTTCGTGCTGATATTCGTCGTCGCCGGGTTCTGGGTTGGTCAACGGGTCGTGCCATCTGCGCCCGCGCCCTCGCTGGCCAGCGCTGAACAACGTGAGCTCGTTGCCGAGCTGCCCGACTTCACGCTGCAAACCCTCGATGGCGGACAACAGTCAGTCACCGAGTATCGCGATGACGCACTACTGATTAACTTTTGGGCTACGTGGTGCCCGCCGTGTATTCGCGAGATGCCGCTGCTGCAAACCTTGCACGACGAGCGCCGGGGCAGCGGATTTCAGGTGTTGGGTGTTGCGGTGGACAGGCTGCCAGACGTGGTCGCGTTCATCACCGAGAATGGCATCACTTACCCGATTCTCACCGGTCAGCAGTCGGGGATGGATGCAGCGGAGGCCTTCGGGCCCGAATTTGTTGGCCTGCCCTTTTCGGTGCTGGTTGCGCCGGGCGGCCGGGTCATCGGACTGCGCTCCGGCGAACTGGATCGCGATGAGCTGCGCGAGCTAATGGATATCCTGGACGGCGTCGTCGCGGGTGAGATGAGTATCAGCGCTGCGCGCGCGCAGCTTGCCAGCGGCTGACCGCCCTGGCCAGCGCAGCGGCCAGAGCGAGGCTGGTGCTAACCTTTTCGCCGCGCACACCCAAGCGCCGCGATTCCGGACAGGAACAACCACGCCGCGGCCGGTAGCGGGATCACCGCGCCGGTCAGAAAGAAACCGGATTCCGAGGTGAAACTTACGTCACCGGGGAGATCGACAAACCCGAAAGTCGCCGTGCTAAAGAAATCGGTTTTGCCCAGCGTAATCAGCGACAGCACGATATCCAGCGTTGGATTTGGGCCGAACAAGCGAATCGTGCCCTCTACCCGCCCGAAGTCGTCGTTATCAAAGACGAAGTCGCCGATCTGTGTGGTTTCGAAGAAGGTTTCCGGATCCGCGGCGGTTACCGACTCCAGTGCGACCGACGGCAGCTTTCCGTAGCGACGCTCAGAAATAAGAGAGTCGCGGGCCGCTGCGCCCTCAAAACTAAGCAGATCCGTATTGAGCGTTGCCTGACTGCCACCGCCGGATGCCTCTGAACTGAACAGCGTCCCGTCCAGCTGAAACAAAACGGTCACCTCGATAAACTCGCCCGGTGCCTGGTCAATCTCGAAGGTCAGCAGGTCTTCCAGGCTGGCGGTAGCGCTAATGCTGGCCGCAAAAAAACTCGAACGCTCAACGTCCGTTACAACCTTCAAGGTGGCATCTCGCAAGTCCGCGGAGACCGTGCCGGTCGAAAACGTATCGAAGGCGGTGCCCGTAACCTCAGCGAACGCTGTGCGTTCGATGGCCGGACCCGGCAAGGTTTCGTTGACGATGTCCGTGCCGCCGCCGGAGTTGGCGTTGATGAGCGCGGTCACGCCCGCGGCCATGGCTGATGCCGGCGAGAGCAGCAGAGAAACGACGAGAACCAGGAGACAGGGCGCTGAGGTAAGGCGCACTAAAGATCGCAGCAGTGATCGCATTGGCATTTCCTGAAGGCCGCCCCACTTAGCGTCAGGCGGATCGCCGCCGCCACGCCGAATCAGGCGAGCCAGCAAGCAGGTTGCGTCCAAATGCGTCGCCCCGAAGGCTAACACAGGCTCGCAGCCCTTTGTTTTTCTAAATATTATGTCTATGTTGCTTTTTTGCGACAGCTGGCTGGCGCGGAGATCAATACCGAAAAACACTAGCATTTCTGGAATTTTACCGGTTACTATTCGCGCCGGGTCGAGAATACGGGCTCGCCCCGGCCAGTGTTGTTGCTGGATTATGTTGTCCGAATGATAGCCCTTGGGGGGGCAAACTCATGAAGAAATCAGTACTTAGCGCCAGCATAGCGCTGGCCTGTTGTAGCTTTGCAACGGTTGGCTTCGCGGCCCAGACGGGTCCGGCAGCCAACGCCCGCGCATCCCAGACCGGCATCGACAGCACGGAGCTGGAGATCAGCGGCTCGACCAATGACATCGACTGGAACCTGGGCGTCGGCGCGCTTCTCGACTCCACGGTCGCCTACAGCTCGCTCGACTACGACACGACGTCCGAGGCTGACCTCGACGGCTTCGATGGTCGGCTAGACGGGCAGGTGAGTTTTAACTTCAACCTGACCGCCGACAATGGCCTGACCTTCGGCGCCCGCGTGGAACTTGAGGGTTTCAATCAGTCGAACAGTGACGACGACCAGGACCACCTGAATGAGGCGTTCCTTTTCGTCAAGGGCAACTGGGGTGAAGTGCTTATTGGCGACACCTATGACGCTGGCCGGAAACTATCCGAGACTGCACCGGACGTTGCCTTTATCGGAATCGAGCAGAACAACTTCCATGATCTGGTGCCCTACGGCGGCTCAGTATCAGACGGTATCGGCTCATTCGATGTCGGCAACGATGTGCGCTTCGGCACTCTGGGCGACACGCTGATCTCCAATGGCGCAAGCGAGCCTACCGGGAAGATCAGCTACTTCTCGCCAAACCTTGCCGGCTTCATCATCGGCGCGTCTTATGGCCGAGACGATGAACAGTTCGACGACGGACAAATCAACTGTGCAGACAACGTTTGCGAGTTCTTCGATATCGCTCTGAACTATGTACATAGTTTCGGTTCGTTTGATCTCGCTGCTTCCGCACGCTACGGCACCAGCACCCGCGACGTGCCCGATACAGCGCCGGCCGGCGCCAACCGGGATGACCCCGAAGTCTACGGGTTCGGCCTGAACCTCGGCTTCGGCGGCTTCACGATCGGCGGCTCGTTTGCTGATCAGAGCGGTACCTGGGAAGCCGACGGCGATGCCTATGATCTGGGTGTGTCTTATGAGGTCGATGGGCTCGGCTTGTCGCTGACGTACTTCAACGGCGAGAACATCGACGACGAGAACTTCTCCGCGACTCCAAGCCCGGGCTTCAGCAACCCGAAGGAAGAGGTCGAGATCATCAAGATCGCTACCAACTATGATCTGGGCAACGGCATCAGCTGGTATGGCATGGCAGCGGACGTGCAGTTCGACGAAGAGGTCGGCGATTTCAACGCCACCGGTGACGATATCGACGGCTTCGTTATCGGCACAGGCTTCCGTCTAAGCTTCTAGCTACAGACTCTGCCCAAACCGAAAAAGGGGAGCTTCGGCTCCCCTTTTTCTTGGCTGGCGAAATTGTGGTCGGCCTGGCTCAGGCGAGCACGCCCCAGAATCAACTGCCGACCCTGGCCATTCAGTCAATCTTTGCTCAACCGGCCATGCAGTTCCGCAACGGTCGGACAACGCGGCACCCCCTTGTGGCGCAGATACATAAGCCCCCTCCTGCTTAGCGTGGCGTAGAAAGTCCGCAAGGCCGCCTGCAATGCCTGCCGTCGGTGCTTGCCCGCGCGGGCGGCGGCCCTGTAGATAGCATCGAGACTGCGGTCACCGTCCACATACTTCAGTGCCGCGGCCAGCGGGGCGCTGGTTGCAAACGACAAGCTCGCACCCCGATGACGAAATATCGCCTGCCCGGCCTGTTGAGTTTGCCTGGTCAGGGCATGGAACTGAGCGTAGGCCTCCACGGGTGATGCAATCGCCAGACTGGGCACCATGTCCATATCATCAATCGACGGCAGCGGCGCAGGTCGCCGCGACACCAGTACGGTATGCGTCTTGAGCGTGCCAGCCAGCAGTTCCCCAATCGCATAGCGCTGCTCGCGTGACTGCTGAGCCAGAACCGGCGTCCACAGTTTGTCGTCCAGGCGGCCGGCCGGTTCGTATTCATGAGCATCAACGAACTGATTGATCGACAGCCCCGCGCGGCGGGTGAACTCATACAGCTCCGGCACGGTGTAGGCGCGATCCTGACTGTGCAACAACAAGTCGTACAGACCCGCATCACCCAGCGCGTAGTCGCCAAACAATGCTTTGCCGTGCTGAAACCAATTCGATCCCGGTAGCTGATCAAGCAGTTCACGCGCGCGGCTTAGTCTCGCATCTGGTGTGTCGGCATCGCTCTCGAGCAGGCGCAACAGTTCCTGCAGCTGATACACCCCCGTGCGCGCGTGCTGCCCGTACACCATGAGCGTCATTACACCGTCGTCCGCAAGCACGTCCGTCAGCACTGCCAGGCCGGCATCAGGGTCCTGCAGATGGTGCAGGACGCCGGAGCAGTTGATGTAGTTGAACCTGCCTAAGCCAAGCTGCGGTAAATCCAACAGTGACGCCTGCTGCCAACAAATGTTTTCCAGGCGGCGTTCCTGAGCACGCGACTGGGCCACGGCCATAGAGCTGGCGCTGATATCCAGATAGTGAATTTCTGCCGGGTCGTTGCGTAACTGCTCCGCGAGAAACACAACGCTGTCACCGGTGCCGCCACCGGCGACCAGCACCCGGAACGGCTCACCAAAATCGCGACGGCCACCAAAACCAAAATGATTCAGGAAGTCGAGGGAATCAGCCACCGGCGCCAGCAGTCGTGCGTGCTCTTCCAGAGGCTCGCGCGGCGGATACGGATAACTCTCGTACTGGTCGCGAACGGCGCTTGCGACGGTGGAGCCTTGCTGCTCGCCCGCTCCGGGCACGGTCGCACCAATGACCATCAGGCCAGCACCTTCAATTCAGCGATTTTTTTCGGCGGGCGCGATCCGTCGCTGGTGCGCCAGATGCTAGCGACTGTTTTCTGGTGGCTCCCACTTTGGTGCATCCACGACTTTCCAGCCGGTCGGCGGTTCATAGCGCGACAGCGGCACAGGATCGGTGCTGAAAGACACCGTTTCGGACGTGATCTTGAACATGGATACCGGTGGCTGCACCGGCTTTTGCTCGGCGGCTGCTTGTTGCTGTTGCTGTTTTTTCTTTTTGCCGCCGAAGCCACCAAACAGGCCCTTTACGATGTTGGCACCACCCTCCACGACTGCCTGCCCGCCAATCTCACCGAGTAAGCCATCGCCCATGGCTTCTGCAGCCTGAGTCTGCACCTGCTCAGAGACGACACGCTCAGTATTTTCAGTAACACTGTCTGCAGCATCGGCAAAGATATCCGTAGCCGAGATATGCATGCCCTGCGCGTTCGTGCAGTCGGGCCCGCCAATCTTCATCTCAGCGGTAAATTTGATCATGTGACTGTTGGTATCCGCCGCCTCTTCGAAGGCGGTATCCCAACCTCCTCGGAACATATTGAAGATCCCCTGAGCCCGCGCCATGGTCGCATCCTGAAGCTCCTCACCCAGCCCCATGCGTTCGGCGAAGGTTTCATTGAACGCGCGCATTTCGTCGCCACCAGGAACTTTCTTAGCCAGCCACTGCTCCATGATCCACTCGAACTCACAGGTCTTGCCCGTTTCCGGGTCAGTGCACGACTGCTTAACTTCAATGGACCGGCGTTTCGTTTTGAGGTTCGCGACTACCTCGTTGCCGCTGCGCTTTACATTGACCTCGGGCTCGCCGCCACTGCAGGCGTTCTCGCCGACCGGCAAGCCGGAGGAGTCTGCCTGAGGCTGCTGCGTATTTTCACCACCACCAGTCAACATGCCGAGGCCGTACTCCAGCTGCGCGCGCCGAGTCGCAAAGTCTGAGACTGTGACAACCTCTTTCTTGAGGTCGAGGTCATAGAACAGGTCTTTGTCTGCCCGAACGATGTTCGCGGTGGGCCGCCCGGCGCCGAACGTCTTTGCCAACTTGGATTTCGGTTCGATTTGGCTATCGGTGCGTGACTTGTCGCCAGAGACCGACGTGGTAATGGTTCCAGATGAAGCGAACAGCTTCGCGCCACCATTCGCTGCGATGTCATAGTTCTGCACGATCGTGACGTCGGCCAGGGTAGGTTGCCCGGCAAATCCTCCAGCGAGCAGCGCGGCGACCCCAGCAAACCAATGCCGATTGACGGTGAACATAGCTCCCCCTAATTGATTGCGCGCGGGCGGTTCTTGCCAGCGAGCACCAGATACTAGCACTCGCTTAAAACCGGGGCAGACTGGCTTCCAGGCAGCCGGCTGAGTGCACTGCAAACCAGGTCTACCGAACCAGCAAGGATGCGTTCACGTAGATTGCCGTAGCAGCTACGCCCAGCAGACTGCGGAGTGCATGCAAGCGCCCCCAGGTCTTCAAGAGCTGCGCGGTGTCCGTCCGGTCAAGATTCTTTGGCGCCGCCAGGAGTTTTCTGTTGGTTGGCATCAGCACATAGACCGTGAAGGGCAGGACGCTCGAGATTATTCCAGCTCCCCAGAACCATCGGGCGTCGATCAGGAACAGACCGGTGAGCAGACCGGACAGGCCCGCAATCAATGCCAGCGCAGCCAGCAGCAGAACAGCCCGGCGAAAAAATGGCCCAAACACCTTTGCCGCAATCTCCGCACCGCACTCCATTCTGGCCGGATGCTCAACCAGACTGATGTAGGCAGCGATGCCTGTAAATACCACGCAACTAAGCAGCGCCAGTGTTTCCAGAAAAATAATGATGGTCATACAGGCAGCCCCAATGCATGCGGTGGCAAGGCATGACAGTCTGATTCTGCGCCGAGACGCAAGGCTAGGTGATCTCCGGCAACCGATCGTTGTCGCATTGCTTGCATTCCAGCGCTTGCCCCAAGCGCGATGCCCGTCCTGCTTGCGTAGTCACCCAGGGTCGATTAATCCAAGGCGGGTTGTGCCTCACATGCTGACCATGACCGCAGACCAGCTCCGCGACCCAGTCGCCTCGCTCGTCAATATGATATCCAGTGATCGCGCGCTTCAAGACACGACACTGAGCTGATAACCGGGGCGCCCGGCCAGACTGCCACGGGCCATCGCCTCGGCTGCCTCAACGCTCAGTCAGAGCCACCCGGGCGCTCAAATAGTCTTCGAACTGCTGCGCAAACTCCTGCGCGCATTGTTCCGGCTCGTCGAAGACTCGGTAGGCGTTGTCTCCGGCGGCATTGATCACCTGCCGCTGCTGACAGTCCACGCGCCCGCCCAGGCCACTGCGCATGAGTGGCTGCATAGACTTTTCATCTCTCAGGTAGAGCCGATATTGCGGTGAGAAGCTCTCGTATAGCTCGGGCATCGGCAAGGGGTTGAAGTACTCATTGCCCGATCCTCGTTTTTCGGTGCGGGTATAAGCGCCATTCTCGAATCCGCCATAGCCAGTCGATTCGAGCATGACGATCACGTAACCATCGAAATCTCTCTGCGCGAAGAATTCATAGTGATCGATGACCTCGAAGAACCCTGCTTTATCCCAGGACTCCACCATTTCCCGTTGCCAGGGGCCCGAAGGACTTTGATCAAGGGCGACGGCCTCAACACCCAGAAGCTGGCTCGCGATGTCTGCGACCGCATTTACGGTGCCCTGAGCCACTTCCTCATCAATCACGGCGCGCGTACCGAAGCCCGCGTTGCTGACCACCGCGATGCGGCTGGTTGGACCCAGCCCTGACTGGCGAATAAGCGCAGCCTCTTCTGCAACTGTCGGCAATACCCCTCGGCCGCCACAGGCACCCAGCATGAGGGCGCAAAGCAACAACGGCACAATGCCCCTGTAGCGCACCATCGTTGGGTCAATAATTGTCGCCATGTTGCTGCCTCCCTGAAGTCACCCGCCACCTGGTGATCGCGGGCAGACTGCCCGGCCAGGAACCCCTTCCCTGCGGCCCCGGCCGCAGGCTTCGCAGTAAATTGCGCTTGCCCGGCGGAGCACCAATGCTGCATTCCGCTGTCTGTATTTCGCGGCGAATTTCGTTAAACTCGCACCTATCTTCTGCTATTTCCTCGCAAAAGCAAGCCATGGCGCAAATCCTGCTCCTCAACGGCCCGAACCTGAATCTCCTGGGCACCCGTGAGCCGGGCATCTACGGCGCCACAACGCTGGCAGAAATCGAGGCGGACCTGACGCAGCGCGCGGCGGATATGGGGCACGAGCTGCACTGCCTGCAGAGCAACGCCGAAGCGGAACTGGTAGACCGGGTGCAGGCCGCAGCAGGCGTCATCGATTTCGTGCTCATCAATCCTGGTGCACTGACACATACCAGTGTCGCGCTACGCGATGCGCTGCTCGGCGTGAATATCCCCTGCATAGAAATTCACATCAGCAATGTGCATAGCCGCGAGGCATTTCGCCAACACTCGTATTTCTCAGACATCGCCGTCGGCACCATCACCGGCCTGGGACCATTGGGATATGGCCTGGCGCTGCAGGCGGCCGACGACCACCTTAAGCGGGCTGCTTAAGTAAACCGGGGGCATCAAGACTATGGATATCCGCAAGGTTAAGAAACTGATTGAGCTGCTCGAGGAATCGGGTATTGCCGAAATCGAAATTACTGAGGGCGAAGAAGGCGTGCGCATCAGTCGCTACCCGTCCGGCACAGCGGCTCCGATGATGCAGGCTGCAGCTCCGATCATGGCGGCGCCGCAACCGCAAGCGCCACAGCCCGCAGCGTCATCGCCTGCGCCAGCGAGCTCCGCTGCGGACAGCAGCAGCACACCGTCCGGGAAAGCCGTGACGGCACCGATGGTGGGTACCTTCTATTCCGCGCCGTCGCCGGATGCGCAGGCCTTTGTGAAGGTGGGTGACGAGGTGCAGCCCGGCGATACGCTGTGCATCATCGAAGCGATGAAGATGATGAACCAGATTGAGGCAGAGGTAGCCGGAACCATCGCATCAATCGAGGTTGAAAACGGACAGCCGGTCGAGTTCGACCAGGTGCTGTTCGTTATCGCCTGACGTCTCCGGCTGAATTTAAGACCATGTTGGAAAAGATTGTTATCGCCAATCGCGGCGAAATCGCGTTGCGAATTTTGCGGGCGTGCCGAGAACTTGGCATCAAGACGGTAGCCGTGCACTCCACCGCTGATGCCAATCTTAAGCATGTGCGGCTTGCGGATGAGTCTGTGTGCATCGGCCCGCCGGCCTCGGCGCAGAGTTACCTGGATATGCCTTCAATTATCGCGGCGGCCGAAGTAACCGATTCCACTGCGATCCACCCGGGCTACGGCTTTCTCTCCGAGAATGCGGACTTTGCGGAACGCGTGCGGGACAGCGGTTTCGAATTCATTGGCCCGCCACCAGACGTCATCCGCCTGATGGGTGACAAAGTTACCGCCATCAAAGCAATGCAGTCAGCCGGCGTGCCAGTTGTGCCCGGCTCCGGCGGGCCCCTCGGCGAGGACAACGCCACGAATATGCGCATCGCCCGGGACATCGGCTATCCGGTCATTATTAAGGCGTCTGGCGGTGGCGGCGGCCGAGGCATGCGCGTCGTGCGCAGCGAAGCTTCTCTGACATCGTCGATTTCCATGACCAAGGCCGAGGCGAAGGCGGCCTTCGGCAACGACATGGTCTACATGGAGAAGTTTCTCGAGCGCCCCCGGCATATCGAGTTTCAGGTTATCGCCGATACACATGGCAATGCGGTGCATCTGTTCGATCGCGACTGTTCGATGCAGCGCCGACACCAGAAAGTTATTGAAGAAGCACCGGCTCCGGGGCTCAGCCATGCAGAGCGCGCCCGCATGGGTGAACGCTGCGCGGAGGCCTGCGTTGAAATGGGCTACGCCAATGCCGGCACCTTTGAGTTTCTGTATCAGGACGGTGAGTTTTATTTCATCGAGATGAACACCCGGCTGCAGGTTGAGCATCCGGTGACCGAAATGATCACTGGCGTGGATTTGGTCAAGGAACAGCTGATGATTGCAGACGGCCAGCCGCTCTCGTTCTCGCAGTCAGACATTGCCGTGCGCGGACACGCTATCGAGTGCCGTATCAACGCCGAAGACGCCAAGACCTTTGCTCCTTCTCCCGGCCGCGTTTCTACCTGGCATCCGCCCGGCGGCCCGGGAATACGCGTCGACTCGCACTTGTACAGCGGGTACGACGTGCCGCCGTACTACGATTCGATGATTGGCAAGCTGATCGCCTATGGCGACACGCGCGATTCGGCATTGGCCCGCATGCGCAGTGCGCTGAGCGAGATGGTCGTAGACGGCATCAATACCAATATCCCTCTGCACCAGGAGATCCTGCAGCATGCCGCCTTCCAGGCCGGCGGCACGGACATTCATTACCTGGAAAAACGCCTCGGTCTCTAACTGACCCGGTATGGACTGGGTCCAGGTCACCGTTGCGCTTGGGGGACGACCGCCGGCCCCCGCTGAAGATGCATTGAATGCTCTGGGCGCCGTGGCTATCGAACTGGCCGATGGCGCTGATCAGCCGATTCTTGAGCCGGCGCCTGGCGAAACGCCGCTGTGGTCAAGAATCCATTTGCGCGCCCTCCTTCCAGGCGATGTAAACCCAGACCAGATCCGTCTGGTACTCGCGGCCGCGCTGCCTGAGCTGAGCCAGACTCAGGTTGAATTCAAGCGGGTTGCAGAGCGCGACTGGGTTGCTGCATTCAAGAACGATCTGGCGCCGTGCCGGTTTGGCGACAATCTGTGGATTTGCCCAACTCAGTCGCCCCCGCCAAAACAAGGCACGGTCGTGCGCCTGGATCCAGGGCTGGCGTTCGGCACAGGCAGGCACGCTACGACGGCGCTTTGCCTGGAATGGCTCGCCGCACTATCACCCGGCAGCCATCTGCTTGACTACGGATGCGGCTCGGGAATTCTGGCCGTTGCCGGAGCCTGCCTGGGCCATGCAGCGATAACTGCAGTCGATAATGATCCGCAGGCATTGCTCGCGACCGAAGACAATGCTGCGGCCAACGGCATGGGCGAACGCATCGCGACCTGCGCACCCGAGGCCTTATCCGCTGCATTCAGGGCGGACACCGTGGTGGCCAACATCCTCAGCAACACGCTGATTCAGCTTGCCCCCACCCTGCTCGACCACTGCGCGCCTGGCGCCCGAATCGCCCTCAGCGGTATCCTCGACAACCAGTCAGCCCGGGTGCGCGAAGCCTACGCCGCGCGGGTTGAATTCACAGACGACCGCCGGCGCGATGGATGGGTGCTCCTGTCAGGTAGCCTGCGCGGCTGAGGAATTCCATGTTCACGCGCTGCCCACAATGCCATACGCGCTTTGCTGTCACAGAGCAGCAGCTGTCGCTGGGCGACGGCGACGTGCGCTGCGGCAACTGCGCCATGATCTTTAACGCCACGGAGTGGCTGGTTGATTCGGTTGCTACCGATACCTCCGAGGAGAAATCGGACCACCCCTCTGCAGGCGTTCGCGATGCCGATGACATCGGTGATGTAGTACCAGGCGCGGGCGACATGGCGGGTTCAATGGAATTCGACGCGCCAGAGGATCACTGGGACGAATTCTTTATCGACGGGCCGGGTGCCGGTACACAACGAGGCGACGTGCCGTTGGATGGCGAACTCGAGGCCATTACCGCAGATCCCGAAGAGTGGTCCGCACTGCTGGGTGAGGTAGCGGACAGCGGTCCATGGGAGCAGCCGCATACCCAAAGCGACGCCGATCATGCGAGCCGGATTGATCAGCGCGGCGAGCCCGAGCAGGAAAACTCGCCGGAGCATTTCTCCGACACCAATGACTGGTCGGAGGCTGTCGAAGAGGCCCTCGTCACGGGGTATGACGACACCAAGCGGAAGTCTGCCGATGAACCAGCTCCGCCTGCAGAGATTCGCCCCGGGCTTGACTACGATGAATGGCTGCCGACGCGCGCAAATGCCGGCGCGACGACTGACTCGGGCGACGCGCAGTGGGCACCCGAAGGCATTGCGGATGCCACGGCTGAGTTGGATGCGCTGGACGTGCGCCCATGGGAAGGACCGGAGAATGGGAAGCAGCGGGTCAAATTGTGGCTGTCTGCCGCCTGCATAGCCGCCATTACCCTCACCGGCCAGCTTGTCCACATAAATCGCGACGATCTGGCGACGAGTCAACGCGCGGGAGAAACTCTGCGTGCGATCTACACACGTCTGGGACAGCCTTTACTGCCCAACTGGCCCATCGAAGCCTATACCGTGCGCAGAGCCGAGGCGCTGGCCGGTGGCTCGGCGCCGGACGCGCTGGACATCGCCGCGGCCGTCGACATCGTCGGCGACGGACCGGTCGGGCTCCCGATGGTCAGAGTCAGTATCCGCGACCAGTGGGCAAACACAATCGCCAGCCGGGTATTCTCGCCAGACGAGTACCTCGGCACCGAGCTGCCAACCATTGTGCCCGCCGGCACGCGCATCCCGGTTCGGGTCAGCGTGCTGGATCCTGGTGTGCAGGCGCGAGGCTATCTGGTCGACGTATGTCTGCCGCGACGCTCGCGCGGCCTTGAGTGCCAAAACGACCGCGAACTGTTCGCCGGTGGGCCGTGAGCAACCGCTCAACCGACACCCCTCGCATCGGCCCGTACCAGCTCTCCGGCAGGGTGCTGCTGGCGCCGATGGCCGGCATTACGGACGAGCCGTTCCGGCGTTTGTGCCGACACTTTGGAGCAGCAGTGGCAGCGAGTGAGATGACCACCGCCGACGTGTCGCTGTGGAACACGCCCAAGAGCCGCCGGCGACTCAGCTTTGGGAATGACCCGACACCACGAGTTGTTCAACTTGCAGGCAGTGATCCGGGTCAGCTTGCCGGGGCAGCTCGACGAGTGGTCGATATGGGTGCCGACATAATTGACATCAATATGGGGTGTCCGGCGAAAAAAGTCTGCCGCCGTTTGGCGGGTTCCGCCCTGCTTGAGGATGAAACACTGGTTAGACGCATTCTTGATGCGGTTGTCGGCGCGGTTGACGTGCCCGTCACGCTAAAGATGCGCACAGGACCGAGTCCGCAGCACCGCAACGGGGCGCGTATCGCAAGGATCGCACAAGATGCGGGCATTCAGGCACTTGCCGTACACGGGCGAACCAGGGCCTGTGCCTATAAAGGCGAAGTTGAGTACGCAACCATTAAAGCCATTAAGGAATCCGTGACGATACCGGTTTTTGCGAATGGCGACATCACAAGTGCCGCAAAAGCCATTGATGTTTTGCAACGAACGCGCGCGGACGGCGTAATGATTGGTCGTGCGGCCTGCGGTCAACCCTGGTTGCTAACGCAAATTGATTACGCGTTGCGCGAAGAAAAAAAATCTTTCGCCGTTCCCGAAATCTCAGAGCAACGTGATATAGTTCTCGCCCACTTGGAATCCATGCATCGTTTCTACGGTGAATACACGGGAGTTCGAGTGGCAAGAAAGCATCTTGTCTGGTACGCAACGCACATGGAGTGCGGTTCACAATTCCGCCAAAGAGCGGTCAGAGCTGAATCTACCAAGGCGCAGATGCGCATTACCCAGGAGTATTTTGCCCGCCGCATTAGTGGGGATCGTGCGGCAACGGCGTTGGGGCTCCCCTGGAAGTGGTGTGATGGCGAGAACAACGAACCGCAAAAAGAAAAACGGCGCGGCACAGGAAACTTTGGTCAGCAGCAGAAAGCGTCCGCTGCGTGACTTTACTGCCGAAGCAGTCAATCACTATTTTCGCGATCTGAACGGCCATAAAGCCGGAGATCTTTACGGTTTGGTCTTAGGCGAAGTCGAGGCACCACTGTTTGATGCAGTGATGGAGCACACGCACGGCAATCAGACTCAGGCCGCCGAAATTCTTGGCATAAACCGCGCGACGCTGCGCAAGAAGTTGCGCCAGTACGAACTACTCAACTAGCAGCGACCAGCTCCAGGACGCCGCCAGATGGCCAAAGTATCCCGGGCACTGCTCAGTGTTTCCGACAAGACAGGCTTGGTCGAATTCGCCCAAGCCCTTGCCCTACAAGGCATCCAACTGATTTCTACCGGCGGCACGGCCCGGACCCTGCGCGACGCCGGGCTCACGGTGACCGACGTCAGCTCAGTCACCGACTTCCCGGAAATTATGGGCGGCCGGATCAAGACCCTCCATCCACGCGTGCACGGAGGCTTGCTGGCAAGACGTGGCACAGACGACGGCGTGATGGCAGAGCATGGCATCGAAGCCATTGATCTGCTGGTGGTCAATCTCTATCCCTTTGAAGAAACCGTGGCGAGACCCGACTGCAGCCGCGAAGACGCCATTGAGAATATCGATATCGGTGGTCCGGCCATGTTGCGAGGCGCTGCGAAGAATCACGCGCACGTCGGCGTGGTTGTCGATCCCGCTGACTATGCTGATGTAGCGCGTGAGCTAGAGACGTCCGGCGCCCTGCAGGAAAACACGCGGCGCCGCCTCGCTACCAAGGCATTCGCGCATACGTCGAGTTACGACGCAGCGATCTGGGGCTACCTGCAAGCAGAACAGAGTGAGGCCAACTTTCCCACGCGGCTCCCGTTGAGCCTGCGCAAGATTGCCGATCTTCGCTACGGAGAGAATCCGCACCAGCAGGCAGCCGCGTATGTGTCGCCGGGTTCTGCTGGAGGGTTGGTGCACGCGAAACAGCACCAGGGCAAGGCACTTTCTTATAACAACATTGCCGATGCCGACGCCGCGCTCGAATGCGTGAAAACGCTGCCGCCCGGTAGCTGCGTGATTGTGAAGCATGCCAACCCATGCGGAGTGGGCTTAAGCGATGATGGAAACCTGATTCAGGCCTACGAACGAGCTTACGCCACGGATCCAACCTCGGCTTTTGGCGGCATCATCGCTCTGAACTCCTCGGTCAGCGAAGCGCTGGCGAAGATCATTTGCGAGCGGCAGTTTGTTGAAGTCATCGCCGCGCCTGAATTCACGGCAGACGCGCTGGCCGCGCTCGCGCAGAAACCCAACATCCGTGTGCTGGCAACAGGCGCACTGTCACCGACGCAGTCTGGGTGGCGGCTGCACCCCATTGAGGGGGGGCTCCTGGTGCAAGACAAGGACGTCGCGGCGCTGGATGAGAACGCGTTAAAGGTGGTCTCAAAGCGCGAGCCAACGCCTGAGGAACGAGAAAATGCGCTGCTCGCCTGGCAGGTGGCCCGTTTCGTGAAATCGAACGCCATCGTTTACTGCGCCAACGGCGCCACACTGGGCATCGGCGCCGGGCAAATGAGCCGGGTCGTGAGCGCGAGGATCGCGGCGCTAAAGGCGGAAGAAGCTGGCCTGTCGCTGACCGGCGCCGCGATGGCGTCCGACGCTTTCTTCCCGTTCCGGGATGGCATCGACAGCGCCGCCGAGCATGGCATTGGCGTGGTCATCCAGCCGGGCGGCTCGATGCGCGATGACGAGGTGATCGACGCTGCCAACGAGCACGGCATGGCGATGCTGTTCACCGCCATGCGCCATTTCCGGCACTGATTGACCGTGCACGCGCTGACCAGACCGACTGATGTGCGGGTTAGGTGCGACCACTTTGGAGTCAGACGCCGACTAGTGGGGCCTGACCTCAAATCCAGGCGACGGTATCCACGGTGAAAGCGCTGGTGGTCGGCGGCGGCGGACGCGAGCACGCACTGGCGTGGAAACTTGCCCAGAGCCCTTCTATAGATGAGGTACTCGTGGCGCCCGGCAATGCCGGTACCGCGTCTGAGCCGGGTGTGCGTAACGTCGAGATCAGCGCGAACGATATCGACGGCCTGCTCGCGCTGGCCAAAGATCAATCCGTTGCCCTGACCATCGTGGGGCCCGAAGCGCCGCTGGTAGCCGGCATCGTCGATCAGTTCCGCGCCGCAGGCCTGCGCTGTTTTGGGCCGACGGCTGAAGCCGCCCAGCTGGAAGGCTCAAAAGCCTTCTGCAAAGCCTTCCTGAAGCGGCATCAGATCCCCACCGGCGAATCCGAGACATTTACCGACCTCGCGGCCGCGCTCGCCTATCTGCACAACCGTGGCGCGCCGATAGTCATCAAGGCTGATGGCCTGGCAGCCGGTAAAGGCGTGATCGTCGCGGAGACTGCCGCGGACGCGGAAACTGCCGTGGCTGACATGCTGGAAGGCAACCGCTTTGGCGAGGCGGGCAGCCGCGTGGTCATCGAAGAATTTCTTCCCGGGGAGGAAGCCAGCTTCATCGCCATGGTGGATGGCGAGAATGTTCTGCCACTAGCGACATCGCAGGATCACAAGGCCCGCGACAACGGCGACACCGGTCCGAATACCGGCGGCATGGGCGCCTATTCGCCGGCGCCGGTGCTCACGCCCGAACTCATCGACCGTGTGATGCGGGAAATCATGGAGCCAACCGTCGCCGCCATGGCCGCCGATGGCATGCCGTATACGGGCTTTCTCTACGCGGGACTAATGATCGATGCATCCGGGCAACCGCGCGTGCTGGAGTTCAACTGCCGGTTTGGTGATCCGGAAACCCAGCCGATTCTGTTTCGCCTGCAGTCAGACCTGGCTGAGCTTGTCGAAGCCGCGATCGATGGCGGGCTGCACCAGTGCACGACGCAATGGGACCCGCGCATCGCCTTGGGCGTGGTGATGGCCGCCGGCGGCTACCCGGGCAGTTACTCAGGCGGCGATGTCATTTCCGGGCTGCCTCCCGAATCCTCAGACTCGGCCAAAGTCTTTCACGCCGGTACCAAGCTTGACGATGACAAAGTCGTCACCAGCGGCGGCCGCGTGCTCTGCGCAGTAGCGCTGGGCGATACCACGGCCAAGGCGCAAGCCGGCGCTTACGAGCTCGTTGATCAGATCACCTGGAAAGACGAATACCACCGCACAGACATCGGCTATCGCGCCGTCGAGCGCGAATTCAACTAGCAGCCGCCGTGTGCTTGTGGGTCAGACCCCAAAAGCGTAACCACTGATCGCGCTCGAGACTGGGCGGGCCTTGCCAGCTTAAAGTGCTGAGCGGCTCTCAGCCGAGTGCAGTGTGAGGTGAAAAAGGCGCCGAGCGAGCGGACGGAAAGGCTTTGTAAGGCCACTGAGCGTGGCTGAGCGCATTCACGACGAGGCGGATATTGTCAGCTTGAAGTGCTGAGGGGCTCTCAGCCGAGTGCAGTGTGAGGCGAAAGCCGCCGAGCGAGCGGAATGTACAAGTAGTACATGAGCATCGCGAGGTGGCTTTCAACGAAGCAATGTGCCGGCTGAAAGGTCCTCAGATCAGCGCTTCATGGAGTCGAAGAATTGCGAATTAGTCTTAGTGTCTTGCATCTTGCCCAGCAAGAACTCCACCGCCGCCAGCTCATCCATCGGGTGCAACACTTTGCGCAGCACCCACATCTTCTGTAGCTCATCCGGAGCCGTTAGCAGCTCTTCACGCCGCGTGCCGGAGCGGTTGATGTTGATGGCAGGGAAGACGCGCTTTTCTGCAACACGGCGATCCAGATGAATTTCCATGTTGCCGGTGCCCTTGAACTCCTCGTAGATTACGTCGTCCATCTTGGAGCCTGTGTCAACGAGCGCGGTTGCCAGGATGGTCAGGCTGCCACCCTCTTCGATGTTGCGCGCAGCGCCGAAGAAACGCTTGGGCCGATGCAGCGCGTTGGCATCTACGCCACCGGTAAGCACTTTGCCTGACGAGGGCACAACGGTGTTGTAGGCGCGCGCCAGGCGGGTGATGGAATCCAGCAGAATCACTACGTCCTGCTTGTGCTCGGCGAGGCGCTTGGCTTTCTCGATGACCATCTCGGCCACCTGCACATGCCGGCTGGCGGGCTCGTCGAACGTACTGGAGACCACTTCACCGCGCACTGTGCGCTGCATCTCCGTGACTTCCTCCGGCCGCTCGTCAATCAGCAGCACGATGAGGAAGCACTCCGGCTGGTTGGCCATGATCGACAGCGCAATGTTCTGCAGCAGCATGGTCTTGCCGGCCTTGGGCGGTGACACGATCAGGCCACGCTGGCCCTTACCAATCGGCGCTACCAGGTCGATTATCCGCGCCGTCAGATCCTCCGTGCTGCCGTTGCCCTGCTCGAGCTTAAGGCGCTCTTTGGGAAACAGCGGGGTAAGGTTCTCGAACAACACCTTGCTGCGCATGTTGTCCGGCGCATCAAGATTGATCTCGCTGACCTTGAGCAGCGCGAAGTAGCGCTCACCGTCTTTGGGCGGACGAATCAGCCCGGCAACGGAGTCACCGGTGCGCAGATTGAAGCGTCTGATCTGGCTCGGCGAGACGTAAATGTCGTCTGGGCCAGCAAGATAAGAGCCGTCAGCGGACCGCAGAAAACCGAAGCCATCCTGCAGAATTTCCAGCACGCCATCGCCGTATATGTCTTCACCATTCTTGGCGTGTGCCTTGAGCACAGCGAAGATCACATCCTGCTTGCGCGAGCGGGGCATATTCTCCAGCCCCATCGACTCTGCCAGCGTGACCAGCTCCGACACCGGCTGGTTCTTGAGCTCGTTCAGGCGCAGCAGGTTCTCGCCGGCTTCGATCTCTTCTTTTGAGACGATGTCGTCAGCCGTAAAGGTTGCGACCTCATCATGATCCTGACGTCTGCCCCGGCGCGCCTTCTTCTTGGAATTGCCCGCACCCCGCGACGCAGACTTGTTGCCACCGCCCGATCGGCCACGGGCCGAGTTCCCCAGGTATCCCCTCATAATTTCTCATCCAGCAGCTGAGTCAGTTGCGACTTGGAGAGCAAACCGACGTGCTGAGCCTGCACATCGCCGCCCTTGAACATCATTAGCGTCGGGATGCTGCGTATGCCGTACTTCATGGCGATCGCCTGGGCCTCATCGACATTCAGCTTGGCGATCTGCAGCTTGTCCTCGTACTCGGTGGCGATCTCCTCAAGAATCGGCGCGATGGCCTTACAGGGACCGCACCATTCGGCCCAGAAATCCACCAGCACAGGCTTATCGGCCTGCAGTACTTCCGTGTCGAAATTGTCGTTGTCGATTTGGACTATGCTCATGTTTTATCCATTCAGATCGGAGATGGTGGTAAGGTTCGGGCGCGTCGCTGGTTAGCGAAGCAACGGCCTCTGGTGTCATGATCGTCCCGGTTCTCCGGGGACTCGCCGGCGGGATTAGGCCGAGAAAATAGGTAGTAATTCAGAAGCGCTTTCGAAGGTTCCTTCGAACGATCTTTGGTAGCGTTTGGGGTTGGTTTGGAGGCGGGCGATCCAGTCCCGCGTCGAAAGCATGGCTAATTTGAACCTGTCCCGCGACGTTTTGCAAGTGTTCCAAAGCACCGGAAAGTAAGGGCCCTGGCCACCATGGCAGATGAATCACCCGTCCTGTTCGCAGATCTAAACCTCCCACCTGAGGTGCTGGAGGGGGTCACTGCCGCAGGCTTTACCGAGTGCACCCCCATCCAGGCCGCATCGCTGCCGCGCGCGCTCGCCGGCCACGATGTTGCCGGCCAGGCCCAAACGGGCACCGGCAAAACTGCAGCGTTCCTGCTGGCGACCTTTAACCACCTCATCAATCGGGAAGCACCGCCGGCCGGCCAGGTCAGCCGGCCCCGGGCGCTGATGATGGCGCCCACGCGAGAACTTGCCATTCAAATACATGAGGACGCCAAGGTCCTGGGCAGCGGCACCGGACTGAAGCTCATGGTCGTATTCGGCGGTGCCGATTATGACAAGCAGCGCGACGAGCTCGCCGCCGGCGTTGACGTGTTGATCGGCACGCCTGGCCGTCTGATCGACTATCTGAAGCAGGGCATCTACACGCTTAATGGGATCCAGGTGGTCGTGCTGGATGAAGCCGACCGAATGTTTGATCTCGGCTTTATCAAAGACATTCGCTACGTGCTGCGCCGGCTGCCGCCGCCCGACCAGCGACTCAACCTCTTGTTCTCAGCCACCTTAAGCCAGCGCGTGCTCGAACTTGCCTACGAGCACATGAACGACCCCGAGCTGGTGCAGATTGAACCGGAGAAAATGACGGTCGACCGGGTGACTCAGCTCGTCTACTTCCCGGCCAATGCAGACAAACCGCGCCTGCTCGTGCAGCTGCTCAGAGACATGCAGGCCACGCGCACCATGGTGTTTGTGAACATGAAGCGCGAGGCGGATTTCGTGGCCCGACTGCTGAAGGCGAATGGCTTTGGCGCAGAGGCCATTTCCGGAGACGTGCCGCAGCGTAAGCGGTTGCGCATGCTGCGGGACTTCCAGTCGGGTGAACTACCCGTGCTGGTGGCGACCGACGTGGCGTCGCGTGGCCTGCACGTTCCTGACGTTTCGCATGTCGTGAACTACGACCTGCCCCAGGACATGGAAGACTACGTGCATCGAATCGGACGCACAGCGCGCGCGGGTGCCTCTGGCGATTCGGTGAGTCTCGCCTGTGAGACCTACGCGTTTACGCTGCCGGAAATCGAGGAATACATTGGCCATGGCATTCCGCGCGAGACCTACAACCCCGATGAACTGCCAGTGATCGAACCGCCGCTGCCAGCGAAGAAACGCGCCGGCGGGCCGCCGCATAGCAACCGGAGCGGCAGCAAGAAACGCCGCCCGCGCCGGCGCCGAAACTAGGGCTGCTACTCGCCCCCAGCAACCCGTCAGGCCGGGCATAGGCCGCAAATTCAATCGGCCTGACTGGCCATTGCGACCAGATCAGACAACCCGTCGATTGATTGATGGTCGCCGGTATCCTGAGCCGGCCGGCGCATGTCCGGACAGCGGATCGCGACGGGCATTGCGACCCCAAACTGCCGTGCCGCATTGAGTACCGGGAGACTGTCGTCAATAAACGCCGTGCGCTCGGGGTCGAATTCGAGTTGAGCCTGCAGCGCCGGCCAGAACTCCATCTGCTCCTTCGCAAAACCCAGTTGATGAGACGAAACGAGCTGCTCGAAATAGCGATCAAGCCCGGTTAGCCCGCGCTTGATCTCAAGCGTGTCGCCATGCGCGTTGGTGACGAGAATGAGCCGGCGGCGACTGGCACAGACCGCCTCCAGGAATGGCCGGACGCCAGGCAGGTACGCAACCCGATGGCTGCAGGCAGCCTTGAGACTGCGCAGCTCAAGGTCCAGCGCCTGGCTCCAGAAATCCAGGCAATACCAATCGAGCGAGCCGCGTCGCGAATCGAACAGCGCGTAAATACGCGCCCGCGCCTCAGCCAGACTCTCGGCATGCCGGCGCGCTGCAACGCGGGGAATCAGCTCGCGCCAAAAGTAATTGTCGTAGGCCAGATCGAGCACTGTGCCATCCATGTCCAGCAGCACGGTGTCGATGTCTTGCCAATTACCCATGGTGAGCAAGCCTAACAGGCTGCCAAACAGGGTCAGTCCGGCCCGCTGGCACGGCGGCGATGCTCTTGGGCACCGGCTACAGCTCCCCTATACTGCGCCGCCCGACTCATCGGGGTGGAGCGTATGCATGCCGAATGATCTTCAACAACTGCTGCAGCCGGTGGTCAGCATCGCCAGATCCGCGGGCGAAGCCATTCTGGAAATTTACGGCCGAGAGTTTGCCGTTGAAACCAAGGAAGACAGCTCGCCGCTCACCGAAGCTGACCGCGCTGCTCACGAGCTGATAGTGCGCGAACTCAAGCGGCTTGATCCGGATATCCCAGTCTGGTCGGAAGAGTCAGCCGCGATTCCGTTTGCAGAGCGCCGTGAATGGAAAGAGTTCTGGCTGGTAGATCCGCTCGATGGGACGAAGGAGTTTGTTAAACGCAACGGCGAGTTCACGGTCAATATTGCGCTGGTGCGCGGCCACAAACCCGTGCTCGGCGTGGTCCATGTGCCCGTACGCGATGAAGACTATTTTGCGGCCGAAGACTGCGGCGCATGGCGCGCGGCCGGTGGTGAAACTCAGGCAATTGCCGTGAGCGGTCCGGCAGCAAGCCCGGTACGCGTGGTCGGCAGCCGCTCGCATCGAGGCGCATCGCTGGAAGAATTTCTGCGGCACCTTGAAACCCGCCACGGCGCCTGGGAGATGGTGCCCATGGGCAGCTCGCTGAAACTGTGCCTGGTGGCGAGCGGACTGGCGGATGTTTATCCGCGACTGGGTCCGACCTCGGAGTGGGATACCGCGGCTGCACAGGCCATCGTGGAATGCGCCGGTGGGATCGTGATCGATACCGACGGCAAGCCGTTGCGTTGCAATACGCAGGAATCGGTCCTGAATCCGCATTTCATTGTCTCGGGCAACCCGGCCGAAGACTGGCTTGGCTACCTGGGAAGTGCCTGACGGCTTCCCACTGGCGCACGGATTCACGTGCACTGTCGCCAGCCACGCGAACGATGAATTTAGAGGTTCCTGAGAATGAACCTTGCTAGACTAGTGAGTCCCGGCGCCGGTTATTGGCGTCAAATGCTGGCCAGACCAGAACGATAAGAGGCCAGATGACGCCGGAGCGCCGGCGGGAAAGGTCACGATGATGAGTGACAACGTCGAAGTCGATACCTTCGGAAAGTTCAGCCGGCTCAAGGAGCTCAGGATCGAGCATCGCGACCTGGATGTTGCGATCGCCGAACTGGCTGGCAGTCCTCATGTCGATCAGGTGCGTATCCGGCGGCTAAAGAAAAAGAAGCTGCAGCTCAAGGACATGATTAATCGGCTGGAGAGTCAGCTTATACCTGACCTCAACGCCTAGCGGGCCTCGGAGAAAACCTCAGACGAGGCCGAGACCAGGCGCGCGGCTGCAGCAGCTTTCCAAAGACAGCACCCTCATCCAGTCCGATGTCGGAAAAGCTGACAGGGGCGGGGCGCCCGCAAGCTATTGATTGAAAGTCGCTACACGCAGGTGGCGTGAACTGCGTCACAGCACC
>JANQPY010000007.1 GCA_028285245.1 Gammaproteobacteria bacterium | reverse complement strand
AGCGTCAATTACATCAAGCGCCTTGTTGGCCTGCCGGGAGATACCGTCAGATATGTGAACAAGCGCATTTACATCAATGGCGAACAGGTCGATCTTGATATGGTTGGGCCTTACGATGGGCCGGGGCAGGCAAATGCGCGCCTGGCGCGTGAGCGTCTGGGTAAGGCTCAGCATGACGTGCTGCTGATGAACAACGGTGGTCGGCAGAGGGAGTCGGTTTACGTGGTCCCGGAAGGGCACTACTTCATGATGGGCGACAATCGAGACAACAGTCAGGATAGCCGTTTTCGGCGCGTCGGGATGATTCCCGAAGATCATATCGTCGGCAAAGCGGTCCGTATCTGGATGAACTGGGAAATACCCAAGATGCCTCGCTGGGGCAGAATCGGTAGCGCAATCGAGTGATGACACTCTGGAGCAATTCGATGAACGCTGATAACTTCTCACGCAATCAGGCCGGTGCTACAGCCATCGGCTTCCTGATCATGGCAACCATCGTGCTTTTGTTTGGCTTTGCCGGACTGAAGCTGACGCCGATCTACCTGGAACATATGAAAATAGTTAGCGTATTGAATGACGTGAAAATCGACCTTGATGGCAAGAACCCATCAATACAGGAGATTCGTGCAGGTATCGGCCGACGCTTGAATATCGAGATGGTATCGGCGATCAAGTCGCAGGATTTCAAGATTAGGAAAACGGAGCGGGGCTATGAGGTTCGCGCACGCTACGAAAATCGGACGCCTTACGTTGGCAACTTGCACTTTCTTGGCGATTTCAATAACGCGGTAGAGATTGAGCGGTGACCGATCCCGGCACTTGGTCGGCAAGCAAACTTCAGTATTCATTTCTCGATTCCGCCCTGCTTGAGCAGGCCCTTACGCACCGGAGCGCCGGTAGCGCAAACAACGAAAGATTCGAGTTTCTGGGAGACGCGGTGCTCGGCCTGGTCATTGCTCGTGCGCTGTTTGAGCACCTGGACGACGCCGATGAGGGGACTCTAAGCCGCTACCGCGCGTACCTGGTCCGCCGAGAGCGCCTGGCAGAGCTTGGCCGCGCAATCGACGTGGGTAGTTGTCTTCGCATGGGCAGCGGTGAGCTGGCCAGCGGCGGCCATCAGCGTGATGCAGCTCTGGCTGACGCCATTGAGGCGCTGTTCGGCGCGGTGTTACTGGACGGTGGTTTTGCTGCAGCCGAGACCGTCATTCGCCGGCTGTTTGAACACAACCTTGCCAACCTGCCCGACAAAAACGAACTTGTCGATGCAAAGACCGCCTTGCAGGAACACCTGCAGGGTCGCGGACTTGGGACACCTGGCTACAGTCTGGAGAAGGTGACCGGACCTGCTCATCGGCAGGCCTTCATGGCACGCTGCAAAGTCGAGTCGCTAGATCGAAGCTGTGTGGGTGAGGGCCAGAGCCGCCGCAAAGCTGAGCAGGCCGCAGCTGCCAAGATGCTGGCGGCGCTTCGTGCCGATGAATAGCGAATTTCGCGCCGGATTCGTCGCAGTTGTCGGCCGGCCCAACACCGGTAAATCAACGCTGGTTAATGCGTTGGTGGCTGAGAAAATCAGTATTGTCACGCCTAAACCGCAAACCACACGGCACAGTATTCTCGGCATCGTTGAGACGCCCGCTGCACAGGTTATCCTGGTCGATACCCCAGGATTACATGCGGCCGGCGGACGACAGATTAATCGCGCGCTGAATCGCAGCGCCGGGGCAAGCATCGCCGGTGCGGATCTGGGTTTGTTGATGGTGGACAGTCGCGGTTGGAAAGACGGTGACGACGTTGCCCTCTCCCGGTTGCGCGACGCCAGAGTGCCAATGCTGCTGGCAGTCAACAAGGTTGACTTGGTGCACCCTAAGGAGTCCCTGCTGCCGTTTCTCCAGCAGTCATCGGAGAGAGCGGATTTCGCCGAGATCGTCCCCATCTCCGCCCGCGGCGGACACAATCTGGACAGATTAGTTGAGGTAATTGTCGCGCACCTGCCGACCGGGCCGCGGCTGTTTCCTGAAGGCACGCGTACGGATCGGGGCCTGGCATTTAGGATTGGTGAAGTGCTGCGCGAGAAACTACTGATGGCACTGCGAGAGGAGGTGCCCTATGGTTTGGCCGTGGAGGTGTTGCGCATGGAAGAGCGAGGGCCACTCCTGTTGGCAGATTGCATTATCTGGGTAGAGCGAAAATCTCATCAGGGGATGGTGATCGGAGCTGGAGGAGAGGGACTCAAGCGAATCGGCACAGCGGCACGAGAGGAGCTGGAGTCGATTTTGTCCAGGCGCTTGCATCTCGAAACGCGGGTGAAGGTGAAGGCGAACTGGCGGGACAGCGAGGCGGCCCTTCGGCAGCTGGGCTACGAGGAATCACGCGATGAGTGAGCTGCATAAGGTGGAGCTGGAATCCGCCTATGTATTGCATCAGCGGGCTTATCGTGAATCCAGTTCACTGCTCGAAGTACTGGCTGAGAACCATGGGCGGGTGGGCCTCGTTGCGCGGGGCGCCCGGGGCCAGCGGCCACGCTGGCGTGGCGTGCTCCAGCCTTTTCAGCCAGTGCGCTTGTCCTGGTCAGGCCGGGGGAGCTTGTTCAACCTGCGCCACGCCGAGTCCATAGTGCATTGGCAGATTCCCACGGGAGATTCCCTGCTTTCCGCCTACTACGTCAATGAGTTGGTGATGTCGCTAACTACTCGCGGCGATCCACATCCGGAGCTGTTCGCGCATTACGCGGCGGCAATGGCTGACTTGACCGGAGACGGTTCACCGCACCTGCCGTTGCGTCGCTTTGAACTCGCGCTCCTGACCGAGTTGGGCTACGGCCTGAACCTTGCCACGGAATACTCCGACAGCGGTCTCGACCCTGGGGCCGACTACGAATATGTGCCCGATCAAGGACCTGTGCCGGCGGGGCGGGGTGGTGGTGGCCCGGTATTGCGTGGCGATGAGCTGGTGCGCATCGCTGCGGGAGATTTTTCTACGCCCAAATTACTCGAGCTATCGCGCGGCCTGTTCAAGGCTCTCATCTCCTATCAGTTGGGAGATCGCCGTCTGCGGACACGTGAGGTGTTCAACGACATGCGCAGACCCACCGCCTGATGCCGGGAGGGCTGCTCTAGGCGCTGGTCGCCGTACCCGGGGCGCTGCGTTGCGGGGTTTGCGGCGTTGATGCGAAGATGCCGCAGCGCTTCCACGCACCGGACTGCCCCTACTGCTTCGATGAACCCGAAATACACAGCTCTTGGCGTTAACGTGGATCACGTGGCGACGCTACGACAGGCACGTGGCACAACGTACCCCGATCCAGTAGCTGCGGCAGGGATTGCTGAGCGCGCTGGTGCCGATTCGATCACAGTGCATTTACGCGAAGATCGCCGGCATATTCAGGAGCGTGATGTGACGGCCCTGCTGGAATGTTTGGATACGCACCTAAACCTGGAGATGGCAGTGACTAGCGAGATGCTCCGTTTTGCAGTCGCTCATCAGCCCAGCGACTGTTGTCTGGTGCCAGAGCGCCGGGCGGAACTGACAACCGAGGGGGGGCTCGACGTTGCTGGCGATCCCGAACTGCTGGAAGACGCCTGCGCCGAACTTTCCGCTGCGGGGATCCGGGTTTCATTATTCATTGATCCCGAACCTGCTCAGATTGAGGCTGCGGCGGCAGCGGGCGCGCCGGTCGTGGAGCTGCACACCGGCGCCTATGCAGAAGCGAAAGACCAGACGTCTCAGGCGCGCGAATTTCAGCGGCTGCAGCAGGCGGCGGCGGTTGCCGATCAGCTTGGGCTGACAGTGCATGCGGGGCACGGGCTTCACTATGACAACGTCAAGCCGGTAGCTGCACTTCCCGAAGTGGTTGAACTGAACATAGGTCACGCTATCGTTGCGCGAGCGTCACTTGATGGGATGGCCGTGGCGGTGGCGGCAATGAAAGCCCTGATGGCGGAGGCAGTCCGGGAGTGATCTTCGGCGTCGGCATCGATATCTTGCGCACCGATCGTGTGGCAGCGGTGCTGGATCGATTCGGTGATCGATTTGTCCGACGGTTGCTAATGCCGGAGGAGCAACGCCTGTTTACAAGTAGCAAGCATCCCGTCCGTTTTCTTGCCATGCGGTTTGCGGCAAAGGAGGCCGTGGTAAAGGCCATGGGTACCGGCTTCGCGAACGGGATGTGGATTCGTGACGCAGGTGTCCTGCCCGACAGGTTTGGCCGGCCGGAGATTATTTTCTCCGCTCGTGGGCAGGCAAAGTGTCAGGAGCTCGGTATTGGCACTGGCAACCTGAGTCTTACGGATGATGCCGGTCTCATTGTTGCGGTCGCGATTCTTCTGCGTGCCGAAGACGACGAATGCACAGCCTGATTTTTGACATCGAGACGATCCCTGACATCGCCCTGGGGCAGATGTTGCTGGGCATTGATGAGCTGGAAGACGCGGACACCGCTAAAGCCATGATGTTTCGCCAGCAGCAGCGGACTCAGTCGGAGTTTCTGCCGCTGTATCAGCATCGGGTAGTTGCCATTTCCGTCGCCTTACGCACCGGAGATCAGTTCAAGCTGTGGAGCCTCGGCGAACCGGATAGCTCCGAAGCCGAGCTAATCGAGCGCTTTTTCCTGGGTCTGGAGCAATACGAACCTGACCTGGTGTCATGGAATGGTGGCGGCTTCGATCTTCCTGTACTGCACTACCGTTCCCTGCGGCACGGTGTTGCCTGCCCCATCTATTGGGAACAAGGAGACGATCGTCGGGAGTTTCGCTACAACAACTACCTGAGCCGGTTTCATTGGCGGCACTTAGATCTGATGGACGTACTATCCGGTTTTCAGCCGCGCGCCCGCGCGCCTTTGGATGAGGTCGCTACTATGCTGGGCTTCCCGGGAAAACAGGGTCTGAAGGGTGACCAGGTCTGGTCAACCTGGTTGGCGGGTGGTATCCGGGAAATTCGCGATTACTGCGAATCCGACGTGCTGAATACCTATCTGGTCTACCTCAAGTTTCAACACTTAAGGGGCTTGCTGGATAACAGCCAGCTTGCTGATGAACTCCAGCGCGTGCGGGACTGGTTGTCAGCAAGTGACGCAAATCATCATCAACAGTTTCTGCGTGCCTGGGCGCCGACATCTTGAGATCTGCCGTGACGCAAAACGTCGAGGCCCAGTTGGGTGAGATCGATGCGGGTCTTGCGGACGGCCGGGGGGTTGTGCGCGGCAACGGAAAGACCGTCTTTGTGGACGGCGCGCTGGCCAACGAGCGGGTAAAGTTTCGTATTCGCCGCCGCCGGAAACAGTATGACGAGGCCGAGCTGCTTGAGGTGGCTGAAGCGTCGCCGCACCGGGTGACTCCCCGCTGCAAGGTATTCGGCGTGTGCGGAGCGTGCTCGCTGCAGCACGCAGATGCGGCATATCAGCTTGAGGTGAAGACCGCCGACCTGCTGGATTCTCTGGCACGGATAGGTCGAGTGGAGCCGGATGAGTTGCTCCCGGCAATTACGGGGCCGGTCTGGGGCTATCGTCGCAAGGCGCGCTTGGCTGCGAAGTTTGTACACAAGAAAAATCGTGTTCTGCTTGGCTTCCGAGAGCGTCTTGCCCCTTACGTTACCGATATGCAGCGCTGTGAGGTCCTGCACCCGGCAGTCGGTAACCGCATAGGCGAATTGGCCGAGCTACTCGGGCAGTTGAGTATCCGAGCGAAGGTGCCGCAGATTGAGATGGCGGCTGGTGATGAGAACGTAGTGCTCGTGCTTAGGGTGCTGGCTGAGCCATCGGTGGCAGACATCGCGATGCTCGAACAGTTTGAATCCTCGAGTGGCCTCCGTGTGTTGCTTCAGCGCGGCGGGCCCAGTGACGTGACTAATCTGTCTGGCGAACAGGGCGCGGCAGAGCAGCACTACCGGCTGGCGAGTTTCAGCAAGACTGTCAGTTTTGTGGCCACTGACTTCATTCAGGTTAATCAGCCGGTCAACGACGCGATGGTGGCACAGGCGCTTGACCAGCTGAATTTGCAACCTGGCCAGAATGTGCTGGAGCTTCACGCGGGGCTGGGTAACTTCTCTGTGGCAATAGCCCCTCGGGTAGCCAGCTTGATTGCCATGGAGGGGGACGCGCATATGGTCGCGCGTGCTCAGCGCAATGCGGCAGCCCAGGGGTTAGGCAATGTTCGCTTCCTGGAGGCCGACCTGACATCGCCCGACGGGCTAGTGCAGTGGCAGCCGGAGGCGTTTGACCGGGTCCTTCTCGATCCGCCTCGTAGCGGAGCTGAGGCGGTTGTACGTCAGCTCGGCAGGCTAAGGCCTGCCCGCATCGTGTACGTCTCCTGCAATCCGGGGACGCTGGCCCGCGATGCCGGTCAGCTAGTGCATGAGCACGGCTACCGGCTGGCCGCGGCGGGCATCATGGATATGTTTCCGCATACTCGCCACGTTGAGTCCATGGCGATTTTTAGTCTGTAGATTCGGTCGCGTCTATGGGCACCAGTATCGAGCTCAGAGTGAGTTTGCTCCGGCAAGACCTGACAGTGTTGGAGAGCGGCCGGGAAGTTGCCGTCTTTAGGGTTTCAACATCTCGCTATGGGCCGGGCGAACGCGCGGGTAGCCAGTGCACTCCGAGAGGTTTGCATCAGGTTCGCGCATTGATTGGCCATAAAGCGCCGCTTGGCGCCGTATTTGTCGGCCGCCGGCAAACCGGGGAGGTCTTTAACCACGCGCTGGCCAAGGCGTGGCCCGAACGCGATTGGATCCTGACCCGGATTATCTGGCTAAGCGGGATGGAGCCGCGGATCAACCGGTTCGGTGGCGTCGATTCGATGTCGCGCTATATTTATATTCACGGTACGCCAGACAGTGAGACCTTGGGTGTGCCTTGGTCGCATGGCTGCATTCGCATGAGCAACGCTGACGTGATTGAGCTTTTCGAATCAGTCGCACCCCGTACCCTTGTCACAATCGGTAATTGAGGCCAATGTGTAGTTCGAATTTCCCCATGCCGGTGGCGATGCAATGACGCTGGGTCCGCTGATGATTGACATCGCCGGGACCGAGCTAAGCGCAGCCGACCGGGATCGTTTGTCGTCGCCGCTTGTTGGCGCGGTGATTTTGTTCTCGCGAAACTACACTAGTCCACGACAGCTGGCTGCCCTAACCGATTCGATTCACGCATTGCGTAGTCCGCCTCTGTTGATTGCGGTAGATCAGGAGGGTGGCCGTGTGCAGCGTTTTCGCGAGCACTTTACCGAACTTCCGCCGGCTCGATGGCTTGGCCGGCAGTTTGAGCTGGATGTAAGCAAGGGTCTAATGCTCACGCGACAGGCCGGCTGGCTTATGGCCGCGGAGCTTCGCGAACTCGGCGTCGACCTGAGCTTCGCGCCAGTCGTGGATCTGGATAGCGGGATTAGCGAGATTATCGGTGACCGGGCTTTCCATGGCCGTCCCGAAATCGTTAGCAAGCTCGCAGCTGCGTGGTGTCACGGCATGGCAGACGCGGGCATGGCATCCGTGGCCAAACACTTTCCGGGTCACGGGGCAGTCGCTGCCGATTCTCACCTTGAGCTACCTGTGGATGGGCGCGACGCTGACAGTGTATTGGCGGATCTGGAGCCCTACGAACACTTGATCCGTGAGGGCATCGGCGGCGTGATGATTGCGCATGTCCGGTATCCGCAAGTCGATAGGCGGGTAGCCAGTCTGTCGCCGTTCTGGATCCAAAATCAGCTGCGCGATCAGCTCGGGTTCGCGGGTGTGGTGTTTTCCGACGACCTGAGCATGTCGGCCCTCGCGCAAACCGGGGACATGTTGAGAAGAACAGAGCTGGCGCTAAGCGCGGGCGCCGACATGGCCATCATTTGCAACGACGAGCCCGCAGTGGATACAGTCCTCAAGCAACTCGATTTTGTTCCGAACGCAGTCAGCCATGGTCGTTTGGCTGCGCTCCGGCCGCGGTCAATCTCCTGGGAAGCCGGGTCGCTCCAGCACTCCGAACAGTGGTCTAAGGCCCGCGCCAGTCTGGCAGCGGCCCTCGAGCCGCCAGCGCTGGAACTGGATGGCTGAGCGGCAAGGGCAGCTTCCGGCAGGAGCCGAACTCATTGCCGACGAAGCGGCTGTGCAGCAGGCGCTCGACCGAATGGCCGGATCCCTGCAGCCCTGCATCGACGGCGGCGACTGCGTGCTGCTGGCAGTAATGATGGGCGGATTATTGCCGGCGGCCTGGCTGATGGCACGTCTGCATGGCGATTATGTTCTCGACTATTGTCACGTTACCCGCTACGACGGCAAGCAGCACGGCGGTCAGCCTGAGTGGCTGCGTCCGCCGCGCATCTCTCTTAAGGGGCGCACTGTCTTGATAGTCGACGATATCCTTGATGAAGGCATCACGCTCGACTACGTTCGGAGTGCTTGCAAAGAGCAAGGTGCGGCGCAGGTTGTCGCTGCCGTACTGGTAAGAAAAATCGAGCGTCTGCGGCCTGAATGCGCACCCGCGGAAATCATCGGGATGGAAGTGCCCAACCGCTACGTTTTTGGTTGCGGCATGGACCTGAATCGCCGATGGCGACATCTTCCAGCCATCTACGCGCTCTCCGAGTCCAAAACGTGACGCTGCTGGCGATCATTGGTGGTACCGGCGCGCTTTCTCTGGTGCCGGATCACGCGACCCGGGATTCTGCTGCCGTGAGAACGCCGTTCGGGCAGGCATCAGCACCATTGCTTCGCTGGCAGCGGGGGTCGACCGAAGTCGTATTGTTGCCGCGGCACGGCGATCCGGCCGTGATCGCGCCACACGAGGTGAATTACAGGGCCAACGTTTCCGCGCTGGCCGACCTTAAGCCTGAGCTCGTCATGGGAATTAACGCCGTTGGTGGTATTCACGCCGACGCGCTGCCCGGAAACCTGGTGCTGGCCAATCAGCTGATTGACTACACCTGGGGCCGGGAGCAAACCTTTGGCCGGGCCGACGGAGGCCCGGTGCGGCACGTCGAGTTCACCGATCCCGTAAGCCCGATACATCACGTGATGCTTGGCGAACTGGCCGCGGCCGAGGGGCTGAGATTCTGCGCCGCGGGGACCTGCGGAGTGACCCAGGGACCTCGCTTAGAGACAGCAGCCGAGATCGACCGGCTGGAGCGCGATGGTTGCGATGTGGTGGGGATGACGGCGCTGCCGGAAGCGTGCCTGGCCGCTGAACGTGGGGTGCCGTACGTGATGTGTGGTGTGGTCGTCAATGCCGCCGCGGGACGGGGCTCAGGCTCCGGAATCCACGCGGAGATTCATGCGCACATTCAGGCCGGAATGGGGCAGGCGGCGCGTCTCATTGACGCACTTTTGGATGCCTGGTGAGTTGGCCCGGGTGATCCTGGTCACAGACCAACCCCGCCCGGCGGGCCTATAGTGTGGACCGGCGGTCCTCCCGGTCGCATTTTTTAGTATAGATCACCTTATATATAGCTCCTAAGTGCATGTTACAAATAGGTAAAAAGGTGCTTATCCAGGCTCTCGATCACTGCGCAGCCGGACTGGTGATTGTGTCTGCAGCGGGAGACGATCTGGAGGTCGTCTACGCCAACGGTGCCATCGAGGCGCTTACGGGCTGGGACTCAACTGAGCTGACCGGCCGTGCGATGACTGATTGGGTCGCTTCCGGGGATCAACCGAGCGCCGAAGACGCCCTGCCCGGAAGAGAACGCTGGCTGCGTCAGCGTTGGCGTTGCCGTGATGGCGGTGAGCGCGAGCTCGTGTTTCGCCTGTCGGCTCTGTTTACGCGTCCGGGAGCTCCAGCCTATTGGCTGCTGTCGCAGGATATGGGCGCCGACGCTTCGCAGCCGGCAGCTGCCGGTTCGCGAGCGGGACGCCAGGACCACCTGGATGCCCACACAGGTTTACTGAACCGGCACGGATTAGATGAGTTGCTTCGCCGGGACTGGGGTATGGCGAGGCGGGATCAGCGCTCGCTCGCTCTGATTATGTTTCGCGTAGACGCGCTGGATGCCTACCGGGATGTTTTTGGCCGTCATGCGACTGATGCCACGCTGCGCAAGATTGGTCATGCGATCAGTGGTTCGTTGCGGCGCGCCGGGGATGCGGCGGCCCGCTTTGATGCGAGCCAGTTCGCCGTGGTGATTGGTAGTGCAAACGTGCAGCAGGCATTGGACCTGGCTGAACGGATTGCCGCCAAGGTGCAAGACCTGGCGATTCATCATCCGCGCACACCCGCTGGACGCTACGTAGCATTGTCTTACGGGGTGGCAACGCTGGTTCCGGATCGGCAAACGCCACATGCTGCGCTCATTGATAAGGCCATGGCAAATCTGGCGCCGGAAACTGGCGCCGCTGACGGGGAGCAGTCGGTCGGCTAGAGGCGGTTACTGGTCGGCATCGTCGGCTGGTTCTTCGCCAGACTCGATTTCCCGCACACTGGCCAACAGGCCAAACCGGGGGTGATCGAAGTAATGTAAGGCTTGTCCCCGCAGCCGCCGTGACTGAATCAGTCGAATCGGTTCAACCCGCTCGCTTGCCACTCGCTCAGTCAGCTCCAGCTCCACACGCAGGTGCACAAAACGGTCTTTGTACAGGGTGATCTGGCCGGAAAGGTCAGCGCCTGAAGCCAGTCTTGCGGCAATGTCCCGAGCGTCCGCTACCTGCCCAGGCCGGGCACGCTGGCTCCACCCTGCATGTACCAGTGGTGCATAGGCATCGAGTCGCTCCAGACGACCCACCGTATTGCCTAACTCCATGTCGTCCGCTGCCAGCGGCAGAAAATCGGCCTGGCCAGCATAGGGCTCGAGCAAGAGAAACTCTGGCCGAGCGCCGCGATGTACGCGCGGCGTTACCGGTTGCGCATCGCGAGCCGCCGTTTCCAGCGGTGATTCACCGGATGCCGTGCTGAAGATCTCCGGTGCAGGCAGTTCGGCGGTGGTTCGGCTCTGATCGACATTCTCAAAGAGAATCACTTCGACCGCGTAACGCGGTGTCGCTTCGGTCGCGCTCAATGTCGCCGCCGGCCCCAGTGCGGCAGCGGCTGCCAGCACAAGGGGTTTCAGCCCGGTCAGGCCTGGTTTTGGGCGAGAGTCTGAATCAGGTTTTCGACGAAACAAAAGCGTGCTTCCAAATCATTCAGCTCTGCGCGGATCCGCAGGCGTTGTTGAGCATCCAGACTATAGATTGCAGGCTCGGATTCCAACAACTTGACCAGCGTGGCTGGCGCCACCTCGGTCTCCGCGCCAAACTCCACGCGGCCGCCGCCGGCGGATATATCGACTCTCTTCAGGCCCAGCGGCACCGCGGCCAGGCGCAGTCTGGCCAGCCGGAATAAGTTCTGCGTTGGCTCGGGTAACAGCCCGAAGCGGTCGATGAGTTCAACCTGCAGCGCTTCTAGTTGTTTTGCGGACGGTGCACTGGCTATGCGCTTGTAGTGCACCAGGCGCAGGTGAACATCAGGCAGATAGGTATCCGGTATCAGTGCGGGTAAATGCAGATTGAAGTCGGCAGCCCGGCCCGGCTCTAGATTGTGGTCGAGGGAGCCACCGGCGCGCAGCGTTTCCACGGCTTTAGCCAGCATGTCGCTGTATAGCGAAAAGCCGATCTGCTGTATTTGTCCGCTTTGCTCTTCACCCAGCAGCTCACCGGCACCGCGAATCTCCAGATCGTGTGTCGCCAGTACGAAACCCGCGCCCAGATCCTCTAAGGACTCGATCGCATCAAGACGTTTTACGGCCTCAGGGGTCAGGGCCCGGCGCGGTGGCGTCAGCAGATAGGCAAAGGCCTGGTGGTGTGAACGCCCAACCCGCCCGCGGAGTTGGTGCAGCTGGGCGAGGCCGAAGCGGTCAGCCCGATTGATAATGATGGTGTTGGCGGTAGGGACATCGAGCCCGCTTTCAATGATTGCGGTACACACGAGGATGTGGAAGCGTCGCTGATAGAAGTCGAGCATGAGCCGCTCAAGCTCGCGTTCCCGCATCTGCCCGTGAGCGAACTCAATGTTGGCCTCGGGAACCAGTTTGGCGAGCTGTTGGGCGACCTTCTCGATATCTTCGACACGGTTGTGCACGAAATACACCTGGCCACCGCGCTTGATTTCCCGCAGGCACGCTTCCCGCAGCAGGCGTTCTTCCCATTCAGTAACAAAAGTCTTGATAGACAGGCGTGATCTTGGAGGCGTGGTGATTAGTGATAGATCACGCAGGCCGCCTAGCGCCATGTTGAGCGTCCTGGGTATCGGTGTTGCCGTTAGGGTGAGGAAGTCCGCCTCAGCTCGCAGGGCCTTGAGCTGCTCTTTGTGGCGCACGCCAAACCGGTGTTCCTCGTCCACGATAACCAGGCCCAGGTCTTTGAACTGAATGCCTTGCTGTAGAAGGCGGTGTGTGCCGATGACGATGTCCACCGTCCCGTCCGCCAAACCAGCCTGGACGCTGGCTGACTCCTTGCCGCTGCGAAAGCGGCTCAGGGTTTCAACCCGTACCGGCCAATCCGCGAAACGGTCGGCGAATGTTTGATGATGCTGCTGGGCAAGCAGCGTCGTGGGCACCAGCACCGCCACCTGACGATGGTTGGTCACCGCCGCATGAGCGGCGCGCAGTGCGACCTCAGTCTTGCCGAAGCCAACATCACCGCAGACGAGTCTGTCCATCGGCTCTGAGCGGCTCAGATCGGCCATGATGGCATCTATGGCATCCGCTTGATCGTCAGTCGGCTGAAACGGGAACGCGGCGGCGAACGCAAGCTGCGCCTCGGGCTCGATGCGCAGGCTCTGCCCCTTGCGGCTGGCGCGGCGTGCGTACAGCTCCAGTAGCTCTGCCGCGGCATCGCGAATCTTCTCGGCCGCTTTACGCCTGGCCCGGGCCCATTGGTCAGTACCCAACCGATGCAAGGGTGCCTGCTCAGGTGCGGCGCCTGTGTATCTGGATATCAGCTGAAGATTGCTGACGGGGACGTGCAATAAGTCTCCATCCGCATACTCCAGAGTGACGAATTCGGTGATCGCATCATCAATATCCAGGTCGGTTAAGCCGCGATAGCGGCCAACGCCATGCTCAACATGCACAACCGGCGAACCCGGACTCAGGTTGGTCAAGTCGTTGATGAGGCTCTCGGGGTCGCGGACGCTCCGACGAGACCGGCGCTGCCTCGGTTGCTCGCCGAACAGGTCAGACTCCGTGATAATCGTGACCTCGGCGGACTCCAGAATCACTCCGGCCACTAGCGGGGCAGTTGCCAGCGCGGTTGCGTGGGCGCCCGCATGAAACTCGCCCCAGCTGTCGACGTTTGCTGCCTCGATGCCGTGATCCCGTAAGAACTCGCCAAGAATCTCCCTGCGGCCGGGCGATTCCGCGGTGAACAGGGTTTTCTTCTGATGCTTGTCGAGAAACTGGTGCAGCGAATCAGCCGGATTGTCACTGCGTCGATTAACCAACAGAGGCGGCAGCGGGCGCGCGGAGAGATCGACAGTCGAATCATTCCTTGCGGATACCCGCACGGGTGATCGTTGTAGACGAATCAGCGAACGGTTGCAGATTTCTCGAGTGTGATCCGCAACTGGGCAAAACAGTTCGTTTGGGGGCAGCAGCGGAAGTTCCGGGTCGCCCGAGAATTGTTCGTAGCGGTCTTCGACCTGCTTCCAGGCGTCTGCCAGTGCCTCGTCAAAACCTTCGGTCGAAATTATCTGTGTCTCTTCGGGTAGATAGTCCCAGAGTGTTGCGGTGCTGTCGAAAAATAGCGGCAGGTAATTTTCTACGCCTGCTGGAAGCCGCTGCTCACTGACTTCGCGGTAAATCGATGCCTTGGCCGGATTGCCCTCGAAGCGTTCCCTCCAGCGCTGCCGGAACCTGCGCACGGAATCCGGGTCGATGGGGATTTCCCGCGCCGGAAGGCTCTGCAATGACTCGACCTGGCGTAGGGTGAGCTGAGTATCTGCGTTGAATTCCCGAATCGATTCGATCTCGTCATCCAGAAAGTCCACGCGCACGGGTTCCCTGCTGCCAGTGGGGAAGAAATCAATTAGCGAACCACGCACGGCGTATTCACCATGCGTACTGACCTGGCTCACTCTCTGGTAGCCCGCGTCGTCGAGCAGGCTGCGAAGGCGGCCCGGCTCAATTCGCTGCCCCGTCATCAGGCCCAGCGCGTGCGCCCGCAGGTAAGCAGCCGGCGGCAATCGGGGCAGTAGCGTTCCCGCGGCAGCAATCAATGTTGCGTCTGCGAGCTCGCGCAAGTCAGCGAGTATGCGTAGTCGCTCCGCCGCCAGGTCCTGATGTGGACTGAAATTGTCGTATGGCAGGACTTCGACATCCGGGAACAGCAGCACCAGACGGTCGCTGCCCATAAAAAACTGCAGCTCTGCGGCCAGCCGCTCGGCGCTCGCCACGCTATCGGTAAGAACCAGTTGCAGTTCCCGATGGGTTTGCGTCAGCTCAGCGATTGCCAGCCCGGTAGCGCAGCCGCGCACGTTGCCGACACGCAGATTCACCGCGCCGTGGTTGGCCTCTGTCAGCAGCGAAGCTCTGGAACTTATCTCTACGTACCCGGTTGCCGTACAGCGAAAAGCCCGCGTGCTGCGGGCCAGGGCGCGAGATTATCCCACAGACGTGTGGGCGGGGGGCAAGCTAGGGCGCTAGCGCTGTCGAACTGCGTGCAGCACTCGGCTGTATTCGAAATACACGGTGAAGGCCGGATAATCCCAGCGGGCAATCGGCGGGTCGCCGACCGCCGCCCGCTTGCGTTGCGGCGTGCCCCAATTGGCCTCGACCGCGGCCATGTTCATGCCGCGCTGGGGCCTTGAGCTCGCATCCGTGGCTGCCTGGTCCAGACCCTCTACCAGCAGGGTATCGGCACCGGCTGCAACCGGGATCGCAACAGAAAAGAGTAGGGCAATCGTCGGCAGGATTCGACTCGGAAAGGCTTTGCGCGCCACGGCTTTGCTCCAAGTTATACTGACGCCGAATATAGCATCGCGTCTGTCACCGAAAAAACCGCAGCGTTCATAGACAGGGATCGACAAATGATGTACCGGTTCGTCGCCGCGGCTCAACGCGATGTTTCACCCTTCCGGCATTGCAGGCATCAGGGTCTGAGTATTACGCCATGCTAAGACCGGTGGCCGCCTTTGTGGCCCTCCGCTATCTTCGGGAACACCGCGAGAATCAGTTCGCCTCCTTCGTAACCGTTGCATCAGTCCTTGGGGTCGGGCTCGGCGTCGCGGCGCTGATCGTGGTCCTCTCGGTGATGAACGGCTTTGAAACAGAGCTTAGAAACCGGCTGCTAAGCATGGTCGGGCACGCGACCATCACCGCTGAACCCGGCGCAAGCTGGCCGGAAGTGATGGCCGATGCAGCGCGCTGGCCAGGGGTCGCCGCAGCCGCGCCGTTCGTTGAGATTGAGGGCATGCTGTCGACCGGCCGTACATTGTCGGGCGCGGTTCTGGTCGGCGTGGATCCTGAGCGCGAGGATGGACTGTCGGGAGTAGGCAGCAGCATGCGTGAGGGGCGCGTCGAGGCTTTGATGCCCGGCAGTCGTGCGATGGTGATCGGTCGCGCTCTGGCTTTGCGCCTGGATCTCGGCGTCGGCGATCCTGTGACCGTCATGGTGCCGTCCAAAGTCTCCGGCGCACTCAGTTCCACGCTCAGGGAATTCACGATCGCGGGCATATTCGAGCTTGGTTTGAAAGACCACGATGGCGTGCGGGCGCTCATCCACCTGGACGATGCATCCGCTATTGCTGGGGGTGACGCGAGCATTACAAACATTCGCATCCGGACCGATAATGTGTTCGCGGCACCCCAATTGGTCCGCAACTGGGCGCAGGACTGGCGGGCGCGTTCTGGCGGGCCGGTGTCTGTCCGCGATTGGACCGAAGACAACGTCACCTATTTTCGAGCCGTGCGTATCGAAAAGTTGATGATGACGATTCTGCTTGCGCTCATCGTTGGAGTGGCGGCCTTCAATCTTGTGGCGATGCTGGTCATGACGGTTGCCGACAAGCGCAGCGGGATCGCGATCCTGAGAACGCTTGGCTATCCCAGGTCCACGGTCATGTGGATCTTCGCAGTGCAGGGCGCTGTAATTGGCTGGGCAGGGGCGCTGCTTGGCACTGGTCTGGGAGTCGCGCTGGCGCTCAACGTGAATAGAATTGCGCCTCAGCTTGAGCGGTTGTTTGGGTTCCAGTTCATGCCCGCCGACGTTTACTATTTGACGGCCTTGCCGGCCGAGCTGAAGTCCGGCGATGTGCTTGCCGTATGCCTGATCGCCTTATTGCTAACCGGACTGGCCACGGTGTATCCCGCGGTGCGCGCTTCCCGCATCGCACCGGCAGAAGTACTGCGTTACGAGTAACGGACCTTTTGATCAGGCAGGAATGACGAAGCCTTATCCACTATTAATCGGCTCTCGATATCTACGGGCGCGGACTCGTAATCGCTTTGTGTCGTTTATCTCCTTGATATCTATTCTGGGGATTGCAGTGGCGGTGGCGGTGCTCATTGTGGTGCTGTCAGTGATGAACGGTTTTGAGTACGAAGTGCGGGACCGGATTCTCGACGTGCTGTCGCACGCTGCTATCACGACCGCCGGAGACGGCATGGACGATTGGCGTCTGGCTTCTGCCCTGGCAGAGAGTGACCCTGATACCAAGGCCGTATCTGCTTTCATTGGTGGCGAGGCGCTATTGATTGCCGGGGACGTTATTAAGGGTGCGCAACTGCGGGGCGTTGATCCGCAGTCTGAGGTCCGCGTGGCCGACTTGGAGCCGTTGATGGTGGCGGGACGGCTCGACGACTTACAGAGTGGGGCATATCGCCTGGTCATTGGACGCAGTCTGGCTGACCTGCTTCGAGTTCGCGTCGGTGACCGCCTCATCATGATGGTATCGCAAGGCGTCACGACGCCAGCAGGCCTCGTACCGCGTATGCGGCGCTTCGAGATTGCGGGGATCTTCTATGCCGGCATGTATGAGTACGACCGTGGCCTGGTTTTTCTGCATCGTGACGACGCATCGCGGCTGCTGAGGATGGGGGATAGCGTCACGGGTCTACGCCTGGCGATGGTCGATCCGGAGAATGCGCCCAGCGCTGTGCGGGCGATCGCGCAGCGGCTGGGCCAGGATGTCTACATAACCGATTGGACCCGCCAGCACGCCAATTTCTTTCGCTCGATACAGCTGACGAAGTCGATCATTTTTGTCATCTTGTTGATGGTAGTAGCGGTTGCTGCATTCAATATCGTATCGACGCTCGTCATGGTCGTCAGGGAGAAACGCGCCGATGTGGCAATTCTGCGGACGCTGGGTGCATCACCACGCGGTATCCTTACCGTCTTCATGACGCAGGGCACGTTGATTGGCGTGCTGGGAACTACAGTCGGCGTTCTGCTCGGGCTGATAGTCGCCAGCAATATCGGCCAGTTGGTCGCTTGGTTTGAGTCGCTGTCAGGCATACAGATTCTCGCGCCGGACGTATACTTCATTAGCGAGTTCCCAAGCCGCGTGGAATGGCTGGATGTTGGCCGGGTGGCCGGCATTGCATTGCTGCTGGCTTTACTCTCGACGGTCTACCCGGCGTGGCGCGCGGCGGCCACGCCACCCGCAACAGCACTCCGCCACGAGTAGGGTTTGAGCGTGCAACCCTCGGACTCTAGCCAGCTGCCACTCGTAGGTCAGGAACTGTCAAAGACCTTCGTCGAGGGCGAATCGTCTCTGACCGTCCTGCGTTCGGTGTCGCTGGCGGTCCAGGTGGGGGAGACCGTGGCGATAATAGGGTCGTCTGGCTCTGGCAAGACCACGCTGCTGCAGTTACTCGGTGGTCTCGATACACCGACCGATGGCCAGGTGCACATATTCGGTGAGAGCCTAACCAGCGCTTCTCAGGTACGCCGCGGCGAGATTCGCAATGAATCACTGGGCTTCGTATATCAGTTCCATCACCTGCTGGCTGAGTTCACGGCGCTTGAAAACGTCGCTATGCCGCTGCTGCTGCGTGATGACTCGATCGGCGATGTTCGCAAACGTGCGGGCGCATTGTTGGCCCGCGTCGGTTTGGAGCAGCGTCTGGAGCACAAGCCCGGAGAGTTGTCTGGTGGGGAGCGTCAGCGGGTGGCTGTTGCCAGAGCGTTGGTGACAGAGCCGGCGGTGGTACTCGCGGACGAGCCGACCGGTAACCTGGACGGCAGATCCGGCGACCAGGTCCTCGAGCTGATGCTCGA
>JANQPY010000006.1 GCA_028285245.1 Gammaproteobacteria bacterium | reverse complement strand
CGCATGCGGCTGCCGGCGACTCCGCGGCTGCCGAGGTAGTCCTTCGCGGCCTCAGCACGGCTCTCGGATAGCCGCATGTTGTAACCCGCGTCGCCGCGGCTATCAGTATGGCCTTCAATAACAATCCTCACGTCTGGATTGGCCTGAAGGAAGTCGCCAGCGGCGTTAAGACGATTGCGGCCCTCCTGCAGAATCTGCGCGGAGTTGGTCGCGAAATTCACGCCTTCCAACTGGAAGCTGCAACCGCGATTGTCAACGAGCACGCCGGCGGCAGTGTTCGGGCACTGGTCGTTTGAGTTGACCACGCCGTCGCCGTCCGCATCGATTGGGCAGCCAGTCGCGTCAACCGCAACACCGGCCGGGGTCCCGGGGCACTGATCAGCATCATCAGCAACACCATCTTTGTCGGCATCACCGACAATGGCGCAGCCAACAGCATTGACCTTGGCACCGCGGGCCGTATTGGGGCACTCGTCCAGGCGATCGACCACACCGTCGTTATCCCCATCCAACTCGCAGCCGCTCGCGTCAACGACGGCGCCAATCGGCGTGTTCGGGCACCGATCCCGATCGTCATCGACACCGTCACTATCGGAATCGCGGGTGACGTTGCTGGCCTGGCCAAGCGCGTAGCTGAGGCCGATGTTTAAGAACCAGTCACCGAAGTTGTCGCCGCGCGCATCTTCCCAGCGGTAGATCGCTTCGGTGCGCAGCGACAGCCGATCACTGCCCAGATCCGTCTTGGCGCCCAGGCCGCCCTGAATCTGGAAGTTATCGTTGTCCTGAAAACCCTCTGGATTGGAATTCACCCACCCGATACCACCAAGAACATAGGGCGAGAAATTTGCAGCCCGGTTGTAGATGTTCACCAGGTTGAAAGAGAAGCTGTCCTGATCAACATCTACACCGCCGCCGATGCCGTCAAAGTCGAGCATCTGGCCCGTGAATTCAACGTTGAAGTGCTCCGAGATGGCGTAGCCCAGGGCCAGGCCGCCTCCGGCGAAGTCGAAATCATCGTCTACGCCGCGATCATCATCGGCGATGGCGCCAGTGAACAGCCCGTCGACATAGAACTGGCCAACCTGCTCGCTCGCCATCAGCGGCGTTGCAGGCAAAGAAATCATCAAGAAAGCAAGCGAACTCAGGACTCTAGACATGCCAGTAGTTTCCTACACGGTGACGCGCCAGGCGTCGGGGCGCGCGATTGTAGGCCAATCCGCGCCCGGGTCAACCTGGACTCCGGTATAATCCCGGTCCGCGGACGGGTGGCCAGTTCAAATCACAACCCCTCCCCGCCGCGACCGGCCTGCACGGGCCAAGGCCTCACGGGGCCGACTCTTCAAAATATGCGTTCGCTTCGCTCTGACCACTAATGCGCCGCAGCGGAGCTTTCGCTGACCAATTGCCGGAAAAGCCGATGACCGATAAAGACGCCACCATCATCTACACGCTGACTGATGAAGCGCCCGCGCTGGCCACTTATTCGCTGCTGCCTATCGTGGAGAAATTTGCCGCGGCGGCCGGCGTGAATGTCGAAACCCGCGATATCTCGCTGTCGGGGCGAATTCTGGCGAATTTTCCTGAGGAGCTTACGGACGAGCAGAAGGTTCCCGACGCGCTCACGGAGCTGGGCGAGCTGGCCAAGACGCCGGCGGCAAACATTATCAAGCTGCCGAACATCAGCGCATCGATTCCGCAGCTCAACGCAGCTATTGAGGAACTGCAGGGGCAAGGCTACAAGCTGCCGGAATACCCGGAGGAAGTGCGCACCAAAGCGGATAAAGCGCTGCGCAAGCGTTTTGCGAAAGTGCTTGGCAGCGCGGTGAACCCCGTGCTGCGAGAGGGCAATTCAGACCGCCGGGTCGCCCCACCCGTGAAGGCATACGCCAGAGCCAACCCGCATTCCATGGGCGCGTGGAGCTCCGACTCCAAGACGCGCGTAGCGCATATGTTCGCCGGTGACTTTTACGGCAGCGAGAAATCCACAGTAGTCGAGAAAGATACGGCCATCCGAATCCTGCTTACCGAGCCGAACGGCAAGACGCAGGTACTCAAGGCAGAGACCCCGCTGCTGGCCGGTGAAGTAATTGACTCTGCAGTGATGCGCCGTTCGGCGCTGCGCGAATTTTTCGCGCGCGAGACAGAAAACGCGCTGTCCGAGGGCGTACTCCTGTCGCTGCATCTGAAAGCGACCATGATGAAAGTGTCCGACCCCATTATGTTTGGGCACGCGGTGAGCATTTACTACGCCAGCGCGCTGGAGAAACATGCCGAAACGCTCGAGCGGATCGGCGTCGATCTGAATAACGGCATCGGCGACGTCTATGCCAATCTGGACGAACTGCCGGACACACTGCAGCGGCGGATTCGAGACGATCTCCAGGCCGTTTATTCACTCCGCCCGCCGCTGGCGATGGTGGATTCCGATCGCGGCATCACCAACCTGCACGTGCCCAGCGACATCATTATTGATGCGTCCATGCCGGCCGCCTTGCGCAGCTCGGGCCAGATGTGGGGACCCGACGGCAAACTGCGCGACACGGTAGCCATGATTCCCGATCGTTCCTACGCCGGCATTTATCAGGCGGTTATCGAAGACTGCCAGGAACACGGCGCATTCGACGTCACCACCATGGGTAATGTGTCCAACGTCGGGCTGATGGCGCAAAAGGCGCAGGAATACGGTTCACACGACAAGACTTTTGAAATGACCTCGGCGGGCGAAATGCGCATCGTCGATATGAAGGGCCACACGTTGCTGCGGCATCCGGTGGAACGGGGTGATATCTGGCGCATGTGCCAAACCAAGGACCTGCCCATCCGCGACTGGGTAAAGCTGGCAGTCAGCCGCGCGCGAGCCACTGGCGCACCGGCTATTTTCTGGCTCGATGACGAACGGGCCCACGACCTGCAGCTCATCGCCAAAGTCCGTCAATACCTCAACGACCATGACCTCAAGGGCCTGACGATCGACATCATGGCACCCGTTGAAGCCATGCGGTACACGCTGAAGCGCGTGCGCGCCGGCGAGGATACGATTTCGGTAACAGGCAACGTATTGCGTGACTACCTTACCGATCTGTTTCCGATCCTCGAGCTTGGCACCAGTGCAAAAATGCTCTCGATTGTGCCGCTGCTCGCAGGCGGCGGACTGTACGAGACTGGTGCAGGCGGGTCGGCACCCAAACATGTGCAGCAGTTCAACAAAGAAGGCCACCTGCGCTGGGATAGTCTCGGCGAGTTTCTGGCGCTCGCCGTCTCGCTGGAGGATCTGGCTGAGAAAACCGGCAATGCCCAGGCGGCCGTGCTGGCCGCAGCACTGACCCGGGCCAACGGACTCTTCCTGACCAACAACAAGGCGCCGTCGCGCAAAGTCAACGAACTCGACAATCGCGGCAGTCATTTCTATCTTTGTCTGTACTGGGCCCAGGCACTCGCTGAGCAAAGCGACGACGATGCACTACGCGCGCACTTTGCGCCTATCGCTGCGCAGCTTGCCGAGCAGGAAGCAACCATTGTCAGCGAACTCAACGAGGCACAGGGCGAACCCGTTGATATCGGTGGCTACTACCATCCCGACCCGGCACTGGCCGCTGCCGCCATGCGGCCCAGCAAAACCTTCAACGGCATTCTTGACGGCCTGACCCAGACCCCGTCCAGCGCTGCCGCCTGACTGCAACCCTGGGGCCTGACCCCAAGGTCGGGGGCTGGCCCCGCATCGAAGAGTGCCTGAGCGCGCCCTCGGGATTCACTGGCACGCACGGTCGAATCGAGGTCTAGAGAATCAGTGCCGCGATGCTAAAATCCCTGCCCCGCGGGCGCGGAGGCCGGAGTAAGCGCCGCTAGCCCGCCTGGCTCCAACCCGCCGCGACGAAGGCGGACATCACCCCACCGCCATGGCACAAGAACCTACCGAACTGCTGGCCACGGCGCAGGCTCCCGATGCCGAGTGGACAGCGGGAGACTCCGCCGATCTCTACGGCATCGAACGCTGGGGTAACGATTACTTTGGCGTCTCACCCGATGGCTGCGTCACCGCGCGCACACTAAACAGCGAGATTCAGCTCCTGGATGTGGTCAAGGGCATGCAGGAACGTGGCCTGCAGATGCCGGCACTGCTGCGTATTGAGAACATTCTGGACGCCCAGCTCGTGCGCCTCAACGAAGCCTTCAAGAGCGCCATCGATTCACTGGGCTATCGGGGGCGCTATCAGGGCGTCTATCCCGTAAAGGTCAATCAGCAAGCACAAATCGTGGAAGAAATCGCCGCGTTCGGCGAACGCTATGGCCACGGACTGGAAGTCGGCAGTAAGCCTGAGCTGATCGTGGCGATGGCGACGCTGAACACCGGCAGCCTGATCGTGTGCAACGGCTACAAGGATCAGGAATTTATTGATCTCGGCCTGCAGGCGACGCAGCTTGGCTTTAAATGTTTCTTCGTTATCGAGACGCTCACTGAGCTGCCGATCGTGATCGAGCGGAGCCGCGCGCTCAGCGTGGCACCGTTGATCGGCGTGCGGGTGAAATCGACGGCCGGCGTGAGCGGCCACTGGCAAGGCACAAGCGGCGACCGCAGCATGTTTGGACTCACCGCCACGCAGATTGTCGAAGTGGTGGACGCGCTGCGCGAGGCAGAGATGCTCGACCGCTTGCAACTATTGCACTGCCACCTGGGCTCTCAGATTCCTGATATTCGCGACATTCGCGGCGGCATCATGGAGGCCTGCCGGTTTTACGTGGACCTGATTCGCGAAGGCGCATCGCTCGCCTACATCGACCTCGGTGGTGGTTTAGCGATCGACTACACCGGCTGGTCCACGGCGCACGACCAAAGCCGCAATTACCGGCTGGATGAGTACTGCGAAGACGTCGTCGATGTCCTCACCAGGGTCTTTGACGAGCAAGGCATTGAACACCCGACCATCGTCACTGAATCAGGGCGCGCCACGGTCGCCTACTCTTCTGTTCTGCTATTTAATGTGCTGGACGTTACGCAGTTCGATACCGCCCGCATTCCGCAGGCCCCTGACAACGAACACCCATCGATCGGCAGACTACGTGAGATCTATGCTTACTTGTCGCCGGAACGTGTGCAGGAATGCCTGAACGACGCCAACTACTATCGCAATGAGATCCGCGAGCTCTATCGCTACGGCCAGCTTGATCTGCGTCAGCTTTCCATCGCCGAGAGCCTGTACCTGGATCTCGCGCACCGTATCGGCAGCATGGTCGCAGACATGGATGACGATGAGGTTCCAGCCGACCTGGATCAGTTCAAGCAACCGCTTGAAGACATCTACTACGTTAACTTCAGTCTGTTTCAGTCGCTGCCAGATGTTTGGGCCATAGACCAGCTGTTCCCCATCATGCCGATCCATCGCCTGGGCACCCAACCTGATCGCCAGGCCGTGCTGGCTGATATCACCTGCGACTGCGACGGCAAAATCGATAGCTTTATCGGCAAGAGCGCTCGCACCAAAACACTGCCCGTGCATCGTTGGCAGCCCGGGGACGAGTACTACATCGGCATTTTTCTGGTGGGCGCTTATCAGGAAACGCTGGGCGACCTGCATAACCTGTTTGGGGATACCAACGTGGTCAGCATTCGGATACTCAAGGATGGTGAGTTCGAGTTCGTCCGCGAGCTTCACGGCGACACCATCGGTGAGGTGCTGAGCTATGTGGAATACGATCCGAAGGAACTGCAGCGTCGCTATCGAAACACCGCGGAACAGGCGGTGCGTAACGGCCTGATTACTGCGCGGCAACGCCAGCACATCATCAATACCTTCAACGACTGCATCCAGGGCTACACCTACCACGAACAAGCCGGGTAAATATTCTTCCGGGTACAGATTTTATGACTACGGTTCTTATCATCGGCGCCGGCGGTGTCGGCCAGGTCGTGGCGCACAAGTGCGCACAAAATGCCGACACATTTACGCGCATCGTGCTGGCCAGCCGGCGTGAGGAGAAATGCCGGGCTATAGCGAGGCAGGTAAAGGAAAAGTACGCCATCACCGTCGAAACGGCCGAGGTGGATGCCGACAATGTTCAGGCAACTGCAGCGCTCATACGCGCGGTGAACCCCAAACTGGTCGTGAACGTCGCTCTCCCCTATCAGGATCTGAGCATCATGGATGCCTGCCTGGAAACCGGTGTGCACTACCTCGATACCGCCAACTATGAGCCCCCGGATACGGCCCGCTTCGAATACAAGTGGCAGTGGGCCTACCAGGATCGGTTCGCGGACGCCGGACTCATGGCACTACTCGGCTCCGGGTTCGACCCGGGTGCGACCAATATGTTTACGGCGTATCTGGCCAAGCACCAGTTCGACGAGATTCACACGCTCGATATCATCGACGTAAATGGTGGCGATCATGGCTATCCGTTCGCCACTAATTTCAATCCGGAAATCAACATCCGGGAGGTGACTGCCGAGTGTCGCCACTGGGAAGACGGGCAGTTCGTCACCACCCCGGCAATGTCGCTCAAACAATCCTTCGCCTGCCCGGAAGACGTAGGCACCTACAACATCTACCGCATGTATCACGAGGAGCTGGAATCGCTAACCCGGCACTATCCCTCGCTACGTAGAGCGCAGTTCTGGATGAGCTTTGGCGATAGCTACCTGAAGCATCTGGAAGTGCTGGGCAATGTGGGCATGACGGGTATTGAACCGATCAACTACGAGGGCCGCGATATCGTGCCGATTCAGTTCCTGAAAGCACTGCTGCCGGACCCCGCCAGTCTCGGGCCGCGCACACATGGCAAGACCTGTATCGGCTGTGTGGTCACGGGACTGCGCGAAGGCAAGCCGCATCGTGCCTATCTGTACAACATCTGTGACCACCAGCAATGCTATGGGGAAGTCTCATCGCAGGCCATTTCTTACACGACCGGTGTCCCCGCCATGATTGGCGCAAAGCTGATGGCGACAGAGCAATGGCTAAGGCCCGGCGTTTGGAACATCGAGCAGCTCGACCCCGATCCCTTTATGCAGGAAATGCAGCACAGCGGCCTGCCGTGGACGGTAGTTGAGAATCCCACGTTCGATCTGCTCTGACAGGACACCAGGTGGCCCCGGACAACGGCATGCGGAGCCAAACCTTCGTCAACTTTGATCCGCGACGCGTTCCGTCTCCCTGCTTCGTGGTTGACGAAGTCGCGCTGAACAACAACCTGCAGTTGCTCGCGGGCCTCCAGCGCGAGTCCAGAGCCAGGATACTGCTGGCGCTCAAAGCCTTTTCAATGTTCCACTTTGCGCCGCAGGTGAGTGCGGCGCTCAGCGGCATTTCCGCCAGCGGACTGTGGGAAACGCGCCTCGGCCGGGAGGAGTTCGGCGGTGAAGTGCACTGTTGCTCGCCCGCCTACTCAGCCGATGAGTTCGATGCGGTTACCGGGCTTGCGGATCACATCGTGTTTAACTCGCTGGCGCAGTGGCAGCGCTTCAAAAAGCAATTCACTGAGGCGCAATCGGCACGGCCTGAGCTCAAAGCCGGCCTGCGCATCAATCCTGGCCATTCAGAAGTGACCACACCGCTGTACGACCCCAGTGCACCGGGCTCCAGGCTTGGCCTGCCGATAGCGGAGCTTGACGGTGCCAACCTGGAGGGGCTGTCGGGGCTGCATTTTCATACGCTCTGCGAGCAGGGCTACGGGCCGCTCGATCGCACGCTTGCAATAGTTGAAGCAAGCTGCGGCGACATTCTTCAGGACATGGCATGGCTCAACCTCGGTGGCGGCCACCATCTGACAGCGAACGACTATGACCGCGCTGCGCTCGCTAGGCGGCTGCAGAACTTAAGAGAAACCTACGCTCTGCAGGTCTACCTGGAGCCAGGCGAGGCGATTGCCATTGGCACGGGCGTGCTCGTCTCAGAGGTGCTGGACGTGACACACAATGAGCGCGACATCGCCATTCTCGATACGTCTGCGACCTGCCACATGCCGGACACACTGGAGATGCCCTATCAGGCGGACGTGTTCGGCGCGTCGCCCAATGACAGTCGGCCTCACGCCTACCGGCTGGGTGGGCAAAGCTGCCTGGCGGGCGACGTGATGGGCGACTACAGTTTCGATCAGCCGCTAAGTATCGGCGATCGCCTGATGTTCGATGACATGGCGCACTATACGATGGTCAAGACCACGACCTTTAACGGCGTACGGCTGCCTGCGCTTGCTGTATGGAACTCATCCACCGACGAACTGAAGATCGTGCGCGAATTCGGCTACGAAGATTTCCGGCGGCGGCTGTCATGAGCTCTGATGCGATAAACATTGATCCACACCTCCTCGACGGCTGCGATCAGTGGGCAGCGAACGGCTACCCCGTGTTCCTGGGCTCAGAGCTCACGCAGCCCGATCGGGCCGACGCGCGCTTTCACGTATTGCCGGTCCCTAACGAGTCAACGGTGTCTTACGGCGGCGGGACGGCTGCCGGTCCACAGGCCATCCTGGCAGCCTCGTGGCAGCTGGAAACCTGGGATGGTCAAAGCGACCCAGCTTCGCTTGGCATCTATACCCACGCCCCGGTGGGGGCCGGCCAACAGGGCGCGGCACTCATGACAGCCGTTGCCGAGGCCACGGGCGAGATAGTCAATGCAGGGCAGATACCGGTGATCCTGGGCGGCGAGCACAGCATCACGGCTGGTGTGATTGACGGGCTGAGCCGGAGCGACTCAGCGCCCTTTGGCGTGGTGCAGATCGACGCTCACGCCGATCTGCGCGAGGCTTACGAAGGCAATCGCTATAGCCACGCTTCCGTCATGCGACGGATTGTTGAACAACAGATCCCACTGATGCAGCTGGGTGTGCGCGCGCTTTGCCAGGAGGAAGTACGTGCGCGGGCCGAGTTCGGCGTGCACTATCACGACGCTCATGAGCTGGTTCCGGCAGGAATCAGCCAAATTGAATTGCCACCAGACTTTCCTGAGCATGTGTATCTGACCATCGATGTCGATGGTCTGGATCCTGCAGTAATGCCCGCTACCGGCACACCCGTGCCAGGGGGGCTGGGCTGGTACCAAACGCTGGGACTCGTCGAATCGATCAGCAAACAGCGAAGGATCATCGGTTTTGACGTGATGGAATTCGCGCCGATCGCGGGCTTTCATGCCTACAGCTTCACGGCCGCGTTGCTGGCCTACAAAGTGATGGGTTTCCTGCAGCGCGCGGAAGGCAAGACGAGTGCGATCACCTCTGCGTAGCTTCAGCCACGTCACAGTCGGTGTGGCAGATCTGGATGCCGCGCTGAGGCTTTGGGCAGATCGCTTTGGTTTCGAAGTCACCGCCAGATCGGCACACGACAGCGCGTCTCAAGCGCGACTATGGGATCTTTCCGCCGACGCGATCACCCGCCAGGCACTCCTCTATCAGTCCGGACACAGCTTGGGCGGCCTCCATCTGGTGGAGTTTCGCGAGCCCGCGTCCCCGGTGCGTCAAGGCGTTGAGGTTTTCGATCGGCTACCAAAGAACATCGACATTTACGTGCGGGATCTGCCAGCGCAGTACGCCCAACTGTGTTCCGAGGGTTTTGAGTTTCGCGCCCCCTGGGTTGAGATGCCCGGACCGGACGGTCTGGTCTTCCGCGAAGTGCAGCTGCCGGCACATGACGACATCAATATCTCCATGCTGGAGGTACTCGATACCGACTACGACCACACGGCACAGGGTTTCGCCGGCATTGGGCCAGTCGTGATGATCGTCGAGGATGCCAACTTGGAAAGTACGTTCTTCACCCAGGCGCTGGGGCTTGAGCCCATCCTGCAGGACCTGCTCGCTGGTCCAGACACCGAGGCGCTGGTCGGTCTGCCTCCGGGCGCGGGTCTCGACTATCGGGTGCTGGGCGACCCAATGGAGCCGCTAGGCCGCACGGAGGTGATCGAGTATCAGCAGACTCATGGCCGCGACCTTTACAGCCGGGCGCACCCGCCTGCACTGGGACTGTTGCACCTCACCTGGCGCACCAGCGACCTGACGCCGCTGATGGATCGTCTAGACCAGGCAAACGTGAGTGTCACTGATCACGGCACATTGGAGTTGCTCTATGGCACTGGACGGGTCATCAGTTTCCGCTCACCTGCCGGACTCAGGATTGAGGTAATAGATACTTCGCAGCCCGGCGACTGACGGCAGGCACAGCGCTATTCAGTCACCGTCAGCGTGTCGCGCGCGAGCGTCTGATGCTGATGCCCGGTCACATAGCGAACGACGTACTCGCCGGGTTGTTTCGTCGCCTTGAAACCGCCGCGCACGGTGCCCTCAGTCTCACCCACTTTCACGCCGAAGCCGTAATTGGCATTCCACCGCCACATGGCGTTGTCCTCAACGTCTGCCGGGGCAACGATGATTCGGTCGCCCCGGTAGCGTGGCCCGGTAAAGCGCACCTGGAAATCGACCCCCGCTTTCACGCTGTCCGGCGCATCGACCGTTGCCTCGGCGCGATTCACGACGACGGATTTGCGAGCCAGCGGTTTGTCTCCGGGAGCCAGGAAATACACAAGTTCGTAATCGCCGTCGATATTGGGCGCCTGAAACTGCAGGGTCTTGCCGCCGTCTTTGCTCTTCTTGAGGCTGCCCCAGCTGTCGCGATTGAATTTCTGCGCCCCCGGCTCAACGAGCGAGACGTAGTCATCTTCCCAGCCCTGACCGGGCACGGGCGTGAGCCCCACGGTAATCATTGACCCACCAACGACTTCAGCCGGCGCCGACACGTCCGCCTGTACCGGTAGCACCTGAATGGGCTGCACCGCCTGCACTGCGTGTTGCATGCCCGGGTAGGTGGTGTAGCCGTTCGCCAGCACATAGCGAATCTCATAGTCTCCAGGTTCCGCAGGCGCTACCAGTTCCATCGGCACACCCTGCTGCAAGCGCGGGCGCCCACCAAAGGGTGTAAACGCCTTGGACAGGCCGGCCTTTACGATGGTGACGAAATCGCCATCCGTCATCTGCCCCGACCATTCAACCTGGAATTCAGAAGCCGCGGGGACCTCGGCCGGTGCGCTTACTGTGTAACCGCTGTCGGTCACCGTGAGTGGCACGCGCGCAAGAATCAGGCGTGGGCTTGCGAGCACGTAACGGACTTCATAGTTGCCTTCAATTGAAGGACCACCCACATCCGTGATGGCAATGTCGTCCTGATCGAATACGCCGTCGCCGTTCGTATCCAGATCGCTCCGGGGCCGGCCGTCTTTCTCCGCCGCCTTCGCATAGGCGTCTCTCGAGCGCTGCGCCACGTTGAAGTAGATCTGATCACGCGGTCCGTCATCCAGCCGGTTTACCGTGATGTTCGCACCCAGATCGTCGGGTCCGGACCAGCGAACCTCGACAGGATTGCCCTCAGCGACCTCGACTTTAGCCTCGAGCGTGACGGGAATCGCAAGGTCAATGGGTACCGTTACGACCAGCGGCGCGGCTGCGACCGTGAACTCCTTAACGCCGCGTTTCTCGCCTTTGTAGCGATCATCCTGGTGCGGCCAGCCCGTCCATACAGCCTCGGCCACGTAGTCTCCCGGCACAACTTCAAAATCTATGTAACCGCCATTGTCCTTTGCAAAGACCGTCTCGCCGGACACGTTGTCGGTCACGCGCCAATTGAGTTTCGACTGAATATCCGGCCCGTTCTGCAGCATGGTGGCTTTCAGTGCCACGATTTGGGGAACCGCCTCGCCAGCCGCATCTGATGCGTCGGCACCATCCGGTGCCATGGCCACCTGGGCCAATGCCTCGTTCAGTTCAGTGGCGCTGTCGGCCGCCAGAAACTCTCCGCCGGTTTCCGCAGCGATACACTGCAGTCCCTTACGCTCCTCCTCGGTGACGTCGAAGCCGATGACGTGCACGGTGAAGTCCAGGCCGTTCTCCTCGAGCGTCCTGGCCAACGCACAGGGATCTGCGTCGCAGGTTTCCAGGCCATCGGAGACCAGAATCACCGTCGCTGCGTTCCTGGTGTAGTTCAGTTCGTTCGCCGCGCGCTCAACCGACTTCGTCAGTGGCGTCATACCCACCGGCGACAGTGCGCGAATCTGCTTGATCAGGGCGGCCCGGTCGGCACCGACGTCGGCCAGCGTCTGGATGTCACTGCAGTCACCCTTCTTGCGATGCCCGTACGCAACCAAACCCAGGCGTTGCTCTTCCGGCAAGCCCCGCACCAGCCCCTCCACCACGTCCTTCGCAATGACGATCTTGTTGACGCCTTCAATCTGGCCCCACATCGAACCGGAAGCATCCAGGATCAGGATGGCGTCTTGCTGCTGCGTCGGCTCCTGCGCCGAAACGGTCAGCGCCAGACAAGCCATCAGAACAGGGCATAAACGGTACCTACGCTTGGACATGTTGGCTTTCCGCACCTCGCCGTTGAAGGACTGAAGGATTCAGTGCGCTGATCTGAGAGTCAACCGACGTCAGGTGATCAGCCGACGCCGGATAAACACGGTAGCCGCGAGATAGCCAACCACCGCGTAGGCAACCAGCACCGCCAGGTGAATTCCCACCACCGGAGGAAACTCACCCGCCACCAGTGGCCGTACCAGGGCAATCGCATGCGACAGTGGCAGGATCTGCACAATCGTCTGCGCAAACTCCGGCAGGGTCTCGATCGGATAAAACACGCCACTGAAAATGAACATCGGGGTAACCAGCAACGCCACGTAGTAGTTAAAGAAGTCGTAGCTGGGTGCAAAAGCCGCGACAACAACCGCCGGGCCAGCGAAGCACAGGCCGATCAGGTAGAACAGCGGAATAGCCAGAACCGCAGTCCAGTCATCCACCGCCCCGAGCAAGACAGAAACGATCAAAATGGGCGTCGCGGCCAGCACCGCCTTGGTCCCACACCACAGCATCTCACCGGCCACGATATCGTCCACCTGCAGCGGGGTCGCCAGCAGCGCATCGTAAGTCTGCTGATGCACCATCCGCGTGAAGACCGAGTACATACCCTCGAATGAAGCCGTGTTCATGGCGGTGGAGGCAACCAGTCCTGACGCTAGAAACGTCAGGTATGGCATGCCGTTGACTTCACCGACAAAGCGGCCGAGGCCGAATCCTAAGCCGAGCAGATAAACAAACGGCTCGCCGAAGGTAAAGAACAGACTGGGCGCAATCAGCTTGCGCCAGACCATCAGGTTACGAAACCAGACTTTGAAAGCGCTGGCGCGTGGCCGTGGCAAGGAAAGTTGTGCGGCGGTCATGACGGCCCTCTGCGGTTGGGGAACTAATCCCTCAGTTCGTGGCCCGTCATCCGGAGAAATACGTCCTCCAGATTGGCGGGGCGATGCATATAGGTGAGCTGACCGGCTGATTCCAGGCAGCTCAGCACGGGGGCGAGATTGTGGGTGTAGCAGTAGTGCAGCTCGCCCACTGTTTCCAGCCGGATATCCGGGCAGCTCTCCAGCAGGCGGTCGATCGCAGTCCGCTCGCCCTGAATTTCCAGCACGTGCGGCTCAACCTGTGTCTCGATCATTTCCTTAGGCTGGCCGTGGCCAATGATGCGCCCGTGATCGATCACAACCAGCTGATCGCACAGGCGCTCCGCCTCGTCCATGTAGTGCGTGGTGAGCAAGAGTGTCTTGCCGCTGGTCTTGAGCTGCCGCAGCCGGTTCCAGATCATGCGCCGCACCTGCGGGTCCAGGCCTGTGGTTGGCTCATCCAACACGATCAGCTCCGGATCGTTAATCAGCGAGCGGGCAATCGATAGCCGGCGCTTCATACCGCCGGAAAGTTCGCGCAGTGGACTGTCCGCGCGGTCGGTCAGCTCCACGAACTCGAGCAGTTCGTCGATGCGCGCGCCAATGCTTCGCGGTGACAGATCGAAGTAGCGGGCGTACATCTTCAGATTTTCGGCCACGGTAAAGTCGGGGTCCGCATTGTCCATCTGCGGCACGACCCCGGTCCGGCGCCTGACTTCACGCACCGCATCCGGCATATCCAGCCCGAGTACCCGCAACGTGCCCGCCGTTATCGGCGACTGCCCCATAATCATGCGCAGCGTGGTGGTCTTGCCAGCACCGTTGGGGCCCAGCAATCCAAAACAGCCGCCTTGCGCAATCGACAGGTCGATGCCGTCTACGGCGGTGCGGTCACCGAAACGTTTGGTCAGGCCGTGGGCCTCCACGACTTGGGCTTTGCTGGGCATAGACGCTATTGGTATCGAAGCTACTGGAGTCACGGACCGTGGAGTCCCGGGAGTGAGAACCAGGCCCGCGACATAATGTGCCTGGCCACGCTAGCTTACCTGTTCCCATCGCTTTTCGTGACCTCACGCTATGTGGTTTGTGTGGAGCCTGCTTGGAATTCTCGCCGGACTCGCTGTGGCTGCGGTGGGTGCATTCGCTATGCGCTGGTCGGTTGAGCGGAACCGGGTGATTGCCGAGCGCGAGGATCCTCGCGACACTCAGCTCCGCGAACTGCTCACCGAAATCAAGCTGCGCCGAGCAGATTCAGCTCGTGCACAGCAGGCCGTCGAAGATGCGAACAGCGACGCCGCTGGCGTCCGCCAGGCGCTGAAAGAGGCTGAGTCCCGAGCAGAGAATCTGCAGGCTGACTTAGACAAGCGTATCGGACTCATGGAAAAGGAATCCGGCGAGCGACTGGCCGCTAGCGAGGCGCTTGAACGACTGCGCCGTGACAATGAGGCGCTGAAAGCGCGGGTTCATGAGCTCGAAATGGAACTGAGCATGGGCCATTCCAAGGACATGCTGGACCCGAGTATTCAGGCCACCGGCCGATTTCAACAGTAGTCCGGCTCTGCGCAAGCTTGAGGCCGGCAGCTTCCAGGAAGCCACCGGCCTGTCCGTGACCCATCGATCTGTGTCGTCAGCTCGTAGCCCGGAGCTGCGTATCAGCCTGCCAGCGATGCGCGCGGCACACGCTGTGCCGTTCACGGACCGGCGCAGCGGCGGCGTCGTCAAACGCTTCGGAACGAATATCAAACTCGTACCAGGAACCACGACGAGCGATGCCGCTGACGTAGTGGCGCAGGACGCGTGTCTGCGCGTCGCTGACCTGGTCACGGAGCGCGACCACGCAGCGCTGCAACTCGTTCTTGTACAGTGCGGCCGCAGGGATTTCGGCTTGCGCGGATGTCGAAGCGATCAGTGCGATGGTGCCGGCCAGTTGGTATATCCTGTTCATCTTTCTCTCCCGGTGGTGACGAATGGCCTCGCGGCCTGTGGGCATACAGTGCGCGCCGAGCGCTTTGGAGTCCTGACCGTGAGCTGACGAAAACCTGACCTTTTTCTGACCATGTCAACCTGGCGCTTTGAGGATTGCGAGCTAAACCTGGCGGCGGGCGAGTTGTGGCGCGGCGGCGCGCGGGTTTCGATTGAGCCCAAAGCGCTGGATTTGCTCACCTATCTGCTCGAGCACCGTGAGCGGGTGGTGAACAAGCACGAGCTGCAGGACGCCCTCTGGCCGGAGGTCGTCGTGACTGAAGCGTCACTCGCGCGGACCGTCATGAAGGCCCGCAAAGCGGTGGGCGACGACGCCAGCCAGCAGCGGGTCATACAAACTCAGTCCAAGCGCGGATATCGCTTTATTGCGCCGGTCGAAGCGGATGGCGAGCAGCAGGCCGAGCCTGGCGGCTTATCTCCTATTCAGTTCGTCCCGCAGGGCGATGTGCACATCGCCTGGCGGACCCTGGGCGACAGGCATCCGCCAGACATCCTGTTCGTACCGGGGTTCGTCTCGCATCTGGACTTCCGTTATCGCATTCGGCCTCTGGCGCGCTTCGACCAACGCCTGTCACGGCACGGACGTCTGATTACGTTCGACAAACGTGGCGTTGGCCTGTCAGACCGGATTGGCTATGCGCCGGAAATTGACCATACGGTCGACGACATGCTGGCCGTGGTTGATGCGGCCGGAGCAGAACAGGTCATTCTGTTTGGCGTGTCCGAGAGCGGACCGGCGACCGCCTTGTTCGCCGCGCGCTACCCGGAGCGTACGCGGGCCGTGATCATGTACGGCGCCTTCGCCCGCGGGCTGCGCAGTCCGGATTACCGCTGGGGCACCTCACGGCGCCTGTTCGATCGCTGGGTTGATGCACTGATCAGGAACTGGGGCGGTCCTTCGGCGCTGGAGTACTTTGCGCCCGACTACGCCGCCGAGCCGGAGATTCAGGAAGCCTGGGCCCGCTACCTGCGGGGTGCGGCTACACCCGGCAGTATTCGCGGCATCCTCGAGGCGCTCCGGGATATCGATGTGCGGCCGGAGCTGCCCCGCATTCAGGCCCCAACACTGGTCCTGCACCGAGATGGCGACCGCATTGTCCGGGTCGGGGCGGGCGAAGATATGGCGTCGCGCATTCCGGGCGCGCGCTTTGTGCGGCTGGACGGCAATGATCACTGGTGGTTTCTGGGTGACAGCAATGCGGTGCACCGTGAGGTTGAGAAGTTTCTGAAGGAACTGCCACCCGTTTGACAGCCAGACGTGGTTGCGGCGCAATGCGCGGCTATGGACCTCACGCCCGTCTGGCTCAGTCTGCGACTCGCACTCGTCACCACTGTCGTCTTGCTTGTTCTGGGCACGCCACTGGCGTGGTGGCTCGCCAACACGCGCTCGCGCCTGGCCGCCGTGGCCGAGGCCATCACCGCATTGCCGCTGGTGCTGCCACCTACGGTACTGGGCTTCTATCTGCTGCTGCTCTTTAACCCCGATGCGGCGCTGGGCAAAGCCTGGATCAACCTCACTGGCGGCACGCTGGCATTTTCGTTCACCGGGCTCGTGTTGGCTTCAGTGCTCTACTCACTGCCCTTTGTGGTGCAGCCACTACAGACCGCTTTTGCGGCCGTAGGGCGCGCCCCGGTTGAGGCGGCCGCAACGCTGGGTGCCTCGCCGCTGGATCGATTTCTTTCGGTCGCCTCCCCGCTTGCGCTGCGCGGATATCTAACTGCTGCGGTGCTCGGCTTCGCGCACACCCTGGGAGAGTTTGGCGTCGTGCTGATGGTAGGCGGCAACATTCCGGGGCGCACACAGGTTATCTCTATTGCTATCTACGAAAGCGTGGAAACGCTGGACTACACTGCGGCCCACCAACTCTCCATCGGCCTGCTAATTGTTTCCTTCATCACGCTGTTGTTGGTTTACGGCAGCAATCGCCAGGCGCTGCCAAGACTGGCCTGATGCGCGCACTGCATCTCAACATCACCCGGCAGCTAAGTGATTTCACACTACAGCTAAGCCAGGTATTGCCGCTCGACGGCGTGACCGGCGTGTTCGGTCCTAGCGGGAGCGGTAAGACCACGCTGCTACGCATTCTGGCCGGACTGGATACGCATGCCCGTGGCAGCATCGAGTTCGATGGGGACCAGTGGCTCAACCAACGCAGCCAGGTACCGGCGCATCGGCGGGGCGTCGGCCTGGTCTTCCAGGATACCCGTCTGTTCTCACATCTCGATGTGGCCGGCAATCTGCGTTTTGCCGAGCAACGCGCGCAACAGGCACGCACCGGGCCCAGTTGGGATACCGTTATTGACGCACTCGACTTGACCGGGCTGCTTGAGCGACCGGTGGGCTCGCTATCCGGCGGTGAGGCACAGCGCGTTGCTATCGGCCGGAGCCTGCTCGCCCGGCCGCGGTTGCTGCTGCTTGATGAACCATTGGCTGCACTGGACCGCCGGCGCCGCAGCGAGCTGCTGCCCTATCTCGAGTCTCTGCCCAGTCAGTTCGACGTGCCGATACTCCATGTGACCCACGCGATCGATGAAGTTGCGCGGCTTGCCGCCAACGTACTGGTCATGCACCAGGGCCAGGCCGCAGGGTACGGGCCAACGGCGGACATTCTTGAACGAATCGATGCGGGCAATCTTGCTGACGCGGAAGAGTCCGGTGTGCTGCTAAACGCCGCAGTCGCCAGTCACCTGCCGGAAAACGGACTCACGCGACTCGCGCTGGGGGATCAACCGCTTATCGTCCCGAGGGTTGCGGCCGGCATCGGCACGCCGGTGCGGCTGCGCATCCGGGCCAGAGACGTGGCCGTCGCCACGACAGCACCCAAGGGCATCAGCATTCGCAATGTTTTGCGCACGCGTATCGAAAAGATCTCTGATGAGTCTGACCCGGCCTATAGCCTGGTCGTGTTGGCGCTTGGGGACATGCGCCTGCGGGCCCGGCTCACGCGCGCCGCCACGCGAGACCTTGGTTTGTCAGTGGGGCAAACGGTATTTGCCCTGGTGAAGAGCGTTGCCCTGGACGGCGACGTCTTCACGCGTGAAGTTTAGCTGGCCAGAACGAAGTATCGGGCCACCTGAGGCTTCTTCAGTCAGCCGAAACGCAGCGCTGCTCAGCCCAGGCTCGCAATGCGCCGACTTGTTCGGCCATGACCACTGACAGCGGCCGCGTGCGCATATACTCGGCCAGCAGGTCGCCGGTCGCTAGGTCTCGCTGCCTGGCGTGCGCGGCATACAGCGCAGCAATTACCCCCTGTTCGATCTCTGCACCGGAGAAACCGTCCGTCACCTCGGCGAGTCTTTCAACATCGATTGCCGCCGGATCGATTTCCCGCTGCCTAAGCTGAATTGCCAGAATCGACTGGCGAGCAGCCGGACCTGGCAAATCCACAAAAAAGATTTCATCGAAGCGGCCCTTGCGCACGAGTTCCGGCGGCAACGCCTGTATGTCATTCGCGGTGGCAACCACGAACACCGTCCCGGACTGTTCAGCCAGCCAGGTAAGAAATGTCCCCAGCACACGCCGCGATGTGCCGCTGTCGCTGTCACCGGTTGCGAGACCTTTCTCCAGCTCGTCAATCCACAGCACACAGGGCGACATCAGTTCTGCCTGCGTGAGCGCCGCGCGCAGGTTGCGTTCCGTCTCGCCGTGATACTTGTTGTATAGCGTCCCGAAATCCAGCCTGAGCAGTGGCCTTGAGAGCGCACCGGCGGTGGCGCGGGCAGCCAGGCTTTTCCCACAGCCCTGAACACCCAGCAGCAGCAAGCCCTTGGGCGGGTCGAGCCGGCTATCTGGCTGCAGTAACACGGCCCGACGCTGATCAATCCATCGCTTGAGCGAAGCCAGGCCGCCAATATCATCGAAGCCAGCCAGGTCATACTCGTAGCTCAGCACGCCGTCCTGATTGAGCAATTCGTACTTTGCAGCCATCACGGCTGGCAGATCACTGCTGGAAATTGCGCCATCGCAATGGATCGCATGGCGCGCGAGACGCTCTATGCTGGCCCGGTCCAGGCCGGCCAGGTTTTCAACCAGCATAGCCAGCGCTTTTGCATCCGCCTTTACACGTTGGCCATGCTCCTGACTCCACTGCTGTGCGACTCCCTGCACCAGAGCGCGCCGTTCGGCTTCATCGGGCAGCGCGAGCTCGAACCGCGCTGAGAGTGAAGCGAGTTCATCAGGCAGCGTGACCGCGTGGCTGACCAGGAGAATCGTGCGCTTTATATCGTCACCGCCGACGGCGGCGTCCTTAAGCAGACGAATATTGACGGGGTCGCCAAGGTACGGGTGAAAGTCGAGGAGTACGTAAATACCCGGTTTATCGACGGTGCGAATATGCCGCAGCACCTGATCAGGCGGCGCGTTGTGCAGCTGTGGCGCCAGCTCAACATCGATACGCTGCAGGCCGTCGGTGACCGTCCAGCGAAACAGCGGGCGATGGTCAGCAGCGGCAACACCGCCGGCCAGATTCACCAGCAAGGCCAGCAGGCGCTCCTCGTCGCGGGTCTCAACCACGATGATGGGTACGCGAGAAGCGAGCAGTACCGCAAGTTCATCGTTTCGATCCACGCCGCTTCGTGACTCCGCAAGACCCGCTAATCGCCCGGGAAGCTAGCACAACCCCAGCCTGTGGGCCGCCGACCTGAGCCCGGCTGCAAGCTCAATTATCAACATATTTGTTGACTATCAACGATTCTGTTGATAATTTGCCGATATGAGCCGGCCAACTCACCTGACCGTCACGGACGCGGAAACAAGTTCAGAAGATATTGATCTCAATATAGTTTTCTCCGCGCTGGCGGATCCGTTCAGGCGCCGGATTCTGGAGCGCCTCCAGGAGGAGCCGCTACGGGTGTCTGAACTTGCCGAGCCCTTCGATATCTCGCTGCAGGCCGTGTCGCGGCACATTCAGGTATTGGTGCGCGCCGGCCTTATCGAGCAGCAGCGCAGCGGCCGCATCGCGCGCTGCAGTCTGAGCGCGGGGCCATTGTTTGCCGCAACCGTCTGGCTGAACCGCTACAGCCGACACTGGCAACAGCAGTTTGAAACGCTTGCAGCATGGCTGGATCACTTGGAGCGACCCGACGAATCTCAAGAGCTATAGAAACAATCACAACGGAAACATCACATGGACGCCGCGATTAGAGATCAGATGCATCAGTTCCGCGATCAAATGACAGCGCTGCGCAAGGAAATGCGCAAGCTGCAGCTGAGTTTGGAGCCCGAGCAGGTGACGGACTATCACTTCGACAGCCTATCCGGACCAGTCACGCTCAGTGAGTTACTGGGCGACAAGGACACACTGTTCGTGGTCCACAACATGGGTAAGGGCTGCATGTATTGCACGCTGTGGGCCGACGGCCTGAACGGCGTGATCGATCACTTGCGTGATCGCGCGGCTTTCGTCATCTCCTCACCTGATGATGTGGCTACCCAGCAGGCGTTCGCCGCCGAGCGCGGCTGGAGATTCCCAATGGTCAGCCATGCGGGCACGGACTTTGCCAGGGATATGGGCTACACGGGGGAGCACGGCTTTGAGCCCGGCGTTTCGGTTTTTCAGCGCCACGGCGACAACCTGGTCCGCGTGTCCAATACGCCGTTTGGGCCCGGCGACGATTTCTGCGTCGTCTGGCCGTTGTTCGACCTGATCCCATCAGGCCCCGGCGACTGGCAACCGCGCTTCAGTTACAGCACCTAGTCGACCTTACTGATACTGGCGCAGCCCGCCGGCGATTGTAAGAATCGGACTCCTGTCACCGGGAGTTCGAACAGGCAATGGAGTATCAACGCATACGGTTGCGACCGGTGGCGGGGTCGCTGGGCACGGAGATCGAAGGGGTAGACCTTAAGCAACCGCTGGACGACGAAACCTATGCGGAGATTAAGCAGGCCCTGCTGGACAACCTGGTCATTTTTTTTCGGGACCAGGAGATCTCACCGGAGCAGCAGGTAAATTTTGGCCAACGCTTCGGCGAGCTGCATATCCACCCGTTTATTCCCAGCCTCGATGGGCACAAGGAAATCATCAAGCTGCGGGCCGAGAGCGGCGCGCAGCCGATGCTGCGCCTGTCGAACTCATGGCACGAAGATCTGAGCTACACCTACGATCCGCCGCTCGCCGGCATCCTGCGTGGCGTCGAAATTCCATCCCGCGGCGGCGATACCATGTGGGTCAACCTCTATCGTGCCTACGAAACGCTGTCTGACAAGATGCGCGACATCGTCGACCAACTATCTGCCTGGCACGACGTGACGAAGACCTATCGGCGCCAGGAGCTGCAAGCGGATGGTGGCGGCGAGCGTTACGCGGCGACGTTCAAGAAGACGCCCCCTGCCCTCCATCCGCTCGTGAAGACCCACCCTGAGACCGGCCGAAAACTGCTCTACATCAGCGAGCTGACGACGACCTACATTGAGGGACTGAACGAACCGGAAAGCGATGCCATTCTCGACATGCTGTACCGGCATCTGGACTGGAAAGAACTGCACTGCCGGTTTTATTGGCGTAAGAACTCAATCGCCATGTGGGACAACCGCTGCACGGCACATTACGCGGTGCGCGACTACACCGAGGCACGGGAGATGCATCGGGTAACAGTCATCGGCGAGACCTTTAACTAAGGGCGAACAGCCTCAGGCGGCCCGATACTTCGTTACGGCCCGGCTCACTGCGGACGATGACCCGGCCCGGGCAGATACATGCTTTGCATAGGCAGTCCCTTTGGATCTTTTTCGGGCTCCGGCGGGAGACCCCGAAGCTGAGTCGGGCGCCGCGCGCACAGCGCCAATACAAACGCATCAACTACATTGGCGCGCGTCGCCTCGAAGCCGCCATGCGCCAGGAACGCGCTCGCAATCAGGCGCTCAGCATCGGCGTTCAGTATCTGCAAGATCGTCATGCGTTCGGTGAACCCGTCGCGGGACTCCCGGCTGGAACTCATCGGCGCGCCAGCCAGGGCCGCGAAGAGCACTTCCGGGTGGGCCTCGCGGAGCCAGCGGCGCAGGGCCTCATCAGCCAGCAGCAGTCCATCAAGCTCTGCAATCCACGGCAGACGCTGCCAGTTGCGTCGAGATAGCTTGCGTCCGGTAAGCCGCTCATTCTGTGCCGAGGCCGCGGCGTAGTCGGGCGCGCGCAAAACGGGCCTTACCGGTGCCGCATCGATCGCGCGCTTGCCTAAGAGTTCGCGCACCGCCAGATCACAGCCACGTTCTTGCCTGCCTCGCGCGCGCAGGCCAATCGGGATATCGACGAGCGCGCAGGCACCTGGCGGCACGCCTGCAAGGAGTTCAGCGAGCGATGCCGAGACACCGAACTTCGCCAATTCGCTGTCGAAACGAAAGTACAGCCAGTGGCTATCGCAGGCGGTGATGCCGAGTGCGCTGTGCATGAGCGCTAGTAACCAGCCGCCTGTAAACAATAGGCGCGAGCTGCTGCTTCATCCTGTCCAAGCAGTTCCAGACGTTCCCGCATGGCATTGACCTCAGCCGGATCACGCCGGTCCATCTCCAAACCACGCTGGTGATTGTCAGCCAGGCGTCTCTCCATGGGCGGGCGCATCTCTTGCTCAAAGCGGGCCAGCGTGTCGCGCACGCCAGCGGCTGATAATGGGACTTCGTCGTCGCTGAGCAAACGCACCAACCGCTGGACAGCGCGCAGCGCTATGTTCATCCCCTGGCTCCGTCCGGGATGCAGTGTATTGCAGGCATCGCCAAGCAGCAGCAGGTTGTGCGTCGACCAGCGTTCAGCATTCATGCTGGTGATGGGATACACGCCGCAGATTTCCGGCTGAATGCCTGCGAGCTCGGGAGCCCAGGTGGAGAGCAGCCGGCCCAGTTCAGGCACCGTGGCGCGCTTCAGCGCAGCCAATTCGGACGGGGGAACCGGAATGCCAACTTTCCACTGACCGTTGGTGCGCGGAATAACACTCAGAATCCCCGCCTCCGTGAAGTAGGCTCGTACATCGTTGCGCTCATCGTCCAACGTGCGCTGCGCAAACATCGTCAGCATCGGGTTCTGGTACGCGTAGGTGTCCGCCGCGATGCCGGCGGCTTTGCGAAAGCGCGATGCGCGCCCATCGGCGGCGACGACCAGCGCAGCCTTGATCTCTTGAGTCCCCGACTGCGTCTCAACCTCTACTGAGAAACGACTCTCATCAGGCAGCGGCCGGGCCAGTGCAGGGCGGAGCAGCGTGAACTGTGGGTTTCGAGCCGCGCCCTCGAGGAGCGCCTGGGAAATCAGCTCGTGATTCAGATACAGGTAGTGCGGGAATGGAATATCCAGTGAATCGACCTGGGCGTGGAACACGGAGTCTCCGTCAGGTGTCAGGTAGAGCGAGCCAAGCCGCCGTTCAGCGCCCAGCGCAAAGCATGCATCAAGCACACCCCAATCCGACAGCCACTCGCAGGTCTTCGGCTGAAGATGATCGCCGCGTGCCGTATCCAGTGGCTCGTCACTGCGCTCAATCAGCACGACGCGCCGGCCACTGTCTGCCAGGGCGCAGGCCAGCGCCGGGCCGGCGATTCCGCCGCCGACGATAGCAACGTCAACTTCAGTCACAGACCGCATGGTCGTAGGAGAACCCGTTGCCGTCGCGGCGAATGCGGAGCGCCGAGGGACCGGTGAAATGGGCGCCCAGCATCACTGCGCCGGACTCAGCGAGTTGTTCAAGCAGCGCCATACGGGTTTCGAGCGCCTGATAGGGGTCGATATCGAACTGGCTGCACCAGTCTGGACGTTCAACCTGCACCGGGTGATGCAGTACATCACCACTCAAAACCGCCCTGTCAGTGTCGTCGTCTACTTCAATTACGACGTTGCCGGGTGTGTGGCCCGGCGCGTGCTGAAGTGCAACGCCCGGTAAAATTTCGTGTTCGTAATCGACGCGTTCTACCTGTCCTGCCTCAATCACCGGCAGCACGCTTTCGGTCCACGGGCGGAGATAGGGATTGCCTGGTGCGACCTCGTGGTAGTTCTCCCAGTACTTAAGCTCGCCGGCAGCCATCAGGTAGCGTGCATTCGGAAACGTGGGCACCCAACGATCGCCATCAAGACGCGCGTTCCAGCCCACGTGGTCCCCGTGCAGATGAGTACAACAGACGTAGTCGATATCCGCGGGCGTGAGACCAACTGCAGAGAGCCGGTCCAGATAGGGCCAATTCTGCTGATGCCAGCCGGGCACCAGAGGATGATTCTTATCGTTACCAACACAGCCATCTACCAGCAATGTTCCGCGGGGCGTGCGCACGACAAGGCTGTGAAACGACATCAGCAGCTCCCCGGTCTCTGGCTTACTGAACGCAGGGTCCTGGCCGGCCCGAGTCTGTCTGAACAGGTCCGTCGTTACTGACCGCAGAACGAAGTCCGGGGCCTGCCCCGGCCACTCGTGCTCGAGCACTTTGTCGATGTGAAACGGTCCCGGTAAACGCATGCGAACGGGCGTCCTGAATCAGGCTCCTGTAGCCGCAATAACAGCCAGCTTAGCGCATAAAAAAACCGCCTTCCGGGGAAGGCGGTTTTGAGTGCCCCGAACGCGTCGGGGCAGACATCTAACGTTAGTTAGAGCGATACAGCACCGACAGAAGCACCTGGCGCGGCGGATTTGCGATAAATCCACCCAGCAACAGGCTGCCCGACGTAATGTTGTACTCGTCCGTCAGGTTCGTGCCCGACAGCTTGACCGTTGTGTTCTCGCCAACCTCGGCAGAGATAAACGCGCCCAGCTCATCCCAACCAGAGTTGTTGAAGTCATTAGTCGCCGCGGTCACGTAGTTATCAATGTCGTAGTAGTCGGCACCGAAGGACACATCACCGATCAGATCTCCCGGGAAATCGAACGTGTAGTCAAAGCCGATTACGTAGGTCAGATCGGGCAACTGAGGCGGCATCGCCTCGGACACATTGGCAAAGTTCAGCTCGGCGTTGCGGGCGCCACTGCCGTCGATCAGGTTTTTGTACTCACCATCGAGGACGGCGCCGTTAAAGAAGATATTCAGGCCTTCGATCGGCACCAGGCTGATTTCGAACTCCAGCCCCTGCACCTCCTGGTCACCCGAATTCTGCACCGGGAACGTCCCGCCAGCGCCGGTCACGTTCTGCTGCACATCTTCGATGTCCATGTAAAAAGCCGCCAGATTGGTGCGCAGAATGCTGCCAAACCAGTCTGCCTTAAAACCAATCTCGTAGGTCGTATTGGTCTCAACATCATACGGCTGCAACTCGCCAGGCCCGAAAATAACAATCGCGCTATAGCCGGCGCCCTTAAAGCCAGTCGCCACCTTGCCGTAGATCAAACCATTTTCGATCGGGCCAACATCGCCGAGGAGAAAGTCGGTACCGACTTTCCAGGTGACCTCGTCAGTCTCAATATCCGGACGCACGACCGGCGCCGGATTGCCGGCACCGCCGGCATCAAACAGGAACTCGATATCCTTGTCTTCAGTCGTGAAACGCAGGCCGCCATTCACGCTCCATCGATCCGTTAGCGAGATCGTGCCTTCACCAAAGATTGCGAGAGCGTCCGTAGTCGCATTCATCCAGGTGGCTGAGATTGGCGCACCGCCCAGATTCCAACCGAATGACTGTGTGTTGTCTTCAGTGAAGTAATAGACGCCGGCGATGTAGCTCAGCTGATCATCAAAGGCCGTACCCACCAGATTGAACTCCTGGGTGAACTGATCCGAGGAGATATCTGAACCGGTAGTAAAGCCTCCACCGTTGCCGCTGAAGTCGGTCTGGAAGAAATCGTCGGTATTCACCAAGCCCGTTGTCGAACGGAATTCCATGCTGGAACTGATGTCATGCGTGACAGTAAGACCCAGAATCGTCTGTTGGGTCTCGCCCTGTGGACGATCCCTGAGGGGAAATGGACCGAGTTGCGCCGCGGGCGTACCCACCTGCCACTCGCCAAACTCGAAATCCAGCTGTTCCGTAGTGAACTGCGGAGCCGCACCGGCAACAAGCCCCGCGCTCTGCAGCTGGTTGGAATCATTTTCCGAATCTGTGTAGGACAGACTCAGGGTAGCGTCGGTATTGTCCAACCCGGTGAAACGCAGTTTGCCGCGAAAGGCATAGTTTTTTTCCAGGCCCACAGCCTCGTCCGTGGCGACATTAAAGTACTGTCCGTCTTTCTCATTGAATTGACCGGAGAAAGAGCCAAACCAGTTGTCCGCGATCTGCCCACCGACACTGCCGTCAAGCACGAACTGCTCATCGGTGCCGGCACCAATCGAGCCATCGAGCCAGCCCTCTTCGTCCGGCACGCGTGTGATGTAGCGGACGGCACCATAGCCGGTGTTGCGGCCGTACAGAGTGCCCTGCGGACCACGCAGTACCTCAACGCGTTCCAGATCAGAGAGCTTGATGTTGTTGCCGTTTAAACGGCCCAGGTAAATGCCATCAACATAGAAACCTACCGGTGACTCGGCGGTGACCAGTGAGGCGTCCTGCTGCAAACCACCACGCAAAGACAGCGACAGATTGGTCGGCTGCGTGATGTTATTGAACATGTTCAGACTGGGGGTGTATTTCTGCAAATCCTGCGGAGCCGTGATCTGCTTTTTTTCAAGCTCGCTCCGGTCGAGTGCAGTAACCGCAATCGGAGTTTCCTGGAGCGTGCCGTCGACACGTTCCGAGGTCACCACGATATCGTCGATAGCGGCCTGAGCAGGTGCCGCAAGCAGCGCGACAAACAGACCACAAAGCGCAACAAGGAGTTTCTTCGACATGACTAACCCGCCCCCGGTAGGTGAAGAAGCGTCGATTCTGAGCCGATCCGCAGCGGAGTACAAGTGTAGCGCGGATACAACAAAACCTTCGGTGGCGGCGGCTGCAAACTGCACTCCCGTGCTGCCCGATCAGCGCAGCTGCGCTTCGTCCAGTCGGTACCCGGCGAGCAGCGCAATCGCCACGAGCTGGCACCCGGCTGGAATCCAAATGAAGCCCAGATGCATTGCGGTGATCGCTGACGATGGCTGCGGTTCACCGGGGCTAAGCGACTTGTCGAATCCCATTCCTGAGAGGAGCGCGCCAATCACCAGCGGGCCCAATGCCAGTGACGCTTTCTCGACGAAACTAAAGGCAGCAGACAGGAGGCCCTCGCGACGCAACCCTGTCTGCCGATAGTCCCAGGCAAAGCTGTCCATCAGCATCGAATGGCCAAGCAGGAAGCTGCCGGACGAAAACAGGCCCAGCAGTGCCGCCCGCCACAGCAACGCCGTCAGACCACCGTCAGGCGTTGCCGCCAGCCAGCTCAGCATCGTCAGCACAAACCCGAGGAGACTGATCACGTAAACGCGGCGCTTCCCCAGCACTGGCGCCAGCCTGGCCCAGACGGGTGTGCAAACAATCGTCACGCCCGCCTGCATCAGTCCAAACCACGCCAGGGCCACAAGGTCGCGCTCGAGCACGTTGACGAAGAAAAACAGCATTACGGCAACGAAAGATGAGATGCCTGCGTAGATGAACACCTTCATCGCCATCAGCACGAGCAGCGGGCGATTCGCTCGCAGCCATCGCAGGTGCTGGCCCAACCTGCTCGGGTTATCGGGGCGCCGTGTCTGTCGGGCACCCGATGTACCGATCGCCGTCAGCACCATGGCCAGGGCGATACCGGCGCCAACGAGCCAGCCCATCTGCCCGTATGCCGCACGATCTTCGCCCAAGGCGCCAACAAGCGCCGGCACGCCGGCCGACCCCAGACTGTTGCCGACCGTCATGAATACCACCCGCCAGGTCATAACGCGCGTGCGTTCGTGATAGTCATCGGTGAGTTCCGCCGGCATGGCCATGTACGGCACCTGGAACGCCGTATAAGAGAGTGCATACAAAGCCAGCGCGCCCACCAGAAACGTGTACAGGGCAGCGCCCTGCACCCCGGCGGGCACATTAAACAAGAGACCAAAGGCCAGGCCGCAGAAGGCCGCAGAGCCGAACAGGTAAGGCCGGCGACGGCCCCAGCGAGACTCGGTCCGGTCCGACAGCAGACCCATAGGTGGATCCGTGAGGACATCCAGCGCCTTGGAGCCAAACAGCAAAGCGCCGGCGACAACCGGCTCGACCTTAATAAAGGTCACCAGAAAATACAGCAGCACCACGGACACGCCATTGAGCATGGTGGTCGTGGCCATGGAACCCAGGCCCCAAAACGCGGCGATGCGCAGGGGCACGCGGCTGCCGCTGTTCACGGTCTGGGTGTTCAAGCTCTGTGAGCGCTAGCTTCCAGGGTCAGTTGGCCAGGCGCTTCGGCTCAATCGAGCCCCTCTGACCAGGCCTTGCCGACGTCGGTGCTGCCATCGGCGGTCGCCCGCAACATGCGCAGCACCCGCCACGGCGTCATCGGCATCTCGGGGACCATGGCGCCAACGGCGTTCTGTACGGCGGCAGCCACCGCCGACATACTTACGACGATTGGCCCCTCGCCCACTTCTTTGGCACCGAATGGGCCATACGGATCAATGGTCTCAACTAGCGTGTAATCGACTTCCGGCAGCTCGTACGCACGCGGCAACTTGTACTCAAGTCGCGAAGGATTAAGGATCAGACCGTCCTCAACCTTGCACTCTTCATATAGCACCTGACTCATGCCGGAGAACACCTGACCGTCGAGCTGACCTTCCACCGCGAGCCGGTTGATCACCCGGCCGATGTCGTGCGCTGCCCAGACTTTGTCCACGGTCACCGCACCAGTCACCGGATCAACTTCAACTTCTGCTACCTGGGCACCAAACGAAAATGCCAGCGCGCCAAAGGGTTTGGGTGAGTTGAAGAACCCGCGGCCCATCACAAACCGGCCTTCGGTGCTGTGCAGGCTCTTGTTCGCCACCTCGCTGAAACTCATGCTCTGTTCCGCGTTGCCGCGAACGGCAACGCGACCGGCACCGAACTCAAGCCGGTCAGCGGCAACATCTAGCTCGCGGGACGCGATCTCAGCGAGCTGCTGGCGGGCATCCTCGCAGGCCGCCTTTACGGCGTTGCCGGTCGTGAACGTGCCGCGCTGAGAAAACGCACCCCAGTCAAAGGGCGTGATATCAGAGTCACCCTGCACAACCCGGATGCTTTCGGGCTCTGTACCCAGTACCTCCGCGGCGATCATGCACATCACAGTGTGCGAGCCCTGCCCCATGTCAGGAATACCGGTGTACAGCGTCACCACCCCATCGGCGGCGATCTTGACCATGGCAGCGGACGTATCGTTATCGGCCGCTTTAGACCCCGATGCCTGCGCACCCAGGCCGATGCCGATGCCACGGTACTTCGGCAGCTTGCCGTACTTATGCTTCCAACCAGAGCGATCAACCACCGCCTTAATGCAGTCGCGCAGGCCACACGATGCAAACACGCTGCCATCCGGCGACTCGTGGCCAGGCATAACAGCGTTCTTCAGGTGCAGGTCAGCCGGATCCATACCCAGCTCTTGCGCTACGTGCGCAATGTGCTGCTGCCAACCGGCGCTCATGCGGCCCATAATGCCGCCGTGGTGCGATCCCTTTGGCACCGTGTTGGTAAAGACAAACCGACCCCGGTAGCGCACACCGACAGCCTGATATACCCAGTTCAAATAGACCGACGGTAGCCAGAGAATCATCGCCCATTCATCGTGCCCACCGGCATCGAAGGTGATGTCCGCTTCCAGAGCTTTGATGACGCCATCGCTGGTCACGCCAGTGCGAAACTTGTACACCGTCTCGCCGGAAGCACGAAACATGATGAATTCTTCGTCGGCAGTCGCCTTGATCTTGACTGGCTTGCCCGCCTTACGCGACAGCAAGGCCGCTACGAAGTGATGCGGCTTGGGGCGGCCGCGGCCGGTGAACGCGCCACCGATGTTGCGATACACCACGCGTACCTGACTCGTCTCCAGCCCAAACCCTTTCGCCAGCTCCATCTGGTACATCGGCGCGCCCTGCGTGGGCGTGTACATGTGTAACTTGTCCGGGTTGGAAAAATCCGCGAGCGCCACATGCAGCTCCGCCAGCGTGTTGTGCTGCATGGGCGTCCGAAACTCATCTTCGATCACGCAATCGCTCTCAGCGAACCCCCGGTCCGGGTCACCCCAATCCTTTTCCATAGTCGGCCCGACGTTGTCAGGTGAACGCACGTGCAACACCGGCGCGCCCTCACGCAGCGCCTGACGCAGCGTAGTTGCCGAGGGCAAAGGCTCGTATTCAATCTCGATCAGCTCAAGCGCTTCCTCGGCAGTGAGTAGATCCAAGGCGGCAACGGCCGCAATTTCTTCGCCGACATAGCGCACCACATCGCCCGCCAGCACGGGCTGGTGCTCAGAGAACATGAGATCCGGTGCATCCTTGTGCGTGACGACAGCTTTTACACCAGGCAATTCTTCGGCTTTGGATGTGTCGATACGCACGATACGCGCATGAGTCTGCGTCGAGCGCAAAATCTTCCCGTGCAGCATGCCGGGTAAGCGAATGTCATCGGTGAACTCAGAGCGACCCGACACGCGATCAAAGCCGTCAATGCGCCGCTGGCGCCGACCGATCACGTTGAGCTTGTCGTCGGGTCGTGCAGCCATCAGCTTAGTGTCGTGAGCCTGAAGTGTTCACTTTGCAGGGGCGTCCCGGAACCGGCCGACGTTGCGTATCGCTTCCTTCACCTTGATATGCCCGGTGCAGCGACACAGTACCCCGGCCATGCCATCGTTGATTTGCTCCTCGCCCGGCTGCTCGCTGGCATTGAGCAGGCCTTGAGCTGACATGATTACTCCAGGCGTGCAAAAACCACACTGCACCGCGCCGTATTCGACAAACGCCTGCTGAATAGGGGCCAGCCGGCCGTCGCGCTCCAGCCCTTCGATGGTCGTCACGGCTTCGCCATCCCATTCCAGTGCGGGCGTAAGACAGGAAAGCAACGCCTCGCCCTCTGCATTGTTCACGGTGCACACGCCACAGGTGCCTGTAGCGCAGCCTTCCTTGGTACCGGTCAGACCGAGCTGCCCTCGCAATACGTCAAGCAGCGTCTGCCGCGGAGAGACCAGCACTTCGTGCCGATCGCCGTTGACCGTCAGCGTCATAACCTGGCGCTGCATGCTTAAGTCTCCTTCAAAGTCTGCAGGGCGCGCCGCACGAGTGCGCGTGCGAGACCCGCTTTGTAGGCCGCAGGCGTATACAGATTGGTGAGCACGCCCAGCTCTGCACGACAGGCATCCGCTGCCTGGTCGATCAGCGCCTCTGTCAGCTCACCACTGCCGAGCACATCAAGCACGCCGGTTAGCTGAATGGGGCGCATGCTTAAGCAACCAAGTACCAACTTGCTCACTCGCTCGTCGGTCTTGCGCCCGGCAATCACCGCGTATGAAAAATCGTTGCCCTTCCGCGCGGTTTCCTTGATATACACCGTGGCATCCGCAGTCGGCGGCACGCGTACGGCCACCAGAAGTTCGTCCGACTTGCGCACCGTGTGATGCACGCCGTCGGCCGTGTAGAAATCGGCTAGCGGAAGTCGTCTTTCGTTGTCCGCGCTGGCTAACAAAATCTCCGCATCCAACGCGATCAACGCCGGCGCGATATCAGATGCATTGAGCGCCACGCAGACCGGCGACGTCTTGATCGCATGACAGGCTTCAACACCGTTCTTTAGACACGGCCCGCGCGCCTGCCGCCACTCGGCGGTCTGGTTGGTGTACCAGCACCGGGTGTCCAGACACAGATTTCCACCCAGCGTTGCCATGTTGCGCACGTGACGCGAAGCAACCGAGCGGCACGCCTTGCGCAGCATGGGCCAGTCTCCCAGCGCAGGCGCGTTCTCGATATCTGTGAGCCGGGTCGCCGCGCCGACTCTCAGCCAACCGTCACCATCAACACCAACGCCCGACAACTCATCCAAACCGCGCACGCTAAGCAGCACATCGGGCTGAAACAAACGACCGCGCATATTGAAGGTGACGTCGGTGCCGCCAGCGATCAGCTTGACGTTACCTGCCTGACGCAGCACGTCGAGGCTCTCGGCAAGCGTGCGCGGCTTAACGAATTCGTGGGCAGGGAGGTGCATGGCGATGAGTATCAGCGACCGGTCGCGCGCCTGCCAAGACCGTCGCTGTGCACGGCCCCAAGGCGGTCATGCCAAAGCGCCACGGGAGCGCTATACCGTGTCCGACCCCGTCCGCTGACCCCTTAGCATGCGACTGAGCACACCATCATGGCGCACATATTCATGCCAGAACGCGCCCGCGATGTGCAGTCCCAGCAGCGCAGCACCCAGCTTCCAGAAAAACTTGTGAATATCGCCGAAAAACTCGTAGTCGAACATCGAGCCTTCAGGCACCTGAGGCACGATACGCGGCATGGAATCGATGCTGAAAAAGTAAATTGGAAACTCACCCTCATAGGCTGACAAGGCAGCCCAGCCGGTGAGCGGATACAGGAACAGCAAAATGTAGAGAACGACGTGAGTCGTGCGCGCAAGCAAGCGCTGATAGGTGGCAAGTCCCTGCGGCAATCCCGGCGTCGGATTCGCCAGGCGCCAGCTCAACCGCGCGATCGCGAGAATCAGAATAAGGAAGCCGATTGTGTGGTGCACCATGTTAGTACGGAGCACCAGCGGCAACTGATCCTCGGCATAGGTTTCAGTATAGGTTTCGTATACCTCGACCATCCAGAAGCCTAACGGCACCTGGATCACGACAAGCGCCACAACGGCCCAATGAAAAAATCGCGCCAGACTGCCCCAGCTATGTTCGGTATTTCTGCGCATTCTGCTGACCACCACTCAGCGAGGCGGGATTGCAAACGCGATTAGCGTATCACCGAGTTTGGTGCCCGCGACGGCGTTGCCGCCAGCGGCGATCACCACAAACTGCCGGCCGCCGGCCTCGTAAGTGATTGGCACGGCCATACCCGGCGCCGGCAGACCAGCTCGCCACACCAGCTCTCCCGTCTTGATGTCGAAGCCGCGCAGGCGCGGATCCATGCCCGCAGCGATCAACACTAATCCGCCCGCAGTTACGATGGGGCCGCCTGAACCTGGCGAGCCCCAGCCGCTCTCTTCAGCGACATTGAGCCCCGATACGCCGGCCTGACCCAGCGGTATTCGCCAGCGATGCTTGCCAGTGTTCATATCGACAGCGGTCAACGTACCCCAGGGTGGCGCGTTGCAGGGCACCCCCAGTGGCGACAGGAAGGGCTCCACCGCAACCCACCAGTCAGTGCCGATAACCGGGGCGGAACGCACAGGGAAATCAGTTCTTACCGGCTCATTCGCAGGATCATCGGGTTTAAACAGCCGAACGCGAGTCGCCAGTGAGTCGGCGCGAACCAACAACAGATTCTCGCCTGGATGATAAGCGAGAGACCCCCAATTTGGACCACCGCGAATCGACGGATACACGATTGACCCCTGTTCACTGGGAGGCGTGTACAGGCCGTCGTAACGGCTCTTCGCAAACTCCCGGCGGCACCATTCACGATCGAAGACAGTCAAACCAAACATGTCATCGATCGTCAGCGTGCCCGGCACAACTGAGTCAATGGCCAGACTTCGCGGCTGGCTTGATACCTTGATCTCGCCATCAATGCTGGTTTCCGGTGCCGCTTCATCGGTTATCGGAAACACCGGCTCGCCGGTTGCGCGGTCAAATACAAAGATATCGCCGGTTTTGCTGGCTTGTATCGCTACTTCGCGAGACCGGCCATCTTTTCGAATCGTCACCAGCAGCGGATGGCCAGGCAGATCGTAGTCGAACAGGTTGTGCCGGAGCAGCTGACGATGCCAGCGCACTTCGCCGCTGACCGCATCCAACGCCACCACTGCATTCGCATACTCGCTGCCCGAGCCACGAAAGCCACCCAGATAATCAGTTGACAAGCTAGTGGTTGGAATTAGCACCAGACCGCGTGCTTCATCGACGCTCAGCGTTGACCAGGCATTGCCACCGCCGACTCGGTCGGAGAGCGCTGCGGGTATTGGGTTGAACGACCAGAGCAGCTCGCCTGTGCGCGCGTCAAACGCGCGGGTGATGCCGTCTTGAGCGTTGGGCAACGTGTCGTCCAGGGCTGAACCGACAATTACCTGATTCTCGTACACGGCGGCAGGAGACGTGTGGATCCACCAGCCCTCGCCATGATTGTTGAAGTCCCGTGCGGACACGTAACCTGGGTGCCCGGCATCAGCGCCAAAGTCCGCGCAGGGCTTGCCGGTATCGGCATCCAGCGCCCAGAGTCGAGCTAGGTTGTCGCCCTTAAAAATGCGGCGCTGGCACGGCTTGCCCTCGTCGGGCTCCGCCGCTTCCCAGTAAGCGACGCCGCGGCAAGGTGCCGGCAGGCGTTCAGCATCGCCCGCGGTGCCGTCGAACATCCACAGCTCCTCGCCCGTCTCGGCGTCAAGCGCGAATACCTTATTTAGCGGCGTGCAGTAGTAGAGCCGGCCGTCAATGACAATGGGAGTGACTTCATAGGTCGTACCATTGAGTCCGCTGGCGCGAATGATGTCCCCCGAGCGGTGTTCCCACGCCACCCTGAGCTGTCGGATGTTGCGCGGCGTAAGCTGGGTCAGCGGCGAGTACTGGCTGCCGCCCGGGTCGTTGCCAAAGCTCGGCCACTCAGCCGCAGACACCGCCAACGGCAGCAAGACTAAGGCAACCAGCGGCGCCAGCTTAGACGGTAGGGGAAACACCGAGCGACCTTAGGTGTCCGTCGGCCGGCTGTCAAAAACAATCGTCGTTGGCCTTCGGCCACTTTCCGGGAATAGAATCAGCTGGTTGCGAACTGACGTCCCACCAGAAAACTGTGCGGTCGCGCAACGCGGGCCGCTCGGATTTTGTCTAAAAAGTTGAGTTCTGAATCACCATAATCCGGGCGGCACCGCGGCCATGTTCGCGACCTACGACTCCAATACTAAAGCCGACTATGAAGCGCAGCTCGCGGCGGGGTTTCCGCTGCTGCAATTTCGCGATCCGCTGGAGAGCGAGTTTCGCCAGCACCGGGTCCACCAGAACATGCGCTTGCTGCGCCTGGCCCTGGGCATAGGCTTTGTTTTCGGTCTGTGCTTTCTGGCCCTGGACTTCGTACTCGGCAAAGGTCAGCTCAGCGACCCGGCGGTATGGCAGCGCACGCTGGTAACACAAACGCTGGTCGCAATGATGCTTGTGGCCACCTACCGACCCGCGGCCTGGCGCTGGTTGAGTGCGTTCGCAGTAGCCATCGCGCTGTCAATCGCCGGCGGCAACCTCCTCATGGCGAGCGTCGGGGAAGCCCGCAACCTGGGGTCGATATTTATCGGCATGGTTGTTGTCACCTTCTACACCTATCTGTTCGTTGGCCTCCGCTTCTGGCCAGCGCTCGCCACAGCACTGGCTGTGCTGGCAGGTACCGTGGCCCATATGATCCTCACAGATGCGCCGACCGCGACCGTCCTCTACAACGCGATGTTTCTGATTTTCGCTAACCTGATTGGTGCATCGGGCCTGTATACCCTCGAGTACAACCAGCGCATGAGTTACCTCGAGTCCCGTCTGCTGGCAAAAATGGCGACTATTGATCCGTTAACCGAACTGGCAAACCGCGACCACTTTAATGACTACCTTGATCGGACCTGGCGGCAATGCCTGCGGGATGAGCAGCCACTGACGGTGGCGCTTATCGATATCGATCACTTCAAGACATTCAATGATCGGTATGGACATCAGGCAGGCGACAGATGCCTCGTGAGCGTAGCCGAAACAATAGACAATGCCTGCCGGCGACCGCTTGATTTGGCCGGCCGCTACGGGGGCGAAGAGTTTATCTTTGTGATGCCCGGCGCCCGCTGTGACCATGCGCATGTTGCTTTGTCACGGATACTCAGCAACATCGAAGCTCTGAATATTCCCCACGAGGGCTCGCCGACTGCGAGCCGCGTAACGGCGAGTGCCGGCGTAGCGCATCTCTATCCGCACGATACCGACCGCAGCGTGCAGGGATTACTGCAAATGGCAGACGAGGCGCTCTATACGGCCAAGAGCAAGGGGCGGAATCGTGTGTCCCTGGTCCAGCCAGATCGCGAAGCCTCGATGCTGACAGGGGTATTCAGCCGCACGGCTGACGGCGAGCTGGCGCAGATGGCCTAGCGGAACAGATCCTCCGCGGCCGCTGCCGGATCAGCATCGTCAGCACCCGGCGATTTGTTGTCATCACCAAACAGTGCTCCTAACTGATCTCGTGCGTTTGCATCCTCGCGCGAGAACCTCGGATCGTGTGCATTGAGACTGAGCTTGAAGTAATCACAAAAATTCGCCCGCTGTTTTTCCTTCACGTCTTCAGCATCGTCTTCGCGGCACTGCCGCGGCACCGCCTGATCATAAAACGTGCACATCCGACAGACGTGCAGCTGGACGGCACAGTGCGGACACTCATCTAACCGGCCCAGCGGCAGCGGCAGTGTCTCGAGGCTGCCACCACAGCGATAGCAACACGATGCGGGGGTTGTCATGCTTGTGCCCCACCGGCTGACTGGCGGCGTGCGCGCAGTTCCTCTAGCTGACTTCGCAATGGCTTCGCCGGCCGGCCTGCTGCAGCGGCGAAGTCCGATGGCACGTCCATGATGCCGCCCCGAATGCACTGAAAGCAGCCAGTCAGCATTCTCGCCACTTCCTCGCCGCGCGCCGCGATGTGCGGCACCTGCATAAATCGCGCAAGGTTTTCTTCGTCACTCATCGCGGCGTACCGCACGTCCAGGCCAAAGACCTCTGCGCAAAGACCAACGAGTTCTGCCTGACTGACTGGATCGCCGCCGAGGTTGTAAACGCGGTTGCTGCGCGATTCATCGAGCGCCATCCGGGCCGTGGCAACCGCCAGTTCGTCAATGGTCAGATATGGACAGCGTCCATCGCCCGCATTGTTTTGATACAGGCCATCCCGTTCGCTGGCCTTAATGATCTGCTCTACATCCAGCTCCAGATAGAGACAGTTGCGGGCAACGACCCATTCGAGCCCCGATGCCCGGACGTCTTCCTCTGTGGCCCGATTGACCGCCTGAGTAGCGCCAAACCAGGTAGTCTCCTCGCCTGCGCCGCCGATTACGCTGGTGAACACGACCTTCTTTACGGCGGCGGCTTTGGCAGCGGCCAGGACGTTTCGATGCATAGCTACCCGGTCGGTACCGGGCGTGACGGGTGCGGAGATCAACACGACCGTGTCGATGCCAGCAAGTGCCTCAGTCATGCCGGCCAGAGAAGTGTAGTCACCGGCACGCACTGCGACCGGCAGGTCCGTGAGCTTCTTAGGGTCTCGGGCGACCGCAACAACGCTGGCAGCGCCGATTTGCGCGCTGAGTTGCTTGAGAATGGCGCGGCCCAGACGCCCGGAAGCGGCAGTTACGGCAATCACACCGGCTACCGCACGGGCTTGGCGTTGCCCTTGCGCGTGGAGGCGCGCATCTTGCGCGCGATCCTGCCTGCCAACATGCGCGCGAACGGATTAATCGGTACGTCAGTGTAGTACTCAGCATCCAGCCAGTTGCGCTCCTGCCAGTATTGCTCGTTAACTGAGCCCTTCTGACTGCGGGTCATATGCTGCATGGCACGGAAGTTCATCAGGTGTCCAAACTTGGGCGAACCCAACTCGCCCTTTTCGATCTCCTTAACGAATAACTCGGCAATCTCTCGCGTGACCACGTCGATTTTTTCCACATAGGCTGGCTTCTTCATTTGCGAACTGGACACGCCCAGCCGGGTAACCACATCGCAGCCCCAGGCAGTGGCCGTGCCTTCCAGAAAATCGAGCACCTGGGTATGCCCGCCACCCGAAGCTGTGGTGGTAACCAAAGCTTTCTTCCCGAAGAAACTCGGTCGATTTCGCTTGTACATGAAGTACTCAACAAAGTTCTTCATCAGTCCGGTGACCGCGAAGGTATGCACCGGTGCACCGAGGATCAGCCCGTTGGCGTTATCCATCTTGGCGGCGATCGGACCAACAATGTCGTATGAGGGGCAGCTTTGTTCACCCACGTTGACGCAGGACAGGCAGCCGTCGCAGAACGGCACACCGGTGCGGTTCAAGAAAATGTACTCGACTTCGGTTGGCCGGATGTCATTCATGCGCGCTTCGACTTGGCGCATGATTTTGTATGTCCAGCTTTCCTCGTTGCGCGGCGAGCCGACGAACGCAAGAATGCGCAGCGGCTGACCGGGTTCAGGTTTGGTAGCAGTCATTGGGCCATTCTGCCTGCCAGCGCGCGGCGGTAAAGTGACAAATGGCAAGCCGGCCGTCGGACGGCCCGCGCGGGCTCAAACCCCTAGTTGCCTCGGGTTCGACCGCCCTTTACCAGCCGGCAACCAACGGCTCGCCCACAACAACAGCATCACAATACCGGCCATTAATATCGTGCCGATATACATGATCGCCGGGAGACGGGTGAGCCCCATTAGTTCCTCAGGGAACACGGCGTAGAAGATCGCCATGACGCCAAGCAAGGGTGTCGCGATAGCCCACTTGGCGCGAGCGGTTAAACCCAGACCGTGCAACTGCGTGATCAGGAACACGGCCATACCGCCAAATAGAAACATGGCCGTCGGCCCTACCTGCTCCTGCTGCAGAATAAACCAGGCGACCAGGCAGGCATGGATAACGAAAAGCGTTTCCAGGCTCATCGTCCACCAGCGGTTGGTATGAAAACGCGTGAAAAACAGACTGCCCTGCAGCATGAGCAGAAACATGTAAGCGAAGCCGGCCAGGTGTCCGGAAGTCAATTCAATTGGGTGATACCAGAACGTATAAATGATGGCCCACGAAAAGTAGTAACCGTGGTAACGCCGGGTCGCGTCCCCGGCTGTGTGCAAGAACCGGACACTCCGCCCAAAAAACAGACCGCGACGGCGGTTCTCCATGAGCAGAATCAGCAGCAGCATCAGGATGACGGAGAACATCGAGGTAGCCTCGTGCACATCCTGAGCCAGTCCATCGTAAAAGAGTTTCGTCTGCAGAATATGCACAACGATGAATGCGCCATTTAGCGCAAGCGCCAGAATGTTGAACCAGTGCAAACCGAATATGTAGCGGGGCCGCGCCTCACGCGCCTGAGCGATTAGCCACCACATGCCAAGTTGGTGCGCTGCGTAGGGCAGCCAGGCAGACAGCCGGGACCAGACGGTCGCATCAGCGCGCTGCCAGTAGTACCAGAAGTTACCTCTGTCAGGCTCGAGGACAACGCCCTCGCTATAGGGGCCGAGTACCAGTATTAGCCCCATCAGACCGGCACAGCCAGCCAGACCCCACCACAGGCGGAACGGCAGTCCGGATGATGGCCCCTCGGTCAACCGGGAGGTCGATGGTGTCGTGGCATTCATGGCAAGGAGTCTACGCTCAAGGCTACGCGTGCGAGTGTAAGGATTCGCGCTTCACCGCCGCTTGGATGGGGTCCTCAGGCAATTGCCCGGCGGATTGCAGGCGAGTCAGATTTCGACCACCAGCTTGCCGAAATGCTGCCCCTCGGCAATTGCCGCAAGCGCCTGCGGTGCCTCGTCAAATGTGTAGCGCCGGTCAATGACTGACTGGAACGGATGCTCAGACAAGAAACTCGTCATCTCGGTGAACTGCTCGCGGTTGCCAACGCTGATGCCTGACAGGTTCGCGTTACGTTCAATCAGATCAAACACATTCAGTCCCAGACCGATGCCAGCCAGGTATCCGATGATGCCGATATGACCACCCCGCCTGAGGCTGGCAACGGACTGCGGCAGCGTGCCTTCTCCGCCGATCTCAACCACGCAGTCAACGCCGCGACCGCCCGTTAGCTCGCGAACCGCTTCACCCCATGCCGGGTGCTTCGCGTAATTAATGGCATGGTCTGCACCCAACTCAGTTGCGCGCGCCAGTTTTTCATCGCTTCCGGAAATAATAATGACGCCGGCTCCCAGCGCCTTGGCGAACTGAAGCGCAAACAGCGCCACGCCGCCGGTTCCCTGCACCAAGACCCACTGACCAGCCCCGCGAATCCCACCCACGGTGTGCACTGTGTTCCAGGCAGTCAGTCCGGCACAGGGCAAACAAGCCGCCTCGGCCGCGGACAAGGAGTCGGGAATCCGCACCAGCTGGTCGGGCCGGTAGATGCCCCAGGCACGCAGCGTCCCCGGCGCTTCCAAACCCGACGAGACAGCGCGCTCATTGCCTGACGCCTCGCCTGATTGCCAGTGAGGGAAAAACAGCGGGCACACCAGATCGTGATCTTTCAATCCGCTTACGCCTGGGCCGGTTGCGATCACCACGCCGGCACCATCAGAACAAGGCACCAGGGGCAGGTCCGCATTGGGTGCAAACTCGCCGGTGCAAATCTGGTAGTCACGGTAGTTAATCGATGCGGCGCAAAACTGCACCAGCACCTCGCCCGGCCCCACGTCCGGAGCGGGCTGCTCCGCGAACTCGAGCCGGTCGAGACCAAACGCCGTTAGCTGCAGCGCGCGCATCGTCCATGCACCTCCTAAGGACCGCCGACGGGGAGATAAAGATCACAGGCCCGATCAATCATGGCATTGCGCTCGCCGGCGATTTGCCAGAGCGCCTCGTCCGGCTGGCCACAATTGAACACGCAGGTGCCAGTGATCTCGGGCGCGTCGGGCCGCGTGGCACAGCCTTCACGACTGTAAAGCCCGCCTTTCCCAGCGTACCGGTTGCCGGCTGCCTGCTGCGCCTGCTGACTCGCGTGACGCTTCGCGCACTCGGCCCGACCCGTTGCCGCTGTCCATCCGGGACCGCTGTAGTCCTGGCAATACAGAGCATTCATTGGGCCGAAATAGAATACGCAGCTGCCTGCCGCCGAGGGCAATGGCGCGTGCGAGCTGCAGCTCGTATCGGCGGGTGGCAGAAAACTGGCATCGGCAACGAAGGCCAGTTCACGCATCCATCGTTGAGTGGCCGCTAGCGTGATCAGCTTGCAGTGATGCGTGCCCTGAAAGAATCCGCGTGTCTCAGCATCCCACGGTACACGCACTGACGGCGAACTGATCGTGATGCCCTCGTTGTTGCTGTCCATATAGTCGTCGACGCGTGCCGGCAGCCACTCACCGCCGGTGGGCACAATGGTATCCGGGCCTAATCGCAGCGGCCGACCCAGATCAAGATAGCGGGCGAGTTCTTCTTCATTCAGCAGCGCAAGCGCGACCTGCAGGGTGTGCTCATTGACGTCCCGGCAGCTCTTCTCCGGTCCCGACAGCGCAAGACCCAGCACATTGTTCACCCGGTCGCGATTGACCATCTTGCAGGCCACGTAGTCCATGGGCTCGCCATCGGCGACCCCGCCTGGGTCCATGGCGACGACCAGCTCACCAGCATCGTCATCAATGCTCATCTGGATCGTATAGAAGCCGTTACCGACGCCGCGCTGGACACGGACGGCTATGTCCGGTTGACCGACAATGATGCGTTGGGCCGTCACGCAGAGCTGATCATCGTAGCCGGCCACTGGCAGGCCGGGTGCCGCGCCAGCCGAGACCGTCAGCAGCATGCTGAGCAACGCCCAGCCACCAAGCGACGACAGGCGAGTGCCGGCAGCGATCTTTTCCTGCCGTCTTCCTGGCATGGATGCACTAGACTGCGGCCCGGACAAGAAGCGCACCTTTATATGAGAAGCATCATGGATATCGACATTATTCTGGAGGCAGACGCCACACCGCAACAGATCAAGGAACTCGCGGTAGAAGCGGAGAAACTTGGCGTGCGGGCCCTGTGGACCTCCAACTACCATCAATTCTGGGATGCCTACATCGCAGCGGTTCCCGCGGCGGAGGCCACGTCGAAGATTCTGCTTGGCCCGCTGGCGGTCAGCCCCTGGGAACAGCATCCGCTAAAAATGGCCAATGCCATTCTGTCCCTCAATGAGATTGCCAACGGACGCGCGATCCTGGCGATTGGCGGAGGCGGCGGCGTGTTTGGAGCCATCGGCTGGAAGGCCAGTGCCGACGCGGACCCCTGGCCGGGCTACCACCCGACCAAGAAAATGCGCATGCCCGACCGACGGGTACGCGGTGTGCGCGAAGCCATAGAGGCAGTAAAGCTGGCCGCGACAGGCAAGATGCAGCGCGGTTACCCCGGAGAAATCTTTGACATCAACCGGCCGTTTCAGATGACCTGGGCCAAGTCATCGCCGCCACTTATTTACAGTGCCTGCTCCGGGCCCACCATGATTCGCGTCGGCGCCAGTGTTGCCGACGGTATTCAGCTAAGCGACTTCACGCTCGACATGATGCCGCACGCGATGGAGAACATTCGCACCGGCCTCGCAAGGCGCGACACTCAGCCAGAGAACTTTCGTGTCGGCAATTTCTGGGCGTGGCACATCAAAGCTGACAAGACGGTGGCGATGTGGGAAGCCCGGCGCGAGCTGATCTGGCGCGGCGCCGTGATTGGCCAGGTTGAAGAGGAATTGATGCCGTTCTGTCACGACGAGAGCGAACTGAAAATCATCATGGACAACTGGATGAGTTTCCGAAAGGCTTCCTGGACCCGCTCGGGCGAGATTGAGGGCGTGCCGGAAGATCTTGTAAATCGCATGATTGCCGGACTCTCATCAGCCGGCGATCTCACTGATCTGGACAAGGAAATTGAGCGCTTTGTGCAGTTCAAGGACAGCGGCCTGACCGAGTTATCAATACGGCTGCATGATGATCCAATGGATGCCCTCAAGATTATCGGCGAGCGGGTAATGCCGGCGGTCCAGTAATGCGCGGGCTACGCGGACTGGGCATAGCTGTTGCCGCGCTGCTGTTGGTCGCGGCCGCTGGGCTCGGCGCGTTCTACCTGATCGACGGGCAGCCAATGCCCGCAACCGCAGAGTATCTGAACAGCCCCGGCTACAGCGCAGCGCAAAGTGCCGACGGCAGCTGGCTGTTCAAGCCAGAGGCGCCGAACGGCCGCGGCGTGATGATCATGCACGGCGCGCTGATTTACCCGCAGGCTTACGCCCGCTCTGCAGCGTTCTTTGCCGAGCGCGGTTACACCGTCTACCTGCCCTTCGGCGGGAGTTTATCGAGGCTGTCAATCAATGCCATTGACGCTGCGCGAACGTGGCTGGCTGACTCAGGGATCGAGACATGGGCAACCATCGGCCACTCCATGGGTGGCATGGCCAGCCTCGAGGTGGTCAGTTCAACACCGGAGGTAACTTTTGCCGGCGCCGCCCTCTGGGCGACATCCATGCCCAAGGATTTCTCAGCACTCGAGTTGCCGATGCTCTATCTGTGGGGTGATGACGATGGGCTGCTGCCGAAGGAACGGTTCGAAGCCAGTCGGAGTTTTCTGCCCGCAACCACACGGTACACAACCGTGCGCGGGGCCAACCATCGCAAGTTCGCGATGTACACCCATCAGTTCTTCGACAACGAAGGCAGCCTCGACTGGCAATCCCAGATCGACATCGCGAATGAACTAACGCTTGAGTTCTTTGAGCAGGCTTTCTAGGCCGCCGGTGTCCCGAGCCGATGGCTTTTCACAAGACGCCACTCCCGAGGGCGCGGTTCGGGGAAGCCTGTAGGAGACACAAGCGCAGCGAAGCGAGCCATTCGACGGAAGGCTTCGCCGGGCCGTGCCCTCGTATCGAAGCGCATTCCTGGAGGAGTCGCCGTAAAGCCCTACCGCAGCGCCGGTATCACCCGCTCACCAATTAACTTGATGCCGTGCACCTGGTGCTTCTTCAGCTCCAGCGTTATTTCAGTGATGCCCGCCGCCTTCATCTCAAACAGGTGCTCCATCACATGCTCCATATCATCGACGCTGCCGGTCAGGGTTAGATTATCGACACAGTCATCGAGCAGGCGATCCGGCAGCCCCGGCACGGAGTCTTCATCTTTGGCCGCCATCGCATAGATATCAGGAATGAACTTCAGCAGCGTGTTGAAATCCTCCTCGCTCATGAACTCACGGGTCATGTACTCGCGGAATAGCGCGCGGAAGCCAATCCAGCGACGGGCCTCATGGCGAGCCTCAGCCAGGTCGTCGTAGACATACCAGGCCATGAAATTATTGAAACGAAACTTCTCCGCATCCCGGCCGAAATCGCTCAGGTGCCCTCGCACTGCCGAGATCGCCGCCGTCGCCAGCTTGGGTGACAGATCGCTCATCATGATCCCCTGTGATTTGCGGGCTGACATCTTGAGCATCTGTGGGCGATTGGCCGCGGCGTAAACCGTCGGCGGCGGTGCCGTCACCCAACGCGGAGCGTAGCCCTCAATGCTGTACAGCTCGCCCGAGTAGCTGAACGGGCGCTCATGCAGCATGCCCATCACGATATCGATAGACTCGCGCACCGCCAAGACCCGCCGGCGCTCGGGTGGAAATCCCAGCGCCATCACGACCTCGCCGCCGGCCCCGATGATTGAGTGCGCCCGGCCCTGAGCAATCTCGTTGAGCGTGAGCAGCGCCATGCCCATACGAAACGGGTGCAGCTCCCACGGGCTCAGCGCGATTGGACCCAGTTGAATTCTGCTTGTGGCAGCGGCCGCCTCGGCAAGATTCGTGAATGGATCTCGCCCATCGAGATAGCTCGCGCACCACACACCGCGAAAGCCGTGCTGCTCGGCCAGGAGCGCCAACTCCTTGAGCTCAGAGGGCGACAGATGCGAATCAAGAACCAGGTCAACGTCCATGAGGCACTCCCGAGTTGCGCGAGGTTGAGCGAAACCGATACTGCCGCCTCCGCGAACTTCTGGAAAGACCCCCGCTTTTGGTTACCGCATGCCACCATCCCAGGAACTAGCCCTGCCCCGCTGCCAGCCGGTCGCACATGGTCCGGCTCTGCCGCTGCGCCAGCGTTTTCTGCAGCCTCGCGTAATTGAATGGCCAAATGCGTGGCAGCACCCCACGCCGGTACTCGAATTCCTGGCCGGCCGATATGGGGACCTCGAGCTTGGAAACCTGGGTGGAACCTACGGCTGGGCCGTGCGCTACGAACAACGGCTGGCCTACCGGCAGCTTGGGGTCAAATCGCTACGCGAGTATGTCGAGCGCTTTACCGCCGGAGATTCCGAGCTACCCTACCTGCGTCACCTGTCCGTTCATCGGGATACACCTGAAATCGGCCAGCACCTGAGCCTGCCGTCAGAGTTCGGGCCCAACTGGGTCACCTCAAGCTGGCTAGACCGCTTCGGCGGGCCTGAACTGTTTCTTGGCCAGGAGGGCACCGGATTTGGTCACCTCCACCAGGACCATTGCAGCGTCCATGTCGGCTTTGTTCAGCTCGCCGGCGAAAAGGCTTTTGCGCTGTTTCCGCCGAGTGACACACCGCACCTCTATACGCGGCCAGGCGATCAGTTTCCTTACCAGCCGCGCAATTCGCGCATCCGTGAGTACAAGGATCTCGACGATATCGATCAGTTCCCACTACTGGCGAAGGCAACCCGACACGACCTCGTGTTGCGCGCCGGGCAGGCCCTCTTGCTCCCGGCCAACTGGTGGCACACCACGCTCAATCTGACGGACAGCGTCAGCTATAGCATTCGCATCGTTAACAGCACCAACATCATCCGCTGTGTCGGTGATCACCTGGGTGGCGCGGGGCGTTTCCTCGCAAGAGCGCGCAAATAACGCTTCCAAAAAAGCAGAGGCCGCCCGCGGGCGGCCTCGCTGGTGAGCAAGAAAAAGGCTTACGCGACGTCGGCCTTGCCAATTTTTGAATCACGCGTCGCTGATCCAATCATCTCCGGATTGCCCGGCTCCATCGGCACCGTATCCAGCACCCAGTTGCCTGATTCCCGGCGGCCCGGACAGGGGATCGCGAACGCGACGTCGCCCTTCTTGGCCATCAGCTTCTTGTAGTCAATCCGCCAGCCGCGCGCATCCCAGTCCTTCAGGTATTCGCGATAACGCACTACGGCTGTGTCACCAGGCACCAGAATCTCTTTGGTGTTGGTGTCTGGCGTGCGCGACGGCTGCAATGCTTCCAGCACGGCCACGTCTTCGTGCACAACCTCCAGGGTAACTGTCTCTATACGCTCGTCATATTCGTCATCAAGCAACCAGTTGCGCATGTTGATGAAGAACACCCGCGTCTTGCTCTCACTCAGCGGCGCTTCAAACATGTACTGATGAAAAGAATTGGTGGCCGTGAGATCGATGTACGTGACCAGCTGATTCGGACCCTGGTGCCAGGAGCCGGCTGCGCCGACGCGCTCACCGGTCTTGTCGCCCTTTAAATCGGTGTCGTGATCGAGCTTCTGACCGAAGGGCAGATAAAACTTACTACCCCACGGGATGTCGCTCATCGGCACCGGCTTGGCCTGCATCTCCGGCTCCAGCATCGGCTGGCCCTGCTTGGGATGCACAAACTGGTTGTGAATCGGATCCATGCCGTTCTCAATTGAGCGCTCGTAGTAAGCGTTCAGCTCGTAGACATAGAGCTGCGACTTCCAGCCTTCGTCCTCGAACTCCTCAATCTCGTAGATTGGGGGTCGCTCCTCTTCCGGCAGATCACCGAGGAACGCGAAGATGATGCCGTACTTCTCTTCTACCGGATAAGAATCAACCTTGGCCCGGGCAGGAATCTTTGCGGTGACCAGGCTCGGCACATGCTTACACTTACCATCGCCACCAAATTCCCAGCCATGGTAAGGACATATCGCGCGCCCACCGCGAACCCAGCCCTGGCTAAGTGACCCCCCGCGGTGCACACAGGTGTCGGCGAGCACGTGCGCGGCCCCGTCTTCATCACGAAACGTGACAAAACTCATGCCGAGCAAGTCGACGCGCAGCGGTTTATCAGCCGACACTTCGTCGGCGCGAGCGATGGGGTACCAGAAATTGATATACATGGGCTTGTCTCAGCTAACCTGGTTAATGGCCCGCACAGCCGGGCTCAAGTGTCAGTTCGTTGGGCGCGAATAATAAGATGTGCGGCCTCGGCGCCCGACGATGAATAGGACGCCCTTCCGCCACGCGGCCGCTTGGCGGTCAGTCGTGTGAATGCCCAGGGCTGTGGTCATGCCCGTGACTGTGTTCATGCCCATGGCTGTGGTCATGGCCACCCGACGCTGGCGCGTCCGTGTGCTCTGCATGGGGAATTGGCGAATCAAACATGTGGCCGCGGCGCGTCTTGGCCACCGGTCGCTCGGCCTGGGGTTTGCGCCAATCGCCGCCCTTAAGCTGGAAGCTTGGCGCAGACAGCAGCTTGCGCAGGGACGGACGGCCGCAGGCCGGGCAGTCACGGAGCGCTGCCTCGCTGATCTTCTGTAGCGCATCAAAGCGGTGGCCGCAGTCTTCACAGGCGTAGTCAAAAATGGGCATGGGCAAAAATCCTTGCGTGCAAGGGTGCATTATAGAGCGGTCATGAAGCATCAAAATCCTAGCGACGAGGCCATTCGCGAGCTCCTGCTGTCAGTCCGGACGATCGCCGTGGTGGGTGCATCCGACAAGACCGACCGCCCGGTCTACGGGGTAATGAAGTTCTTGCAAGGCAAAGGCAAGCGCATCCTGCCCGTCAGCCCTCGCCTGAACGGAGAGGAGCTGCTTGGCGAAGCGGTGGTCGGTGCGCTCGAAGAGCTGCCCGGCGCGCCGGATCTTGTGGATGTATTCATCAACCCAAACCGTCTCGAACCCGTTGTATCTGAGGCGATTGCGCTCGGCGCTCCAGCGCTTTGGTTGCAACTGGGTGTCGTCGATGACGCACTGGCGGAACGCGCCGTTCAGGCAGGGTTAGTCGTCGTCATGGATCGCTGCCCCGCGATTGAGTGGCGGCGCCTGCGGCTCGACGAAGCCAGCGGTCACGAGGAGCCATCAACATGAAGCGCCGAGAGTTTATGCAACGCGCTGCCGCCGGCGCGGCGGTGATAGCTGGAATGCCGTCGCTGGCGAACGATATTTTGCGCAAGCCGATACCGGCCAGCGGCGAGTTACTGCCGGCGATTGGTTTGGGCACAAACCGGTATACGTTTGGGACTGACCAGGAGAATGCCGGGCTCGCCGCTGCGCTGCGGGCCTTCGTCTACGCAGGCGGATCAGTCGTGGATACGGCACCCATCTACCGCGAGTCGGAGGCCGTTCTCGGCGAGCTGCTAGATGCAGCCAAGCTGCGTGACCAGGTGTTTGTAGCGACTAAATCGGACCGCCCGGCTAACGAAGGTGGCCAGCAAAGGCTGGCGAATTCATTCGCGCGCCTCAAAACGAAACAGCTCGACCTGGTGCAGTCGCACAACCTGCGCGGGGTCGAAACGATGCTGCCGGTGCTGCGCGAAGCGCAGGCCGAGGGTGGGATACGGTACGTTGGCATCACCACATCACGGGTACGGCAGTTTGATGAATTCCTGAAAGTCATGGAATCGCAGCCGCTGGACTTCATCCAGGTCAACTATGCGCTGAACGACCGGCAGTCGGCAGAACGGATATTGCCGCTGGCCCGCGACAAGGGCATCGCCGTGCTTGCCAATATCCCGCTCGGGCGCGGCCGCCTCTTCCGGGCCGTGCAGGGCCGCACGCTACCTGCCTGGGCGCGCGAGTTTGACTGCGCAAGCTGGGCACAATTCTTTTTGAAATACGTAATCAGTCACCCCGCCATCACCTGCGCCATTCCGGGCATGACGAAAGCAAATCATGTCGTAGATAACTTCGGCGCGGCCCTCGGACGTCTGCCCGAGCCAGAAGAACGTCGCCGCCAGGAGGCGTACATCGACGCGCTATAGGGCATCCGGGAATTCCAAACGCGCCTGCTTGAGGCACGTCACAGTCTGGCGATGCAACCAGAACCGATACCACAGTGTCATCAATACAGGGTTGCTAAACCCTGGCGGCCGTTGCGATACTCGCGGCACGCCCACCAAGCAAAGGAGGTGATCTGTGTCTAGTGAGATTTCGAAGGTAAGCCCGCCACCCTCGTGTTTTAGCTCGACAGGAAAGCATCCTTTGCTGTCTGGTTAGAGCCTAAGGTTGGGTTTTCAACTCAGCTGAGGGACGGGGACTACCCCATCTCACGGAGGCCCGCGCAAGCGGGCCTTCTTTGTTTTCAGCCCGCGGAAAAGCTGGAGGGCCAGGTTCTCTGACCGGGGCAATTACCTGCGTTAGCGCCTTGGGAAAAGACAGTTAGGTAAACTGTCCCCGTAATGCCCATCGCTACTCGCTGCATACTGCTCGTGTTGACGGCGCTCGCGCCGCTGCTCAGCTTGCCGTCGGATATTGCGCGTGATTGTCCACAGTGCCCCGAGCTAGTGATGATCCCGGCCGGCGAATTTCTCATGGGCACCGCGGCAGAAAATCGCCTTATCGACCCGCGCACCGGAAAGCCGGCAACGAACGATGGTCCACAGCACAAGGTCACCATCAGCACCCCGTTCGCGCTCGGCCGCTACGAAGTCACGGTCGCCGAATACGCGCGATTCGTGAACGCTACCGGCTACGCGAACGCGGGCGCCTGCATGGGCTTTGGCGGAGACAACCGCTTCGTCTCCAGCAAAGACATCAACTGGAGGGATATCGGGCAGATACAGTCCGACACCGCACCAGTGGTGTGCGTGTCGTACTACGACGCAGTTGCCTACGCCGAGTGGCTCACTGACGTGACCGGCGAAACTTACCGGCTGCCTACCGAGGCCGAATGGGAGTACGCGGCCCGTGCCGGCAGCACCAGCAGCTACCACTGGGGCGCTGATGCGGCTGACGCCTGCGAGTACGCGAACGTAAGGACGGTCGGTGCCCAGTCAATCAGTCAGCGGCAGGCCGATTCGGATGTTGCTGATGGGTTTCCCTGCGACGATGGCCATCCGGCTGCCGCCGCGGTGGGCAGCTTCCGCCCTAACGCTTTCGGATTGCACGACATGCAGGGCAATGCCTGGGAATGGGTAGCCGACTGTAACCACAAGAACTACGAGGGCGCGCCAACCGACGGCAGTGCCTGGCTTGATGCGCGTGGGGAATGCGCATTCGGCATGATTCGTGGCGGCAGTTTTTTGAACCGTGTTGAGCGGTCGAGTACTACCGTCCGTGTGGGCAGGCCGCGCTCCGGCCGCGGTACCAACATGGGTTTTCGAATCGCCCGCGGCGGCAAATCCGCGGGCACTGAACAACCCATGCAACAGTTCATTGTCGATACTGACGTGGATGCGGACACTCCGGGTGGTCAGTTATTCAATGACCACTGCGCTGCCTGCCACCAGCAACGCGGGAACTTGCGCGGCGTCTACGGAAAGGATTTCGATGCTATTGCCAACACCATTCGCTCTGGCGGCAACAACATCATGAGCATGCCCGCCTTTGGCGACACACTCAGCGACGACGACATTGCGATACTCACTCGCTATCTGCGTCGCGTGAACGGCTGGGACCAGAGTCTGCATTGAGGTAGCTAGTGGGCCGCTGGAGACCACCACCCCCGAAGTCGTCCCCGTATATCACTGCGGAGGGCCACGCAGCGCTGCACAGCGAGCTGAAAGATCTGTGGGGCAAACGGTCTGACGTGGTCAGCGCACTGTCGGCAGCCGCAGCCGAGGGCGATCGTTCCGAGAACGCTGAGTATATCTACCGGAAAAAGGAACTGGCTGGCATCGACCGTCGCATTCGCTATCTGCAAAAGCGGCTACCCAACCTGACGGTCGTCACCGAGACCGCACGGACGGACCGGATATTCTTTGGTGCGTGGGTAACACTCGAAGATACAGATGGCGACAGCGCCGAGTACCGGATCGTCGGCCCGGATGAAGCCAACAGGCACGCCGGATACCTCAGCATGGATGCACCACTCGCCAAAGCGCTGATGAAAAGAACCATCGATGATGAGGTGACCATCCGTATCGACGGCGACGAACGCCACTATGTCGTATTGGATATCCGCTACAGCTGATGCGCATCGAGGCACCGCTCCGGGTCAGTCGCGGCAGCACGAAATCAGTTCGCTGCTAGAATTAGCCGATGCTCAGAGCAGCGCTCAAAGGTCTCGCGGCCATCGGACTGCTGGGCCTATTGGTCTTCGGCGGCTTCTGGACGTACTACTTTGTCATTCTGCCGCGAGACCTGCCGGTACCAGACCTGACAGTCGAACTGACACCACAACGTGTGGCGCGAGGCGACTATCTCGCCAATGCGGTCTTCGGTTGCATGTACTGTCATTCCGAACGCGACTGGGACTTGTTTGGAGCGCCGATTAAGCCGGGCACACTGGGCAAAGGTGGCGAGGTGTTCGACGCCAAAGTCGGCGTTTCGGGCAAAATCACTTCCGGCAACATCACTCCCTACGGCATCGGCGACTGGTCAGACGGCGAAATCTATCGGGCCATCATCAACGGGCTGCACAAAGATGGCTACGCGATGTTCCCGATCATGCCGTTCGACGTGTATCTCTACCTCGAGCCCGAGGATATTTACTCGATCATTGCCTACCTGCGAACACTGGACCCTGTTCCGGGCGGACCCTATCCCGGTCGCGAGCTGAGCCCGATCATGACCTTCGTCGCCAACTCTCGTGTGCTGCCCGCAGCCCCGTGGCAAATTGACAAGTCAGACCCGGTGGCGCGGGGAGAATACCTGGCGGTGATTGCCGGCTGCCGGTTTTGCCACACACCGGCCGATGAGCGCATGCAGCCATATGAAGACATGCGGCTCGGGGGCGGTCTGGGCATGTTCGCAAACGGCAAGAAGGTCTACTCAGCAAACATCAGCGCGGATAACGAATCTGGCATCGGCAAGTGGTCGGAACGCGACTTTATCGAGCGCTTCAAGGCCTATACAGACCGGCGGATCCCAGTAGCCGACATCGGCTACCAGACCCAGCATGCCTGGACCGAATACGCGCGCCTCAGCGAAACAGACCTGGCGGACATCTATGCCTATCTGATGGCACAACCGCCAGTCAGCAACTTCGTCTCGCCCACTGGGCAATAGTCAGTCGTGTAGTTGCTACCGCGGCACAGTCGGCGCATCGTCGGCCGCCGTCATCAGCGTCCCGATCTCAAAATCGCCGGTGGCCAGACCCTTAAAGTAGTCGACCGTCGCCAGGTGGCAGTACGTCTGGCCCATCACCCGGTCAGGCATGATCCAGCGCATCAAGGTATCCCAGTTTGACTGCAGCCCCGGTGTCGCAATATGCACCGCGCCGTCTTCACCCGTGTAGCTCAACTCAAAGTCCGACAAGTATTCCCGCCCGGTCAGGTATGGCTCAGCATCATCGACGACGAATTGCCCCGCCTTGTTGGCCGCATCGTGCAGACCTGCCTGAGTCAGATCGACGACGGCCTGTGCCTGTATCCGCCGGGCCATTTTGACGCAGCGCTCCTGCTCGCCGGCGGCATTCTCGCCGTAAACCGCCCGCAGGTGATCCGACGACTTCACTTTGCACGACACCAGAATCGGCGTTGACCCCTGATACTGCACCACCTGATAGATCATCAGCGGATCAGGCGCCGGTTTCGATGCGCGGTAGTCCGGCATGTTATCGAAGATGGTGTTGGTGCCCTCCATATCGGTATTCGCGAGAATACGCTGCGCGGCCTGGCAGAACTCCGGTGAGGTCGGCGGGGGCAGATCCTGGGCTGTTGCAGCGAGCGCCAACAGCAAAGCGCTCAGCGCCGCAAAACTAGACTTCGAAGTCATCAACTCGCATCCAATATTCTTGAGGTCGGCAGAGTTTACCGGAACACAAGGTCAGCGCCTGCCGCACCGCAGTTGTGCCCTGACGCGCGGCGAGCGCTCTTGCGCAGCGTGCTAGTCCACAACCAGATCTGCAGAGGGCGCCAGGTAACGCTCAAACTCGCGCTCAAAGGTGAGTTGCCGTGTATCGTTTAGCCGATCTACATACAGCACGCCGTCCAGATGATCGAACTCGTGCTGAAAGACCGTGGCATAAAATCCCCGCAGCTCAAGTGACTTGTGCTGCCCTTCGCGGTCGGTGTAGTCGATGCGCACATGCTGGGGTCGTTCCACATACCCACGCAGTCCGGGTACAGATAAGCAACCTTCCCAATAGCCTGCCGTCGCCGGATTGAGCACTTCGATCACGGGATTCACAAATACCGTAAGCGGCAGCGACTCCAGCTCGCCGTAGCGCGTCGGTCCACCGTCAATCTCGATGATGGCAAGTCGCAGAGACTCGCCGATCTGCGGCGCCGCGAGGCCAACACCGCCATAGTCGCGCAGCGTATCGACCATGTCGTCAATGAGGTGGCTGATCGCGGCCGAACCAAGTTCGTCGGGCGAGACGGGCCGCGCGAGCTCGCGCAGCAGCGGGTGACCCATTCTCAATACGCGTCGAATTGCCATGGCGGGAATCTAACCGGCGCCAAGTGATTTATACACAGCGACAAGATTCACAAGTGTTTCGGTCTGGCGGCGTGCAAGCGCATCTTCTGCTTCCAACCGGCGGCGATCGGCATCGAGTACGGCCAGGAAATCAGCCAGTCCGGAGTCGTACAGGCGCGTCGCAATGTCGGCTGCCTCAGCGCTTGCAGATGCAGCGGCAGCGAGTTCGTCGCGGCTCGTTACCGAGCGCCGGTAGCGCACCAATGCGCCCTCTGATTCTTCCAGCGCGAGCAACACGGTTTGTTCATAAGCCGATAACACCGCTGCGTGCCGGGCGCGGGATGCTTCAACCTGTGCGCGCAGAGCACCGCCAGCGAACAGCGGCAAACTCAAGGCGGGCTGCACCGCGCCAACCTCGGTCGCGTCATTGCCCAGACCATCCAAAACCAGCGCCTGCCAACCGAAATTGCCCCCGAGGGTCAGCTTCGGAAACAGGTTTGCAACCGCCACGCCGATATCCGCGTTGGCGGCCGCCAGCTGACGCTCCGCAACGCGCACATCTGGACGACGCCGCAAGATGTCGCTGCGCAGGCCAGGGTTCAGTGCACTTCCGGCGGTCGGAATCGGTCGGTCGACGGCCAGCTCGGCTAATACTGCGTCCGGCCGTCTGGCTGTCAGGGTCGCCAGGCGATAGATGGACACCCTTATGCTGGCCTCCAGCTGCGGCAGCGTTGAACGCGTTGCAAACAGCTGAGCACGCGCGTTGAGCGCATCCAGCTCCGGGGAGAGACCGCTGGAGACCCGCCCCTCGACCAATCCCAAAGTCTCTTCCTGCAGGCTGACGTTGCGGCGCGCCACAGTTAATCGGCGCTGTGCCCCGCGCAGCTCTGCGAAGCTGCGGACCACTTCGGCCGTCACGCTCAGTGCCGTTGCATGCACGGCGGCATCCGCGGAAGCAACCCGGGCACTTGCCGCTTCAGCACGGCGCCGGTTACCGCCAAACAGATCAATCTCCCAAGCGGCATCGAAACCCGCGTCGTACAGGTCGTCCTCGCGCGGCACGCGTCCGCCGCTGGCGCGAAATGCCTGTGAATCTTCGCTGAGCAAGAATCGCGTGTAGGCAGCATTGGCACCAATCTGCGGCAGCAGGCCGGCGTTTACCTGACGGCCCAACGCGCGCGCTTCGCGCAGCGTGGCCTCGGCAATCTGCAAATCATGGTTGGCCTCCAGCGCAGCTTTCACGTAAGTGCCAACCAATGGGTCGTCAAAACGCTGCCACCAGCCTTCAAGCCCGGCCTCCGCCGTAGTGCCCGGAATGACTTCAAGCCAGTCCGCGTTCTGTTCCGCATCAGGCGCGCGATAGTTGGGGCCAACCGCGCAGCCGGTGATTAGAGTGAGCATTGCTGCCGTCGCCACAGCGCGGCCGGCCAACTGCGCACGCCGCCGTTGACGGCGCTGCACGACGAGCGTGAACAGGGCAGGAGTAAGCAGCAGGGAGAGCGTTACCGACAAGCCAACGCCGCCGGCAATAACGACCACCAGCGGCGGCCAGAATTCACCCCCGGTAAAGATCAGCAGCGGCAGGAAGCCGCCCATAGTCGTCGCCGTGGTGGCGAGCACATGACGAGTCTCCCGCATGGTCACGGCAGCAATCGCGTCTATGTCGCCGGTCTTGGCCTGCTCGCTGGCACGTAACCCGGCGAGCACGACGATGGCGCCGTTGATCGCCACACCGATTAACCCTGCGCTGCCGATGAGCGGATTAAAACCAAGCTTGTAACCCGACAGCCAAAGCGAAAGCATGCCCAGCCCGGCGGATAACGCAGCAACCAATGTAACAATCGCCGCTGCTGTCACGCTGCGAAAAGACATCACGAGCGTCGCCAGCATCAGCATCAGCAACACGGGCAGGTAGGTGGTTAGCTTACCGACGGCATCGCGCTGCGCATCGCTCTCGCCCTCCTGCTCCAGACGATAGCCGGGCGGCAGCTGCAGGCCGGCTTCCTCAAGCTTCGCCAGCACGCGATTGCTTACCTCAATGGGTAGCGCATCGGGCACAGTCCAGCCATAGATGATATTCAGCCGCTCGCCGTTGCGCCGTGTGATGCTGGCTGACTCAGGCTCCAGGCGCATGTTGCCAATCGCATTGGCCGGCACCCAGTCGCTGCGGCCCTCTGCCAGCAGCGGCATCGATGTAATGTTCGCCAGCGAACCGCGGACATCGTTCGCGTACCGGATGCGCACTGGCAGTTCTTCCAGATCCTCGCGCACGGAACCGCCCGTGAAGCCCTCCAGATTGCCCTGCAGTTGCTGGGCAACCCCGCTCAGCGACAAACCCGCGCTTTCCACTTCGGTCTGATCAGCGATCAGAGCCAGCTTTGTTCGCGTGGCTACCGTAGCGCGTGTATGTGTGACCTCAGGCACGGTGTGCATGATGCGGCGCACTTCGTCGCCTAACGACTTCAGCATCGGCAGGCTGGGTCCGACAATGCGGAAGCCGATCGGCGCATCGACCGGCGGCCCCTGAGCGAACGGAGCAACAATGATCTGTGCTTGCGGGAACTGTGCGTCTAGCGCCGGCCCCAGCTGCCGCACCAGCCGGCTGGCGCGCGCTGGCGTGTCAGCCTTCACCAGCGCATGCGCGTACGCCCCGTTCTGGTCCTGCTTCATGATGCGGTTGTAGTAAACCTGCGGGTGGCTCGCACCGATTAGCCAGCTGATTTGCTCAACGCCATCCGCCGCGCGCACAACCGTTTCGATAGCCTCCGCGGTTGACTCGGTCAACGACAGCGAAGCCTCCTGCGGCATCCACACTTCGATTTCGAACTGATCGCGTTCGGCGGTTGGAAAGAACTGCAGCCCGATGGTCGATGCCAGCACAAATCCCGAGACCGGCAGCACCAGCGCCGCGGCCGCCGTCACCAACGGGCGTGAGAAAAAACGCACCAGCTGGCGCTGGCTCCAGGCCTGCAGCTGCGGAAACTGCACGCCCGCGCACCACCATTGTTTATCCGCCTGCAAAATGCGCCGTGAGGGAATAAACCGGCCGGCGAGCGCGGCGATGACCGTCATGGACAGCACCCAGGAAGCCGCGAGGGCCAACACCACGGCAATCGCAATGGGACCCACAAAGTCACCGATGTTGCCCGGTAGCAGGAAAATGGGCATGAAGCCCAGGATCGTGGTGATAGTCGAGGCAATTAGCGGCGCGGACAAATGACCGATGGCGGCGTTGACCGCATCCTGCCGCTCCATGCCATCGCGCAGGCGCATCTGAATCTCGTCAGTCACAACGATCGCGTTGTCGATCAGCAGTCCGATCGCGATGATCATGCCGAAGATCGACATCTGGTGAATTTGCTGCTCGGCAAAGGTCAGGCCGAACAGCGTCGCGAACATGGTCAGCGGTAGCGCGGCCCCGACAATTAGCGCGGCTCGCCAGCCCATGCCAACCAGCACAACCAGCACGACGACGCCGGCACCGAGCAACAGATTACTGGTCAGACTCGCGAGTCGGGTGGCTGTGTAATCGAGCTGCCGAAACACGACTTCGACATCAACGCCATCACCTAGCGTTTGCCGAAACTCATCTATGACTTCGTCCGCCGCGGCCTGCCAGTCATCGAGTCTCAGATCGGGTTGCGCGGCGGCTGCGACGAACACCGTTCGCCGGCCATCCACGTAACCTATCGAGGCGGGAGGATCGAGCCAGCGACGCTCGACAGTCGCGACATCGCCGAGCCGCAGCTGTCTGCCCTGAGCACCCTGGCGCAATACGAGATTGCGAATGCGGCTGACAGAATCGAGCTCGCCGGCCACTTCCAGGAAGAGATCACGATCGCTGGCACGCAGCGCCCCGGCAGCGTTTTTTGGATCTGCCGCGGCGACGAGCCGGGCAACCCTCGCTGCTGTGAGGCCCTGGCCAGCCAATTCACCGCGATCCAGGGTGACGGTTATTTCCTCATCGCTGTCGCCGTAAACGTTCACGCGTCTGGCGCCGGGGATATTGCGCAGCTGATCGCCGAGTTCCTCTGCCAACCGGCTGAGCAGGCCGAGCTGCCCGGCATCTGAACCCGGCGCACTCAGGCCCACGACGATGGCAAAAGCAGCCGTCGCACGCTCATCGTCAAAGTCCGGCTTGCTCGCCCCCGGCGGCAATAACGTTTCCGCATCGGCTAGCTTGTCACGCACCCTGGAGAACGCCTGCTCATTGGTGCTGCCGTCTATCGAGTCCTGCAGCTCGATAGTGATCACCGAAATGTTGGCGCGCGACGTCGATTGAATAATCTTTATTTCCGCCACTTCGCGCAGCTCGTCTTCCAGTTTCTTTGTGACGAGTGCCTCAACACGCTCCGCTGAAGCGCCGGGAAAAGTCGTAATGATGAGGGCGTTGCGCGTCACGATGTACGGATCTTCAATCCGTGGCAGGTTCATGAGCGCGGAGGCCCCGGCCAGGACCACGACAATGACCGTGAGCGCCAGCAGGTGTCCGTTGCGATAGAAAAGATCGCGCAGCGTGTTGCGGCTAGCGGGCATGCTGCGCACCGTCCTCTTTGGCTGCGATCCGGCTGGTTGACGCGCGCGCCGGAACAACGCGCTGCCCGGCAACCACACGGTTAGTGCCACCGGTCACCAGCAAGTCGCCTGCCGCGAGCGTACCGCGCACATACGCGCGCTCGGTTTCCGCATACAGCACTTCGACAGCGCGATTCTCCAGACGATGCGCATCCGTCGCGCCGTCCTCGGGCTGTGCAACCAGCACCTGCCAAAGTCCGCGCGGCCCCTCGGTCAGCGCAGCCAGCGGAATCCAGTAACCTGGCTGCGCAATCCAGTTACGCGTTTCCAGCTGCGCCAGGTCGCCTGGACGCACATCAGACCGGGCGTCCCCCACCACGAATACCGCATCTACCGTTCGCGTGGTCTCATCCCGTCGCGGAATAACGGCGCGCAGACGCGCTTCAATCACCGCGTCGTTGACGTCCAGCGCGTACGTGCGGTCAACTTCAAGATTGGCAATTGAATTTGGCGCCATGCCGACGCGGATTTCCGGTGCAGCCGTGCTTTGAATCTGAAACATCGGCTCGCCCGGCGCGAGCACCTCGCCTGGATCAGCCTGGCGAGCGACGACGACGGCCACGAACGGAGCCCGCAGCACCGCTTTGTTAATGTCCACCTGGATGCGGTTAAGCCGCGCTTCCGCGACCCGGGACTGTGCCTGCAGACTGTTGACCCTCTGCTGCGCCTCATCCAGCTGCTGACGGGAAACCCCTTTGTAGGCGATCGCATCCTGCGTACGCGAAAGCGTGGCGTTGGCCAAATCAAGTTCTGCCCTGACGCTGTCGAGGCTGGCCTGGGCCTCCATCCGCTGCGCTTGCAGCCGCGCCGTATCCAGTCGCGCGAGAACCTGCCCCTGCTCAACGACATCGCCTTCATCAGCCGGCACTTCAGCCAATAAGCCCCCGACTTCAAAGCCCAGCGCGGAATCGAGCCCCGCCTCCACCCGGCCGGTGTAGCTGCTGGCCTGCTCATACCCGTCTGCGCGCTCTATGGCCATGGTGGCCACCTCGACCGGGCGTTGACCCTCAATGGGCGCCTCCTGAGCGCCGCAGGCGGCCAGACCAGTGGCCAGCGCCAATACGAGGATGGATTTTAAGTAGCTGTATTTAATGATATTTTCCATTTTCCTGGCGGCGGCGTTCATGGCCCTGTAACCTATTCTGGACCGAGCGGTTTGATATTAGGCCATACAAATACTAGACTGTCCAGTATGAGTTCATCAGCAGCGACCACCATACCTCGCGTCGGGCGGCCAAAGAGCGAAGAAAAGCGCGAGTGCATCTTCGAGGCAGCAACGGAGTTGTTTCTCAGCGAGGGCTTCGACCGGACCTCAATGGACAACATCGCTGCGGCAGCGGGCGTCTCAAAGCAAACCGTCTACTCCCATTTCGCTAACAAGGACGATCTGTTTCGGAGCTGCATTCAAAGCAAGATCCAGGAATACCACCTCACTCCGGATTCCTCGGAACAGACGTCGTTGGAAGACGGCTTAAGCGCGATCGGTCACGCCTACCTGCGGCTTATTGCGGATCCAGAGGTAATTGCCATGTACCGTTTGGTGACGGGCGGCGCGGCAACGCAGCCCCACATGGCGGAACTGTTCTACGACACGGGTCCGCGCGCGACGATTAAACGCCTGAGCGCATTCTTTGCGATGCGCAGCGACCGGCTGCGAACTACGGAGTATGAGCAGGCGGCACGTGCTTTCATGGCGTTGGTCTGCGATCAGTACCTGTATCTGCACATTCTCGGCGTGGTCGAGGGCCTGCCCGAGAGTGAACGCGATGCGCACATCGATCGCGTTGTGGCGCAGTTCATGGAGCTCTACGGCGCACGCTAGACCGTCTGCCCTGACTGTATCCATCGCCGCGGCCAGACTCCGCAGTCAAGTTGAGGGACGCCAATCCCGGGATCGCCACACTACCGTTGCGACCCGCTGTCGGGCACTATCAGCGCATGCAGGCATTCCGGCCATGGATTGTGGTTGCCGCCGCCACGCTGGCGTTGGCGAGTTGTGATCAGGCCCAGGAACAATCCCGTGATCAGGCGCTTGATGTGGCGCCGCCACCCTCGCCTGCAGACGCGTCGATAAGCACTCAGGACTTCAACGCCGTCGTCAGCCGCTGCGCAGGGGCGCCGGAAGATACTGCCTGCACCGAGCGATGGGTTGCCTATCTCGAACGCAACTATCGTGATGGCACCGACATTGAGGCCCTGCTCAAGCAGCTACTCACGCGTATCGACCAGCGCATTGCCACCGGCCACGACAGCACCGGTCGCCTCAGCCTCACTGGTCCAGAGAAGCAGGCACTGCGCAGCCGTCTCATGCTGGCCGCGCTGGACACTATCCGAACCACTTCTAAGGAGTAAGCCCATGGCTGCCTGGAATCGGCGCAGCACAATCAAAGGTATCGGCGCGCTAGGCGCAGCCGCAGCGCTGCCCGGCTGCAGCGATCCGCCCAAAGACGCCCAGGTCATAGTTGTGGGCGCGGGGCTGGCCGGACTCTCCGCTGCAGTGACGATGCAGGATGCCGGCCTCGATGTGCTCGTGCTCGAGGCAGACACCCGAGTGGGTGGTCGCGTTTACACGATTCGGCAGGACGGTTACATCATCGATGCCGGAGGCAGCGAGTTCAGCGTCAAGTCCTATGCCCGCGTAGTCGACATGGTGAATCGTCTGCAGCTCACCATGACGCCATGGCGCGGTAACGGTATCCAGTTCGCGCTGCATGTGAACGATCTGACCCTGCGCGGTGAAGACTGGCCAGAATCGCCTGCCAATCGTGTGGTGGGCGCAGCGCGCAACCTCCCTCCGGCAGCTTTGGCTTCTGTGTATCGCGAACGGCCTGTGCCCCTTGCTGACCTGGAGGCATGGCTAAAACCCAGCAGCGCGGGACTCGATATCGGCTATGGCGAATACCTGCGTGAGCGCGGTGCCGGCGAAGAAGCTCTGAGGCTCATCGGCAATCGCGCTCGGGCAGCCACCCTCGATGGCGTATCGGCTCTGTGGGAGCTGCGGGCAGCGAAGTTCGGAGAAGTTTCCGGCGGCGTTGAACCGCTGCGCAACCTGGCCGATGGCATGGGTGCGCTAACCGACGGCATGGCCGGCCTGCTTGCGCGCGCGCCTCAACTCAATACACCCGTCACCGCGTTACGCATGACCAATGGCGACGTTGAGATTGAGACTGCCTCCGGGCAAGTGCTGCGGAGCGACTTCGCCGTGTGCACCGCGCCGCTGCCTGTATTGCGCACGATGGAAATTTACCCGCCGCTGCCAGCTCTGCAGGCGGCGGCAGTCGAGGAAATCCCATACGACGGGCATGCCGAGGTGTTTCTGAGGATTGATGAACCCTACTGGGAGGACGACAACCTCCCATCATCACTGTGGACCGACACCCCTCTAGGTATCGCGTTACACATCGAGCAGCCTGGTTCGCCAGGTTTTCTGTGGGTGCCACTCGCCGGACCCCTATCTGAGCCGTGGCGCGATCTATCCGACAGCGACCTGTCTGCGACGGTATTGCAGGAACTTAACCGGGTCAGGCCAAGCACCAAAGGCCGCGTTACGCCGCTGGCTTTGCACAACTGGAATCGCGGCGCCTGGTCGCGCGGTCACCTGGCGTACCGGGCACCGGGCCAGATAACGCGGTTTGGCGACGTTCTGACCACGCCGCACGGGCGCGTGCATTTCGCCGGAGAACATACCGCGCAACTCGCCTCCGGTATGGAGGGCGCGATGGAGTCGGGCCAGCGCGCCGCGCTGGAAATACTCAGTCGCTTTGGCTGAGGCGCCCCGCTATCGGCTAAGGCTCCAGACGCGGCAGCCTGGCGCGTCTGAGCCAACTGGTCAGGCCCAACGCACTCAGAAACAACCAGAACGCCGCCGGCAATGGCACGATCGCCGAATCATCAACGCGCAGGTTGTCGATCGCCAGCGAGATAGGGCTGGCCCCTACCGCTTCGCGGAAATCAATCGTTACCGCGATCAGTCCGGCGAACAGCACTGCAAACTCCGGGACCACACCGGTCAGGCTCGAGAAAGGAATCACATAAGTGCCAGCACCGGAGAGCGATGTTGTTCCGGTGCCTGACTGCCCGCCAGTGCCAAAGACATCAATGGTCAATGCAGCCTCACGACTGCCCAGGTTGCTGCTCAAGACCTCGAGCACGAAGGCGTCACCATCCACCGTCAGATCCTGACCACCAAGCGTGACGTCATAGAACAGATCGACAAAAACTTCGTCGTCGATCGCAGCAGGCATACCGAACGCGTCGAGCGCCACCGATGCCACACCGCCTGCCTCAGTGAAACTCCCCGGCAAATCGGGATCACCGTTAATCGGATCGCTGGCTGAAGTCACAATGATGCGGGCGTCACGACTGCCCCAGGCACCGGCAACCTGCGACCCTAAGGTTTGATCAACTTCAATCTCGCAGCCGGGCTGGTTTACACACAGATCGAAACCGGGACCGCTGAAATCATCGATGACGAGCGCCGCCTGGGTGGCCGACGTGAAGAGAATCAACGACAATGCGCTGAGTGTTTTCATGGCCTTGTACTCCAAGCGTCATCGGAGTCCTGGCTGTTTTAAGAGACACCATCAGGCAAGTCAATTCCCCAAATTGGGGAGCACAAGGCGCTGTGCTGCACTACGGTAGCGAATGCGGCTCAACCAGCACATGTCAATAAGCACTCGGGGGCATGGTCGAGTGAAGACTGGCAAGGCAATCGGCATGGTAGTCGCCGGGCTTCTAGTGGCTGGCTGCGGGGGCGACCCAACCGCGGATGTCGTCATCAACGAAGGGACGCAGTTCACCGCTGACGTGCATGCTGCCAGTGGCCAGCTACTGGTCGATGTGCAGGGCGTCTTGTGGTCTCTCCCGCCCGGTGGAGGTGCAGGCAAGCCCCTGACCGATGCACTCGATGACGTAAGGCGTCCGCGGGTTAGTCCGGATGGCCAACGCATCGCGTTCCAGACCTACAGCGCCGGCAACTGGGATCTCGCAGTGATGAACGCCGATGGCACAAACCGGCGCTCAATAACATCCGGACCGGCGGATGACCGCGAACCGGAATGGTCCGCCAGTGGCCGCGAGATAATTTTTTCCTCAGATCGATCCGGCAACTACGATCTCTGGGAGTTAGATCTCGATACTCAGCGACTCACGCGGCTAACCAGCGATCCCGCGGATGACTACTCGCCCGCGCGAGCCAGTGACGGTCTCGTATTTGTCTCCGACCGCGGCAGCCGGCCCGGACTATTTCGCTGGCAGGCAGGCGCAGTCACCTCACTGACCAAGAGCCCGGCGGGCGGACTGCAGCCGCCGCGCGTCAGCCCAGACGGTCGCTATGTAGCGTATGTGCAGGCCCGCCGCCGCAACCCATTCCCGGGTGTCGCAACAAACGAGCTCGTGCTGCGCGAAATTAAGAGCGGCGAGCAGCGCGTACTGTCGACCGACGCGACCGATATCTTCGCGGCGGCGCCCGCCTGGCTGGATAGCCAGACACTGTTGTTTAGCGGTGATGGGAAACTTCACCGGCTCAATACGTTTACCGCCCAGTCGACGGTTATCCCGTTTGAGCTGGCTTTACCGATTCAGCGTAGCGCACTGTCGCCGCAGCCGCCGATTGCTTATGCGCAGGCTAACCAATCGGTGTTGGGGATTGTTGACCCGGTCGCCTTGCCCGACGGTCGAGTTGTGTTCACCGCTCTCGGCGATCTTTGGACGGTTAACCACGCCGGCAAGCTGACCCAGCTTACCAACGATGTGTTCGTTGAGCGGGATGTGAGCGTGTCTCCCGATGGCACAACCCTCGCTTATATTTCAGACCGCGCGGGCAATATGCAGATCTGGCTGCGTGATCTTGAAACGGGTGATGCACGACCAGTAACACGCAATTCACCCGGACCTCGCTATCCGAGTTTTTCCCCCGATGGATCTCGACTTGCGTTTCTGCAGGTGGGTCCCATTGGCACCAAAGACTTTTCGCTGCGAATTCTCGACCTTGGCAGTGGCGAGATCCGCCGCCTGCGCAAATCGCCAAAGATCTGGCCCGGCCGCATTAGCTGGAGCGCCGACGGCAGACACATCACGGTCGCCGAGCTCGCTGCCACCTCACCGCGCTTCAGCTACGGGCGCAATCACCTGGTGAGAGTCGATGTTGAGAACGACTCGGCAGAGACGATTGACCTCGAGGGTCGAGCCCCGGATACCGGTCCGGTGGCCTCACCTGATGGCAGGCAGCTGGCGCTGGTGTTCGACGGTGCGCTGTGGCGACTGCGCCTGGAGTCCGATGGTCAACCGGCCGGTGAACCGGAGCTGGTCCTGGATGAGCTGGTGGAATCACCGGCGTGGACCGCGGACGGCAAGAAAATATGGGCACTGACGCGCAACGGTCTGGAACACATTGATACTGATACTGGCGAACGGGAGACGCGCCCGATCAGTCTTCGCTGGGCAAACAAGCAGCCGCAAAGCAAGACAGTCTTGCGCGCGGCTCGCGTGCTCAACGCGACCGGCGACGGCTATGTTGAAAACGTCGATGTGCTCCTGGACGGCGGACGAATCGCTGCAATCATGCCGCGTGCGAGCCTGCCGGAGGGAACCGCAGTGATTGACGCCGAGGGACTCACAGTGATCCCCGGACTTATCGACCATCACGTGCATTTTCAGCCGCACCAGGGCGAATGGGTTGGGCGGGCATTGCTGGCCTATGGCGTAACCTCCGTCGTTGAGCCAGGTGGCTTGCCCTATGAGTCACGGGAACACATGGAGTCATGGGCGACCGGCCGGCGCCTCGGACCGCGGCTCGTATTCGCCGGCCCGCAACTCGACGGCTCCCGGCGTTCGTTTCACTTTGCGACGCACATTGCCAGCGAGCGGCGGTTGCGCTGGGAGCTGGCCCGGGCAGATCAGCTCGACTACGGGCTGATCAAGACTTACACCCGTCTGGCACCCAACCTCCAACTGCTGGCGGTTGAGCTTGCGCACCAGCAGGGGCTGCCGGTTACCGCACACGCCGCTTACCGAAATCTTGGCGCAGGTGGCAATCGCATCGAGCACCTGCGCGGATCCAGCCGGCTGAGCTACTCGCCAAAGCAGTCGGGGTTACTCAAGAGCTATGCGGACGTTCGGCGTCTGATCGCCGCGAGCGGGGGCACGGTGACGCCCACCGTGGTCGTTGCCGGGGGTTTTGTCAGCCAGGTTGCACGGCGGGCCGAGATTGCCGAGAGCCGTCAGTACGTTGAACTCTACTCGCCGCGCGCGCGGGCCGGCGTTGCCTCACTCAGCAGACTTGTTGAGCGCAATCTTGACCTGGTGCGCGAGGGTCTTGGCAACGGGTACAGCATGTTGTCCGCGTTGCACGATGCAGGCACCGCAGTGGTTGCTGGCACAGACTCGCCTATATTCCCGTACGGGCTGGCTCTGGTGGTCGAGCTGATGAGCTATGTCGAGGCCGGTCTGTCACCGACAGAGGCACTGCAAACAGCGACTGTGAACGCAGCGCATGCGCTCGGCGTCGGCGACCAGGTAGGCCGCATCGATACTGGCATGCTCGCAGACATGGTCATTGTCGCCGGTGATCCGCTCGCGGACATCTCGGCGCTGTTGAATACGCGGGGAGTTATCAGGAACGGCGTGTACCTGCCGATCGACACTTTGCTGGAAGCGCCTGGCAGCCCAACCGGGTCGGACCCCAGTCTCACGCAGTAAAGCCACCTGCCCAAACGGCAAATTCGTTGATGAACCGCTCGAGGCGGCGCTTCGCCGTTGCGTCACTTAGCACACCCTGAGAATCAAAGGTGTCAGCCTGAACGAACAGCAGGTAGTCGGGTGCGGGATACACCGGCGTCAAAATCGACGAAAGAATATCCTGCAGATGCATTTGTGCCCGTGCGCCGCCCACCGGGCTGGGCGCAGCGCTGAGGATCCCGGCCGGCTTACCGCGCAGCACAGACTTGAAGGCGGGCCGCGAAGCCCAGTCGAGCGCATTCTTTAGCACGGCCGGTACACTGTGGTTGTACTCAGGCGTCGCCAGCAGGAGCGCATCGGCTGCAGCGATCTGCTCCAGCAAACCCTGCACAGCGGGTGGCTTTTCCGGCTGTTCCAGATCCTCATTGAACAAAGGAATCTGGCGCAGATCCGCAAGCTCCAGGTGGTGCGGTCCCCGCAATGCCGCGGCGGCTGCCTCCAGCAGGCGAGTATTCAAGGAACCGGAACGCAGGCTGCCGCTGATACCCAGAATCTTCATTTGCGCATAACTACCACTGATTTCTTGTGCAGCTGGACCAATATCTGCCGGTAGCGGTTTGAGTGCTTAACACCGTCCACATACTATTTCTCAACTTTTGAGCGACGCAAGAACAACATTATGGCCAATCTCGCCACAGGTACCCCGGGCCGGGGTGCCGTTGAGCTAGTCATCACACCAACAGAAGCTGACCTCGGCCAGTTTAGTGTGCGTCGCGCCCTGCCCTCCGTTCCCCGGCAGCGGATCGGGCCATTTATTTTCTTCGATCACTTTGGTCCAACACACCTCGAGCCCGGTGCCGGCGTGGACGTACGGCCTCATCCGCACATCGGGCTTGCGACCGTCACCTATCTGTTCGAGGGAGAGCTGCTGCATCGGGACAGCCTCGGCTACGAGCAGTTGATTCGGCCGGGAGCCGTCAACTGGATGACGGCCGGCCGCGGCATCGTCCACTCAGAGCGGACACCGGCAAACCTGCAGGCAACCGGCTCGCCGCTTCACGGCATACAAATCTGGGTTGCACTCCCGGAGGAGCTCGAAGATACCGATCCCGGCTTTGTCCACTACCCGGCAAGCGAAATTCCGGAGTTCCAGTATGGGTCTGCCCGGATTGGCCTCATTGCCGGCTCAGCTTTCGGCCATGTGTCGCCTGTGCAAACTGCCTCGCCAACCTTCTATGCGGCAGTCACCCTGCCGGCGGGCGAAACGATTGCCACGCCCGAAGACGTTGCCGAATGTGGCATCTATGTGGCCTCCGGTGCGATCGCTGTAGAAGACAATCAGGTGGAAAGCGGGCGTCTTGCGCTGTTGCGACCCGGTGCTGTCGCCAGCGTCAAAGCCAGCGAGACGAGCGAGCTCATCATGTTTGGTGGCGCACCGCTGACTGGTGAGCGGCACATCGTCTGGAACTTCGTCAGCAGCTCACGCGCGCGCATCGAGCAGGCAAAGTCCGACTGGCGCAATCAGAAATTCGATCCTGTGCCGGGCGATGACACCTTCATTCCGCTACCCGATTAGCGCGGGCGATCACCCGTCGCTAACGGCTTGTGATCAGCACTTTACCCACATGGCCAGCAGCCTTGAGATGCGCGTACGCGCTCTGCGCATCAGCAAAGTCGAAAACTTTATCGACATAGGGCTCCAGCTGATTCACTGACGCTGCCTCCAGCAGGTTGGCGTGCATCGCCCGGCTGCCCGAAGTGATGCCCTGCAGGTGAATGTTGTTGCCGTAGAGGGGCAGCAGGTTGGGAAACTGCTCCGGTATCCCGCCGAGTACGCCCAGCAGGCCCACCCGCGCGTTCGGCGCGCAGGCGGCGATCGATTGCTCAAGCGTTGCAACACCTACGGTCTCGACCACAATATCAACACCCCGCCCCCCGGTTGCCGCCCGAACCGCGTTCTGCCACTCGGGCTCCTGCCGATAGTTAACGGTTATCTCCGCGCCGAGGTCGCGCGCCAGCGCGAGTTTGTCATCACTCGACGAGGTAATGGCAACACGGGCGCCGTTCATGCGCGCGATTTGCAGCGCCATGATCGACACGCCGCCGGTGCCGAGCGTGAGCACGGTATCGCCTGCCTTGATCTGACCCAGTGTCTGCAGGACGCGCCACGCAGTGATGCCCGCAACCCCCAGCGCTGCGGCGGTCTCAAAACTGAGTCTCTCCGGGAGGCGCACCACGGACCGCGCTGGCAACCAAACCAGCTCGGACAGCCAGCCATCCGTGGTGATACCAGCATCGTTGGCAAAGATAGCCGGCGAGAAGTCTCCAGCCAGCCAGTCCAGAAAATGCGGTGCGGTCACGCGATCGCCTGGCGCGAGTCCCGTCACCCCGTCACCGACCGCGAGAACCTCGCCAGCTCCATCGCTAAGCGGCACCCGCTCTGCCGGCTGCGGCTCACCGTACTGCCCGGCAGCCAGCAACAGATCACGATAGTTAAGCGCAGCGGCCCGCATACGCACCAGAACCTCTCCAGTGCCGGGCGAACGCGCCTGCCGCCGGTTTCTTTGCAAAGATGCAATGCCCCGCTGACCTGCAAGCTCATAACGCTGATAAGTCGTGTCAGCCCATGCATCACGAGCGCGGGCCGCCTGTGGAGCCGCGGCGGCCGCAGCCGCCACGGCAAGCCCGCCAGCCAACGCTTTACGGCGTGTTGTCTTCGATGACACTCGGAGTCTCCATCAGTGAATGGTGAGTCTCATCGTACACGCGACGAGCGCCCTGGGTTCCGCTACCCGATGACGGGTGGCCGTTGCGTGGCTGTGCACGCAGCCTCATCCGATGCCCGGACAACGGCGAACCTACACTGGGACCGGTCTCGAGTTGGGCGCTGAATCCATGCTTGCACCTGCCGGCCAACGCATACCGAAAAAAATTCCCACACTTTGAGTCTTACAGATAACAAACCGCTACTGATGCTCCTGTTTGTCGGCGTGCTAATGGGCGCGCTTGACATCGCCATCATTGGGCCAGCGTTACCTGCCATTCAGGCCGATTTCAATCTCGACGGGCGGCAGCTCGCGGTGCTCTTCAACGCCTACGTGCTCGGCCAGGTAATCGGCACCCAACCGCTGGCCAAGCTGGCAGATCGATTCGGTCCTCGGGCGATCTACATACTGGCAATCACTTTCTTCGCCCTGGGCTCATTGCTGCTGGTCATTGCTCGCGATCCGCTCACGATGTACGCCGGCCGCGCGATCCAGGGTTTCGGTGCCGGAGGTATCTTCCCCGTCGCAACAACCGTCATCGCCGCGAAGCTCTCGCGTGAAGACCGCGGACCGGCCCTGGGTCTCCTCGGATCGGTTTGGGGTCTTGCCTTTTGCATTGGGCCGGTGCTCGGCGGCATTCTGCTCAACTACTCATGGCGCTGGCTGTTTGTCGTGAACCTGCCGATTGCCGCGTTGCTTGTGGTGGGCGCCTGGAAGCTGCTGCCAGCTACCGCAGCAACCCGCCGGTTGCCGTTCGACTTTGCGGGTGCCGCCGCGCTGCTCGTCGGGCTTTGCGCGTTGGTGCTGGGTCTCAACAACCTGGATACCAACAACATTGCCGACAGCCTTAGACAACTCGTTGTTGCCATACCGCTACTGATCTTTGTCGTGTTGATGCCGCTCTTCCTGTGGCTTGAGACGCGCGCAGAGGATCCAATAGTTCGGCCAGGTCTGCTGCGCTCCCGTCAGGTGACGACGGCGGCCCTGATTGCGGCGGGCGCCGGCGCCATACAGACCGCCACATTGTTCTACCCCGCTCTCGCCGTCGAGGCCATCGGCGTGAGTGAATCCACCGCTGCCTTCATGCTGTTGCCCGGCGTGGTCGTCGCCACCATAGGTGCGGTGATTGTCGGCAAGCTCATCAACACAGTCGGCACACGTTTGTTGATCCTTTTCAGTCTGGTCCTCATGGGCATCGGCCTGGTCATGTTTGGCCAAGCACAGATGAATCTCGCGACCTTCATCGTTGCCACCATGATTAGTGCGCTGGGCAGCGCAGGCCTGGTCGGCGCACCAATACGCTGGACCATCCTTAATGAATCGCGGCCCGACGAACGGGCCGCCGCGCAAGGTCTGCTGAGCAACATCACCTCCGTCGGCCGGTTGATGGGCGCGGCTACGGTTGGCGCTACGATTGCGTCAAAGGGAGGCGGCGTACCCGGTTACCAGTCAGCCTTTATCGGCGCGGCTATTCTGGGCAGCCTCCTGTTTCTCCTGTCGATGACCCTCAAGTCACGCCGGGCCGAGCAAGCCACGACGCATGGCGAACCGGCGCCCGCGTCTGCCTGACCGTTCACGCGTCGCTATGTGAGAAGACAGCCGGGCGGGACGGTGTCATTCGCGTCCGGTAAAGTATGGCCATGCGGAAAATCTTCAAAGCACTTGGCTACCTCAGTGCGCTGCTGTTTATCAGCATCGGCAGCTTGGCCGTTTTTAACCACTACGATGTGCAGGCGCGCGGCAATGGGGAAGACTACGATCCATCCATTGCCGTACTGCGAACTCCAGAAGCCGCTTTTGCGGGGCTTACGGACTTTCCGTACACACCGCGTTATCTGGAAATCAATGATGACCTTCTGGGTAAACTGCGCGTGCACTACATCGATGAAGGGCCAAGAGATGCGCACACCATTGTGTTGCTGCATGGTCAGTCCACCTGGTCCTATTCGTTCCGGCACATGATCCCTCTGTTCGTGGACGCGGGTTACCGGGTTGTCGCGCCAGATCTCATTGGCTTTGGCCGCTCAGACAAGCCAGCGGATTGGGAAGCGCATACCTTCGCAGGGCACGTAGACTGGCTTGAGCAGACGCTGGATCAACTGGAGACAAAAGGCGCCACCGGATTCCTGTTTGACTGGGGCGGTTACTTCGGTCTGCCGGTAGCAGCCAGGCGGCCGGAGTTTTTTTCGCGACTGGTACTTAACACCACGATGTTGCCCCGCGCGAACAGCGTTCTCGCCGCCGGCTGGGTGGCCTGGTGGCGCCGCTACATACTCAAGCCCGAGATCTTTCCGATTAGCGGCATGGTTGCAGACATGACCGAGCGTGAGCTGGATAGCCAGACGCTGTCGGGCCTGGACGCGCCTTACCCGAGTGAAGCCTATAAGGGCGGACCACGACGGTTTCCCATGATGATTCCGGCAACGCCGTTGAATCCTGCGCACTCGGCCAACAGCGCAGTGTGGGAGGAACTCGCGAACTGGAACAAGCCGGTGATGACGCTGATCGCAGCGTCGATGACTCGGGGCATGGATCCACGCGTGCTGCAGGAACACTTACCCGGTGCGGCCGACCAGCCACATTACGTCTACCCCGACGCGAACTTCTTCCTGATTGAGGAAGACCCGGAAGATCAGGCTCGCCGCACGATCGACTTCATTGAGTCTACATAGCCAACTGGCGACGCCTCGCCATCCATCTGGCTAGTCCTCCGCCAGCATGCTGGCGTAGAGCACAGCGCGCTTGGCGCCAACCAGGCCGGCGTGTTGAATCACAAAGCCCATAAAGGGCTCGCGGAATATGTCGTTGTGATCGGGAATAAGCGCCTCGGCAGTGCGTGCGACAACGAAGGGCAGACCGGGATGGTCGAACTCAGGTGTCAGGGTGACACCATTCAGCGTGATGCCGGCTGATAGGTCCAGCGAGTCGATGCCGGACAGTGCGGCCGGCAACGCCAGGTCGGCGTTGTCTGCTTTCGTGGGACACAGACGGTGAGTGACTTGATCGCCATGGAAACCTATCGCGGTGCGCTCAAGTTCCTTCTGACCGTGTTTGAGCACGGGCTTCGCCGCAAACAAACGCCCTAGACGCCGGCCGAACGGAAAGCCGTCTCGCAGCGGAAAATCCGCCACGGATGTTGCCACCAGGACTACGGGTGCCTGCTCGGGGGCGTAGTTGATTGACCGCGCCATCTGATCGATGCGGGTCCACTGCTCCGCTTCGATAGCCGGATTCACCAGTACAGAGAGATCACCGATGCCAACCAGCGATGACGGCGGGCCCGCTGGCGGTTGGCGGCCCACTCGCGGATAGCCGACCTGTGCACCGGCCTCGCGCAGACGCCTCTCAAACTCGTAGCGCTGTGCCTGCAAGAGCACCTGTGCGCCGAAACTGTGTCCGATCGTGAGCAACCCGAACAGGGTTGGCTCGCGATCAACCTTGTGTTGCTCATACAGACGATCAAGTCGGGCGAGCATCTCCCCCAAATCGCCACTGCCGATACGTTCGGCGGCGGACTTGCGCGCCCAGAACGTCAGATAGTTAATCGGCATCGGCAAGGACTTGCCGCGCCATCCGGCGTAGACCCCAATGATGCGGAATTCCGCAGGAAAGCCGAGCGTCTCGCGGCTCTCCCGGTAAACGGCTTGCTCAAGTGTTCGCCGATAGAACCCCAGCAGCGCACAGAATTGATCGATACCCGCATCATTACTGGCAGCGCTGTGATGCCAGCCGTGCGCAAACAGCACGACAAAGGTATTGCCTGCTTTGCGGCTCGATTCAACCGACTGCATAAGCTGAGCCGCCTGGTCAGGTTTCCAGAACCAACCCTCGTCGTCGGTTTCCACATACCGAAGTTCGTCGGCAGCGTTGAGCTTGCAGCCTGCTGGTGGATCAGACGCGGCGTTGCGGTGAGGGTGATGGTAGAGCGAAGTGCAGGCTGACATCGTCAGGCAGATCAGCGCCACGCTGATGCCGGCGACACTGCGCCTGCGCGCCCACCAACCGGGGATGGCAACAGGCTCTTGCTCGGCATGCCGACAGCACATGCGGCGAGTATAGCCCGCGAGCGTCACGCAACCCTGGAATGTGTTGTGGCAAACCCGGAGAGGTAAAGTAGTGCCCGGAAGATCGCCCGCCGGAGACAGTCAATGCCGCTGCATGAAGCCCAACCCGCCATCCTGGTCACGGGACTCGCGGTAGTGCTGTCTGCCTGTGCCCCGCCGCTCGATCCGGACGATGTACCGGTGCCCGGTTTTGAAGAGATCCCCACAAGTTTTGCGCATGCCTGGGACGAAGGTTCGCATCCGTTCTCCGGCGCCGCTGTTCTCGACCTCGAGGGCGACAATCAATTCGAGCTGTTTGTTGGCGGCGGGCGGGGTCAGCCGGACGTCATTCTGGGCCTCGTCGACGGTGAATTAAGGGATGTCACCCCCGACCTGGAGATCAGCAGCAATGCCGCCACGCATGGCGCCACAGCGATTGACCTTAACGGCAACGGCAACACCGACCTGATCGTTGCGCGGGAGACCGGAGTCACCATCTACTACCGCCGGGGCAGCGGCTTTGAGGCGCGGCCGCTGAACATCAATCTTGACGATGATGCCGTGCCGTTCGCGATCGCCGCCGGTGATGTCGATCTGGACGGTGATGTCGATCTGTATGTCAGTGCGTTTGTAGATTTCGAGAACTTTCGCAGCGGCGTGTACAACGATCCAATGCACGCGAAGACCAATCGACTGCTGCGCAACGACGGCAACGGCCGCTTCACCGACATTACCGACGTAGCCGGCGTAGCAACCCTGCAGAACACTTTCTTATCCGTATTTACTGATCTTGACGACGACAACTATCCCGAGCTGATTGTCAGTCAAAATACCGGGCAGGTAGAGCTGTTCCGCAACCTGGGCGGCAGCCGTTTTGCCCCGGTTCCACTGGACACCGGCTTTGGCTTCTGGATGGGGCTGGCTATCGGGGACATCGATGCCGATGGTGACAGTGACCTGCTGTTCTCCAACGTCGGTACTTCAATTCCGGACTTTCTGACCACTGGCGATCTGCGGGATGAGCAGCGGCACAATCTGGAATGGCTCGTGCTACGCAACGACGGGAATCTCAGGTTCACGGAGATCACCGCGGAGGTAAGTCTCACTCGCCAGGGTTTCGGGTGGGGCGCAGTCTTTGAAGACCTGAACCTGGACGGACGGCTGGATTTGCTGGCCGCTCAGAACTACATCAAGTGGCCCTTGCATCGTCTGGCGAAGCTCGACGGCATCACCGCCTTGCAGGTGCCCGACGGCAGCTTCGCGCCGGCAGCCAGTCTTGGCCTGAGCAACCCTTACTTTGGGCAAACGCCTGTGGTGCTGGATCTCGATGGTGACGGTCGACAGGATGTTGTCTGGATCAACATGAACGGTCCGCTGCGCGCCTTCCGCAATACCGCCACGGGAAACTTCCTGACGGTCTCGCAGCCTGACAATGTCGACAACCTCGGCGTGCAGGTACGCGTCACCACAACCGCCGGCGAAAGCTATATGCGCGAGCTGATGAATGGCGTCGGACTCATGAGCGACCAGACGCCGGAACTCACATTTGGCCTGGGCGAGACAAGCGAGATTCTTGCGGTTTCGGCGATCTGGCCCGATGGCCGCGTCGCCCTGCTTGATCAACCCAAGATCAATTCGCGGATTTCGTTGCGGCCACAGTAACCGTGCCTCTGAACCCGGGGTAAGACCGGTTGCAGGAAGCGAGGTCGGACCGCAAATCAAGCCTGGTAAAACACCGCACGGCGATGCAGGGCCTCAGGCAGCAGCGGTGGCTCGCCCGTGACATGCGGTTGGAGACGGGCTACCCAGTCACGAATCACCGGGTCCCTGACCAGCGTATCGACACCGGCTAGTCCCAGCCGGTAGAAATGTGTAACCAGCGGGAACGCCGAGAAGTCTGGCAACGAAGGCTCGGCGCGGCTATCGAGAAACGGCCCGTCACCCAGCCGCTGCAGGAACTCTTCACGCATCAACTCCATCGCTTCCGCGGGCGGCCGACTCAGGTCGGCCGCGGCCACCAGTTTGCGAATAAACCGCTGTTTCTTCAGCACCACAGGCCACATGATCCGCGCGGCCAAAGGCAGCCCTCCATCGCAGCTGCGATGCATGCCATTGCCCATGCGCCAACTGTTCAACAGCCCCTGAACGCGCCCATCGCCAATCGCCCGAATTGTGTTGGGAATCAGCCGATCTGAAATCCATTGATCGATATCCAGCAAGCGCTGCCGGGCCTTGGGTTCTTCGGGCAGGAGCATGGGCTTGTTGGGATACAGCTCATCCAGCCAGATGCCAATGTCACTGGATTCGTTGCGGCTTTCGCTGCCGACCGTCAGCACCGGCACCTGGTGACCAACTGGCAACACGTCGCGGGCCTGCATCGGGTTGACGTAGTAGACCTCAAAGGTCAGCCGCTTGTAGAGGAGATAACAATGCGCTTTCGCCGCAAAGGGGCTCGTTGCGTAGGCGTAAAGAAGTATCTGAGCTGTGGTGGGACGCATCGCCGCTCATCTTAGCCGATTACGCTCAACGGCAACGGCGCGAAGCCAGCCCCCCCCAAAGAGCGGGGGACTGACTCCGAATCGATGCACCTTGTGCTCTACTCGTCAGGCCAGCATGGCGGCGCGCGCAGGGCGCTCACTGCCGAGCGCAAGCGCGCCCGGCCCAATCAGCACCTGCACCGCGCTGGCGACGGCCAGGAACAACGGGAATTCAAAACCACCGCCTTCATTGGTGAACAACCAGCCAAAGCCGAGATGCGCCCACGTCGCGCCGAGCGATACGCCGACCAGCACCAGCGCGGCTTCGCGCACCCGGATACCCAGAATCAGCAGCAAGCCGCCGATGATTTCTGCCGCAACCGTGGCATAGGCGGCAATACCGGGCAGGCCCAGGGATTCGAAGAAACCCACGGTACCGGCCATGGTGAACACCACCAGCTTCAGGTAGGCGCCATGGGCAAGAAAAATGATCCCTAAGCTGACCCGCAACAGCGTCGGGCCAAAGTCTGCGTAACGTTCAATTAAACGATCCATGATGATTCCTCGTGGCGTGTGGTGAGCATGGCGCCACTATCCTGTTTGCGAATAGACAAGTAAATCCGCAATATCTGCATTCTCCATTTGCATCTTTGCAAACCTGTCATTGCGTCTATGAACTGGAATGATCTCCGCGTGTTTCTGGCCATCGCCGAGGCAGGCTCCCTGGCCGGGGCGGCCCGCTCACTGCAGCAAAACCACTCCACGGTATTCCGGCGCCTGCAGGCGCTCGAGGCTGACCTGGAAGCCCGGCTCTTTGACCGGCAGGCCGGTGGCTACACACTGACGCCAGTGGGCGAACATATGCTTGCACTCGCCCTGCAGGCCGACGGGGCCGTTCAGCAAATCGAACTGGAGGTAGCCGGTCGCGACCTTGAGCCCGCGGGCACAGTGCGCATTACGACCGCACCCAATCTCGCGCGCACCGTGTTACCACCCGCCATAAAACAGCTTCGCAAAGACTATCCGCAGATAGTCACCGAGCTGGCTGTGGGTGACACGGACTACGACTTGAATCGCCGGGAAGCCGACATCGCGCTCCGCGCGACCAACCACCCACCCGAACACCTGGTGGGCAGAAAAGTGATGGACATGCGCTGGTGGCTCTGTTGCGAGAAGTCGCGGCGCCGCGCGTTGCCCAAGCAACTCCGTGCACTGGAGAACGAAGTGTTTATCGGCGCCGACCGGGAACTGATCCGGCTGCCGGCCTTCCAGTGGTTAGAGCAGAATCACAGTGACCGGATCGTCGGGCGCGCCAGCGACCTCAGTACGATTGCGGCACTGGTTGAGGCTGGCCTTGGTCTCTCGGTACTGCCCGCCGATCAGAACCAGCCGACATTGCGTCGGCTATTCCCGCTACCCGATATCACGGGCCAGCTCTGGCTGCTGGCCCACCCCGACATCAAGAACCAGCGCCGGGTGCAGGTGGTCTGGGATGCGCTGGCCGCGGTGGTGGCAACAGCCAATGCCGATCTGGCCAACTGAAGCTACGGCCCGAGATCGCCGCTCATTCATTCGCGATTCATCCAGCGCTGCTAAAGTCGTGGCGATTCCAGGGGGTGATGACATTGGCTATAGACATTCTGAACAGAGGACAACACAGGGTTCGTTATGGCCGGTTAGCCATGCTGCTGTGCTGGCTGGCGCTGGTAGGTCTGCCATCGGCCACGCACGCCAACCAGGCCGAACGGGATGCACTGTCAGCGTTTTGCAATTCCGCCAAAGGCCGCTCACAGCAATTCTGTGACTGCCTGACGGGCCCGGCCTATACCCGCTTCGCGGCACAACGGCGTAGTAATCCGCCGGGTCGGTTACCACAGTTGGAACGCACCTACGCGCAACGCACCGAGCAGCTCCTCACTGATCCTGCTCTGAGTCCAGCCAGGCTCGAGGATTTGTGCGAGCGGGTAGAGCAATACCAGGATGACGTCGCGGCCATCTCTGGCATGCGCCCTGTGGATCAGGCCCGCACGCCAGGCTACCAGCGGCGCGGCAAGACGACGCTATCGCGGGAGGACATTCCCAGGGTGAACGTTTTGCGCCAGGAGCTCCGCCGCGAACTGACGGAAACCCTGCAGCAGTCAGGCGTCAACGTCGCCGACGAAAGCACGCTGTTCAGCTATTGTGAAGTCGGACTGCGGCTTGCAGCGGAGCGCGATCGTGAACAACCGAAGGCCGCTGAAGCAGGTGATCCCATATTCAGTGACATGCCCAAGCCCAGCCAGCTCAATATTCTGATCAAGAGCTCACGCGATATCTGCCAGCGCTAAAGGCGCAACGTCGGTCAGCGAGAGGCCGATGCCCTGACTAGAGTTCAATCTCCAGCTTTTCCGTCACCAGTGCGCCCGGCCCGGCATTGAACTGGTACTGGCAGGCGTACTTGGTCTGCGGCGCCCGGCGGGCACCCGGGCCAAGGTCCTCGACATACGCGCGCTCGCGAATGTCGACCACAAGATGCCCGGGTTTGTCCTGGCAGCGCCGGGTCGCATCGCGCATACGCAAACTCGCAGCACCTTCACACTGCTGCTTGCGATCCTGAATCATTGGCCAGAGCGACCACAGCTCCATCTTGTTCGCCCACCCGTTGACGTCGCGAGGTACCTCGGGGAGATACTGGGACTCGATTTTTAATGTGCCCAGACTCTCCGAACGCTCCCAGCTCAGTCTGACCAGACCCGGCTCGAACTTGCCTGTTGTCGGCTGCTGAAACCGGACGACCTCATATTGACTCCCGATATTCCGATCCTTGCTCCGCCGGGACGGTGCGGGATTGGGCAACTGCGCAAGCCCCTTGTTCTTCCATGCCAAAACCACTTCGTCTTGCGAACTACTCTCGGTAACTCCTTCGATTGAAATCTCGCATTGGTCTGCCCATCCAGTTGTGCAAACCGTGGCAGCCAACGCTGCGGCAATCAACTTGTACATGCAGGATCCTAAGTCTAGTCACCTCGGGAAATGCGAATATAGCGCGGCAGGAGGACCAGGTTCGACCCGTGACTGACGCCGCGCGGCGTTACAGGGACTTAAACGCCTCCAGCGCCCGCTCGCGCGAAGCTTTCAGGTCGGCCATTGGCTTACGGTACACACAATCGGCATCGAGTCCCGCTGCTTCTTGCTCAGCTTCGGGTGCAGCCCAGGGTTCATGCAGGAACTTGTCGCTTAACCCGGCCACTTCGGGCACGTACTGGCGAACGTAGTTCCCGTTGGGGTCGAACTTCTTGCCCTGCGTTACGGGGTTAAAGATCCTGAAGTACGGGGCGGCATCGGTGCCGCAACCTGCAACCCACTGCCAGCTCGCGCTGTTGTTGGCCAGATCAGCATCCAGCAACGTATCCCAGAACCAGGCCTCACCATCGCGCCAGTGAATCAACAGGTTCTTGGTGAGAAACGACGCCACGATCATGCGCACGCGATTGTGCATATAGCCCGTTTGCCAAAGCTCGCGCATGCCGGCATCCACAATCGGTATGCCGGTATCGCCTCGCTGCCAGCGCTTCAGGTCAGCTTCGCTCTCGCGCCATGGAAAACGCTCAAACTTCGTCTGCAGATTTTCCTGCGGCATCTGGGGCTCGTGATACAGCAAGTAGTGCGCAAATTCGCGCCAGCCCAGTTCGCTGCACAGACAGTCGACATCGTCGGCGAACTCCGGATCCGGCTCCAGTGCGCGCGCTGCCCACCAGACACGATGCGGCGAGATCTCGCCGAAGTGCAGATGCGGCGATAGCCGGGAAACGTGTGTTTGGTCAGGCCGATTCCGGCCAACTTTGTAACCCTGCAGTCCGCTATCGAGAAACTGCTGAAGTCTGGCTTCAGCGCCCGACTCCCCCGGCTCCCATTCCTCAGCCATCTGCGCGTACCACTCGATGTCAGGCATCAGCCCCAGGTCATCGATCGCGCTTGGCGGGCCGCCGCCGAAGACCTTGAACTTGATGTCATCTAACGCCGCCTCGCGCGGCTGCCTCCCCTCGCCCAGGCACCCCTTACGATAAAAGGGCGTGAAGACTTTGTAGGGCGTGCCGTCTGCCTTGGCGACGGTGTGTGGCTCAAACAGCAACGAGCCGTTGAAACTTTTCGCCTCGATGTCCCGTTCGGTTATTGCCGACTTGATGCGCGCATCGCGTTTGATGCGCCACGGTTCATAGCAGCGGTTCCAGTACACGGCCTGGGCGCCGGTATTCTCAATAAGATCATCAAGCACTGATGCCGCATCACCTCGCGCCACGTACAAGCTGCGCTTCAGAGACGCATTGAGGGAGCTCAGACTTTCATGCAGCCACCAGCGACTGGCGCCGCCCATCCGCCACTCGCCAGAGTTTTCGTCATCGAGGATATATACCGGCAGCACCGGCGCACCCTGCTTAGCCGCAGCAGCCAGCGCCGGGTTGTCGGTGAGCCTTAAGTCTTGACGAAACCAGACGATGATGGGTTTAGCGGCCATGATGATTCACTGATTCCTCGCAGATGCGTACTTTCAAATACTTAGGAGCAGGGGCAAACAAGGTCCGTAGTGATTGAGCGCCAGGGCCCTGGGCCACAGCAGGATAATCGACGGCCTAGATCTCCCGGCGTAGACTTAACCTCCGAATGTATCTGCCCGGAGACCATGCTGATGATCCGCACATTCATTGTGTTGTCTAGTCTCCTTATCTGCTCGCTCTCGGCGTATGTCTCTGCCCTCGCGGCGGATGAGGGGGAGCGTAAGGCCACGATCAAGACACCCGAGACCGACCCGGAGCTGCCCGCGATTCAGAAGGTCCGAGCCGCTGCAGAAAAGGCAGAACGCAAACCGCTCGAGAAAACACCCGACCGCATGAAGTCCCAAAGCGAACCACAGGAGGTCTGCGCAGAAGGCTACAAAATGGTATGTCCTACTGACGCGAAATCCTGCCGCTGCGTTAAAGACGGCGATGACAAACCCGGCAACTTTCAGATCCAACGCTAGCTGCCAACCTGTGCGAGACAAACACAGAATTCTCTGATCGCGACGATCAATTAAACCGCAACCCAATCCCGAAAGTACGCTCCGTTTGCGTGTAGTTCGACAGGTTATTCATGGGGCCAAAATGTGCTTCCAGATACAGCGGCAACCGGAACCGGCCGCGCTGCCATGGAATGAAGAACCCCACGTCGAGAGAATCGGTGGAAAAGTAGTCGTCGCCGAGGGTCCACTTCACGGTGAGTTCCATCTCATTGAAACCGGTGCGCTGCGCGGCGTAATCCCGCCACTTGCGTTTCATGGACCAAATGATGCGCGCCCGGTCATATTCAGCAATCCGGCGGCGCCCGGCGTTTGGCCCCCAGGTCACCAGATTATCGTCAGAGATGTACCAGGGAATAAGCCTTATCCATAAATCGAAACAACCAGCCGAGCCATCGCAGCGGCCGGTCTCCGGATCGGCCCGCTCGCGCCGCGGGCCCACGCGCATTGCGGCTTCCACCGAGAGGAAATTAAGGCTGCGGCTGATCTCGTCGAAATACGGATCGTGCGGATCCTGCGCATAGATTTCCTGCCCAGTGCACAAACCCGTATCGCAGCCGTCATCGTCATCCACCGTTTGCCCGTTAGACAGGTGCTCCAGGCCAACGTCAAGATGCCGCCAATAGGTGTTCATCCACTTTTTATTAGCGAGATACTTGCGCACGTGCCAGCCAGGGTTGCTGCGCCGATTGATGACCGGATCGGAGTCCCGCGTGCCCAAAAAGAAATCGAACTCGCCGGTAAACTTCAGATACGTCTCCCAGCGTCGCGGCCATTCTGACGCGCAGTCATCGAACGCCTTGCCGCTTCCAGCTTGCGATCTTTCAAAATCAGTTGATGACTCGTCGCGATCGAGGTTGTTGGGACTGCAGTCTGGGCGCGTCAGCAGATACTTGAAGGAGTAGCGCGCTTCCAGAGCCGCATCATTGTCGTCGGAAACCTGCCAGATCCCGTAGTTCGGTTCATATGGCTGGAATCGTCGCTTCTCGATCGTGAGATCTGGCTGCTGCGTGACCGGTAAGGCGTCAGCCAATGGATCCGCCAGCGCCATTGTCGGCATAACGCTGAAACCAAGCAGTCCATATACAACCGCCCGCACACTCAGTTTGTTATTGCGCATGGACACCAGTCTGCCGCAGTGCGGAATCGTCCGCCAGCCGGCCGTAAACGGCTGCCGACGAGGCCTGGTTATCAGAAAGCTTGTCGAGCGACGCCACTTAATCTACCGTGACTGGCAACTGGTCCACCGACTGAACTAGACCAGTTCCGGGTCTGACGCATACCCGATCAACGCTTGGCGGCCGTTTGCAATAGCAGCCGCTTCTGCCAGAGCCATGCGCCATGACCCGACCTGAACCACGCACCGCACCAGTCCGCTTATCTTTTCTTGCCTGTTCGCTAATGCTCTTCGCCGCGGCGTATGTGATGCCGGTGCTGGTGAGCCCCACACACGCACAGTGCAGTCCTGATCAGACCACCGAGATGGACGAAAACGGCGAGGAGGACGACTTCGACGGCATCGTCGGTATTACCCAGGCCGGCACCACCGTCACCTGTATTGGTACCGAAGAACGGCAGGTCACCACCAGTTTCGACCCCGACTTCATCACACTGGGTCCGTCCAACGTCACCGTAAACATCGTGTCAGGCGCGAATGTAGGCAGTGACGCTTTTGTGCCGGTGCTGCTAACCGGTATCAGCAATACGATTAACAACGATGGCACCGCAGTTGCGGGGGGCGATGACCTGGCATCACTGGCCACCATCGCTCCGCTGGGCACGATCAATAACGCCGGCACCGTCGTCGCCGGGGGAACCGGCGTAAGCGGGCTGTTCCTGGAAGGCAATCAACCCACCGCGACAAACAACAGCGGCATCGGCGTCACCGGTGTCGATATCGGCGGCATCGAGACCATCGGCAACAACGCGAACGTCACCAACTCAGGCAACATCACGCTTAATGGCTCGTTTGGTGTCGGCATCAGCGCCTTCGGGTCGGGTGGCATGCTCAAGAACCCCGGCACGCTGTTCATCAACAGCGCCACTTCGATCGGCATGGCCGCCGTGGGTAGCGGTGTCATGGTCAACAACAGCGGTACTCTGTCCACGAATGCCGAGCAGGCGCTGGGCATGGGCGCCATCGGTAGTGGTGTCACCGTCACTAACACCGCGACCGGCACCGTGCTAACGCAGCGCGAGCAGTCGCACGCCTTGTTCATCGGGCTGCAGTCGGTCCCGGCGCTGGGCCTGCCGCCGCAGGTCAGTGACCCGGCGTCCGGTACCGTCACCAACGACGGCATGCTCACAACCGAGGAGGACGGCTCAGACGGCATTAACGGCAAAGTCACCAGCGTCACGCTCAACAACAACGGCAGTCTGACGGTCGAGGGCGACAACTCCTTCGGCATCAACATTATCGGCAGCAGTGACGCTACGACAATCAGCAACGCCGGTACGCTGACCGCAGGCGTCGAAACGCTGCCCGGCATCTCACCCACCAGCAACTCGGGCGGCATCAAGCTCGACGGCCGGGGCACTATCTCCAACGCTGTTGGCTCCACGCTAAGGGCGTTCGGTCAGGCGGCGATCGGCATCGTGAATACTTCCGCCGACAACTCAGTCGTTAAGAACGAAGGTTTGCTGGCGGTTGACTCGAGTATCAGCACAGCCGCGGGCTACGGTATCGACGTCGCCGGCAACAACGTGCGCGTACAGAATGGTCAGAACCTGGCGCCCTCTCAGGCCGATGCCTCGGCGCTTGAGCTCTCCGGCGATAACTCTTTCGGCATCCGCACACGCGGCACCAGCGCCATCGTCAGCAACTCGTCTACCTTGTCGACGGTGGGCGACGGCAATCGTGCGATCGATATCGAGATCCAGGGCAACGGTAATTATTGGGCCGATAACGACGGTGTCATTAACGTCGGCGGCGGCGACAACAATATCGGGATGCACGTGCGTAACGCGAACCCCGCTGCCAACCTGCGCCTCGATCAAGCCAGCAATGGCGACGCGTTCTGCATCGCCGGCGGGCCAACCGGAGCACAGATACTGAACTGTGGCAGCATCAATCTGACGGTCGGCAACAATGGCACGGCCATGCTGATCGAGGGCACCGCCAACAGCTTCATCGAGAATCAGGCACAGATAACCGGCACGGGCAGCGGGCACAGCGGCATCGTCATCAACAAGGCCGCCAGTGCACCGAACAGTGATGGCCAGGTCAACTTCGTGGCCAACTTCAAATCGATCGACCTGAATGGCGGCTCCAGCCGCGGCATCCAGATCAATGGCAACGGCAATCTCGTCTTCAACGGCACAGGCCTCACCAATTTTGACTTTGTGCCGGGCTTTACGACGTCAATCGCTCAGGCCATTGACAGACAAACCGCCCGCACTGGCCCCATCGGCACCTCAGAAACCGAGGAGCTCACCTCGCTGGGCATGATTTCAGTCAACGGCTCAGGCGCGATTGGTATCGATGTCACCGGCAGCGGCAACCTCATCAGCAACCGGCTGGATTTCGTGGAAGTCCAAAACCCGCCGCCGTTCGACCCCAATATAGACCCTGAGAATCGGCCCGGCTTCATCGGCTTCAGCGAGATTCGCGCGACAGGCTCAGGCTCAATCGGTGTAAAGCTTGGCGATGGCGGCAATGTCTTCGACAACCAGGGCATCGTCGAGGGTGCAGCCTTCTCTATACAGGGCGGCAGCGGTCAGGACATTGTGCAGAATCGGAATGAGCTGATCGGTGATGTTTCCCTTGAAGGCGGCAACGACACCTTTATCCAGATTGGGTCCAGCGAGAATATTCAGGGCAATGTTGATGCCGGTGAAGGTGGCAGCAACGACCGCCTGACCATCATCGCTTCGACAGCGCCCAGGTCACTTGAAGATCAGGGTCTGGCGCAGCGGACAATTATCGATGGCAACCAGTACCAGGATTTCGAGACTCTGATCGTCAGCAACGGCGCGGAGGAGCGAGTTAACGGCCCACCGGTGCCGGCACCGCCGCAAGCCCGTGCGTTTCTGCAGAACGAACTCGACCTCAGTGCCGCCGATGGCACCGGCACGAGTACCGCGTTGCTCAAAGGGGTTGAGCTTAACTTTGAGGACGACGCGCGGCTGGTCGCCGACGAGATTACGGTGGGTGTCGGCAGCGCGCTGCGCGGCAATGGCTCCATTGGTCGCAAGGTGTTCAACTTCGGTGAAGTGGAATCCACGATCATCGTCGACGATGGCGCGCTCTTCACACCCGGTAACAGCCCCGGCATCTTCGAGCTGGTCGGCAACGTAGAGTTTGGCGGCGGTCTGGAACTTGAGTTCGCCGGACTGGGTGAGGACGAGTTCGACGTGTTTCAGGTAGTCGGCGACCTGAACCTGCTGGAAACCGCCGCTATTGACCTTATCTTTACCGACGGCTTTGCGCCCAAGGCCGGCGACACGTTTGACTTTCTCTTTGCCGAGAACCTCACGGGTGATCTGACTCAGGTTGCCATCGGCGTGAGCGGACTGCTCGACGGCTTCGATTTCGATCTCAGCCTCACCGGCGACGGGCTGCGGTTAACCTCAATGACCGATACCGTCTCAACGATTCCAGTACCCGCCGCCGCCTGGCTCTTCGGCTCCGCACTCTTGCTGCTAGGCAGGCTAAGGCGACGTTGAGCCAGGCTGGACCCCGGCCTGCGCCCCAACGAACCTCAATGCCGCAAAGCGAAACGGCGGAAGTAATCGTGCCCGGTAACTTTTTGCAGGGCTCATGCGTATACGCAGAGGGATTTCTAATGAACGTCTACTCTGGAGTAACACGCAATGAAGAAAACGCTCTTGGCCCTGCTGATGATCACGATCAGCGCCACCGCCACGGCCAGCAACCGGCATCAGGCCCTGTATGAAGTCACGATTACCAATCTCACCAAGGGACAGACATTTACGCCCCGGCTGGTAGTGACTCACTCTTCTGCTGTTCGGCTCTTTACCGTAGGCGAACCAGCCAGCGAGGAACTTGCTGTTCTCGCGGAGGACGGTGGCACCGGTCCGCTGACCAATGTGCTGGAGAACGCAGGATCGGCCGTTGCGGATGTCGTGACCGATGGCGGCTTACTTGGCCCCGGCATGACCACCGGACCTATAACGGTCGCGGCCAGCCGTCGGCAGCGGCTTATCAGCGTCGCCGCAATGCTCATTCCCACCAACGATACGTTCTTTGCACTCAACTCGCAGCGGCTGCCGCTGTTTGGGGAGAGAACTATCGTCGTACCTGCCTACGACGCCGGCTCTGAGGCCAATGACCAGAACTGCAACAACATGCCGGGGCCTCGCTGCGGCGGTCAGGGCTCATCTCCGGGCGCGAATGCCGGTGACGAGGGCTTTGTGCATATCAGCAACGGGTTCCACGACTTAGGCGAAGTGGGCGCTGACGGCGGGGAGATTCTTGGCCCCTTCACCTACGACTGGCGGAACCCTGCAGCGCAAATACGGATCAAACGCATACGATGAAGTAACCCGCCGGGCTTGCCCGCGGCCGTTGGAGTGGCCGCGGGCATGACTGTATGCAAGCGAACGACGAAGACCACTGGTCCGACCTGATGCGGCGTTCTCAGGCTGGCGAAAGCCAGGCCTATGAGCAGCTGTTGACCGAGCTCTCGGATGCCATCGCGGGCTACGTGCGGCATCGCTTTGGTCAAATTTCGTTTGCAGACGATTGCGTGCAGGAATCTCTGATTGCTATTCACCAGGCGAGGCACACCTTTATCCGAGGCCGAGCGATTCGACCGTGGGTCTTCGCGATCGTACGCAACCGGACAATCGATATGATGAGACGGCAACGTACGCATGCCGCGGTGTTCAGCGATAAAGTGGATGCTGAAGCTTTGGCGTCGAAAGCAGCCATCGAGCCGGACAGCAATTCCGCAGAAGCAGGCGCCGTGCTGCAGGCACTGAAGCCGCAACATCGGCAAGCCCTAGTATTGACGAAAGTAATGGGCTACAGCATTGCCGAAGCTGCCGACCAACTGGAGATTTCCACCTCGGCAATGAAAGTGCGCGTGCACCGGGCGACGCGCGCGGCCGTTCGAGCGCTGGAGGCCGAACGCGAATGAAGCGAGACATAGAGCAAACGATTGAGCGGCTGGCGGCTGACCTCGAGCCCGTGCGCGTGGCCGCCGACCCTCGCCGCGTCGCGCTGTTTTGGTGGCTAGGGAGTTGCGCCTTCGTCATTGCTATCGCCTTGCTGGTAGGCCCTATCCGGTCGAATGCGTTCGAGCAACTAGCCAGCTCGCCGCGATTCTTGATGGAGATGCTGATCGGTCTTGCGGCATCCGTTGTCTTGTCGATCTATGCCTTTGCGGATGCTGTGCCCGGCGCTGGCCGGCCACGCACGCTCTATGCTGGGCTTACACTGGCAGCCATCTGGGTCGCCGCCTTCCTGGTCGGACTGGAGCATCCTGCGCTTGAACCGTCCATGGCCGGCAAGCGAGAGTTCTGTTTTGAACAGACGTTGCTGTTCACGCTGCCGCCGGCGTTTGCCGCGATTCTTTGGAGCCGGCGATACTACGTATTGGGTCCAGTCAAAGTCGCGGCGCTCCTGACATTGGCTTCCGCCATGCTGCCAGCCATTCTCATGCAGGTCGTGTGCATGTACGAGCCCGCCCATATTCTCTCGCACCACGTCCTGCCGATCTTAATCATCGTGCCCGGCGTGTCAGCGGCTGCCTGGTTGGTTGCTTACCTGCGTGAACACTAGTTAGGACAAAACCCCTTACCGAGGGGCATGACCCCGCACACGTGCACTAATGGCTACCCGGGCCCGACTGGCGCAATAGCCGAACCCAGAACACGAGCTCGGCAATGCCGCCGAGCACCAGCAGCAAGGTGGCCGGCAGCACCGCGCCGAGCACGTAGAGCACCAGGGCCAGTGCCAGAAAAAAGAGTGTCAGTCCGTGCCGGCGCAGCATCGCAGCGGCGGCCACTCAGGCGGAGGCACCCGTGGGGTTTGATTGAATGGGCTCGGACCCCGGTCTTTGGGGCTTGACCCCAAGCTCGTCCGGCCTGTGCTCGGCGGCCAGGGCCATGTAAACCGCGGGCACCACAAAGATGGTGAACAGTGTGCCGATGGCCATGCCGCTGGCGATGACAATACCGATGTTGTACCGGCTGACGGCACCCGCACCCGTCGCCAGCAACAGCGGCATGACGCCCAGTACCGTGGCCGCCGTCGTCATCAACACCGGCCGCAGCCGCACGCCGGCGGCCTTCTCCACCGCCGCGCGCTTATCCAGACCTTCCGTACGCTGTAGCTGGTTCGCAAACTCCACGATCAAGATGCCGTGCTTACTGATCAACCCAATCAGCGTAATCAGCCCGACCTGCGTATAGATGTTGATGGTGGCAGCGCCCAGCGTGAGAAACGCCAGTGCACCGGCAATCGACATGGGCACGCTGACCAGCATGATGAACGGATCGCGAAATGACTCAAACTGTGCGGACAGCACCAGATAAATCACCACAATCGAAAAGAAGAACGTGAGGATCAGCGTGCTGCCTTCCTTCACGTACTGGCGCGACGGGCCGGCGTAGTCGATCCGAAAACCTTCGGGGGCGATGCCGCGGGTGGTCTCGGCCAGGAAACCTAATGCATCGCCCAGTGCCACACCGGGCGCCGGCACGGCTGAGAGCGTGACCGAGTTGAGCTGCTGAAAGCGCTTGAGCTCCTGCGGTTCTACCGAACGCTCGTAGCTGACAATGCTCGACATCGGCACGATATCCCCGGTATCGGTGCGCACCGGGAAGACATTGATCTGCTCGGGATTCAGCCGGTACTGACGTTCCACCTGCGGGATCACCTTGTAGCTGCGGCCCTGCAGGCTGAACCGGTTCACAAAATTGTCGCTGAGCATGATGCCGAGATCGCGGCCAACCTGTTCCGTATCGATACCCAGATTGCCGGCTTTCTCGCGATCAATCACGACGCGCGTCTCCGGCCGGTCGTACTTCACATCGAGGTCGGCGAACACAAACATACCGCTACCGTAGGCCGCGCCCACCAGCTGCTGGCCGATCTCATAGGCTGCAAACTGCGGCTGGGTCGAACCGACCACGAATTGCACCGGCAAACCGTCGCCCGCGCCGGGCATGGCCGGCAGCGAAAAGGCAGCCGACTGCAGACCCGCGATGCCGTCTGCCAGGCCCTGCACTTCGGGCAGCAGCTCGTTGATGGTCCGCTCGCGTTCTGCCCAGGACTTCAACACCAGTCCAGACAGGGCCGTATTCGCGGTCGTTTCCGGACCGCTGCCCATCGCACCGTTAAACAGAAAACTCTGGTCGGCCTCGTCGAGTTGCGTGTAAGCCTGCATCAGTGCGCTGGTATGCCGCGCCAGCTGGTCCGGTGAGGTGGTTGCCTCCGCCGTCGACATCACCAGCACAATGCCCTGGTCTTCGGCAGGTGCCAGCTCAGCCGGCGTGCTGACGAACATGAAATAAATGCTGATCAGAATGATGACGGCAAAGGTCAGCGTAACCGGTACGGTGTCCAGCGAGCTGTGCAGCACCCGCTCATACGCGCGGCGTAATGACTCAAAGCGCGCATCCAGCCACTTGGCCAGTCTGGCTTCTTCAGAACGGCGTGGCAGCAAGCGGGAGCACATCATCGGCGACAGCGTGAGCGCAACAATGCCCGAGATCAGCACGGCCCCGGCCAACGTAAATGCAAACTCACGAAACAGACTGCCGGTGAGGCCGCCGGAAAAACCGATCGGCGCGTACACAGCGAACAGCGTAATGGTCATGGCGACCACCGGAACTGCCAGCTCGCGTGCCCCGGTGAGCGCGGCTTCCCGGCGGGACATGCCCTCTTCTATATGCCGCTGGATGTTCTCGACGATGATGATGGCATCGTCCACCACCAAACCGATTGCCAGCACCATCGCGAGCAACGTGAGCAGGTTGATCGAGTAGCCGAGCAGGAGCATCAGCGCCGCGGCACCAATCATCGACAGCGGAATCGCAACAATAGGAATCAGCACGGAGCGCACCGTGCCGAGAAACAGAAAAATCACCAGCATTACGATCAACGCGGCCTCAATCAGCGTCTTCACGACCTCGGTGATCGCATCGTCGATATAGCGCGTGGTGTCGTAGGAAATCCGCCCGGTGATGTCATCGGGTAGCTCGGCCACGATGCTGGGGAACAGCTCACGAATCTCAGCGATTACCGTGAGCGGGTTGGCCGTGGGCAGTACGTCGATGGCGATAAAGGTCGCGATCTCGCCGTTAAAGGCGACGGAGGTGTCGTAGTCCTCGGCACCCAGCGACACGGTGGCAATGTCACCCAGCCGCACGATGGCGTCGTCACGCTCCAGCACGATGAGATCCTGGAAGCCTTCCACCGAAGTGAGGTCGGTCGAGGCCGTGAGATTCACCGAAACCGCGTCACCCTTCGTCTTGCCCACCGCGGCCTGAAAGTTATTCGCGCGCAGCGCATCGGCCACCTCGCCCGGCGTCACCTGCTTGGCATACATGCGCACTGGATCCAGCCACACGCGCATGGCAAAGTTTCGCCCGCCCAGAATCGCGGCCTGCTGTACGCCGGCGATCGCTTCAAGCTGCGGCTGCACAACACGAATCAGGTAGTCGGTAATCTGGTTCTGCGGGCGCGTGGTGCTGTTAAAGCTGAGGTACATCGCCGAGGTCGTTTCACCAATGGCCACCTGCAGCACCGGCTCCTCCGACGCTTCCGGCAAATCAGCCCGCACACGATTCACTTTGGCGGTGATCTGCGTCAGCGCCTCATAGGGTGGGTAGTTCAGCTCCAGGTGCGCTGTAATCGTGCTGGCACCCAGCAGGCTGCTCGACTCCAGGTAGTCGATACCGTCGGCGCTGGCAATCTCGCGCTCCAGCGGCGTCGTGATAAAGCCCTTCACCAGGTCCGCATCCGCACCCGGGTAGCTGGTCATGATGCGAATCACCGCAGTTTCGCTCTGCGGGTACTGACTCACCTGCAGAATCTGTAGCGAGCGCAGGCCCGCCAGCAGGATCAGTGCGCTGACCACAATGGACAGCACCGGCCGCTGGATAAAGAGATCAGTGAACCGGCTATTCATTTGTATAAGTGCGTGAGATGCCTGGCGGCCTCAATTGTTGGCCGCATCCGGATCAGGCTGGTCGCTGACCTGCACCGTGTTATCAACGCGCACGCGTGCGCCGTTGGTAAGTTTCTGCTGGCCGGACGTGACCACCAGTTCACCGGGCATCAGTCCGGTGGTGATCGCGACCTGGTCGCCCCGCGTCGCACCCGTTTGCACGAAGGCATTGCGCACCGTTGGCGCATCATCGCCCTCGTTGTCATTCACCACGAACACCGAGTCGCCATACGGGCTATAGGTGACCGCCGATTGCGGCACGGTGGTCACGTCATTCTGCGTGGGCAGCACAATATCGATGCGGGCAAACATGCCGGGCAGTAACTTCTGCTCGGCATTGCTGATCACACCCTGTACACGAATGTTTCTGGTGTCGCGCGCAATCTGCGGCTCCAAGGCGCGAATAGTCCCTGGAAACTCCTCGTCCGGCCAGGCATCAGTAGTCACCACGATCGGCTGGCCCACCGAGAGCTGTGAGAAAAACTTCTGCGGCACCGGAAACCGCACGAGGATGTCATCAATCGCTTCCAGCCGGACCAGCGTGTCGCCAGGCTCAACGTATTGGCCCACGTCCACTTCGCGAATACCCAGCCGGCCAGTGAACGGCGCGCGGATAGATTTTTGCTCGATCACCAGACGCTGGTTCGCCTCGGCTGCCCGCGCGCGCTCCAGATCAGTCCGGCGAAGGTCAAAATCGAACTCCGAGGCCAGCTTCTTTTCGCGCAGTTCCTGCGTCCGCTTGAGATTCAGCTCGGCAAGCTGCGTATCGGCCAACAGACCGGCCAGTTCAGCCTCATCGTCAGCTGTGTACTGACTGACCAGCAAATCACCCGCCTGCACGACCTGCCCCGACTCAAAATGCAGCCGGGTGATCTGCCCGGCAAGCTGCGGCGTGACATCCACGCCCTGCTCCGCGCGCAGCGAGCCGACCGCCGGAATCTTCGGCACCCACTGAGTGCTTTGCGCCTCGGCAGTGGACACCGTCACCGGTGGCAGGACCATATTGGCCATGCCCTGCTGCATCTGAAAACCCACAAAGGCCTTCCAGCCGAAAATGCCGCCCAGGATCAGGCCCGCGGCGAGCAGCATAAAGATGAAGCGCTTGGTCATGGTGGGAGCGCAATGATACAGCGAACCTGCGGCGGACTGACCCCACCCGTGCGGGGAAGACCTCGGCGCGGAACATACGTGTATTCCGCAGGGTGCAGGCTGCGATATGTCACTCAGCAGGGTCTAAACTGGATGCCCGTCCGGGGAGATCAGTTTCTATGCACATACTGGCAATCGTTCTGGTGGCCGTGCTGACCACCACGGTGGCGCAAGGACCGGTTTGGGCAGAAACGTCCAATCCCACTGGCCAGAGCCGAGTGAGCTCGTCGCCCACCGAAGCGGCAATCGAAACCGTGCGGGCCTTCAACCAGGCGATGAGCACCGGCGACAAAGACAACGTGCTGGCGCAGCTCGCGGACGGCGGCGTGCAATTCACACTGCGCGCCCTGCACGAGGGTGTGAATCCTGACAAGCTGACGGCGCCGATCCTGCCGCACTGGACGATGATCGCCCCAGTGATCTTCGCCAGCACCGATGGCTATACACGCGACGTGGAAATCCTGAGCGCGGAGGCACACGGCGACATTGCCACCGTATGGACAAGGACTACCACGACATCAGTGCGCAAGAGCAGCAGTGAAACCACTACCGCCACCTTCACCGAAGTGTATTTGGTGATCGCTACGAATGCAGAATGGAAGATTGCAGCAATTGCCGACAACCGCGTCGGCACTACCCTTGCACCGGACAATTGATGCCGGCAACGGCAGTGCGTGAGTAAAGCCGCAAGCATCGCCGGCCAATGCGCTGCGGGCGTACTCGCGCGTTGCGCGCTCGCCTTGATCGCTTTTCCTGGAGGCCCGGCTATGGCCCTTGAGCAGCCCGACTACACTGTCGTCTATACCCAGGGCGACATCGAGTACCGGCAATACGCGCCCTATCTGGTTTCGGAAACCCTGATAGAAGACGCGCGCAATTATCAGGCCGCAGGTAACGAAGGCTTTCGCCGCCTGTTCCGCTACATCAGTGGTGGCAATACGGTGCGCGAGAAGATCGCCATGACCACTCCCGTGCAGCAAACCAGTGCGGGCCAGAAGATCGCCATGACCACCCCGGTCCAACAGACGCCGGTCGACGATAGCTGGTCTGTCGCGTTTGTGCTGCCCACCCGATTCACGCTCGACAATGCGCCCCAGCCAACCGACCCGCGCGTGCGCATTCGCGAAATTCCCGGGCGCCTCACCGCGGTGCTGCGTTACTCGGGCCGCTGGACCAGCCGGAACTTTGAAACTAAGAGCGCCGAGTTACTCGCCGCGCTGGACGATGCCGGCGTGACACCGCAGGGCCCTATCGAAAGCGCCCTGTACAACGGCCCGTACACCCCGCCGTTCATGCGCCGCAACGAGGTGGTTGTGGAGATTGATCGCGTGCCCGCGGCGGCGCTCAACTAACCGTCGACCTGCGCACCAGCCAGAGGGCGCTCAATCGGCTACTCAGACTCCCCGCCGGCCTGAGCCATATCGCCGGTGTTATTCAGTTCCATAAACGCAGGGAAGTCATCCCGCGTATGGCGTTCATAGAGCGTCTGAATGTACGGCAAGGGCGACGGCTCACCGTCCTGGCGATGCTGTTTGAACAGCTTGGCAATGTAGAGAATCGGCGATCCCGGTGACTCCGCCCAGGTGAGCAGCCGCCAGCCCTCATCGGTCTTGCGCAGCACTGCACTCGCCCGCGCATCGGTGCCGAAAGCCGCCGGCATGAACTTCATCTTGGTGTCGAAGCGGATCCAGAACTTGGCGAACGCCAGATCGTCCGACAGCCAGCGCGCCTGCGTGCCATCAAAACGCATGCGCACGGAATCCGAGCTGGTCGGGCCTTCCGGATCCCAGTAGTTCTTCACCTGATCCCACCCGATCCGCCACTCGTCCTGTTCCTCGGCGAGATAAAACGGTTCAGGATCGTTCTGATCCCACAGCGCGATCAGGCCGGCGGGATCCTGCGCGTCCCACAGCGCCTCGTACTCATTCAAAAAGGCATCGATTTCCGCCGTCAGTGCCTGATCGCGCGCGATGGCAGGCTCTTTCGACTGATTATGGCCGGCAGCCACGGCCACAGAGGTCATGAGGCTCGCGGCTAGCAGCACTGGTAATCCGTAGCGGGTGAATAGCATAGGAATCTCCCGGGGAAGTGTTCGGTCGGTACTCATTTATACCCGACTGAAAGTCGGTTGAAAAAAACGCTGAGTATTGGGGCCTGAGCCCCAATCTAATCCTCGCGCGGCAGCCGTTCCTGAACCCGCTTGAGCTCCCGACGCACGGCGACCAGCTCATCCATCAGCGCCTGGCGCTCATCGTGCGCGGCCGCCTCGCTGGTCGCGCGCTCCGACTCATGCACCGCATTCATCGAGTTGACGATCAGGCCGATAAACAGATTCAGCACCGCAAAGCTTGTGATGATCACGAACGGCACGAAGAAAACCCAGGCGTAAGGAAACACCTCCATCACAGGCCGCACAATCCCCATTGACCAGCTCTCCAGGGTCATGATCTGGAACAGGGAGTACATGCTTTCGCCGACGGTGCCAAACCACTGCGGAAATTCCGCGCCAAACAGCTTGGTCGCCATCACAGCGGCGATGTAGAAGACGAGAGTCAGCACCGCGACGATGGCGCCCATGCCGGGCAACGCACCAAACAATGCGCCAACCACCAACCGCAGCTGGGGCACAACCGACAACAGGCGCAGGGCCCGCAGAATCCTGAGCGCCCGCAACACGGAGAACGGACCGCTGGCCGGCACCCAGGCGATTGCGACAATGACAAAGTCAAAGCAGTTCCAGCCATTGGTGAAGAAACGCGCGCGATAGACCCACAGCTTGAGCGCCAACTCAACCGTGAAGATCCACAGCGCCAGCCGGTCGATGGCCATCAGCAGCGGGCCCGCACTGGCCATCGCAGCAGCGGAGGTCTCCAGGCCGAGGGTCACCGCGTTGATCAGAATGACGGCCATGATCAGCCGCTCGAACATGGCAGATTCGACCAGGGCCTTCAGCCTGACGTTGGACGTGGAGAGATTTTTTGAGGACGCACTCATAAAGAAAGGCCACCGACAAGGCCATGCCGGCGGCCAGGGAGGCGCCGACGGGCTATCGCTACTATTAAGGGGGGATTGTAGTGCGATAGCCCGCCGGCTAGGGGTTCATATTTCGCCGTTGAGTGGTGCGCACATCGCGACGAAAGCCTTGTTTCTGCTCAGTTTGGCTGCGAATGAGGGAACGATAAGGGTTCCGGATAAATCGGAAAAGCTGAAAAATCCGAGCTGATAGTTCGGTGCAGACGAAATGCCAGCCGAACGACCGCGTCTGACCTCAGTGGCTATCGAGCATCTCTGGCGCGCGCGAGGCTGCTCCTGACACAGCTTCGCGCCGCCAGAGGCGTTCGTCGTTTAGTTCTCGCGCTCCTTGTTGAGCATCAGCACAAAGTCCTTATCCACCTCCGTCACACCGCGCGCCTTGGCCTGCTTCACGATGCCACCCAGCACGTTCTGCAGAAAGGCATTGGGTATTCCGGTGAGCTGTTTGCAGGCGCCCCAGGTGAAACGCACTTCGTCGTCCAGCCGATTGGCTTCGTAGTGAATGATCTCGTGATTCGGGCCCATGTCGGGGATGGGCAATTTGTAGGCGGGTTGAACCTGTCCGAACCAGAACGTACTGCCACCGCGAAAGCCGTAGGTCAAAGGGATGTTCGGCATGGTTTCCTGGCTGCCATCGATGTGCGCCACCCATTTCTCTTTGACCAGGATGTTGTCGATATTCAGCAGCAGATGCGCTGAATACGAATCGCGCAGAATCGGATTCTCCTCGATACGCTTTACATCCAGCGTGCACTCATACACCTGATAGGCCTCGGCCAGAATCTGCGGATGCCGGTCATCCGGCTCGCGACCTGGCGTGGGGCTGTCGATCAGCTCAAAGATGTTGTACTCCATCTTCTGCGCGGTGGTCTGCCCCGGATAGCCGAACTTCAGAATGGTCTCAATTTTGTCTTCATCGTATTCGATGAAGTTCAGTGCACACTTGTGCGTGCGCTTCACATTGGTAGCCGTGTTGGAGTTGCCACGGCTGATCACCATCCACGAGCGCCCCGTATTCACTTCGAATGGAAACGAGAGTTGATACGGCCCGATATTCGTTTGCCCGTCCTCGCTGACGGACGTGATCAGCGCGAAGCTCGAGCCCAGGAAGGAACTGCGCTGATACCAGTTGTCCCGCATGGGGCTAGAGACGAACTTTGCATTTGCGATGTTTTGCATAGCCTTTGTGAATTGAAATGTGAACCGAAGTCTAGATTCAGGGGAATCATGCCTCTCAGATTACAACTCTCCAAGGGCAAGCGGGTCGGGGGTAACTACAATCGGCGTTTTTCCATCATATCTATCGTGCTGATGTAGTGCCGCCCGGAAATACCCTTCGCCTTTCAACCAAGAGCACCTATGTCGAGCTATTGCGCAACATTGCGCGCGCGACTTGCCATCTCAATTACCGAAAGTACAGACTGATCTGTGCTATCACTGCTGAAGTGCTCGGTCACCTGGAGGAACCTTAGGTCGTCGAGCGCATCCAGAATCTTGCGAGCTTGAACGTCAAAGGAACCTGCATTTCTCAGTTCAATGAGCCTTTGCAAGGCAGCGGCAGCAGAATCGTCTAGCTCCAGCTCCAAAAGACGCTCGATCAGTTGCCGAACCTGGAGCGGCTCGCCATAGGCGCGCTGCCCAACATAATTGCAGGTGGGCGGATAAAAAGTCGCCCACGATTGCACCCCTGCGACACGAGCATCGGTCATGTTCACAAGGGGTCCACCACTAAATCCGCAAAACATTGGTGCTTGGGCTTCGAAGTACCGACCAAAATCTGCCCATATGCCAGGCAAAGCGTCGGGCCGTTTTCCAGCATTGTTTTGGGGGAACCCGTACACGACTCCACGAAACCGGTCAGGCCTGGCGATTAGCTGAAGCTCCAGTCCCTTGCCGAAACGCGTAGCATCCGGAGCCGCAGCCACTATGGCGACATCTATGCCTTCAAGGCAAATGCTTTCGGCAGACAGCCCGTCCTTGTTAGTCGCGGCAAATCTAGTGCAGAGACCCGTACCCACGATTTGGGCTCCCACACTCTTGTTGTTCGGGCTAAATAGAAAAATATCCGCGTTTTGCTCCACTACATGATGTGCAGTAATGAAGATACCGGACGAGTTGATGAGAAATGCCGTGCCAGTGCTACCCCCGCGCTGAATCCTCCAAACTGCGTCGTCAAAATGACTACTGGCTAGTATGCTCTGCGGGGCAATGCCAACTAGGAATATGGCTAGGACATGCTGCCACGTGCGACTGCTTAGAAATCCCATATTGCGAACGATAGCCCAATAAATTGATCCCATTCGCGGTCTGTATCAAGCGCGCCAAATAGCTCTCGAGTGCCAAGTTGCGTCGCGATCTCCTCAACGACCGGGGAAAGGCCCTCTTCAACTTCACCCGAAACCGCGCCGTAAGTAAGAAAGAATCGATTAAACAAACGGACCGATAGTCCCGCGTATAGCTTCTCACCAGGATCGTCCAACTCAGTGCCTAGCGTAAAAGAAACTCCGAACCGGTCATCATTCTTTGGCGACCAAAATTCATAACCTAGCAACGCCACTAATTCAGTATCGGTTGAGCTACTCTTCGTCACCGCGAAAAGATCCTGGCCGGCCAATGATGAGACCTGTGTGAACTCAGTTTCACCTAAGGAATCGCCAGCAATACCCGCATGAAAAATTAGCGGCAATGTCGAGCTAACCGCGTAGTCGATCTGCGTGTTTGCATTCACCGGGGAAATCGAACCTTCCCGGGCTTTGGGTGTCACGGAAACTGTGACAACTGTGCCAGCATCATTCTTCGAAACTCTGAATCTATCCCCGTTTTTCGACAGTTCAACTGCTGACGCAAACGCGCGAACACTAGCCGTGAGCTGCTGGAATGGCTCAGCATAGGACGCTAGTAAGTCTCTGGCCGCGGCATAGGCCGCAAACTGCTCTTCGTATTCTCCAGACTTGCTCAGTTCATTCTTTTCGGCAATAAGCCTACGGCGTTCATCAGTAACCTTGTCGACGAGGGTAGCTCGTTCTTGCGTAAACTGATCAAGAACCGCAGAAATTCTATTGGCTGCAGTTTCCAACGCGCTTATCTCTTGCTGAGTAAGTGACAATGATGTGTAGCTTGATCGAGCCGCATCTAATTCGTCTCGAACAAGTGAAAGCGAAACACCCCAGTCACTGATCTCCTGATACAAGCTTGCGTCTACGCCAGTTCGGAGCGGCAGAAGACCGCCAGTTGCCAGACCGAAGGCTTGCTGCCAAAGCTGGTCTAGTACCTGATAGGCACGAACAACCTCTTTCTCAACTTTATATTCGAGATCATAGGCGATGAAGTTAAAGTGCCTGGAAGATATGACAACAGAAGTTCTTGCGTCAGTTCTGTATCTTTGACCAGACGGATCTGGTCCGGCAATCGCACCTGCCACAACTTGCCAGTCAATTTCTAAGCTCAGCAAATTCTCTTTACTAGCATCAACTGTCAATTCACGCTGATCGTGAATGAACGCGGCACTCGCCGGCGCGCTTGCGAACATAAGCGCCAAGATCAACACTACTTTCGAATTCATTCCTATTCTCCCCCGATAATCTTTAGGATTTGTTCTGTCTCGGTTGGAACATGCAAGAAGCCACCCTCATCACCATCCTGACCAGGCGGGCCCGGCTGCCCATCACGACCTGGTCGCCCGCGAGCGCCAATACGATCAGGGCGGGGAGTACAAAACGGGGGCGCCGGTTGCCCAGCTTGGCCGGGACGACCAGAATCACCACCCTCGCCACTCTCGCCACCCGGCCCCCCGGAGCCGCCCGCAACGTAAGCGGATATTGAGATCGGCACATCTGGTGGAGCGAAAAAGAGAACAGTGCCTCCGGCTCCCCCTGCACCACCCGGACCGCCGTCACCGCCGTCACCGCCATTTCCACCGGAGCCACCCCTACCTGGTCCTGATTTGCAGCCGAATGCGCTAGGCTGACTGGGCATCCCAATCGCACCGTCACCGCCCCGTCCACCTGACTGTCCTGAGCCGCCCGGCCCACCGTTTGACCCAGATACATCGATCGTGAGCTCCCCTTCGACGCTTGCGGCAAAAACGTTGAGAGTGGGACCATCGGCTCCAGGGACGCCCGAGAGCCCAGATCTTCCGTCGAGACCGTCATCACCAGCGGCGCCGGGAGCCACTGCATCCCGCCCACTCGGAGCATATGCACTCAATTCAGATTTTTCAGGGTCCATGCCTACGGAAGGCGCGTTCCATGTGATCTTCGAGTTGCTTCCTGCAACGATTGATTGTGCTATCAGGAAAATGCCTTTGTCGGCAGTGGGTTGATAGCGGACCACGTTTCCCGGAAGCAGAAGAGATCGACCTATATTTCTAATTGCTGTCGCCGAGAAAACTAATTCGGCATTGGACTCAAGAACAATCGTGCGAGCGGCAACAAAAGGCACGTCAACCTCAACCCGCCCCGCGACTCTGAATTCCGGGGGCATCAGGAACGCCAAGTCCGCAGCCGCCCGAGGACGATCTGCGACTGCGGCGAACTGAAGTTCACGGTAATCAATCGCTGCTTCATTGCCTCGTATGTCGGCACTGAAAACAGCGAGACCAGTTCGTGGATACAGAACTGCGATAACAAGGACCGACAAGGCCACGGACCCCAAAGCAACACGCCAACTAGCGAGAACTGTCATGAGCAGTTCCTTCTTTTTTTCGGCAACTGAAGCTGAGACTAAGGTCGAATATCTTGGTTCTAAACGCCAAGTAATTTCGTTTTCGATTGTGTCTGCATTTACCCACTGGGCACAAGCCAAAGAACTGGACTTAGACTCAGACTAAAAACGACCAGGGAACGTCGTTGAGTGCAAATCGAATGCGGAACCCTACAATAACCGCAAGCAAATCCTATCCTGCGACGAACCTCTATTGGCGCTTGGAACTAGGTTGTGGCGTTTCGGATCAGGCGCGGGTTGAGGCCAGGGCCGGATCCTGCGGAGCGGTGCCGGGGGAGCGGAAACGCACGTACACAGCCGCGAGCATGACCACCAGGTTCATGATGCCGAGCAACGCAAAGGGCGCACGGGGGTCGATGGCATCAAAAATGGCACCGCCGACGCCACTGGTAATGAGAATGCCCATCGCACCAGCCACGCTGAACATGCCCACGATCGAGCCGCGCTGCGCTGCCGGAGCCTCTTTGCCGATCAAAGTGGTGGAGCCCAAGAAAGCGCTGATCTGGCCAATGCCCAGAAACAGGAAGAAGGGCAGATTCGCGCGATCGAGCGGGTCATCAACCAGCAGCAGCGTGATGTAGGCAGCGGCAGCCAGTGCCATGCAGCCGGCCAGCGCCGTCATACGATGGAAGCGATCGATCAGGGCGATGGCCACCACCGCCCAGAGCAGCGCCGCACCCTGGGCCACAACAAACGGAATGCGTCCGGCATCAATGGCCTCGGCCGTACCCATGCCGGCCTCAACAGCAGCCACCTTGCCCCACAAGACCAGGAACGTGCCAACGACAACCAGATCGCCGCGCGCCACAAAGGCCGAGGCATAGGCCACAGCGATGCGCGGATTCTCGAGCGCAGCCCGGTAGCCGGCGGTGAACAGTTCACGCACTGGCGGGCGATCATCTTTGGAGACCGCTGTGGAGCCCTTCAGCCCGAACCCAACAACAACCGCCGAAAAAGCGCACAGACCCGCGACAATAAACAGCGTGTACTGCCCGGCGGTGAAGTCGTCGTAACCCATTTCGACGAACACATTGGGCAGGCGCGCCAGAAATATGGCCGAGGTCACCACGCCCAGGCCATTCAGCACGCCGGTCAGCCCAACCATGCGGCCGCGATGTTCGGGAATCGCATAGTCGGCAATCACGGTAGCCAGCATGCCGGTCACACCGCCCAGACCCAGCGAGTAAAGGATGCGAATCACCGCCAGTTCCGTAACGCTTTCAGCCAGCGGAAACAGCGCATAGCCCAGCGCGAGGCAGGTGAAGCCGAAGGCATACACTGCCCGCCGGCCGATGCGATCCGACAACACGCCAAACGGCGTGAAGGCCATGAGCAGAACGATTTCAGTGTAGACATTCAGGCGGCCGACCACGCCGCCCTGCTGATCGATCGGGATGCCGATGCTCTCTGACAGCACATAGGGGGTAGCAAAGGCATCGAAGGTTGCCAGACCGATGCTGACGAAGGCCGCGTACAGCAGCACCCACATGTGGCGGCCGAGCACGCCTGGCTCAAGGCCAATAAAGCCGAATTTTCCCCGCCCCAATGCGTCTTGCTGCATAGATCCGCCCTGAGTGTGCCGGTGCCACGGACTACAGTTGTGCGGGCGGTTACGGCGTGTTGTGTGGGGAAGTTCGCCTTACTGTGTAAGAGAGATTCAGCACGAGCGAAGTCGTCGCCACCTCGTGGTCAGGCTACGCACCAACTAACTCGAGCCACTCACCGGCAGGACCCACCACCACACCGGCCGTGCGCCCGCTATAGGGCGGTGCGTCGATCGCTTTGGGCGGCGCGCGAAATGGCAGATCGAGCGTCGACAGCGGTGGCGCGGCGAAGGTCACCATGGCGAGCCCTTCCGGTAACTGACCGGCAGGCACGGTACGCCGCTCAAGCTGCGCCGGCAGTTCTTCGAGCTCGAGCAGAAACTTGCGTCCGGGAAGCACGGCAATAGAGACGGGATACTGCGTGCCGAGCGGCGCTCCGAGCACACGCGACATCTGATCGATGGTGAATGGATTGGATTCGACGATGCGCTGATGCAATACACCGCCGTAGAACTCCACCAGCTTCTGCATGGAGTTACAGCCGACGACCATGATGAACGGTCGATCGACAAACGACTGCGCGCCCTTCAATCCAAAGCGGCTGCCGCCCGGCAGAATGCGCGTGAAGTACATGAGCTCGCCGGCCGGCCCCGACATCTGCATCGCACGCGCGGATTTCGGGCCAGGGTAAAGATCTGCCGGGCCACCGATGCGTTTGAAGGCGGTGCTTTCGAGCTGCAGCTTCAACTCGTCCGGCTCCGTCGCGAGCATCTCGGTGGCTATCCACCCTTGTGTGACGGGCGGCCAATAGCCGCTGGCATTCCCCGTTTCTATAAAGCGCAGGTAACACTCCGCACCGCTGGCCGGCTGCAACAGCGCATGCGGCATGCCCGCCATGGCGGGCGTTGCCCACACAGCACACAGTGCATCGGAGATCGGACCCGAATCGACTAACCGAAAACCCAGCAGATCGGTGTAGGCGCGCACACACTCGTCGAGCACCGGCACACAGTGGGTGGCAATCTCAATACTCTGCAGGGTGCGAACGGTGCGCGCGGACATGCGCTGAGGATAGCGTGGTTCGAGGCCAGACTCCGATTGGGGTCTGACGCTAAAGCAGTTCTTGCTAAATCACTTCGCAGGTGATGGTGCCGTCATCAGCCAGGTCGGACACCCTGAACTCCACGCCCATATCGCGCGCATAGGCCTCCAGTCGCGGGCGCATCCACAGGTTGTGCACGTCTGCTTCAGTCATATCCATCATGCCCATGCGCGTGCAGGCGTCGATACTGGTCTTAAAGGGAGACACCCAGGTCCGTTTGCCGGGTTCAATCTTGGTATCGAGCACAAGCTGATAAAAGCACTCGGTGATGTCGAACACCGACTCCAGTGCCAGCTCCTTGTTACCGGTTTCCTCGATCAGCTTTTTGATGCGGAAGTTCACCGGCTCCATCATCTTGCGATCGTGTTCGACATACTCCTCGAGCAGACCGTTGTTCTTCGCAAACTGAATGGCGCCAAGGTGCGTGAGCACCAGCGCGCCGTTCACCTGATGCTGGTAGGGCTCCGTCTGGCTGAGGGTTTTGATGACCATGCTCATGGCCTCGCCCAGCAGCGCTTCGCGACCTTCAAAGCCGCTGCCATGATTTTCCCGCCAGTGCGCCGGGCGCTTTGGAGCGGCGCTTTCCTGCCTGGCTGAAGACGCTGAATCAATCGGGGTAACTTTCGCCATTACAAGACTCCTCTAAGAAAGCCCGGGGTCAGAACCCAGACTATTCCTTACCACGGCACGATCGTGCCGTCGTAGTCGTAGAACATGCCGGTGCTGGCCACCGTAAAACGATCAATATTGCGGATCATGTCAGCCGTAGCATCGGGCGGCGTCTGAATCCCCTTAATCGCATCGCGGAACTGCTCAGGAATAAAGTCCGTGGCCGTCGCGCCCGGCGTGACCAGCCCCACAATCACTCGCCGGCGCTGCAGCTGCGCGGCCAGGTTCACCATGCACATGTTGAGCGCCGATTTACTCGAGCGATACCAGTAGAGCATCGGCGAGCCCACGCTGGCGATGGAACCCTGGCTACTCGATACCGCGATCATCTTCTTGTGATCACTCGCGCGCACGTTCTTGCGGAAGGCCTCGCACATTTTCATTGGGCCTTTCACGTTCACCGCCATCACCCGATCGAAGGTATCGAAATCCATGCGGCCAAAAATCTGGTTGCTGGAATTGCCGCCAATGCCGGCGTTGTTTAACAAGACATCGATCGGCTGATCCTTATAGCGCTCCGCCAGTCCGTCGATCATGGCGTGGTCAGTCACATCGAGCTGCTCCACCGTGATGTTCTTGTTGTCGGCGGCCAGCGCATTCAGTTCGTCGGCTTTTTCCGGCTTGCGCGCGGTGGCAATAATGCGCGCGCCGCGCTCGGCGTACTGCCTGGTGAACTCCAGTCCCAGGCCGCGATTCGCACCAGTGACCAGAATCACCGCGCCCTCGCCTACGGGTTTGGGTGTCTTGTCTGCCTCGGTGAGTTCCAGCTTTGCACGCACATGCGCGCCGGCCATGGCCTGCTCAGCGCCCAGGCCCGCCAAGGCGAGCGCCGCGGCGCCGGCGAGAAAGTCTCTGCGCCCGCCGGGAGCATCCTCAGGCTCCTGTGGGCTCATGTGCCGGGCTAGATCATCTGTGGTGTCTGACATGGCGATACTCTCTGGTTTGGCTATTGATGCGACGCAGAAATCTCGGCGCCCGGTTTGTGGTGTCGATCAGCTGTTCAACCTAGCAGATTTGCGGGCGGGAAATTCAATTAGGCGCCTTTTCGACTACACTTCGCCCGCCATGACCACCCGCCTCCTCACCCTTGGCGCGGCCGCCGTGCTGTTCGCTGCCGGGGCCTTTGCCGGCCTCAAGCTGTTCGGTGAGCCGGAGCGCGCTGCTCTGCCACAACTCGAAGTTGCCACCTACATGCCCGCTGGCCGCCCGCTGCAGGACTTCGAGCTCATCGCCGCAGACGGCGGCACGCTGCGCAGCGCAGACCTTCAGGGCGATTGGACCGTGCTGTTCATGGGCTTTACCAACTGCGGCCACGTGTGCCCAATGACGTTGTTCACCGTAGGCGAGGCTGTAGAGCAGATCGAAGCGCGGCCCAACGTGCTGTTCGTTTCTGTAGATCCGGCCCGCGACACGCCCGAAGTGATCACCCGCTATCTGGCCAGCTTCGACGCTCAGTTCCTCGGCGCGACGGGCGAAGCGGCGCAGCTGGATCGACTGGCGGAAAGCCTGGGCGCACCCTATCTCGTGTCGAAAGAAGACAATCGCTACATCGTCGATCATTCCGGCGCGCTGTTTGTGATCGACCCCGCCGGGCGATTCCGCGCGCTGCTCAGTCCACCGCACGATGCGAATGTGATCGCGGCGGACCTCAAAAAGATTCTCGCTGCAGCCTGACGCCCACTGCACGTTTGGCACGCGCACCTGACTCGCCAGGCACCCAACTACCGCAATCGGCAGGGCCGAAGTCTCACGCTCGCGCGTAAACGCGCGCGCGCCGAAGGGTCTGCTTCAGGCGCAGCATTTCCTTTCCCTCAGAAAAAACCGATGCATCGGTTTTTGTTGCGGATGCATTGCGAAAAATTCGGATAGGTTTTCATATCGCCCGACGGTAAGTTTTCTCCCGAAGTAGGCGATTGGGGTGGATCGTTCTGACTTTACAGAATCGTTAACCCAAGAAAGGAATGATCCGATGAACCACAAGCTAGCCCTGATACTGATTGCCTGTAGCGTCGTGCCAATCGCACAGGCGGAACAAACCCGCCAGGCAGGCGACTGGCTAATCCGCGGCGGTATCGGCGTGGTCGATCCCAAGTCGGACAACCTCACCCTGCAGGGCGGCGGTGAAGTGAGTGTGGACGAGGGCGTGGCCGGATATCTGTCGGGCACCTACTTCATTACCGACTCAATTGGCATCGAACTGCTCGCCTCAACGCCCTTCGAACACGACATTGCTGTTGACGGCATGGATATCGGCAGCACCGATCAGCTGCCGCCCACCATCAGCGTGCAATGGCACGCACCCGCGGTTGGCCCGCTGCTGCCCTACTTTGGCCCGGGTCTGAACTGGACGCTGTTTTTCAGTGAAGACAGCACGCTGGGCGATCTCGATCTGGACAGCTCGTTTGGACTGGCGCTGCAGGCCGGCGTGGACGTACCGATCAACGAGAACTGGTTCGTGAATGTTGACCTGCGCTGGATCGACATTGATACCGATGCGTCGATCGACGGCACCGACATAGGCACCGTTGAGATCGATCCGATCGTGTACGCCTTTAACGTGGGCTATAAGTTTTAGCTGACCGCTGGAAGCTGACCGGGCAGGTTGTCGCTGCCCCGCACGAAGGTCCCGGATCCCCCTCCGGGACCTTCTTTTTTGCCCGACGTTCGGACAGCGGGAATGCCGTTGGCACCCGATGAGGCCCGGCCGCTATGCTTGCCCAAAATCACCTCGCTGGAGCCTTCCATGTCCGAACAAAAACTCATCGATTACTTCAACCGCCGTGAGCTCCTCATGGGCGCCGGCGGCGCCAGTCTGCTCGCACTGCTCGGGAACCAGCAGGCCATGGCGGGCGGACACACCGGCCCGCGCGTAATCCTAAGCGAAGAGGAACAGAAGGCGCTGGAAGCTGCCAACGACAAACTGATTGCGGATTTCGTGGCCGACTACGCGACGCGCGATGCCGAAGTGCTCGACAAATACGTGGCCGACGACATCATTTACCAGATCACCGAGGGCATGGACGAAATCGTCGGGCGCGAGGCGTTCTTCAAACACAACGACGACATGCTCAAGGGCCTGGAGAAAGTGGACTGGATTAACGTGCGCCAGTTCGCCATCGGTCAGGTTGTTATCAATGAGCGCATTGACGAGTTCTACCCGTTCCCCGGCAGCCGCGTGCCCCGCATGCGCTTCCACGTGACGGGCTACTTCCTGATTAAGGACAACCAGATTCAGGTATGGCGCGATTTCACCTTCCCTGGCGCGAAGCAGCTCATTGAGCCGGCGCCGAAGGCATAAGCACAGGCACATAGCGCACTGCAGCCCGTCTCTCACTAGTTACTAACTGGCCAGATCATGGACCCAGTCAGTCAGGCTGTGCTCGGCGCCAGCGTTACGCAGGCCGCCAGCCGCAAACTCCAGGTCGGCGCGGCCACCCTGTTCGGTGCGCTTGCCGGCATGACGCCGGATCTCGATGGCTTCATCCGCTCCGGCGAAGACCCGCTGCTGTATCTGGAGTTTCACCGCCAGTTCACGCACTCGCTGGTCTTCATCCCCATCGGCGCGCTGATCTGTGCAGCGGTGTTTTACTACCTGTTCGCACGGCGCTGGCAGATGAGCTTTAAGCTCACCTATATTTATTGCCTGCTGGGCTACGCCACCCATGGCCTGCTCGACGCCTGCACCAGTTACGGCACCCAGTTGCTGTGGCCCTTTACCGATGAGCGCTACGCCTGGAACACCATTTCCATCATCGACCCGATGTTCACCTGGCCGCTGTTTGGCTTAGTGATTGCCGGGGCGATCTGGAAAAACCATCGCTTCGGGCAGATCGCCGTGTGCTGGGCGCTGCTCTATCTCGGCTTTGGCGCCATCCAGCATCAGCGGGTGCTGGCTGTAGGCGAAGCACTCGCCGCCGAACGCGGCCATGAGCCCCTCAAGATGGAAGTGAAGCCCAGCTTCGCCAACAACCTGCTGTGGAAAGTGATTTACGAAGTCGAGGACGGCTACTACACCGATGCCGTCCGCGCCGCACCTGAAATCCAACTCTACGAAGGTGCGTTCATTCCCCGACTCGATGTAGAGCGAGACCTGCCCTGGCTCGATCCCGATTCACAGCAGGCAGAAGATCTGAAGCGTTTCGACTGGTTCTCTCGAGGACACTTGTCTCTCGACCCCGATGACCCGCTAAAGGTCACCGACATGCGTTACTCACTGGTACCCAATGAAGCCACCGGCATGTGGAGCATCTGGCTGGACCCGAATGCCGACCCGGATGCGCACGTGAAGATGCAGCAGACCCGGGATACATCACCGCCAAAACGCGAGGCGTTTGCGCGGATGTTGCGAGGCGAAGTTCCGGAATAGCTTACCGGCTGGTCAGCGAAAGCGTCGTGCCGCGCCTTTAGAACAAGAACGCAAACGTCGCGCCCAGCACACCGGCGATGGGCAGCGTCAGCACCCACGCCATCAGAATCTCCCGAATCATTTGCCAGTGCGCCTGGCCTGTGACCGCACCGACGCCAAACAGTGAGCTGCAAGAGACGTGTGTTGTCGACACCGGCAGACCAATATTGGAAGCACCAATCACCAGTGTGGCCGTAACGATATTGGCCGTAAAGCCCTGGCCAGGATTCATATCGGTAATGCGATGAGACATGGTTTCAGCGATGCGCCGTGCGCCGAGCCAGCCACCCAGCGCAATCGCTGCACCCACGTAGAGCAAGGCATTGGCCGGTGCAATAAAACTACCCACCAACAGCAGCGCCGCAATCTTTGGCGTGTCGTTCAAGCCGCGCGCGAAGCTAACCAGGCCGGCAGACAGAAAATGCAGACCGTCGACCAATGACGCGACACGAACCCCGATCACCTCGCCGCGATAACGCACCCGACAGCTTGCCGTGGAATCGACATCCACTGAGTACGACTCGAGCATCTGCAGCGATTCCGCAGAGGACAGATGCCCCGGCACCGCATGCACCACGCGCTTGCCGATGCAGATACAGGTTTCATGATGGATGTTCGCGCGTTCGCGGATACGCCGGAGTACCGGGTAAACCAGCGCAGTTAATCCCACGGCAAGAAACGGGCTGACCAACAGGGGTAGCACGAAACTGCGCGCCAGCGTGCTGGTGTTGATATCACCCGCACTGGAGACCAGCCCCGCACCTACCAGCGCGCCGATCAGCGCATGCGTGGTGGAGATAGGAAAACTTAAGCGGGTCGCCAGCAGCACCGTCACACCGGCCGCCAGTGCTACAGACGCCGCGAATGCCGGGGCAGACGCGATCTCCGCGGCAACCAGCCCCTTGCCACTGAACGCCACCAGCAGTTTTTGCGCCAGCACAATCGCGGCCACAGAACCCAGCGCCGTGCAAACCGTGGCCCAAGTCAGCGCCGTTCGATATGACGTCGTAGCGCTGCCGTATAGCGTAGCAACGCCCTTGAAATTGTCGTTGGCGCCATTCGCGAATGCCAGTAGCAGCCCGACGGCCACAATGAATAGCAGCGTCAAACGATATTCCCCTACCGATGGACCAGTGCCGGAATAGACCTGCCTGGCATTGGTAAGTTCAGCCGAAGAAGTCTGCGTGGAACAGCAGTCTAATTATCCCCAGACCCTGGCGACCCGCTGAAGGCCACCGAGCGGTACTCGCTGGCGCCGAACGAAGCCGCCGGCATGTGGGGCGTTTAGATGGATCCGAAATATCGTCGTCGGAGGACGCTTACTGAATTCGATCTCTTTTTTTGAGATTGTGGCGTGCGCATAGCAATTGGACATTCTCAGCAGTCAAGGATGTTCCGCCCTTGGCATACGGGAGAACGTGGTCGAAATGCAGTTCATCTGTAGAACCACACTGTACACACTTACCCTTGTCGCGGTTCCAAACCTCGACCTTCACCGCTGTTGGAATAATGCGACGATGAGGCTGACCGCGTCGAACTGGTACCGCCAAGTCCTCGTCTCCCTCTACCGCGACAAGCTTAAACTTGAAAACCCTTCGACAATCATCTGGCTCGACCCAAGAATCGACTAGATGGAACACTCCGTTGTACGACCAAATACCCTTCTTCAACTTCTCGTATACCCGCACACGCTCTGGCGGTGCCTGAAGTTCGGCCGTAGCCTGGGCCGCCTCGTAGAACTTTCCGTTCTGAGATAGCTTTCCAGACGGCAAGTGCATAGGCTGGTCAACCGATTTGGGAATTGGGTACTCGTCGGACTTCGGAACATCGTGCCCTTCGTAGATTAGAGTTGCGCCATCGTCTTCGAGCCGATCGGCGTAGGGCGAATTGGCCTGTATCGACATAAGCAACACCGAGTGATCGGGTCTCAGCCGAAAGTTCATTCCCCTTTGCAATGAAGACTCACCTTCACGCACGCACATCTCCAGATAGGAGATGACATCGTTCACGCGCGACTGTCCGGCCTGACGATTCGACATCTCGACTATCGCTTGGCCATATACCGTTCTACGAAGCCACTGAGATTTACGTCGCAGGCGTCGCAGATTTGCTCCAGCTCAAGCAGGTCGACGCGGCGCTCACCTGACTCGTACTTGCTAACGAAAGACTGCGGCTTACCGATACTCGACGCGACATCGGTCTGCCGTAACCCCGCTTGCTCACGGATTTCACGCAGAAGATCTAGTAACGCTTGTCGCCGGAAAGTAGTTGAGGACTGTCGCATCTCTCCAGGATGCTAGATCCTCAAACCGCATATCCCATTTTGGGATATGCGCCACACACGATGCGGTCCCCAACCGGAGCAAGGGTGATCGTCCACGGCCAGGATCTGTGGATCACGAGCTCACATTTTTCTCACCGGCACGCGCAAGAGCAGTCACTGGCGGAAAGTCACCCCAACCAAGCCCCCACCAACTCATCCGAAACCTCCCACAAGCGCTTGGCTAATGCGGGATCCGTGGCGTATTCGCCTTTGGTTTCTTCCGGGTTGCAGTCGCCGAAGTAGTAGCCGCTTACACCGTCCAGGCGCGGATCGATGGAGACATAAACCTGGGTGGCGGCGCCCTGGGGAGAAGTTTTCATTCCCTCGCGCAGTGGTGCATCGGGATCGCGGGGTTTACCGCGGCGCATGTAACGGCCGAGGTTGGTGGCTACAAGACCGGGGTGGGTCGCGTTGGCGGTGAACCTGGATTCTCCGCCGGCATAGCGCGCCGTGAGTTCATTGGTCATCAAAATATTCGCGAGCTTGCTCTGCCCGTAGGCCTTGAAGGCCTGATAGCCATCATCGCCCGACAGGTTGTCGAACAGGATGCCTCCTTTGGGCGCCAGCGCATGGCCGCTGCTGGAAACGGTCACAACGCGCCCGGCGGGTGCTGCAAGCACCTGATTCATTAACAGCCGCGTCAATAGATGATGGCCGAGGTGATTCACGACGAACTGCTTCTCGAGCATAACGCCGTTCACATCCACCTGCTCGAGCTTCGGCAGGGCCATGATGCCGGCATTGCACATCAACACATCAAGGGGTTTGCCCAGTGACTGCACGTCTTGTGCACACTGCGCGACGGAATCCATGTCGGTGAGCTCGCACACCACCGGCGTGGTCTTGGCCGCAACCGAGGCGCAGGCTTTCTCGGCCTTTTCCATGGTGCGAGCCGCACCAATTACGTGAGCGCCAGCCGCTGCCAGCGAACGCAAGGAGTCATAACCCAATCCGGAGTTGCAGCCGGTTACCAAAATGACCTTGCCCGATAGGTCATGGCCGGCCACCACTTCGTCGCAGGTAGTGGCAAAGCCGAAGTCGCTGCGCGGGATGTCGGCAAAGGCGATGCCGTTGGCAAACAGCGTGCGTGGGAGCGAGGTGGCAACGGCGGCAGCCATGCTGGCCTGGAGCATAGAACGGCGATTGAGCGTGTAGGTCATGGCAGCGACTCCGGTTGATCGAATCATTCTAGGACAATGAAATCGGACGATGGGTTTCCACAGCCTGCCGCTGCACGCGACGCCCACCAAGCGGAACCAGGTCGCGCCTCAACGTTTCGGTGTTGGCAGGTTCTGCCGCGCAAGATTCTCGTAACGCTTGCGCAGCTTGAAGAGTTCTATGTCTTTGCAACCGAGTTCGTCGACCAGTGCTTCAACCTCGCGTCGTCCGGCCGCCTCCTGCTCGAGCGAACTCGGCCCGGTCGACTCAGAAGATTCGGTTGGTTGTTCTTCTGCGTCGATGGCGCGTTGCTTCACGTAGTTGTAGTTGGCCTGGAAGTTCTCTGCGTCCACGGGCTTTAGCGACCCACAAAGCTCAACGGCCCGCGCTGCCGTTACGTACTCGCTAAAGATGTAGTCCGGTTCCATGCGATAGGCCACGCGGCTGGCGACGTAGGCTTCCAGAGCGAAGTACCCCAGCACGATCAGCACGAATAGAATGTTGCCTGTTTTCATATAGTTTGGGCCGTGGTGACAAAGCCTATAGGTCCTTAAGAATCTCCTCTTGCCGCTCTTTGTACTGGTCTTCTGTGATCAAGTTCTGATCTAGCAGTCGCTGGAGTTCCTTTAGGCGTTGCTCGACGGACCTCGGCGCCGGCTCCTTATCACCTGCAGCTTGCAGCTCGCGGAGGTTCTCAAGCATGGCCGCTTTATCGGGAAAATCCAGCCCCGAAAGAACGCCACGATGACAGTGGTAATGTTCCCTCGATTGGTCGTTGTGGCAACCGTAGCTATCGAGACCGCCGCCGTGAGCTTGAGCGCCAGCGGACAACAATAGCTGTCCAACAATGGCCATCAAAAGTGATCGCACACGCGTCATGGGCTTGTGCTCGCTTGCGTCTCCGGCGCGCGCCAGCCTGCAGCGACCGCTTCTTCCTCAGAACAGAACCAGCGCTCACCGTTTGAGGTGTTTATTGCCGCTGTGTCGTAGAAGGACGTGCCCGGCACATGATAGACGCGTTCACCCCGCCAGTTGATATTGCCCTTGATGCGGCATTTCGGCTGAGCGGAATCGCCCGTGATGGCAGACACCAGTGCGGCCGGAGTCGGGAACCCAGGCCACTCGCCGCTCAAGACGTCGATATCTTGTCCGTAGCGAGACCACAATCCAATGCCGATAAAGCCGACCGCCAGCAACACCGCAAATAAAGTGACTGGACGTTTAGAACCGAAACCCCGTGTGGCGCGGGAGGCAGAGGCGCCTCCATCACTATCTGTTTGGACACTGGCAGCCAACCTAAGCCGGTCGTTGACGAGCTCGGTTTCAAGCGCTGGCAGGAGAATCGGCACCTCATCATGGCGCCACTGCCATGGCGCGATTGGGTCGTGTGTGCCCCAGAGACCCACCTTGCGCGAGCGTGCCCAACGCTCCATCCGAAACAGCTCGCCTGCCCGTTGGCGCGGCAGTTCGTCGCAGTATTGGCGATACACCCAAGCGTGCCCCAACATCACCATCCGCGCATTCACATTGACCCATTCGCGCGAATCGCTGTCCTGCACAAAGATAGTGCCCAGATCACGACCATGCTTGTCGTGCCCTCGCGTCTCCAGCCGAATCTTGCGACCACCAATCATCTTGATTAGGCCGGCGGTCGCAATATCACCCCACGGCTGGTCTTCCTCTGGACAATCGATGCCTTGTAACCGAATGCGAAGAATGGCTCTGCGCGTGCGCACGTCAACGGTGTCACCGTCGAGAATTCGATGAACATTGGCCTCAAAGACTTGAGTTGTTTGACTCTCCATGCCTTCTTTTTCTTATTGGCGGCGGCTGGAGTGGAGCGGATTGCATGCCATTAAACCCAATGTGCAGGGTCTTGGCAAAAATCTAGTGCTAGTAGGGCGGCACAGGCCCATTGGTGCCTCAAAGCCGAGCGGATCCTGCGTTGGAAGGCCCCGTTTTACTTATGGCTTGCGGAACTCATAGTGCCCCTCCCCCGGCACCACAAAGGCGAACTGGCCATCGGGAAACTGGCCGCGTTCCCGGTACCAGACTTCATCGGCGGTGATGACGATCCAGGCTTCGAGGGTCATGTCGCGTTTCGACTGCTGAGTAACGATGGAACAGGTCTCGGGGTTCAACAGGCCGGCCCAGCCGTCAGGCACGCGCCGGAACGTGACGGTGCAGCCGGCGGGATAGCTAACGAGTGCTTCGGTGTTGAGTTCAGCCTGGCGCTGACCGTCTGTATGCAGGTCCGCCCAGGCCTCCGCTTCGCGAAACGCGTAGAAATCCATCTCGACGGTTTCATCATCTACCGGACGGAACACCCATAGTCGCTGGCGGGAAATCGTCTCGTCGGCACTGTGCCATTGCAGGTAGACCACCTCGCCTTCAAGCGCGGTGTTGGCAAGACGATGAAAACCCGCCGCTTGAAAATCCAGCCACGCGCCGGTTCTTGCAGGCTCCTGGCTGAAACCATCGGGCAATGCATCCACCTGCGCCCGATTGGTGTATTCGCCGAGCAGCAGGCTGGCAGGATCCTGGTGGCCCGCTGCGCATACCAAGCCGCTCTTCAGCGATACCAGCAGCAAGCAAGCGATACGCAGTGGTCGAAGATCGGGCATGACGTCGAACATGAACCGGAGGTGCGTTCTATCCTAGCGCCACGAGCCCCGGCTGGCACCCTTGGGATTCTGCCTCCGGCTTGACTCAACTGCCCCGGCTTGTAGGCTGCCAATACGCCAGCATCATCACGCGGAGGCGTCTCACTCCATGCGTATTGCACAGCTCCATCGCCACGCCACTCAGCTCCTTGCGGGCGGTCTGTTTGCCGCCTCGATGCTCACCGCCGTTGTTGCCGCTGCCGGCACCGCGGTGCAACCCGGCGTTTTCTACTTCGAACCGGATGGCATCGATCTGCAGCTTGAGAACCTGCGCTCCGGCACGTTGTGTCTCTCCAGCGAGGATGCAGAAGCAGTCTGTGATGCGGACGTGAAGGTACTCGTGGCGGGCGAAGATTCCTGCGAGCTCACCGACGGTTCACGCGCGCCGTGCACGCGGTTTGGCTATGCCTTCGACTACCGGGGCGCGTCGCCCGGCAACACCATTGACTGCACGGCAGAACGACGGGATCCGATGGGCCGCGGTCAGTCCTTCCAGTACCGGCTGCCATTGCCGGAGACCAGCGGGCGTATTTTCTTTCCGACGTTTCGCCCTTTCCGGTCGGTCGACTCGCGCCTGATCTTCAGCGAGGTGCACAAGTGCAGCTACCAGGGCGAGATGCTGGTCAATATGGAGTACATGCTCTACTACGAGCCGGGCACGGTTGTGGCGCAGGCCGGTGCGGGCCAAACAGCGGATCCACAGTTTCCCGAGGTGCCGCTGGCCTGTGCTTCGCCCTACCTCACCGAGGCCAAAGCCCGCGGCCTGCTGAACGTCACCGAAGTGAAGCCCAGCGCGGCCAATGAGCACATCCCGGAACTGCAAAGCCAGTGCATCTACTCAGGCGCTAGTGGTCAGGTCGGCCAGGTCGGCTATGTGTACAAGTTCATGCTCGCCGACATGTTCGACGTGGATAAACTCGAACCAATGCAGGTTGAGTTCAATGCGACTTTTGCATCGGGCGGCGCGCAACTAACGGAAACGCGTAACGAACTGGGCGATCGCGCCTTTGTGTTCCGTAAGGGCGATCGCACCTCGTTGCTGGTGATCACCGGCATCAGGGGCTCCAAAGGCCCAACCGGGCGGGATCGGGAGTTCATTGCCGACTACCACCTGGATCACCCGGAGCTTGCCCATGCCCGGCGCACGGACATGCTCATCGAGCTGGCCGAGGAAGATCTGGAGACCTGGAGCCGCCAGGGGCCCTGACGCGGTAACGAACATCGCCGGGCGCGCACCGAAACCGCCCCGGCACTCAGCACGAACACCAGTACACTGGCCAAAAAATATTGGGGGATGTGATGGGCCTTCTATCGATCGCTTTTCTGGTTGTCGCGGTTGTCGACTTTGCCGTGCTGGTCTGGGCCCTGCGGCTGTACCGGCAATACCCCAGCCAGGGTCAGTGGCTGGCGACGGTGCCCTTTGGGCTGCTGTGGTACGACAACTTTGTGATTGGTATAGGCAGCACGCTGGGCGAAGGCCAGCTACTGATTGATCTGAACACCTACCGCTTTCTGGCGCACTATACATTCCTGCCCTTCGCGATCGTGGCGGTGGGCGCGATTGCGAGGCACGCGGGCTTCAAGTGGGCGCAACCCTGGGCATTCATGGCGGCGTTCGCCACGCTGGCGACTTACTTCGCACTGCACGATCTGTATCTGTTCAAGCAGTCGACGTTCTACCCCTCCTGCTTTGCCGACACGCTGCGCTACACCACTTCGATTCGTGACTACACCGCCTGCGGGCCGGATGCGATTGTGGGCTCGGGCCAGGGCATCCCACCGATACCGGCGCTCACCTTAAGCAACCTGCAGATTCTGTTTGGTGCGTATCTGTGGTGGAAGGTGGGCTTCAAATGGCTGTTCTTAGGCTCGGTGCTGGTGCTGGGCTTGTTTGCCATTCCCTACAGCGCCACGGGCGGCATCTTCAGCAATATAGGCGAACCGATTATCAGCGGCCTCCTTATATATACAGCTGCCTGGGTGACGAAGAACCGGGAGAGTTTTCAGGCGAAGCTGTAAGGGCGATTCCTGCTTAAGGCGCCACTCGCAGTCCGTAGTAGAGGTGGCCGCACTCGGTGCCATCGAAGTCGGCGACGCCGGGCAGGTGGCCCCACTGCTGGAAGCCGAACTTCTCGAGAATGCGCACGCTGTCGGCGTTGATATCGAGCAGGATGGCGAACAGGGTCTTCAGGTTTAACTGCGAACACTGCTCGAGCGCGTGCTGAATCAGCCGCGAGCCGATGCCACGGCCGCGGTGATCTTTGTGGATGTAGTAGCTGATCTCCGCCGTGTGCCGTAAGGCACCGCGCCCGGGCCGGTACGCACTAAGACTGCAGTAACCCACAACGTCGCCTGCCTCTTCGGCGACAAACACTGGGTAATGATCGTGGCTATGAGTCGCGAGCCAGGCACGACGGTTGTCTGCAGAAACGGGTTCCGTATCAGCGGTCGCGGAGCGCAGCTCGATCGCCTGGTTGTAGATGGCGGTCAGAGCCTCGACGTCGACGTCCGTGGCCAGGCGAATGTGGCTATCGTTTGCCGACATGTTAGTGCGGATCTTTGTTATCGGCAGGCGGCTGCTGCAGCCAGCCATTGAGTTCCGCCATGGACTCGGCGATCAGATCGAACACCACGCGTATGCGGCGACTGGTGCGCAGCTCCCGATGCGTTACCAGCCAGGCAGGCACATCGATAGCCAGGAGCTCAGGAAACAAGATCTCCAGGTCTGGATACAAATGCGCCAGGTCTTTGGTGCCAATGCTAAGGCCCAACCCTTCTCTCACCAGCGTGAGGATGACCATGCCGCTGGCCGTATTGATCTTGAAGTGCTCGCGCGTCAGCGGAATACCGAGTGCGTGAAAGTGCGGTATCTGCTCTGTGGGATCTTCAAAGCCAATAAAGTCTGCGTTCACCAGATCGGCCGGCGTTTTTGGTCGACCGATGCGCTGCAGATAGGCTTTCGATGCATATAGATGCGCGGTCGTGCCGCCAACAAGCTTACCGATCAGGTCGGCATGGTCTGGACGTCCATGGCGAATGGCGATGTCAGCCTCGCGCCGCTTGAGATCGCGTACTTCGTTAGCCGGCACCACTTCAATCTCGACACCCGGCGCTTCAGCGCGCACTCGCGTCAGGATCTTCGGCAGATGATGACAGGCAAATACGTTGGTGCAGGTAATCGTTACCTGGCCCTCGATTGTCTGCGAACGACCCGAGGCGGTGAGGGACACACGCGCTGCCGCCTCACCCATCGCCCGCACATGTTCGAGTAGATCTAACCCGGTTTCGGTGAGGTCCATGGATCGATGACCGCGCTCAAACAATGTCACGCCGAGATCCTGCTCAAGCGCGCTCACCTGCCGGCTCAACGTGGGCTGGGTCTGGCGCAGCGCTCTGGCCGCGGCCGACAAAGAACCCTCTTCGGCCGTCGCCAGAAAGGCGCGGACCTGATTCCAGTCAAAATTCACGGCCTGCCAGTTCATCGTTTTACGTATAGCTTCTATTCGATTAGCGGCGTTTATATCAATAATTCGTATAGGTAGTCTGCCCGCTCAATTTTGAGGGCGCAACATGACCACCACCAACGAACCCACGATGCCGGTACTCGCCGGCTGGCTCGGCTCCTGGCAATTCTCGGTGCGGCGGCGGCCGCTACCGGTGCGCGAGCTGGCCCATCGCTACGACCGGCTGGCCCCGGACTGGCCCGCGCTGGCGCATCGCTTTGGGCTGACCGATACCTACACGCAGTTGTTTGCCGGGGTTCTCGAAAGCACCCGGGCACCGCTATCCGCCTCACCGCGCGTGCTTGATGTCGGTGCCGGCGCCGGTGACTGTCTGCTCGGCTTTACCCAGGCCTGGGATGGAACAGCGGAACTGCACGCTGCAGACATCTCCGCGGAGATGCTTGGCGAAACGCAACAACGCCTGGCGCACGAGGGGCTGGCCGTGCATTGCGAGCGCGCTGATGTGTGCGCATTGCCCTACGCCGACAATCACTTTGATGTGGTGATGGCAGCCCATGTGCTGGAACACCTGCCGGATCCGCAGCGCGCGCTGGCCGAACTGCATCGCGTGATGAAACCGGGCGGCCTGGTCGTGTTGTGCTTAACACGGGAATCGCTGTTCGGGCGCTATGTACAGCTTAAGTGGCGCACGCATCGCCTGAGTCGGGCCGCAGCCAGCGAATGGCTCGCCGCTGCAGGTTTCAAACCACTCGCTCTTGGTCCGCAGCTCGTTGGCCGATCAAAACACACCAGCCTGGCTTGCGCGGGGCTAAAATCCACATTCGAAGGAACAGTCTGATGACCACCTTAAACGCTATGCAACCTGCTACCGACGCCCGCTTCTGGAATCGCATTGCTGAACGCTATGCCAAGAAGCCGGTGCCCGATGAGCAGGTGTACCAGCAGAAGCTCGCCAAAACCGATGGCTACCTGAAGCCCACTGATCACGTGCTGGAGATCGGCTGCGGTACCGGCACAACGGCAGTGCATCACGCGCCGAAGGTAGCGCGTTATCGGGCCACCGATATCTCATCTGCCATGCTCGACATCGCCCGACAAAAAGCGCGCGTGGCAGGCGTCGACAACCTCAGCGTTGAGGTGGCGAGCACCGATGATTTACAGGTAGAGCCCGCCTCACTGGATGCCGTGCTCGCCCACAGCATTCTGCATCTGTTGAACGATGTCGAAGACTGTCTGACACGCATCCATGGCTGGCTGAAACCCGGCGGCCTGCTGATCTCCAGCACGCCGTGCATCGGGGATTTCTTTCCGCTGCTGAAGTATGTGGGGCCGCTCGGTCAGCGCCTGGGGCTGATGCCCTATGTAAATGTGTTCAAGCGCACCGACTTTGATGGCTGGCTCGCGCAGGCCGGCTTCACGGAGCTGGAAAGCTGGCTGCCAAACCCAAAGAGCGGCGCGTATTTGGTGGCGCGGAAGCCGGCCTGATGTAGAGGATCTGACCCCGTTTGGGATCAGATTCGGATGGCAACGGTCGGCCTCGGTCCCCAAAGGCACCGAGGCCTGACCCCGGTGAGGCACGCTTTACATAATCTTTCACCTCCCCCCAATCTGGGGAGTTTTCTCCCCAAGCCGGTGTGGCTTACAGTTCGAGTTCGTCAATCTCCAGTTGACGAACACAACTAGTTAAGGGGAACACGCATGCAACACCTCAAGGCGTCGATGGTGGGCATCATGTTTGCTCTGCTTGCGGGCACTTCGCAGGCAGCACTCATAGGCCAGCTTACTTTTGTCGATCCAACCGGTACGGTCGGTCCGAATGACAGTATCGATGTGTGGGTCCGACTCACACTGGATCCCACTTCAGATCCGTTGATTTTTGATACCTCTGCGTCAGCGGATGACATGAGCGCGAACCCGCTGCCGCTTCCGGCCGAAGGCTTTAACTTTGATGATCCGTTCGGGTTCCCGTACTTGTTTGACGAGTACAACAACTTGTTCCAGTTTTTCGGCCGCAGCTGCAATGACACGTTTGCCGGCCCGGGTCAGTGCAGTGGTGGCGAGTACATCATCACCGGCTCCAACGATCCGACCAGCTGGCTGAACCTTGATACCGAGCCGTTCACCCTGCTCGCAGGGCAAAGTGTGGACATGCTGCTCTATGAGATCACGCCAAACGGTGATCCGGCTGTGCCGGGTACCTATGAGCTGTTCGACATCGAAATTGGCGTGGACGTCACCGGCTCCGCCGACTGCACCATGCAGGGCGAACCAGATATCTGCGACGAATTCGGTGAGAACGGTCTGATCGAACTGGAAGCGAACTACTTTACGTTCGCCACCGACTGCCCGGATGCGAACTGCACCTTTAGCCGCACCGTGTCTGTGGTGCCGGTGCCGGCAGCCGTCTGGCTGATGGGTTCAGCCCTGATGGGCCTGGTACCGCTTGCGCGACGCAACCGCCGGCGTCATCTGAGCTAGCACGCTTCGTCTCGCTTGCAGGAGCCCTCGGTGACTGGTTCGCCGGGGGCTTTTTTGTGGGCGCGAACCAGGATCCGGCATCAACTTCGCGAGACTAATCGCTACGTCCCGCAAAACGTTTGCATCACTCGCTCGCTCGGCTGCGGCGCCTTCGCGTAGTGGGCAAACTCGCGTTGCTCAACATACGGCGACTCGAGTACCGCATGCATCTCCTCAAACATCGAAAAATCCCCCTCCACCGCCGACGCAATGGCCTGCTCTACCCGGTGGTTGCGCGGGATATAGAGCGGATTCACCCGGTTCATCGCCCCGGCGATCACTTCCGGCTCAACACCCTGGCCCAGCACGCGCTGCCGCCAGACTGATTCGAACTCACCGAACCGGGCCTCGCCATCAGTAGACAACTGATCGGCCAGCTCGCGAAAGCTCAGCGTAAAGTCGAGGTGGTTGTTCTGCAGATGTTCAAGCCAGCCATGAATCAGAGCAATATCTTCCGACGCCGCATCGGCGATGCCCAGCTTCTTGCCCATCAGCTTTAGCCAGTGCGCCTGAAACCGATCAGGGAATTCGGCGAGTGCGGCTTCGAAAGCCGGCTGGTCATCGCAAATCATCAGCAGACATTCAGCCAGCCTGGCGAGATTCCACTGCGCGATACCAGGCTGGTTGCCATAGGCATAGCGCCCGTGCTGGTCGATAGAGCTGAAGACTTTGTCGAAATGAAACTCATCCATGAACGCGCACGGGCCGTAGTCGAGTGTTTCTCCGGCGATTGATGTGTTGTCAGTGTTCATCACGCCATGAATAAAGCCGATCGACATCCAGTGGGCGACCAGACGCGCCTGGCGTGCCACTACGGCCGTCAGAAAAGCCGCGGCTGGTATTGGCGCGTCCCGCGCCTCGGGATAGTGGCGGTCTATGGCGTAGTCGGTCAGCGTCTGCAGCGCCTCTGTGTCTTTGCGTGCGGCAAAGAACTGAAACGTGCCGATACGCAAATGACTGGACGCCACGCGCGTGAACACACCGCCCGGGAGCGGCTCGTCGCGGTAAACCTCCTCGCCGGTCGCGACGGCAGCCAGCGCTCGCGTGGTAGGCACCCCGAGTCGATGCATGGCCTCGCTGAGCAGGTACTCACGGATCACCGGGCCCAACCATGAACGGCCATCGCCCCCGCGAGAAAACGGCGTGCGCCCGGAACCCTTAAGCTGAATATCAAAGCGCTGCCCGGACGAACTGGTGACCTCCCCGATCAGGACGGCACGGCCATCACCAAGCTGCGGAACAAAGTGTCCGAACTGATGGCCAGCATAGGCCAGGGCAATGGGCGCGAATTCCTCTGGCAACGGGCCGCCGCTGAATATCTGCGCCGTCTCGGCCTGCTGCGGGCCAAGCCATTCCAGCCCAAGCTCACTGGCCAGCACGGCATTCCAGGCCAGCAACTTCGGCGCCCGGGCCGCCTGCGGCGGCGCGACCGCATGGAAGCGATCGGGCAATTGCGCGTAACTGTGCTCTAGCTGCATGCGGCGTGGTTCTTCTGAGGCCGGGTCTGGGATTCCGGGAACAGTTTACTCAACTCAATGGCCAATTCTGACCGGGTGTATGCGGATGGCAGCGGACCTGAGCTGAGTAAACTGTCCCCGGAATTCTCGGCGCTCAGATACAATGCCGGCCCCTGCTTATCTGAGAAGAACAAAAGGACAACCGCCATGACCATTCTCGTTATCGGCGCCACCGGCAATGTCGGGCGCCCGACCATCGCCGGACTACTGGCCAAGGGCGCGACAGTGCGCGCGCTAAGCCGCTCCGAAGAGAGCCTTGCCAAGCTGCCGGACGGCGTTGAGGGGGTAATCGGCGATCTGGAATCGGGCGACGGCCTGGCAGAAGCCTGTGCCGGCGCGGAGAAGGTCTTTCTCATCACCAGCAATGGCGAAACGGAAACGGCGCGCGGGCTGAAAGCGGTGGAAGCCGCCAAAGCGGCTGGCGTGAAGCATCTGGTGTTTTTGTCGGTGGGCAATCCCGGCAAGGAACCGGCGGTGCCTCACTATCGCGCCAAGCTCCCGATTGAAGCAGCGATCCGCGAGAGCGGCATGGACTACACCTTTCTGCGCCCTAACTTTTTCATGCAGACCGATCTGTCTGTAGTGCCCGTGATGAAGGAACACGGCGTGTATGCGATGCCCGTGGGCAGCATTGGCGCGAACCGCATTGACACGCGCGATATTGCTGACTGCGCGGTACGTGCGCTGACGGAAGACGGACATGCAGGCGCTGACTACCATCTGCATGGGCCGGATACCGTGAGTGGCCCCAGCGCCGCGGAGGTGTACGGCAAACACCTCGGCCGCGAAGTGCGCTATGCGGGCGACGATGTGGACGCCTGGGCCAAGCCGGTGGAAGCGTTTTTGCCACCGTGGTTGCTGGACTCATTAAAGAAGATGTTCATCGGCCAGCAACAGCATGGCGGCGCTGCAGATGCCGAAGCCGTGACCGCATCAGCAGCCGCAGTCGGGCATCCCCTGCGCACCATTGATGAGTTCGCCGCAGAAATCGCCAAAGGCTAGGAGTCACAGCTATGTCGATCATGATCCGTTTTGTTTTGGTGGCGTGTATGAGCATTACCTTGGTTGGCGCAGCCCTGGCTGGCGGCCATGGTAAAGCAGCACCGGATGGCAAGGCCGTCTACGACGCACACTGCGCCGCCTGCCACAAGGGCGGTTTCGGCGGGTTTTTTACCGGCGCGCCCAAGACCGGCAAGAAAAAAGACTGGGCAGCGCTGCTACCCAAAGGTGTGGAGGCGCTCACTCAGGCCACGATTGCCGGCACGGAGAAGATGCCGGAACGTGGCCAATGCCCGGACTGCACAGATGCTGAGATCCGCGCCGCGGTGGAATACATGGTTGCCCAGGTCGAAGACTGACGCGCTGCGGACCGCGTTTTTGCGGGGTCTAGTGCCGAAAAAAAAGCCCGGACTCGATCCGGGCTTTTTTGTGCGTCTCTGCAAGTGACAACTGGCGCGCTAGCTTTGCCGGCGTCGCAGCCAGCCCAGCAAACCAAGCGAGGACAGGAATAGCCAAGCCGCGGCGGGCACTGGCACCACCGTCAACTGATAGTTGAAGCTGCCGGACTCCGCCCGGGAAAGATTGGGAAACAGGGATTCAAGCGTCGTGCCACCGAAAGCATTCGTCAGGCTGATCAAGTACTCGCCGGGGTTTAAAACACCAGTAAAGCTGAATGGTTCAGTCGAATCGAGTGCTTCGACGAAGTTGGTCGGCGTTCCGGTTCCGCCGGTTTGCTCCAGAGATATAAAGACGGAATTCGGGGCAATCAGGTCGTCTGGTGCGTCATAGGAAAGCGAACCATCAAACGTGTACGGAGTGGGATCGCCCACCCGGAATCTCACGCTCAGAACTGAGCGCGCGTAGGCAGACGCAAAACTGAATGGCGTGGAATCGACGGTCTCGGAGAAGGAACCGCTGCCGATAATACTGCTGCTATCGAACTCCAGCGCCAGCGCCCCGGAAGCGGTAGCGGCCGTGTCCGTGATGGTGGCTGAAGCGGACTGCGAAATATTGATCGGCAGATCCAACTCGGTGCGCTCGATCTCAGGCGGATCGTCGGCATCCATTTCTTCACCGCTCTCAAACAGACCAGTGACCGACGTGTTGGTGTCTATTGAGGCAGTAACCGAAACCAGAATCAGTTCTGCCTGAGCGACCGGCGCAAAGAGCCACGCCATCAGGAACGCGCACAAACCAATACGATGAATACGATCCAACATCACGAAATCCCCCGGTCGCAAAGAGCGACTTTTGTTGGCTATTCCAAATGCGCGTCGCGTAAAGCCTAGCAGGGCCGGATACGCACGTAAGTGCCTCAACGGCGGCTGCCCGCTCAGCGGCAGTGCGGCGCGAGGCTCAGGCGGCGGCAACAAGGAGTCGGGCCTGCTCTTGTTATGTCAAATGCAGTCAAGACGCAGGCTCCCAGGGGCGGTCGTCCACGGCCCTGCAGACCCATAACGCCCGCGAGTCTCAAGCATCTTCAATTTGTCATAGTCCGTTCATGTCTCCCCGATAGCGTGGTCGCCCGAGAACAACCACTTCTATACAGGGAATCGGGATATGGGTTTATTCGTTAATCGCGCCCGCGCAGCACTTCTCGCTGCGTGTGTCTGCTCTGCAGGCAACGTGTTTGCCGCCGGGTCAGCCATAGTCTCTTCGCCGCTGGATTCAGGGCCCGGCACGCTGCGCGAAGCCATTGAAGTCCAACAGGCGAATCTGATTGTGATTCCGGATTCGGTTGGCGATATCACCATTGCCAGCACGCTGACCTACAGCGCCGAAACGCCGCTGGGCATTTATGGCTCCGGGCAAACGGTCTCTACTGCGGCAAACACCACGCTGCTGGAGATATCGGACGGTGCCAACCTGCTGGTCAGTAACCTGAACTTCGCAGGCCCCGGCGGTTTTGATATTGAGAACCGCGGCGATCTGGGCCCTGAGCCGGCTGGCAAAGGCATCTTCGTTGACGTGCGTGACGACCAGACGGGCATCGTGCAGGTGTTGCTGCAGGACGTAGCTGTCAGCGGCGTCGCTAACCACGGCGTGCACATCTCCGACTGCAGTCTGGCGGATGACTGCGGCGGCGGCTCCGGCGGCGGCGGCGAAGGCTCCGAGGCTTCGGTGGTCATCTACTGCGACGGCTGCACGATTGACGACGTCGGTAACGGCAAGTTTGACGCTGATGGCATTCGCGTCGACGATCGCGGCGCCGGCAGCATCTATGCCATCTTCAAGGATTCTTCGTTTACCAATGTGGGTGCGGACGGCACCGAGCTGGATGAAGGTAACGACGGCGACGTGTATGCCCTGGTCGAGAACTCCGAGTTCAGCGACAACGGCAACTACTGCAACGAAGACATCATCGGTCCGTTCATTCCGAATCCTGATGAGATGGAATTCGAACTGGCGGACGAAGTCACCGTTGATGAGATTCCCACCGATGAGCCCGGCAGCCCGGACGACGGCTGCATCGAGCGCGAAGTTGACTTCTTCGACGGCACGGACTTCGTGGAAGCCTATGAGTTCGGCATTGACCTGGACGATGGCTTTGACATCGACGAAGCCGGTGAAGGCCTGCTGCTGGGTGCACTGAACGGCGTGGTCATCAATGACAACCTGGATGAGGGCATCGACTTTGATGAGGAAGACGGCGGCGACATCATTTTCAGCTTCAATGGCACCAGCGCCAGCGGCAACAAGGATGACGCCTACAAGCTTTCTGAGGAAGATGAAGGTGGCGTGTTCGGTTTCGTTGGTGATGCCTCTGCTACCGACAACGGAGGCAAGGGCTTCGTGTTCGAGGAGGCTGATGAAGGCGATCTGGCGGCCGAGGTCTCTGGTACCACTGCTGCTGGCAATGACGACAGCGACGAGACCGGCATTGAGGCCGTGCAGGAGGATGACGGTACTGGCGCCCTGGCGGTGTCCGATTCCGATATCAGCGACGGCTTTGATCTCGACGGGGTCGATCTATTTGAGTTCTAGGGGCTGATTAAGCCTGGTACGAAAGCCCCCGTCGCCAGGCGGGGGCTTTTTTTGGCCCGGTTGAACCGCTCCGGCCGTTCTCCAGACCAACCCTGCCGGCATGCTCGGCCCGCATCTGCCGCGGCAATGCTCACGAAGCCATTTAGGGTTGATAATCAACGCCTGTATCGCGCAGCCACTCTGAGAGGAAACATGCAAACCAACAAACTTCACGCTGGCGCCGAATTTCCGTCATTGCCGGCTACCAATCCTGACGGCGAAACCATCGACATCAGCAAACCCACGGGTGATGCCGACTGGCAAATGGTGGTCGTGTATCGAGGCCGTCATTGCCCCCTGTGCACTAAATTTCTGAACGCTCTCGCCGGATACCGTCAGCGACTGCTCGATATTGGTGTCGACATCGCTGCCGTCTCGGCAGACAGCGAGGCTCAGCTACGCGAGCATCAAGCTCGCCTGGATGTGAACTTTCCGTTGTTCTTTGGACTAACGCAGGAGCAGATGGAACAACTCGGCGTGTACATTTCGATCCCGCGATCCAAAGAAGAGACCGACCACAATTTTGCCGAGCCAGGTCTGTTCGTCATCAATGCCGAGGGCGGACTTCAGGTGGTCGACCTCTCGAACAACCCGTTTGCCCGGCCTGATCTGGAAGTGTTCATTTCGGGTCTCGAATGGATCAGGAACCCGGAAAACAACTATCCGGTGCGCGGCACCTACGCTTCTGCTGCGTGATGCAGCAAATGAAAAGGCCTCAGACTGCTATCACGACAACCCGAGTCTGTGCGCTGCCCGCACTTGCTCCATGGTGGCCTCCGGCAGCCTGGCCTGCTCGGCGAACCGGGGCCAGTCACGGACCGTGGCCTGCACGTCTCCGACGATCTCCTGCGCAAGACCGCGCTTAAGCGAAGCGGCTTGTTCGCAGGCGGCAAAATCTGCCAGCGTGAAATCATCGCGCTTGCCGTTGAGCGTCATCTGATGCTGGCTGGTCCACTGCCCCTGCGGGTTGTAGCTGTAGGTGACATCGTAGGCAGGTGAGAGTTGCCACTGCCCGTCGGGCGTCATCAGGAATGCGATGTTCTTTACGTGATCGTCCTGGTTGCGCGCGATCACATTGAAGGCCATCCGGCGAAACTGCTGCTCGCGCTGGGCCATACTCAAGCCGAGCTGCTGCATCACCTGCAGGGCCTGTTCGTAGCCGTAGGCACCGGCCAGATCAAAATCGAAATGCGCGAGTGCGCCGAGCGACTGCATGTGTAGCTTGCGCCCCTCTTCGGTGCGATCAAAACGGCGCGCCATGAAATGCCGTCGGCCGTTTTCTTCGAGCAATCGGCATTCGGCCATGTTGATGCCGCAGGCCGATGCCATCAGATAGTAGGCATATTCGATCGCGCCATAGCCGGCGGGATCTTCCAGCTCCTTGTCGCGATTGCCCGACACTCCATCAAACTTGATGAGCCAGGGCTCAAAGCCACTGGCCGCCGGCAACTGACCCGAGCGAACCTCCCCGGTTACCGGGTTCCACGCAATGACGGCTTTAGCGCGCGCGCCACCGGCCGACGTGCCAACCTGCAGTATCGCAGTGAGCGCCTCGGCTTCGCGCTGGTTCGCGAGCGTTGTATTGAGTGCGGCGCGTTCGGCGAGCACATCCGATGCCAGTTCAACCAAATGATCAATCTGCAGCTCGGTGCCATCGGCATCTGGTCCGGTTGCCGGCAGGTATTCCAGTGCACCCATGCCGCGCTGGCCCACATAGCACAGCCTCTCTACCGGGTTGAGTGACTGCGGCGCGCGACCCTGCCGCGCCAGCCATGCATTGATGAGCGCGCTGCCGAATCGGTCCGGCAGGGAATCTGCAAGCAAACCGGGGAGCCCATGAAATGCATCGGATGACAGTTCGGGAAATCGGTAGACCTTGCGAGATAGCGGCATGGTGATCGGTGCGACCTCAATCTCGCTGCGCGCGAACTCGGGATCGTATTCGAACTCAGCGATCTGCCGATCACGCCCCAGCGCCACGGCGCCGATGCGCCTGCCCCACAGGCGGACTTCGGCGACGGTAGTCACGACGACTCATCCCAGGTCCATGGTTTGCCGTCGTCACGAACAGAGCGGGTGGAGACGCGCTGCGGCCGTTTGCCCTCGCGTTCCAGATAGTCCAGCGGCCGCCCGTCACTCTGGGGCAGCAGAAGTTCGAAGTTTTGCAGCAGGCCCAGGGCGCGCAAGATGCGGATGAGGCTATCGAGCTGAGCGGTCTGCCCGGCCTCGATGCGTTCGACCGTCCGCTTGCCGAGACCGGCCTCGCGGGCGAGCTGTGCCTGCGTGAGCTGGCGGTCGATGCGGCAGCGGGCAATCCGTTCGCCAAGCTCAGTGAGCACGGCGCGGTCGGAGAGCTGTGTGGTGATCTGCATAGTCGTCTTTTCTGACGATTTAAGGCAATAAATTCACCTAATTCGTCTTTCAAGACGACTTATACAGAAAACCAGAGAGCATTTCAACTCGTCTTAAATGGCGAATTATTTGATTATACTGGGGTTTATTCGCCATATCTGGCGCACACAGCGAAGGCCTGGCCTTGTAGCGAAACCCCGTCAGGCAGGCTTCGCCCCGCGAAGACGACTCTGGCTATTGGCAGCCGCGCAGCACCCGGGCATTAAACTCATCCGGTGCCTCAATGAAAGGCGCATGCCCAAGACCCGGCATCACTTCAAGCACGGAATCCACGCCAGCTGACTCAAGCTGAGCCTGAAAGATCTCACCCAGCCCCAGCGGCACCTGAGGGTCGAGCTCGCCCCACACCACCACACTCTTCGCCTCAAGTTTGCCGCTGGCAATGTCGGTGTCCGCCTGCGCTTTAAGCGCCTGAAAACTCCGGTGCAATGGCGTCATGCGCTGCTCCAGCATGTGCGCGCGGGCCTGTGCCGTTTTCGGCGACTGGTATTGCGCCACGATACGTTCGGCTTTGGCAGCGGTGATGTTCCTGCCCGTGGGATAGCGCAGCGCCATCCCGCGGCGCGCGCTGTGTACCGTGGGACCCTCCGGCGGATCCACCATGCGCGATGAGTACAGCAGAAAACCCATTGCCTCACGCATCAGCCTGGGGTTGTTCGGCACCATCATCGTATCCACGTTCACCACGCAGCTAACCCGCTCGGGTAAATCGAGTGCGGCGCGCGTCACCGGCCAGCCGCCTTGCGAATGACCCACCAGAATTACGTCCTTAAGGTCTAACGCCAGCAGAAAATCCTGAAAATGCTGCGCATCGCGGGCGAAGTAATCGGCGTATGCAGCCGCGTCCGGCAGATTGTCCGTGCCGGCCTGCGCGAGACGATCCAGCGCAATAACCCGATGGGTTTGCGCCAGACCGGGAAAATTCTGCTCCCACTTTTGCGCGCTGTTGTTTGCCCCGCCTGCCTGGCCGCCATGCACCAATACAATGGGTTGACCGCTCCCCCGCTCGAAATAGCGTGTGCGAATGCCACCAGCATCCACGAACTTCGCTGACGCCTCGGGCAGCGTGTTGAGCCACGGCGGCTTCGGTTGCGGCGGCCGGTCAACAACGTTTAGCTCAGCTGAGCAGGCAACCGTGCCATCCGTGGCATCACGCACGGTCAGGGCTGCCTGCCCTTCGCCCAGTCCTGAAAGCACCAGATGCAAACCGGGACGCTTGTCATCAACGCCGCAACGTTTAAGCGGCTGGCGATAGATCAACTCAAGGTTATCCGTAACCTCGATGCGCGACCCCGCCACCGGTTCGTCAGTACAAACGACGACATCGTTGCTGGCATCGAGTGCAACGGACAACACATCCAGGTCGCATGCCGCGGCGGCGCGCGTCGATAGCGACCCGCATGCACTCAACAACAGCATGGCCAGACCCCAAGCTGCGGTTCCGAGCCGCCCGTGCACCATCAGTCTGCTCGATCCAGCAGCACCAGTTCCTTCGGCTCCAGGGTCATCAGGTAGTCCCAGATCGCGCCGAGGTCTGCATCGGACATACCGGAGAACTCGACCCAGTTCATCTCAGAGTTGTTTTCCTCTTTAACAGGAAACGGCTCTGTCGCCAGCCGGAATCGTTGTATGAACATCTCTTTGGTCCAATAGCCCAGGCCACTGGGGTGCGACGTGAGGTTCTTGGAATAGTGCATGTCTTTGCCCATGAAGAAGGGCACACCGCCTGCCATCAACCGGCCAGGCAGAGGATCGACACTGCGGCGCACCCGTGGTGTATGGCAAAACTCGCAGCGAGCGATCTTGGTCAGATACCGCCCATAGGTGACGGTGTCGCTCTTATCTATAGCCGGAATGGGGCCATCGAGTGGTTCCGGATACAGTCGCGTGAGCACATTCAGCGGAAAATCGAGCTTTCGCTCAGGCCGAAAAGACTTCACCGGCGGGATCGTGCGGAGATACGCGATTACGGCAGAGACATCCTCGTCGGTCATTTCCGTGTACATGAACCACGGCATGATGGGGAACAATGACTCGCCATCACGGCCGACGCCCTCGCGGATAGCGCGGGCAATCTCACCGTCGGTCCAGGCGCCGATGCCGGTTTCCTCATCCATAGTGATGTTGCGAATACACAGGCGCCCGGGGAAACCGCCCATCCCGAAATTAACGCCTACCGGTTTGCTGTTCTCATCGATGCACGGGCGTCCTGCGCCCAGTGGCGGAATCGCAGGCCCGCTGTATTGCGTCCAGTCGCGCGAGGAATGACAGTCGAAGCACAGCAGGACTTCGTTGACCAGGTACTCCCCCTTTGCGACCAGCTCGGGCGTGTAGGTGATATTCATCACCGGGGCCGGCCGAGACTTGGGCAGGTAGCCCCAGAAATACGCGGCTCCGCCAGCGACGATAACTACTACGCCTGCAGTCAGATACTTGAGCAGCTTGAGCATTGCGGATTTCCTGTCTCGCAGAACTTATGCAACGGCAACCGCCGTAGCTCAGGGCGCAACGTAACCGTAAGCGACATTGCTGCGGCCGATGCCAGTGCGCTGGTACTCAGCCTTCATCTTGTCGAGGTTGTCGCGACCGATCGGCGCGTATTCACCGTCGGGATCGAGGTCGTAGAACGGCGCGGCATTGCGGCCGAAGATAGCGTTCTTGATTTCACCGTCAGCCGCTCCCAAGGGTGCGAAGCCGAATTTGTCCTGCAGATCTTGTGGAATCTCCAGTCGCCGCATGGCTTCTATCTGCCACTGCGGCGAGCCGTACCACACTGAATCGGTACCCCAGATCACGTGATCAACGCCCATGCCTTCGATCAGCGTGCCAAGCAGGCCCGCAGCGAGGCGGGGATTTGTTACGGCACAGTTCGCAAACGACGTACCGATCTCGGCGTACACATTGTTGACGCCATACTTCTCGGGTATCGCGGCCAGATCACTGGCCCAACGAATATTGCCATTGCGCTCAAACTCGGCTGCTGCTGCATCCGGCAACTCAAGAAACGGCCGGAACGCCGAGTGATAAATCATGAAGTTGAGGTCCGGCCAGTCTTTCGCAGCCTTGGGCAGGTCATCCACCATCGCGTACTCCCAGATGCCGGGCATCGACTTCTCGTAGTCCGCCGGCAGCAGGCCCTTGTGAATGCAGATCGTGTTGATGCCCGACTTCAGCGCCTTCTCGTAGAAGGGATAGACTAGCTCTTCATCATCCAGACGCCAGGGATAGTCAGACAAGACGAGCGGATCTCCCACCGTATAGCCCTTCCAGGAATCAGGTTTAAGCACCTCGATGGCGTAATCGACGCTGTCCAGCCAGCCTTCGCGACCAGGGCTCACGACGGAATGGCAGAGCAGTCGACGCGAACCGGCCACGCGGTTGACCAGCGCGCGGGTCTGGGCCATCTGGTCATTGGTGATGATGGACGTGGTGGGATCATCAAATGACGCGCCGCTGATGAGCCCGATCTTTGTATCGCTGTCGAGATACACCTCTTTGATGAAATTCTCGAACTGATAGCGACGCATTGTCAGGCCGATGTCATCGAGCATGGACGGGTTCCAGTGCTCCGAAGCAAACTGCCCGAGACCTAATAGACCGTCATTCTTGTAGTCATCGCGGACAAAATGCAGTTGATTGTCGAAAATGAACTGCCCTGCCAGCTTTGCACTGCGCTCAGCCGCAGCCTCGGGATCAGTGACCTCGGCCTGCGCGACTGAAAACACCGGGCCGAACACTTCGTTCATGGCCACGAAGGCCGCAGCCATGCCAGACGCCGACTTTAGAAACTCGCGCCGGTCGAGGCCCAGTTTCTTCGCTTGCGCATCAGCCGTGGCGCCAATGCGGGCCTCGACTTGCTGCTGCTTCTCCGTCTGCGGCAGCGGGTGAAACTCACCATTGGACACGATCTGCGTGGGGACTGGTGACTCGGTCGCCGCCTGTTCGGCGGGGGCTAACTTGCTCAGTTGCTTCTTGCTCAGCCATATCGACATGGTCTCGTTGTTCTCCGTAGTAGAAAGGCCGGTTTGTTGAGTCTGCGCGATGATTGGCGAGACGCCGGTGGCAGTCAAACGGAAGGCCGCCACCTTCCAGCGGCGACAGGGTTTTGCTGGCCGGGTGCTACAGCGCCGGCACGATATGCTCCCCAATCACCCGAATCGCCTCATCGGGCTCTCCATACACCTTGAGCGCAATTTGATTCAGCCCGGCGCGCTCGAATTCTCTAAAGCGCTCTACCTCGCGATCGATGTCAGCCAGCGCCGAAGCCGATGTGCCCCGGTCAACAATCTTATCGACAATCTCATCCGGCACGCCCTTAATCTCGGGAGACTTCTGGTAGTACGCATCGCGAAAGGCCGTGATGTTGTCGGTCACGATGCGCGCTTCGTCTGCATCCACCACATCGCGAATGTAGTCTGGATAAATGGTGCCGCGCACGCAGAGCCAGATGCGCGCCTCGGCCCGGGCGGCCTCCGCGCTTGCCTTTACATGCCACGCCCAGAAGTTGTTGAGCGGATAGCTCGCGGGATCGACGCCCCGCTCCGTCAACACTGGGTCGATAATCTTGTGCGTCCAGCGCACGCGGTCGGGCGTGAAGTCACTGACCATGATGCCCTGGCCTGCGCGTGCGGCCATTCGCAGCATCTGTGGTCCGTTGGCACCAATGAATACCATAGGCGGCGTCTGCGTAACCCAGGTCGTGTCGAGCCAGTGAATCGGGAACAGCTCGCCCTTATAGGTGACCGGCTTGCCTTCGGCCGCCAGCTCAAGGATCTCGACGCATTCGCGCACGGCGCGAACCTGCCGGTGGGGCTTCTTGTCCATAGCCTCGGCTGTGCCGCCACCACCCCCGACAACGATCTGCGCGCGGCCGTGACTCAGCTCGTTAAACGTGAGCAACGACACGGCCATCTTGTAGGGATGCAGCTCCTGCGGACTGACTGCGATCGGACCGATTGCAATGCTGTCGGTTTGCTGAGCCAGCGGCACAAAGTTCACAAACGCATCGCGACCGTTGGCGTTGTTCGCCACCCACACGCCGCCGAGACCCATCTGCTCAGCAAGCCTGCCCAGCTGCACCACTTCTTCCGGTGTTTTGTTGGATTCGATGATGACGTCGATGCGCATAGCTAGCTTCCGCAAGCGCCACAGCCGCTTGCGTTGAGGGGCTTGTTAGACGAGTTCACATCGATCCACATAAGTCTTAGCCGGCGACAAAGGAATCACCCTGACAGATTAAGGGCTCCTTTGAACAAAACAGCTTTCTGACGCGCTAGTGGCCAACCAGTGGGGCAAGCAGGCGACAGCGTTGGGCCGCCCTTGTTGGGTCTGACCCCAGGAGCGCCTACACTCACGTCAACCCAACGCGGCCGACCAGCCTGAGAGGTTGATATGCCCCGACTGATTTACCCGATAGTCCTCGTCTTCTTTTCACTGGGCGCCGCGCTGGCCGCGCCGGTAGCCGAAGACGATCGCATTCCCCTGGATCTGCGCCGAACGACGCTGGTAGTCGAAGACCTGGAGAACTCGCTCAAACTTTATCGCGATGCCCTGGGTATGGTCGTTATCTACGACAACATGATCCGCAACCCGCGCGAGGCGACGTCAGATGAAGAAGCCGATATTGCGCGACGGCTGGTCTTCTTACGTGCCAACGACGACTTCGTGGGCATCGTGGGTCTGCTGGAATACACCAAACCGCGCAAGACGCAGACGGTTGAGCTAAAGCCGTTCACCCCCGGAACCGCAGTGCTGCTGTTCAACACCAGCCGACTGGATGAAGCCTTCGCCGCCGCCCGGGACGTACCCGGCGTGCGCGTGCTCATCCCGCCAACTCCAACTCGGTATCCCAACTACGATCAAACCGGCTTTATCGACGTGCGCGTCAGCGCACTGCAGGACCCGGACGGCATCACAATTGAGCTCAACGAAGTCGCGAGCGAAATCGAGGTGCGCTGAAACCCCAAGGGCAGCCCAAGCCTTGACAGAACCCAGCGTCAGTAATATCATTAATTTCTGTTTAACCAGAAATGCGTGAAATAAATGAAAATTACCCCGGTGATGGAAAAGTACATCTTGCATTGGGGCGAGATGGGCGCGCGCTGGGGAGTGAACCGGACCGTGTCACAGGTACATGCGCTGCTGTACCTCTCACCCAACCCCATGACCGCAGACGAAATCACCGAAGCACTTTCGGTAGCGCGGTCGAATGTCAGCAACAGCCTAAAGGAGCTCCAGAGCTGGGGACTTATTCAAACAACCAATGTTCTCGGCGACCGGCGCGACTACTTCTCCGGCAAAGGTGATACCTGGGAAATGCTGATGACCATCATGGAGGAAAGGAAGCGTCGTGAAATTGAACCGACGCTGAGTTTGCTCAGGCAATGTGCGATGGAAATGGAGGCGGATAAACAAACACCGAAGGACGTGAAGGAGAAAATTGAAACCATGCTGAAGTTTGTGTCTAACTTGGCCGATTGGTTTGACCAAGTTAAGCGGCTGCCAAAGCCAACGCTTGTGGCCCTGATGAATATGGGCAGCAAGGTTGGCAAATTGGTGTCGGTCTCGCGCCGCAAGTCGGCGTGAGTTTTTTTGCCCCGTAGTTTCTGTCTCAACAGAAATAACTGAAGAAATAGGAGGAATCTTATGATTGTTGAAATGACCTACGCTGCCTACCTCGTCATCACAGTGGGGATGACAGTCTGGGTAGCCAGAACGCTGAGCAAGAACGGTCTCGTGTTTCTGGTTGATGCGTTTGATGATCGCGAGGACCTGGCAGGTTCGATCAACCACTTGCTGGTTGTCGGCTTCTACCTAATTAACCTCGGTTACGTATCACTGGCACTGCGCTTCGGCACTCGCCCGACCAATCTGGTTGAAGCCATCGAGTACCTGAGCACCAAAGTCGGCTTAGCGCTGCTCGTCCTGGGCGCCATGCACTTCTTCAACATGTATGTAATTGCGAACTGGGGACGCAAGGCCGCTCGTAAGGCCGTAGTTCGGAGCGGTAGCGATGCCCTGGCCAGCTAAACCACCGCGGAGCATCCCCGCAATCGCTCTCGGCGCGGCCGCGTGGGTGCTCTGCGGCCCCATGATCGCACTGGGGTTTCTGGCTATGGGTTACATGGTCATGGCTAAGGGGATCTGGAGTGCCGCCGCGCTACCTGCGGCGGGCGCCTTGGGCCTGCTGGGATACTGGGCGATCTACTGGCGGCAGGTCTGGACTCACCGCGGGCTGGCCACCGTCATTCTTGCCTGTTTCGTGATGGGAATCCTGCTTGCTGTGTTCCTTACCTGCGCGTATCTGACTGACCCCGAGTATGGCCCGGCCGCGGTGTTTGCGCTTTTCGCGGCGCACGCAGCGTTGCGGCTGCGCAATGTCTACAGCGGGCTCCACGTTGCTGGCATTGACACCAAGCGGCTGACCTATTCCGCCTGGCCACTAGCGATCTCGGTACTTGGTGGGCTGATCCTCTTGTCAGCGGGCTTGACTAACTAGAGCACGGATGATGCCTATCACAACGAATAAACCCGTCGTTGAGAACACTCGTCTCGACACGCCGGCCAAGTTCCTTCAGATCAGCGATCGGGCGGCTGCTTTAGACGGCCTCACCGTACTCACGGGGATTCTCACGTTCCCCGTCATGGTGCTGGGATTTTTTGTATTCGGATTATTCTTCATCGTTGCCATCGTGGATGGCTGGTTCGCTGGGTTTGCACTTGCTGAGGTATTCGCTGGGGCTTTGGGCATTTATGGACGCTCTGGCTGCACTCGCGATAAGCGTCTCGCTCCGGGAAGCCATGGTCTGCGGTTGCGCAGCGCAGCGCTGCTGGTGGGAACCATTCTCGCCGGAATTCTGGCTGTGGTGTTTCTGGCTCTGGCCTGCATGTATGTGGTCACTGATTCCAGCTACGTCGTCGTTGGCATTTATCTGGCCATGGCAGGCCTTGGCTTCGGGCTCTGGGCCCTGACAGGTCTCCGGAAGCGATCCGCATTTCATCGCTGGGCATACGCTCGCGAACTGGACAATGGGAGTCTTGCAGTCGACAGTGGACTGCTCGCCCTGGTGCTCATACTGGTGCTTATCCTCCTTGCTGCAGCAAATGGCCCACTTTCAATGGCCACGTCACGTCCGCATCAGCAGGCATTACCCCTCGACCATCGATCCAATGAACAGGTGCTACCAAAGGCTGCTGCTCCAGTACCGGCCGCGCCACGCCTGGTCGCACCGCAAGCCCCCCCGGAGATCCGTGCACTGTCCTCGGACGATCCACCGGCTAACCCGGCAGATTTGGCGCACTAGTCACTAGCAATCCTGAAGGTCAGCCGCGTCTCCACACCCTCCACGGCCACCGCTTCCCCGTTAACAACGCGCGGCTTGTAACGAAACTTCTCGCAGGCAGCAATTGCACTGCGCTCAAAGATCTTACTGGACGAGCTGCTGGCGCGGGCATCACTCACCGAACCACTCGTGGTCACGGTGTGTTCGCAGACAACCCAACCCTCGAGTCCACGGCTTAGGGCGCGCCCGGGATACACAGGCTGGACGCGCGCTATCGGCATCATTTCGCCGTCGCCAAAGGCATTGCCGAAACGACCTATGGTGGGAGACGTCGTCTCATATTTCGGCAGGGTTACCAACACCGTGCTTTCTATCGGGTCGGTCGTGACCGGCGGCTTTGGGGGCGTGATGACATCGGGCGGCGGTATGACGTCCGGCTTAGGCTCCTTTGGCTTGATGTCCTGCTCTTCGCGGACCTTAAGGATCTCCGGCATGTGAATGGCCGGTGCCGAAATGCCCTCGTCCTGGATGACGATCAACAACTGCATCAGGAACAACAGACCAAAAGTCGCGCCGCAAGCTGCGCTGCCGGCGCTGAGATAACGAATCAACATCACGCTCCTCCTCGATCCAGCCCAAACGGCCAGATACCTTTAACCACAAGGCATATGTTTGCATACCTTGAATAACGAGGTAAACATTGACATACCTATCTATTAAAGGTATTTTAGTGGTCTGTTTTTCAGTGACTTGGACTAATGCCCCAGACCAATCCCCCGTTCATGAGCGGCGTTCCTGAGTTGCTTGTGCTGCAACTGCTATCTCGGCAGGAGATGTACGGCTATGAGCTGGTGAAACAAATTCACCTGGTGACCGGCGAAGTCATCAAGCTCGGCGAAGGCGTCGTCTATCCGGCATTGCATGGCCTTGAGAAGTCGGGCGCGCTGAAGGCACGGCGGCGCAAAGTTAATGGCCGGACCCGCGTGTACTACGGCGTCACGCGAAAAGGGGAACAGCGACTCGAGGCGCTGACAAGCGACTGGCGACGCATTAACGGCGGCGTTAAATCCGCCCTGGCGGAGCCATCGAGTGCGTGACCGTCCTTTGCAAGAGCTCGAGACCGCGCTCGCTGCAGCGGGGGTCTGTAACCGTGATCGGTTACTCGAAGAACTCGAGGATCACCTCACCGACCTCCGACTAGAAGCGGAGCAGGCTGGCTACTCGGCGGAAGAAGCGATTGGCGATGCGCATCAGCGCCTGGGGACCAATGCCACCTTACTGGCGGCTGCGGTTTCGGCCTGCGGCGCTGGTCTTGAGTATCAGCAAGACGTGCTCATTGTTCGCACTGACGAATGGCGGCGCTGGAGCGCGGCGGTCTGCGGTGGCGCGATGCTTACAACGCTGATGTTCCTCGGCATGCAGGTAGCGATTCACGCCGGCTAAACCTGATTCCACCTCTTGGGTGCAGCAAAGTGAAGAACTTATGGCTCGGCGGAGGCGGCTCCAGGCTGACATATGATCCGCGCGGCCAGACTTGAGAAAAGTATCAAAATACACTGATAAGTTACTGAACCATAGCGCGGTGAGAGTTAACTAAATCCACTGAGTTGACCTGGTTCCGCCGCGAGCGCACATTGGCTCTCCGGCCGCCCCGATGACGCAATCTTCGTGTCGGCCCGGCACAAAAAAGCAACGAGCCAGATGCTTAGCATCTCTAGCTACGCAGCCCGGGCGGAAGGAATTCGTGCCCGCGCGGCGTCGCTATCGCCAACTTGCGTCTGGCAGGTCCTGGGGGATCGATATGCCAAACGCAACGTCCCTAGTCTTGCGGACTGTTAGCAGGCGGACGCAATACGTTCGCCTGCTGGCCGGTGTGGGTCTGGCCTTCGCGACCTTCGAGTTGTCTGCTGCGGATATCGAGTGGAGTAACCCGGGCGGCGGCGACTTCGATGTCTCCGCGAACTGGAACGGGGGGGTCACACCAGGCTCACTCGATACAGCAATATTCAATCTCGGTGCAGGCCCGCAATATATCGTGCGCTTCCCGGTCATTAGCGCTACTGATCGAGCGATTTTTCGCAGCGGCCAGGTTCAGTTGAGCATGGGCACTCCGTATAGCGTGTCCGGCACAACTGCCGGTCAACCCAGCCTGGTCATCGGTCAGCTTGCCGGTGACACTGCAGCCGTGTCGCTGTCGCGTGGCACACTGAACGCTGTCGATGTCGCCATTGGGGAAAGCTCTGGCAGTGATGGCTCACTCAGTATCGGATTCGGCAGCAGCTTGTCATCGACCGGGTCGCTGGGCGTCGGTGGGACGGCAACCACATCCGGGGGTACAGGGCAGCTCACCGTCACCTTTGGGGGCTCTCTGTCCGTCGCCAACGATTTGCAAGTCTGGTCTGGTGGTACCGCCACGATCAGTGGCTCGCTGAACACGAATCAGCTGCTAGTCAACGGCGGCACCTTTACGGGCAACAGCACGGCGGTGGTCAGTGGTGCCGTGGTGCTCAACAGCGGTGAGCTCAATGGCAGTGGCACAACCACCGCTACTGGCGTGCGCCTGGGCGGCAGCTTCGCCAGCAAGACCCTCGGCGGCACCCACACCCTCGTCAACAATGGCCTGGGCCGCTGGACCGACACCTCAAGCAGCAGCAGCCCGGTTCTGGGTAGCTTCCTGCTCGCCACCGGCGCCACGTTCACGAACGCCAGTGGCGCAGAGTTCCGCATTGACCGCAGCGGCTCGCTGACCTTTCCACACAGCCGGACGCTGGCCGGCGGCACCTTCAACAATGACGGCACACTGGTGCT
>JANQPY010000001.1 GCA_028285245.1 Gammaproteobacteria bacterium | reverse complement strand
AGATGCGACCATTGCTGATATCGCGGTCGGAACCCGGGCGACGCAAATCAAGACGGGTTCTTTGTGCCGCTCTGACCGCATGGCGAAGTACAATCAGCTACTGCGTATTGAGGCAGACTTGGGCACCGCCGCGCGCTACGCGGGCAGTGAAGCATTTCCAGCAGGTGTTGAAGCATCATGATATTCATTGGCAACAAACGAGCGCGACGCACGGCACGGTGGCCGCGCGTTGCCCCGCACCGTCAACTTCGACCCGGACGCTACATTGAAGGATAAGCGCCCGTTACTGCGCCGAGTCTTTTTGACCGGTTTGGCGGCAGCGCTGCTGGTTCTGCAAGTGCGGCTCTGGGTCTCTGATGACGGTTTCTCGGGTGTCGTGGCGACCCGTGATCGCGTTGAGGCCCAGCGGCTGGAGAATGCCGAGCTGCGTCAGCGCAACCGCAGGCTTGCGGCAGAAGTTAAGGATCTGAAGCGCGGGTATACGGCTCTCGAGGAGCGCGCGCGGGCGGACTTGGGGCTGATCGCGCCCAATGAGATGCTCTATGTCATTGGCTCCACCAACCCCGCGCAGGTTGAATCTGGTCGTTAGCCCGGTCGGGCCATCCGGGGAGTTAGCGCGGCTGCGTCGGGGCGCGAGCATCGATGCTCTGGCGCGTGCGAACGGTCCGCCGCCGGTGACTGGGCGGTTGCGTACATCACCGGCGGACTTTCAGGTCAAGGAACTGCTCTCCTTTGAACTATCCGGCGCAGGCGAGCACCTCTACTGGCATGTGCGCAAGACCGGCCACAACACGCAATGGATCGCCAGCCAACTCGCGCAATGTGCCGGCATTCGGGCGTTCGATGTCGGTTACGCCGGGCTCAAAGATCGACATGCGGTAGCTGACCAATGGTTCAGCTTGTATCTGCCTGGCAGCCATACGCCGGACTTTCCTCAGATCAACGGACTTGAGCTGTTAGGTCACGACCGGCACCGCGCGAAGCTTCGCAGGGGCCAGCTTGCGGCTAACCGTTTCCGCATTCGCGTCCGTGAGCTAACTGGTGATATGGAGGAATTGACCGCGCGCTTGCGATCGCTGTCGTTTGGGTCAGTGCCAAACTATTTTGGCGCTCAACGCTTTGGCCGGGACGGTGATAACGTGGCACTGCTGTTTGCGCCCGGCAGACTGGGACGGAAGTCCAGAGGTTTCGGCTTGTCTGCGGTGCGCAGTGCAATGTTTAACGGATACCTGGAGACCCGCGTCATCGATCGGACCTGGAGCTCGATTCTGCCTGGAGAAGTGCCGCTGCGAGGTAAGTCAGAGTCGGTCCCCGCCGGCCCGCTGTTCGGCGCTGGTATCAACCATGCAGCAGATGAGGCAGGTCGGAGAGAGGAGGCGTGGTTTGCGCAGTTTCCCGAGAGCTGTCAGAAACTGTCGGCAGCGGGCCTTGGGCTGTCACGCAGGTCGCTCTGTCTGCAGCCGGAAGATTTTGCATGGCACCTCGAGGCCGGTACGCTTACCTTGAGTTTCAGCCTGCCGCGCGGGACATTCGCTACCGCCGTGTTGCGCGAGCTGGGCCAGTTCTTTGAAGTGACCGAAAATACGCCATGCTAAGAAAAACGATTCACGGTTCAGTCACCGAACTGCAGCTTGATCGCCCGCCGGCGAATGCCATGAACTTCGAGCTGCTGGAGGCGTTGCACGCAGAGTTTCATGCCGCGCTGGCCGCTAATGCACTCGGTATTGTAATTTCGGGGCGGGAAGGCATGTTCAGCGGTGGCCTTGATGTGCCAGAGCTGCTGGAGGTCGACCGTCCGTCTGTGGAGAAGTTCTGGCAGTTGTTCTTCCGCCTGATGAATGACCTGGCGGCCTCGCCGGTGCCGGTGGCGGCTGCCATCACGGGCCACAGCCCGGCCGGGGGCATGGTACTGGGCATCCACTGTGACTATCGAGTAGCCGCGAGTGGCCGATTCAAAATGGGCCTCAATGAGGTGCAGGTGGGGTTGCCCGTGCCAACTACCGTGCTTCGCGCTGTGCGCGAACTGGTCGGATGGCGAGCGGCTCGGCGGCTCACGACTCGCGGCTTGCTGATTCCAGTGGATGAAGCGCTCGCCCTGGGCCTGGTAGATGAGGTGGTTGATCCTCCTGCTGTCATCAAGCAGGCGGTCGCATGGTGCGACACGCTAATTGGACTGCCACCGATTGCCATGAATGCCACGCGCCGCGCGTTGAAGCGCGATCTGCTAGCAGAGCTCGCCGAATCTGATAACGCGCGGATTGCTACGGACTATTGGTTTAGCGATGAGACTCAGGCCGCAATGCGGGCTCTGGTGGCGCGGCTGCAGGGCTAGCGCTTAAGCAGTACGTACACCGCGCCCGTGCCGCCGTGCCGCGGTTGAGCCGAGCAAAATGCGAGTACTTTGTCCCAGCGCCTCAGCTCACGATTTGCCATAGACTTAAGTACCGGTCCGCGGGGGCCAGATCCCAGTCCCTTGCCGTGCACTATACGCACGCAGCGATTGCCTTTCGCAACCGAGTAAGCCAGGAATTCACGCAACGCGTCGATGGCTTCTCCCTCAGTCATGCCATGCAGGTCGAGTTCGTCTCGCATGGAAAACTTACCGCCGCGAAGCTTCCTAAAGTCGGCGTCGCGAAGTCCGGGCCGCCGGAAAATGAGCTCTTCTCCAGTTTCCAAATCTGCACCATCCGGGATCGCCCTGAGCGATTCGGTCAGTGCCTGGCTATCCGACTTGCGCCGCTGCACAGCGCGAGGCGTCGGTTGCGGGGTTTGGCGATGTGGCTTGCGGCTTGAGAGCGGCCGCACCCCGTCCATGGCTGAATTGAATAGCTTACCGTCAGCGGTGTTGCTATCTTTCCTGCGGTTCTTGCTCATGCTGCCGTCTTGGTGCCGGGGCCTGGCCGACCCGCAGGCTGCTGGCTTCCAGGCTCCTAATCGAACATCATTCCGAAACCTAATGACAAGTCAAGGGCTTAAGCGTTGATCGTGGGCAAGAGGACTGCCGGGGATAAACGGACTAGGGATGGCGGCATGCGCGTTCTGTTAAGTAACGACGATGGGTATCAGGCAGCGGGCCTTGAGACGCTGATGCACGCGCTTGAGGGCATGGCCGATTTCGTGGTCGTCGCGCCCGATAGAAATCAGAGTGGCGCTAGTCACTCCCTGACGCTGACCACGCCTCTAAGGGTCGCGCAGACACGCGACGGCGTTTACTTTGTCACCGGCACGCCCACCGACTGCGTGCATCTCGCCATAACAGGCCTGCTCGATACTGAGCCGGACATGGTGATCGCAGGTATTAACCATGGCGCCAATCTAGGTGACGACGTGCTGTACTCTGGTACGGTCGCAGCGGCTATAGAAGGCCGATTTCTTGGCTTGCCGGCAATCGCGGTTTCGCTAGTCAGTCATGATGACCAGAATCTGGCGACGGCCGGGGAGGCGATACGCAGAGTGTTCTCTCAGCTTGAGCAGAACCCCTTGCCAGCGGAAACCATTCTCAACATCAACGTGCCGGACATACCATGGGCGGAGGTGAAGGGATTTCAGGCGACACGGCTGGGTCATCGCCACCGGGCGGAACCGGTTGTCCCCGCCGAGGACCCGAAGGGTAACCGGGTATATTGGGTCGGCGCCGCTGGGGCTGGCCAGGATGCGGGCCCGGGCACTGACTTTCACGCTGTAGAGAATGGTTATGTATCGGTGACGCCGTTGCAGATCGATTTGACCCGGCATGCGCATCTTGAGCGGCTTTCAAGCTGGCTGCCTGATCAGGCTTGAACGTTTCGGTGGCTGCAGCGCATGGCTAACGATACCCGGTCGCTTGGCATCGGCATGACATCGGCGCGCACGCGCGAACGGCTGATTCTACGACTGCAGCAACAAGGCATTAATCATCCTGAGGTCCTGAATCAGATCCGCAGAGTACCGCGGCATCTATTTGTCGATGAAGCGCTCGCCAGCAGGGCCTATGAGGATAGCGCGCTGCCCATCGGGCATGGGCAGACCATTTCGCAGCCATATATCGTCGCCCTGATGACTCAAGCATTGATTGAGACGGATGACGCGGTTCAACGGCAATCGGCAAAGATTCTCGAAATCGGGACCGGCTGCGGGTACCAGACCGCGGTGCTGTCACCGCTCGTTGGTCAGCTGTTTACGATCGAAAGGGTGGGTGCGCTATTCCGACAGACGCGACAGCGTCTGCGCGACCTAGATATTGGCAACGTGCGCTTCAGGCACGCCGATGGCATGGAGGGTTGGCCGGGTCAGGCGCCGTTTGACGGCATCATCACCGCGGCCGCGCCAGCAGCAGTGCCGCAGGTATTGCTGGAGCAGCTCGCGGTTGGTGGTCGGCTGGTGATTCCGGTCGGACCAGACGGTGAGCAGCACCTGTTGAGACTCACGCGAACTGATGATGGTTATGCGCGAGAGATACTTGGCGCTGTGTCTTTCGTCCCGTTTCTTTCGGGTGTTGACTGATGCGCCTGTTCGGCAAGCTGTACGACAAAGTCATGCTGTGGTCGGCGCATCGCCACGCCCCCGCGTATCTCGGGGCGTTGAGCTTCGCTGAGTCGTCTTTTTTCCCGATTCCTCCAGATGTAATGCTGGCCCCCATGGTGCTCGCCCGGCCGGCAACCGCGTGGCGGCTGGCAGCATGGACCACCGTGACTTCGGTGCTCGGCGGACTGGCAGGTTTTGCCATCGGTTATCTCGCGATCGAGGCAGTGTCGCCGTGGCTCGAGCGTTTCGGCTACCTGGCTAGTTTCAACCAGGCCGCGGAATGGTTTGAACAGTGGGGATTCTGGGCAATTTTGCTCGCGGGTTTTTCGCCGATCCCCTACAAGATCTTCACCATCGCCGCAGGTGCGCTGGCTATGCCGCTGCTCCCGTTCATCGCGGGTTCAGCGCTCGGGCGCGGCGCGAGGTTTTACCTCGTGGCCGGACTTGTGTCCTGGGGTGGTCCGAGAGTTGAAGCGCACCTTCGCCGGTATATCGATGCGCTGGGTTGGCTGGCCGTGGGGCTGTTGGTCCTGGCGTATCTGTTGTTGCGTGGGTGATGCGGTTTCGATGCATTGCACTCGCCGCATTGATGTGCGCGCTGGCCGGCTGCAGCGGCGCGTTGCGCTGGTCCACCGACTATCATGTGGTCCGCGAAGGCGAGACGCTATTCTCCATCTCACGAGCCTATAACCTGGATGCCAGGTCATTGGCCTACTGGAATCGCCTTGGCGACGGCAAATTGATCTATCCGGGGCAACGGCTGCGCCTGAATGGCCCGTCGTTGAATTCTCCGGCCTCGACTGCGCGCCGTTCGTTGCCCGCATCCGAACGTCGTGCCAGCAGCCCCAGCCGCCCGCCGCCCACGCCAGTCAGCGGCTGGAGCTGGCCTGCCAACGGGCCGGTTGTTGCAGAGTTTGGCTCAGACCCGAAGACGGAATCGGGCTTGCACATAGGCGGTCGCCTGGGCGAAGACGTGCGTGCAGCGGCCGGCGGTAAGGTTGTCTACGCGGGGAGCGGTCTGAAGAGTTACGGTCAGCTCATTATTATCAAGCACAACGATAGCTTCCTCAGTGCTTACGGCCACAATGCCAGGCTGCTGGTAACCGAAGGAGCGTCGGTCAAATCGGGGGAGCGAATCGCAAAAATGGGAGAGGGTCCGGGTCAGCGCCCGCTGGTCCACTTCGAGATTCGTCGTGACGGTGAACCGGTTAACCCAACTCAATACTTGCCGCGACGATAGGCGGCATCACATTAGATGATGAGTGCGGCGGCCACGTTTCTCCCTTCAGCGACCAGTAGATTGAAGGTGCGGCAGGCGCTGCTGGTGGTCATTGCCTCTACCCCAACGCCGCCGCTCAATATCTTGGCGACGAGTGCTTGAGAAGGGAAGTCCTGGTGCCCACCGGTGCCGATCAGCAGCACTTCTGGCCGGGTCTCCAATAGCGGGGCGAGACTCTCTAGAGTCATGTCAGCTATCGATGGCGTATCCCAGCGGCCCAGTTTTGCTGTGCGTGTCAACAGCACTGGTTCAGTTACTCTCTCTTCTCCAAGCCACAGTTCTCCATCAGAGTAGGCACGAATTTGAATGCCCGTTGTGCTATCTAAGTTAATCTGCATGTCCGTTACTTTACCGCTACTCAGGCATCGTAGCGCCGACCAGCCAATGCGCGCAGGAGAATTCAACACATGAATCTCGCAAGGCGGGCCGCACCTCGGGAAGTCAGGCGGCGACCGGCACCGCCTGACGGCGTGGCGGCGCTCGACAAGCACCTTCATCCGGTGCTGCGCAGGGTCTATGCGGCGAGAGGGGTTGCTACCGATGAGCTGGATCCGCAGATCGGCCGGATGCTGCCCGTGGCCGGCTGGCCAGCAGCTCAGCGGGCAGCTGAACGCCTCGCCATGGCCAGACTTCAGGATGAGACGGTTGTTGTCGTCGCGGACTTTGATGCTGACGGTGCCACGTCGGCGGCTTTGGTCGTTAGCTGTCTGCGGGGTTTCGGCTTTGGGTCGGTCCACTACCTTGTCCCGGACCGGTTTCGCCTTGGCTACGGACTGTCTCCGGCCATTGTGGAACAAGCAGCGAAGTTCTCGCCGCAGCTACTCATCACAGTCGACAACGGCATATCGAGCGTGGAGGGCTGCCAACGGGCGGCTGATCTCGGCATTGAGGTCATCATTACCGATCACCATCTACCCGGCGCTTCCCTGCCCGTCGCGGGTGTGATCGTAAACCCAAACCTTCCTGATGAAGCCTTCGCCGGGAAAAATCTTGCCGGTGTCGGGGTCGCCTTTTACGTGATGGCAGCCCTTGGACGGAAACTGGTCGACGCTGAGCTGATGACCGAATCCCTTGCCCAGGCCGGGCTTGCTGAAGCACTCGACCTGGTTGCACTGGGCACTGTCGCGGATCTTGTCCCGCTCGACTTCAACAATCGCGTGCTGGTGCAAGCTGGCTTGCGACGTATTCGGGCTGGACGGGCACGGCCGGGTGTGGCCGCCCTGTTCGAGGCCTCGAATCGGCGGTTGAGGTCTGCCTGCAGCGCGGACCTGGGCTTTGGGCTGGCACCCCGGCTGAACGCCGCCGGGCGGCTGACCGATATGTCGATGGGTATCGAGTGTCTGCTCAGCAACTCGGTGGCAGAGGCGACGCAGCACGCAACGCGGCTCACTACGCTCAATCAGGAGCGCCGTGAGCTGCAGCGGCAAATGGAAGCAGAGGCGCTGCAGCTGCTCGATGCGGCAGGCCAGCAGCTCGGGGTTGCCGGCAAGGCGGCCTATTGTTTGTTCTCACCCGCTTGGCACGAGGGCATCGTTGGGCTTGTGGCCACGCGCGCTCGAGACCAGATGAACCGGCCGGTCATTGCCTTTGCGCCGGCTGGGAAGGAAGGTGAACTGAAGGGCTCGGCGCGCTCTATTGATGGTATTCATATACGTGACGTGCTGGATCTCATCGCGACGCGCAACCCTGGACTCCTGCTGAAGTTTGGTGGTCACGCGCGCGCTGCCGGTATAAGTCTGCGCCGCGCCGACCTTGCGCGCTTCGATGACGCTTGGCAGGCGGCGTGTGCGGCCTATAGCGATGCGCTGGAGCAGCCCAACCTGCTTTGGTCCGACGGCAGTCTCGGGCCAGCCGAGCTTAGCCTTGATCTTGCCCAGGAGCTGGCGTCTGCCGGGCCCTGGGGGCAGGGTTTTCCTGAGCCAGTCTTCGACAATGAGTTGACTATCTGCGAGCTGCGTTTGCTAAAGAATCAGCATCTCAAGCTGCGGGTCAGACATCCGGATTCGGCTGCACAGATTGACGCGATTGTCTTTAACCAGACAGAGGTTCCAGGTGGTGGCGACGCCGCGCATTTTTGTTTCCGGCTGCAGGTGAACGAGTTTCGGGAACAACGCCGGGCACAGTTGGTTGTCGAGCAAATGCAATCCGTCTAGCATTACGCGCTTCTGCGCAGCCGCCGGCAGACTACATGGAACTCACGCAACTTAAATCGGCTATCAGTGACCTGAGAGAGCGCAGCGAAGCTCTTAGGGGGTATCTTTGACTTCGCTGGCAGCGAACAGCGGCTGGCCGAGATCAACCGGCAGTTCGAGAATCCCGAGACCTGGAGTAATCCCGAGGAGGCAGAAGGCCTCGGCAAGGAGCGCGCTAAGCTCGAAGCGATCGTCAATGAGCTGACCGGCGTGTCCCAGGGGCTGGCGGAGTCGGGAGAGCTTCTGGAGCTTGCGGTCGCTGAGAACGACGCGGCGACAGCAGCGGAGATTGCCACCGACATTGATTCGTTGCGGGGTCGCGTTGAACGTCTTGAGTTCCGACGGATGTTCAATCAGCGCGCGGATCAGGCCAACGCTTTCGTTGATATTCAGGCCGGTGCCGGCGGGACTGAGGCACAGGACTGGGCGGACATGCTGCTTAGAATGTATTTGAAGTGGTGCGAATCCAATGGCTTCGAAGCCGAGCTCATCGAAGCATCGCCTGGGGAGGTGGCTGGCATTAAGAGCGCCACGGTGCGAGTTGGTGGCGATCATGCCTACGGGTGGCTGCGCACGGAGACGGGTGTGCACAGGCTGGTTCGCAAGTCACCATTCGACTCAGGCAATCGACGCCACACTTCTTTCGCAGCGGTATTTGTGTCGCCCGAGCTGGAGGATGACGCCGAAGTTGAGGTCGATCCTTCGGATTTGCGTATCGATGTGTACCGGGCGAGTGGCGCTGGAGGGCAGCATGTGAACCGTACTGAATCGGCTGTGAGGATTACTCATCAGCCCTCAGGGATTGTTGTTCAGTGCCAGAATGACCGTTCCCAGCATAAGAATAAAGCTACTGCAATGAAACAGTTACGCGCGAAACTTTATGAACTAGAGCAGCAAAGGCGCCGGGCTGAAGCTCAGGCGCAGGAAGACAGCAAGGCCGACGTGGGCTGGGGCAGCCAGATCCGTTCCTATGTGCTCGACCAGTCGCGGGTGAAAGATCTGCGTACCGGCGTAGAGTCCGGTAATCCGGACGCCATTCTCAATGGCGATCTCAATCAGTTCATAGAAGCGAGCCTGAAGCAGGGTGTACAGGGAGCAGCGGCGACGTGACAGACAACGAGCACGACCAAGCGCAGGAGCACCGGCTGATCGCGCAGCGCCGCGCCAAGCTCAACGACCTGCGGTCGGCGGGATTTGCCTATCCCAATACCCAGCGGCGAACCGTGTTGGCCGAGCAGCTTCAGGCGACCTACGCGGGTCACAGCGACGATGCGTTATCCGGTGAGGCAGTGGAGGTTCGCGTTGGCGGGCGACTGATGGCAAAGCGGGTGATGGGTAAGGTCGCCTTTGGCAAGCTTCAGGATCGCTCCGGCCAGATACAAATTTATCTGCAGCGCGATAGCCTGCCTGAAGGAGTGTACAAGGGTTTCAAGGCCTGGGATCTTGGCGACATTGCCTGGGTGAGGGGGGTGCTCTTCAGGACCTCAACGGGCGAGTTGACTGTCAACGCCAGTGAAATTGAGCTGCTCTCCAAGTCGCTTCGACCGTTGCCAGAGAAGTTTCACGGTCTGACCGACCAGGAGCTGCGCTACCGTCAGCGCTACGTTGATCTCATCGTCAATCCCGAGACCCGCAAGCTATTCAGAACGCGTACGCGCATCGTGCAGTACTTGCGTAGCTACCTCGATGCCATGGATTTCCTCGAGGTGGAAACCCCGATGATGCATGCGATCCCAGGCGGGGCGCTGGCGCGCCCGTTCGCGACCCATCACAACGCCCTGGATCGTGAGCTCTATTTGCGCATCGCGCCGGAGCTGTATCTAAAGCGGTTGGTTGTTGGCGGCTTTGAGCGAGTCTACGAGATCAATCGCTGTTTCCGAAACGAAGGGGTCTCCACGCAACACAACCCCGAGTTCACCATGCTCGAGCTGTATATGGCCTATGCGGACTGCGATGTGCTGCTGGATCTGGTAGAGAACCTGTTGCGCAGTCTGGCCGTTTCCGCAACGGGCGCAACCGCCGTTACCTACCAGGGGCAGACCTACGATTTAGGCGCTTCGTTTAGGCGGCTTACCGTCGAGGGGGCGGTGGCGCAGTTCAACGCTGACCTGGATGCCGAGCGCCTGCGGGACGCAGATTACTTGCGTGAGGTCTGCAAGCAGCACGACATCCCCGTGAAATCTGGCTACGGGCCCGGGAAGCTCCTGATCGAGATCTTTGAGAAAACCTGCGAGCAACAGCTGATGGAGCCCACCTTTATTACCGCCTACCCGGCTGAGGTGTCCCCGCTGGCAAGGCGTCGCGATGGTGATCCATGGATCACGGACAGATTTGAGTTTTTCGTGCACGGACGTGAGCTGGCTAACGGCTTCTCGGAGCTAAACGATCCTGAGGATCAGGCCGAACGCTTTCGTGAGCAGGCCAGTCAGAAAGCATCGGGCGACGCAGAAGCCATGTTCTATGACGAGGACTACATCACCGCACTCGAATACGGCATGCCGCCGACGGCAGGGTTGGGCATTGGTATTGACCGCTTGGTCATGTTCCTTACCGATGCGCCGTCGATCCGTGATGTGCTGTTGTTCCCGCATCTGCGGGATTCTGCGAGCAGTGTCTGACCGTTTCTTTTAGTCGCTCGCAGAATATTCCGGAATCGAGTATGGCAGGGGCAGCATATCCAGTGCGCTGTCCTGAGTCTGAAGAAACACGGGCGCGCGAGCTGCGGCAAGTTGTACGACCGCCAAGAGTTCGCTCGAATCTGTTCCAGACGCCGTGCTGACCACAACGCCAATTTTTTCACCCGCCGCGTTACTCAGTGGTTCACCCGCTTGCACAGGCCCGGAGGTACGAAAGCGGAACATGCGCCGCTTAATGCGGCCCAGATTCTGCGTTCGCGCGGCGACCTCTTGTCCAACATAGCAACCCTTGTTGAAGCTAATGCCATCGATAAGGTCGAGGTTTACCATTTGCGGGACGAACTGCTCGAGAGTCTCTGGGGCAATCGCTGGCATTCCGGCGGCAATGTCCAGGCGGGCCCAATCGATTGTTGACAGGGCGTATTTGCCGTCTTCGGGTACTGCGGTGAATGCAACGGAAATTTTTCGGCTGGGCTCATCTGCGGCAGCCGGCAGCCTGATTTCGACATCGGCAGCGGGCGACAGGGGGCCAACCGAGCTGGTCGCCGCGGCCGCTCCATCTTCTATGATCCCTCGCACAGTGACGCCGGGGCTTTCCAGAGTCACCTTGGCGCGCAAAACGAACATGCGCAGCCGCCGAATGAGATCGTCAACTTGCCAGCGGGGTACCAGCCAGAGCACTTGATCCCGCCAGGCGAGCAGCCAGCCGATGGCCAGCAGGCGACCCTTAGCGTTGCACCATCCGGTGAGCAAACCCTGCTCCGTGGATAGCCGCTCTACATTTTGAGTGAACTGACCCTGGAGGAACGACAGGCGTTCTTCACCGCCTATCGCAATCACGCCGAGGGTTTGGAGGTGCAGTGCTGACACGATAGTGCTGGGTAACGTGATGAAAACTCGCAGTCATTCTGGCACACTTGCGTGGATGTCAGCAGCAGGCAAGAAGACCCGGCGCGAGCTAACAGCTAACGCTGATCGTGCCCGGCCTGCGCAAGACACAGCCGAGAACGTTGAGGCTGACCCGCCGAGTCCCGGAGCTGAGCCCGAGGTAGGCGGCCCCAAGGGCCCCGAACCGACTCGCTACGGAGACTGGGAGAGAGGTGGCCGATGTATCGACTTTTAGAATCTGCCTGAGAATCCCGTGAGCCGCATTCTGCGGGCCATCGGCCGCGAAGGTCATGGGCTGGAGACTTGGGGCGCGCAATGCGTCGAATGTTGCGGAACATGCGCAGCGTGAGAGCAAACTAACGGAGCGAAAAACATGGCCCGAGCCAACCGGCCGTTGTCTCCTCATTTGGGGATATACCGCTGGCAGATAGCCAACACGCTATCCATTCTGCATCGTATGACCGGCGTTTTTCTTGCGGTCGGCGCCGTCGTGCTGGTCGGCTGGCTGATGGCAGCTGCCTCTGGGTATGAAGCGTACGCGCGTGTGAATGCGTGGCTGCAGGGGCCGATTGGCGCCTCGTTATTGCTGGGCTGGACCTTTTGTTTTTTTTACCACCTCGCAAATGGTATTCGGCATCTGGGCTGGGACCTGGGCCTGGGCTTTGAGAAGGCGCGCGCGCGCCAGACCGGTCAGTTGGTTGTGGTCATTGCCGTGATGTTGACGCTGGGATTCTGGGCCCTGGCGCTGGCCGGCAGCTGAGGTAAATCGGCATGAGTTTTCGATCTCCGCTCGGTCGCGTGTTAGGCATGGGGGCGGCCAAGGCCGGCCCGGGTCACTGGTGGGCGCAACGCTTGACAGCGCTGGCCCTGGCTCCATTGGGGTTGTGGTTTGTGTTTTCTGTCGTCGGGCTGGACCACGGCCAGCACGAGCTGATCAAGGCCTGGATCGCGGATCCGGCGCATGCGGTGTGCCTGATACTGCTGCTGGTGAGCCTGATCTATCACTCTTACTTGGGCCTGCAAACGGTGCTCGAAGACTACGTACATGGTCTGCCAAAAGTCGCGTCGCTCATTGCTGTTCAGTTTCTGCACATCTCTATGCTCGTTGGCGGCGTGTATTCAGTGTTGGCAATTTCGTTTGGAGCCGCCCAGTGAGTGACTACGAGTTTATCGATCACACCTACGACGTGGTCGTCGTTGGCGCGGGCGGGGCGGGCCTGCGCGCGACCTTCGGGCTGGCCGAGGCGGGTTTGGCCACGGCCTGCATCACCAAGGTCTTTCCAACCCGCAGCCACACCGTGGCTGCGCAGGGTGGCATAAGCGCTGCGCTCGGCAATATGGGCGAAGATGACTGGCGCTGGCATATGTACGACACCGTTAAAGGGTCCGACTGGCTGGGTGACCAGGATGCCATCGAGTACATGTGCAAGGAGGCGCCCGACGCCATCGTTGAGCTCGAGCACTACGGCGTGCCGTTCTCACGCACGGAAGACGGCCGCATTTATCAGCGTCCCTTCGGTGGCATGACCACTCGGTTCGGTGAGGGGACTGCGCAACGTACCTGTGCTGCGGCCGATCGCACCGGCCACGCGATGCTGCATACGCTGTATCAGCAGGCGCTGAAGCATGACGCCACTTTTTTTATCGAGTTCTTCGCGATTGACCTGATCATGGAGGATGGCGTTTGTCGCGGCGTTGTGGCGATCGACATGGCGGAGGGTCGCCTGCATCGATATCGGGCGCAGCGCGTAATTCTTGCGACTGGCGGCTATGGGCGTGCTTATTTTTCCTGCACGTCTGCGCACACCTGCACGGGAGACGGCAATGCCATGGTGCAGAGAGCGGGTCTGCCGCTGCAGGACATGGAATTCGTTCAGTTTCATCCGACCGGCATCTACGGCGCGGGCATGTTGATTACGGAGGGTGCCCGCGGCGAGGGCGGCTACCTTACCAATGCGGACGGCGAACGCTTCATGGAGCGCTACGCTCCCAATGCCAAAGACCTGGCATCACGAGACGTGGTCAGCCGGTCTATGACGATGGAGATCGATGCGGGGCGTGGTGTTGGTCCGGATAAAGATCATATCTACCTGCATCTTGAGCACCTGGGCCCGGAGGTCATTGACGAGCGGTTGCCGGGTATCGCGGAAACCGCGCGCATTTTTGCCGCAGTAGACGTAACCAAGCAGCCCATTCCAGTGTTACCTACCGTGCACTACAACATGGGTGGTATCCCGACGAACTATCACGGCGAGGTGCTTAATCTGGTCAATGGGGACGCAAATACGCCTGTCGAGGGGCTGATGGCGGTCGGTGAGGCGGCCTGTGTGTCAGTCCACGGCGCGAACCGCCTTGGTTCAAATTCACTGCTGGATCTGGTGGTGTTTGGAAGAGCCGCTGCGCATCGCTGCGCTGAACAACTCGCGGCAGGGGAGCGTCAGCGTCCGTTTGCCAGCGGTGCGGGGGACTATGCCGTGGGGCGGCTCGATAAACTCCGTCATGCAGATGGCAGTCGCCAAACCGCGGAAATTCGTCTTGAGATGCAGCGCATCATGCAAAGCCACGCTGCCGTATTCCGCACCGGCGAATCTCTGCAAACCGGCATTGACAAGCTACAGCAGACGGCGGCGAGTTTTGCCGATGTGCGCGTAGCAGACCGCAGCCTCATCTGGAACACCGACTTAATTGAGACACTCGAGCTAGACAATCTGCTTGGCCAGGCGGCCGCGACCATCGCAGGTGCAATCAATCGCCAGGAGAGCCGGGGGGCGCAGGCGCGTGAAGATTACCCGGACCGCAATGATGAGCAGTGGATGAAGCATACGCTTTCCTGGCTGCAGCCCGACTGGTCGGTGCGGCTTGACTATCGGCCGGTGACGCTGGAAACGCTGAGCGATGAGGTGGACACGGTGCCGCCGAAAGCACGAACCTACTGACTTACACGGTCCTCACGATACGAAGGGCATCGACAAATGGCAGAGTTCCGATTACCCACCAATTCTCGCGTCAAGCAGGGCAAGACGCATAAGGCGCCAGGTGACGCGAGCCGGGTGCGCCGTTTCGTCGTGTATCGCTACGATCCGGATTCTGGCGACAACCCGTGTACTGATACCTACGAGGTTGATTTAGACCAGTGCGGGCCGATGGTGCTCGACGGGTTAATTAAAATAAAGAACGAGATAGATCCGACGCTGACGTTCCGCCGCTCCTGCCGCGAAGGCATCTGCGGTTCCTGCGCTATGAATGTTGATGGCGTGAATACGCTGGCCTGCACGCAGGCAATTGACGACATAGAGGGCGACGTGCGCATTTATCCGCTGCCGCATATGCCCGTGGTCAAGGATCTTGTGCCAGATCTCACCAATTTCTATGCACAGTACGCGTCGATTAAACCCTGGCTGCAGACACGTACTCCGGCGCCACCCGACAGCGAGCGATTGCAGACCAAGGAGGAGCAGGAGCGCATCAATTCGCCATCGGCTTGTATTCTCTGTGCCTGCTGTTCAACAAGCTGTCCCAGTTACTGGTGGAACAGTGATCGCTATCTTGGGCCCGCAGCGTTGCTGGCGGCTTATCGCTGGCTGGTTGATACGCGGGATGAGGCCACGGGCGAGCGGCTGGATCATCTGGAAGATCCCTTTCGCCTCTATCGCTGCCATACGATCATGAACTGCACGAACGCCTGTCCGAAGGACCTCAATCCAGCTCGAGCTATCGGCGAGATCAAGCAAATGCTGGCGGTGCGGCGCCTGTAGGCTTGGCGCCGCAGCCTGTCGACATGCGGCGATTGCGGTGGCGCTGTCGCCGTGGCATGCGCGAGTTGGATGTGCTGCTCATGCAGTATGTTGACGTTCGGTACCCCGGTGCATCGCCGGATGAGCAGGCGGCCTTTGAGCGCCTCCTTACTTATCCCGACCCACAGATTCTTGGCTTGCTGACCGGGCGTGAGCGCTCGCAAGATCCAGCGCTCGATGCAGTGGTCCAACAACTTCTTAGTCACGCGTGATCTGCCGCTGCAAGGCGGCTGGCCGATGGGGCAGCTGCGGCGGGTCCTGGTGCAACCTGATCTTGAGGGCGTCCGCTGGAACGGGCAGGCCTGGTGGCTGCTTGCCGGAGCAGACGCCCGTTGGGAGCCGGCAGAACTCACGCACGGCTGGCTGGCTTTGGGCTGGGCCGGTTTGGCGTGGCGACTACCGAATAGCCGGCGGCCAGCAGTGCTGGTCAGTGAGGCGCAAGTTGGCGCAGCGAGCTGGCGGCGGCTTCGCGTTTGCTTGCGCATGCTGGCTGCACGCGCTTCCCAGGCTTAGGTTCCGGCTCGCGGCCTCAGTGCCGCCGGGTTTCGACACCCGCAATGCGTTGCCCTAAAATGCAGGCGCCGCTGCGCAGCATCGCGCTCGCATCACGCGGGTGTGACACGGTTGGCATTATGTTGGATAAGGGCGAACTTTCGCTGGCACTTGCAGTCTACGCGAGGGCAGGCGGGGGAAACGCCGGGTAGGGAATCGGCGGAACCGCGTGTGACGAGCAGTAATGATCGACGGCTGGTTGAGCGGGTACAGAAGGGCGACAAACAGGCCTACGACGTACTCGTACTCAAGTATCAGCACAAGATCGTGAAGTTGATCATGAGGTATGTGAGGGACCCGGCCGAGGCGCAGGATGTTGCCCAGGAAGCCTTTATTAAAGCCTACCGCGCTTTGCCGAAGTTCAGGGGCGACAGCGCCTTTTACACCTGGCTCTATCGTATTGCTATTAACACAGCCAAGAATCACCTGGTCTCCATGAGTCGACGCCCGCTCGAATACAACCTCGATCCTCAGGAATCGGAGCAGTTCGCGATTAACCCCAATCTTCGCGATGACGAGTCACCCGAGGGTGTTGTGCTGCGGGAAGAGCTGCGGGAAACGGTGGAGTCGGCGATTGGTGGATTGCCAGATGAACTACGTGTGGCCATCACGCTGCGCGAAGTCGAGGGGCTTAGCTACGAAGAAATCGCCCAGGCGATGGATTGCCCGGTGGGTACAGTCCGCTCGCGTATTTTTAGGGCCAGAGATGCGATTGATCAGAGCATTCGGGCGCTGGCTACGGTAAGTTGATTATCGACGGTTAAGGCATCGGGTATGGACGGAAACATCGACGAACAGCTTTCAGCATTGCTGGATGGCGAGCTGCCGGAAGAACAAGAGGAATTGTTGCTGCGCAGGCTGGAGCGCAGCGAATCGCATCGGGCCACTCTGGCGCGCTACAGCCTGATTGGTGAGCTGCTGCGTGGTGACCGGGAGTCGGCGGGAGCGACAGAACTACCGGATCGCGTGCGTCGCGTCGTCGCAAGCGAGCATGCACCTCCCGGTGCTCGGCCGCCGTCGGATTGGCGCTTTTCGCTTGTAGGTGCGGGAATGGCGGCAGCCGTGGTGTGGTTCGCAGTGGGCAGTTTGATTAACCCGGCAAGCGAAACTCCCGGCCTGCCCGAGCCAGTTACCGCTGTAGTATTGCCCTCGCAGGAGCCGGACATACTGCCGGCGGTGACGCGGCCCTCAGTGAGAACTTCGACGGTGATTGCCCCGGCGCGCCTCACGTCTTATCTGGTGTCTCACGGATCATATGCAGGGGGGCTGTCCCGGCAGGTGATGAACTCGCATTTCGTGAATCAGACGCCTGAGTTCCTGAACGTCAGTCTGCAGGGTAGAAATGACGTTGACTAGCCGGCCGTCAGCCCGCCTGGCACTAATAATTGCATTGCTGGCCTGCTTGCTGGCGGCCGTTCCGCCAGCCTTCTCGCAGAACAACGCCCGCGATTGGCTGATGCGCATGGCGACGGCGGTTGAGAAGCGCAACTATGAAGGCACCCTGGTGCACATGCACTCGGGGCAGGCCGACGTCTTGAGGATTGTTCACCGCTACGAGAACGGGCGGGTGAGCGAGCGCATTACTGCAGTAGATGGCGCCGGGCGCGAGATCATTCGTGACGGGGAAGAGGTCACCTGTATCCTGCCTGATCAGAAAGCCGTCGTGATCGAACCGCGTGATGCGACTGACAGTTCGCAAAGTCCGCTGCAGGGCAGACTGCCGCGTTTGGACAGTCTGGACGAGCGCTACTATCGGCTATCGATCAAGCGCGGTGATCCCATAGCCGGACGCAAAGCCCGCATGTTGCGAGTCAGGGCGAGAGACGATTTCCGCTATGGTTACCGGTTGTGGCTGGATGAAGACACCGCGATGCCGCTAAAGACGCAGCTCATGCAGGCGGAAGAAGACGTGATCGAGGAGATCCAGTTTTCATCGATCGTCATTCGTGCCAGCATCCCGGCGCAGGCGGTATCGCCATCCGTAGAGATGTCAGGTTTCAATCTGCAGCGCGCGTTATCGGCAGCGCCTTCAAGCGGTGCCCCTCCATCCGGGGCTCGCAGCCACTGGCAGGCGACGCGCATGCCACCTGGGTTTATGCTGGTCGCCAGCCGCGGAAAGCTTGCCCCTGGAGCCAGCGATCCGATTGAGCAGCTGGTTTACTCGGACGGGCTCGCGACGGTGTCGGTATTCGTTGAGAAGGCGCCGTCTGGCGATGATGAAGGTGAAGGCGTATCCAGCATGGGGGCGGCGAATGCCTACACGTCGAGGCGCGACGGCTACATGATTACGGCTGTTGGTGACGTGCCAGTGCCCACCGTCGAAATGCTGTCTATGTCTTTGCGCAAACGGCCTGGCGGTTTCTAGCCATGCTCAGCCGCTCGGGTCGCGTAGAGCAGATTCGGGATGGCCAGCTTTCCATCCGGATCGAGTCTGTTGAGCGCTGCGTTGGGTGCGCGCAGGCCTGTGCCGTGCATTCGTTTGCTCGCGTGTTCGGCCGGTGGCCGCTTACTGCGATTCGCGTTCCTTCATCGGGCGACGCGCCCCTTGAGGCCGGCATGGCAGTCAGGCTGGAGTTGCAGTCACGTGGTTTGCTCCTGGGTGCGGGGGCTGGTTTCGCGTTGCCGCTGGTCGGCTTGGTCGCGGGCACAGCGATCGCCGGGTGGTCGCTGGCGGGCAGCGCCGAAGGCGGAGCAATCAGCCAGGTACTGGGCGAGATGTCTGGTGCTGTGGCTGGCCTGGCGGCGGGGGTCGCCGCGGCTCGCATCCTGGCGCGACGGTATCGGCGCGCATGGTCGATTCGACTGAGTCACTGAAAACCCTGAGTCCATTGAAACCGGAGTCCAGCGTTGCCGAACTGGTGGTCTATAGCCGGAGGGGCTGTCATCTCTGCGAGCAGTTGCTGGGGGAATTGGAGCCGCTGGTAAGCCGAAGGGCGGTCGTGAGAGTGGTCGATATCGACACCAGTCCGAACCTGCAACAGACCTACGGGGACAAGGTGCCCGTAGTAGAGGGTGATGGCACTGAGCTGTGCCGGTATCGGTTGGACAAGCGGGCGATAGCGGATTGGCTTAAAAGCCGATAAACCGGCCCGCTTCGCCGCGCGGCACGTTCTATACTTGCTGATCTTCTTCCCGCCTTTGCACGCTTCGCGCACCATGGACCGGATACGCAACTTCTCAATCATCGCGCATATCGATCACGGCAAATCGACGTTGTCAGATCGATTGATCGAGCGCTGCGGAGGCCTTGAGGCTCGAGAGATGGCCAGCCAGGTGCTCGATTCCATGGACCTGGAGAGAGAGCGGGGCATTACCATCAAGGCGCAGAGCGTATCGCTCGTGTATCGCGCACGCGACGGCGCGGATTACCAGCTGAATTTTATCGACACGCCCGGCCATGTTGATTTTTCCTACGAGGTGTCTCGCTCACTGGCCGCCTGCGAGGGCGCATTGTTGGTGGTTGATGCCGCCCAGGGCGTGGAGGCACAGAGCATCGCCAACTGCTACACAGCGGTGGAGCAGGGCCTGGAAATCATTCCCGTGCTCAACAAGATTGATCTCCCGTCTGCCGAGCCGGAGCGCGTGCTGACTGACATACGCGAGATTATCGGCCTGGATACTGACGATGCGGCCCTGGTTAGCGCTAAGACCGGCGAGGGTATTGATCAGCTCCTTGAGCTGCTCATCGAGCGTGTGCCGGCACCAACAGGCGAGCCAGCTGAGCCGCTCCAGGCCCTGATCGTTGATTCATGGTTCGACAACTACGTGGGTGTCGTTTCTCTGTTGCGTATCGTCAACGGCAGCCTGGATAGCGGCGCCAAGGTGCAGATAATGAGCACCGGGCGCAGCCACGTGGTCACTGAGATCGGCGCATTTACGCCCAAGCGGACAGCGCGCGAGAAACTGGTTACCGGGCAAGTGGGCTACATGATTGCCGGGATCAAGGATATCGACGGCGCACCGGTTGGCGATACGGTGACGTTGTCGAGCGAGCCTGCCAGGGAGCCCCTGCCGGGATTCAAGGCAGTTCAGCCGCGCGTTTTTGCCGGCCTTTTTCCGGTTAACTCAGAAGAGTTTGAGGAGTGTCGGGAGGCGCTGCGCAAACTGCGGCTGAACGACGCGGCATTGCACTATGAGGCGGAAACGTCTGCGGCGCTGGGGTTCGGATTTCGCTGCGGCTTTCTGGGTATGTTGCATATGGAGATTGTCCAGGAGCGTCTCGAGCGGGAGTACAACCTCAATCTCATTACTACAGCACCCACGGTGGTGTTTGAGGTCGTCGACGTCCGTGGCGAAGTGTTGCGGGTAGACAATCCCTCGGCGTTGCCTGAAACGCAGGAGATCGCGGAGATTCGGGAGCCGTATATTAATGCCAGTCTGCTGGTGCCGCCTGACTACATCGGGCCGGTTATGCAGCTATGCCAGGACCGCCGTGGCGTGCAGAAGCGCATGGAGTACGCCGGCAGTCAGGTTGCTCTGGACTACGAACTGCCGATGACCGAGATTGTTCTCGACTTTTTTGATCGGCTGAAATCAGTGAGTCGTGGCCACGCATCCTTTGAGTACGAGTTTTCACGCTTTGTTGCAGGCCAACTGGTGCGTCTTGATGTGCTGATAAATAAAGAAAAGGTCGATGCGCTGTCGATCATTATTCATCGTGATGCGTCGCGAAGCCGAGGCCGCGCATTGGTTGAGAAGCTCAAGGACATCATTCCCCGACAGATGTTCGAGGTCGCGTTGCAGGCGGCTATAGGTTCACAAATTGTGGCACGCGCCAACGTTAAGGCGCTGCGCAAAGACGTCACCGCCAAGCTCTACGGTGGTGACGTGACGCGCAAGCGCAAGTTGCTGGAGAAGCAAAAGGCGGGCAAGAAACGCATGAAGCAGTTGGGCAGCGTAGAGATTCCTCAGGAAGCATTCCTGGCGGTGCTCAAGACGGGGCGCGACTAACTGGGCTACGCCGCGCTATTCCATGCTATGGTCGCCGCGGGTTTGGGTTGAAACTGCGCAATTCTGGAGCGCGTCAGCATGGATTTTTCGCTCTTCCTGGTGCTGGTGACCGGTGCAAGCGGCCTGATCTGGGCGGTTGACGCGCTGCTGTTTGCGCCAGTCCGCGCGCGTGTGAGCAAGGAAGTGGGGCTTCGTCGGGAGCCTGTGCTGGTTGAGTACGCTCGCTCTTTTTTTCCTATTCTGTTGCTGGTCCTGGTGATCCGCTCGTTCTTGTTCGAGCC
>JANQPY010000055.1 GCA_028285245.1 Gammaproteobacteria bacterium | reverse complement strand
CCGGCGCTTAAGGCGCTGGGAGTGACGCACCTTGATCTACTGGTTGTATCACATGGTGATGCGGATCATGCGGGCGGTGCAGTCAGTGTCGCAGCCGAGCTGGTCGTCGAGAGTCACCTCGGTGGTGACCTGCCGGTCCCCGGATCCGCTTGCCTCGCACCGCAGGATTGGGCGTGGGACGGCATTCGCTTTCGGATCTTGCACCCGCTCACAATTCCGCCAGCCGTCGACCGTGTGCGCAACAACGATTCCTGTGTCCTGCTGATCGAGACGCCGTCTGCGCGCATCCTGTTGCCGGGCGACATTGAACGATCGGCCGAGCTTGAGCTGCTTCGCCGCGAGCCGAATCTTGCTGTGGATCTGGTAGTCGCCCCGCACCACGGCAGCGCTACCTCATCAAGCCAGCCCTTTGTGCGCGCTACGCGGCCGCGGTTTGTCGTGTTTACCACGGGCTACCGCAACCGATGGGGCTTTCCGCGCCAGCCGGTGGTAGCTCGATGGGCATCCGCCGGCGCGTGCCTGCTCGACACAGCCGGGTCCGGTGCCCTCGAATTCCAAACCGACCCACAGGGTCGTCTCGTGTTTGCCGGCGGCTGGCGGGCTAAAGCACCAACGCTGTGGCGTTTTCCGCCTGCTGAATCAGGCACCTGCGGCCCTGCAGGGCCGGCTGTAAAATCTCAGGGGCGCCGGTTATAGTGCGGACGTTTCCCCGGCGCAGTGATCTGAATGCTTGAAATCGTCAAGTCGGGCGGCTGGTTGATGCTGCCGATTATCGCGTGCTCAATTATTGCTGCGGCGATTATTCTCGAGCGCTTGTGGACACTGCAGCGAAGACGGGTATTGCCTCGGGACCTGACTCGCCAGGTCTGGGAATGGGTCAGCAAGAACCAGCTGGACCGAGAACACCTGCTGAATCTGCAAAGCGGCTCGCCGCTCGGCGAGATTCTGGCGGCAGGCCTGGCTAACCGTCAGCGCGATCGCGAGATCATGAAGGAAAAAGTTGAGGATACGGGGCGGCATGTTGTGCACGACCTGGAGCGGTACCTCAACTCGCTCGGGACCATTGCCGCAATCTCCCCGTTGCTTGGTCTGCTGGGAACAGTCATTGGCATGGTAAAGGTCTTTGCCGCCATCACCGCGAGCGGCGTCGGTGACCCGTCGGTCCTGGCGGGCGGTATCTCGGAGGCGTTGATTACGACCGCGGCGGGTCTGTGCGTTGCTATTCCCTCGCTCATTGCCTATCGCTATCTGCGCGGCAGGGTCGACGCGCTGGTTGTGCAAATGGAAAAGGAGGCCATCACGCTGGTTGAAGCGCTGGCCCGCAAACATCATCTCGACACTATGGGTCGGCGCAGTGAATCTGCAGGCACGTAGACGGGAAGAGCCGGAAATCAATCTGACATCCTTGATCGATGTCGTTTTGCTCTTGCTGGTCTTTTTCATGATTACGACAAGTTTCGTTCGGGAGTCTGCCGTATCGATCCGTCTGCCGGAAGTTTCCAGCACTGCTGAGCCGGCAGCGCCGGCCGTGGAGCTGGAAATAAGCGTGACCGCGCAGGGTAGCTATTTGTTGAACGGCCGGGCACTGGTAGACGCCCGCCCTGCAACGCTGCAGGCCGCGATTCGCAAGCTATTGCCGGAAATCAACGATCAGCAGTCACTCACCATATCAGCCGATGCGGAGGCCAATCATCAGGCTGTTGTCACCGCGATGGATGTCGCGGGACGCATGGGCTTCAAGGAAATCTCCATAGCCACCGTTATCGCTGCGGAGCCCGTAGATTAGCGGCTCCGATGACAGCACCGCTGTTCGAGACCCGCGGGCTGGGCCGAATGTAAATTCGCAGCAGCAAGCCGATGGTCCGGTCGTGTCCGTGGCAGACACCGCTTCGATTGACAATGCGACGGAGGTTTATCGTCGGCTGCTGAGCTATTGCCGTCCGTACTGGCCTATCTTTGCCGGGGCGGCTTTGGCCATGGCGGTGTTCGCTTTGACTGAGGTCGCCTTCGCGTTTCTGATCGGCCAGATCGTCGAGGAGGCAACTGCTGATGATCAGGGGTCGGTCGCACGCTGGATTCCCTGGGCAATTCTTGGGTTGTTCGTGTTCCGCGCCATTGCCGGTTTCGGTTCAGGCTACGGCCTCGCTTACATTGCTCGCAAAGTGATCAATGAGGTGCGGGAGGAGGTCTTTGCCAAATTCCTGCGGCTCCCGGTTACTTACTTCGACAAGCGGCAGTCGGGCTCCCTGTTGGCGAAGCTTGCCTACAACGTTGAGCAAATTGCCGAGGCGACTTCGAGTGTAGTTACTGTCTTGATACGCGACTCCCTTAGCGTCATCGGGCTTGTTGGCTACATGGTCTACGTTAGTCCGCCGCTGTCCATCTTCATCCTGGTGATTGCGCCGTGCCTTGCCGTGGTAATTCGCGTCATGGCAAAGATCTTTCGTCGGCATAACACTCGCATACAAGAGTCCATGGGTGATGTTGTACGGATTACCGGTGAGGTGTTGCAGAGTGTCCGGATCGTCAAGATTTTTGGCGGCGAGGAATACGAAAATAAGCGGTTTGCCGAATCAAACGAAAAGAATCGCCGGCTGCACATGCGTCTGGCCATTAGTGGCGGTGCAGGCGGCGTTGTGCAGTCCCTCATCATGGGTCTGGGCGTGGCCGGCGTGGTGTTTTTCGCCACGCTGGAGTCGGTGAGATTGTCCGATCTTGGTGACTTTGTTTCATTTCTTTCGGCGATGATTTTGCTGTTGCGCCCGGTTAGAGCGTTAACAGGCGTCAACGCTACGATCCAGCGTGGGGTGGCCGCGGGGAGCAGTTTGTTTGCGGTCCTCGATGAGCCTGAAGAGAACAATCCAGGACGGTGGCAGCCAGGCGGGCGCGTGGATGGCCGGGTTGATTTTCGTCACGTGAATTTCAGCTATAGCAATACAACTGGCCCGGTTTTGCACGACATTGTGCTCTCCGTAGGTGCTGGCGAAAACGTCGCGATTGTGGGCCGCTCGGGAAGTGGCAAATCAACCCTGGTTAATCTATTGGCTCGGTTCTATGAGCCTACCGGCGGGGAGATCTTCATTGATGACAAGCCGGTTCTTGACTATGAGCTGAGTGCACTACGCTCCCAAATTAGCTTCGTGAGCCAGGAAGTCGTGTTGTTCAATGACACGATTGCAAACAACATTGCGTATGGCGCATTGCGTGGAGCATCCCGGCAAGAGATCGAGGCCGCTGCGCATGCTGCGCACGTGGATGAATTCGTGTCCACAATGCCCGGCGGGTTGGACGCAATGGTGGGCGATCGGGGCGTGCTGTTGTCCGGCGGTCAACGTCAGCGATTGGCTATCGCGCGAGCCCTGCTAAAAGACTCGCCCATTTTGATTCTCGATGAAGCCACTTCAGCACTGGATACGCAATCGGAACGCCACATTCAAGCTGCTCTTGAAGAACTCATGTTAAACCGCACTACGTTCGTTATCGCGCATCGTCTATCCACCATCGAACGGGCGGATCGAATCCTGGTCATGTCGGCCGGCCGCGTCGTTGAGTCTGGCAGTCACAGTGAGCTGATGAAGTTAGACGGGCAATACGCAACACTGCACCGGATGCAGTTCAGGGATGCGCAGTAGCGCCGCGTCTCGCTGGATCGAATCGGTCTGGTACAGCAATGACTCCAGAGCGGGCATTTTTCTCGCTCCGCTAGGCTGGTTGTTCGGTGTATTGGTCGGCTGCCGGCGCGCATTGTTTCGAGCCGGTCTTTTGCCGTCTTCGGCTGGCCCGGTTCCGGTGGTGGTTGTGGGGAATCTGACGGCGGGCGGCAGCGGCAAAACACCGCTGGTGGATTGGCTCGCCGGCCAGCTTGGCGGTCGAGGCCACAGGCCCGGCATTGCGCTACGCGGCTATGGCGGCGACCGGCATGAGCTTCCGCGGCTGGTCACTGCGAACGATGACGCCGCGGTGGTAGGGGATGAGGCCGTGCTCCATGCACGTCGCTCACGGGCCCTGGTTTGCGTATGTCATCGACGCGTGCGGGCTGTCGAGCGGCTGGCCAAGGCCGGTGCGACCGTGGTTATCTCTGATGACGGTTTGCAGCACTATCAAATGGAACGAGCTGTAGAGATTGCTGTTGTGGATGGTGAGCGCCGCTTTGGGAACGGCCGCCTCTTGCCAGCGGGCCCACTGCGCGAAACGCTGACACGCCTGGACAGCGTTGATCTCATTGTCGTTAATGGTCCTTCAGGCGACGCGAGCGAGTTACGCTTCGAGTTACAAGGACAGAGGCTGGTTTCGTTATCTGATGCGCAGACAGTGGAGCTGTCGGCCCTGGCGGGAACTGAGGTCTGGATGCTCGCAGGCATCGGTCATCCGGAACGCTTCGAGGCGACTCTGCATCACGCCGGATTGCGTCCGCACAAAGTGCAGGTCGCCGATCATGGCCGCATTGAGTTGGATACTTTGCAGCGTGAGAATGCCTGGCCAATCATCATGACCGAAAAGGATGCGGTGAAGTATCGAGGTCAGGCAGTCGCTGATGCCTGGTACCTGCCTGTCGAGGTAGTCATGTCTGAGGATACAGCCGAGCAAATTGTGACGCGAGTGCTAGCCGCGATTTCTGAGCAGGTTCCCGGATGACAGGCGCAGCTGACTTTATCTGCGTGATACCGGCGCGCTACGCATCCACTCGGTTCCCAGGCAAGGTATTGGCGCCGTTGGATGGTTGCACAGTGTTGCAGCACGTATATCGGAATGCATCGGACAGCGGTGCACGCGACGTGCTGGTTGCCACTGAGAACGATGCCGTGGCGACCGCCGCGGCTGATTTCGGAGCACGGGTCGTCATGACGAGCCCTGAACACGCATCGGGAACAGACCGCGTGGCTGAAGTGGCAGCACGCGAGCAGTGGGGTGACGATCAGGTCATTGTGAACGTTCAGGGAGACGCACCGCTATTGCCCGCCGCAAGCATCCGGACTGTTGCTGAACTATTGGCCGCGCGCACGCATGCACAGATGGCGACGCTATGCACGCCACTGGTCAGTGCGTCGGACTACGCGGATCCGAATGTCGTTAAGGTCGTCATGGACCAATCAGGGCGCGCGCTCTACTTTAGCCGCAGCCCGCTGCCAGCGGTGGGCCACGGTCGTGCGGGGTTGCCTGATCCTTGTTGGCGGCATCTTGGGATCTACGCCTACCGGGTCAGTGCGTTGCGGAGGCTGACTGAAGCAGCGCCGTGCTATCTTGAAACATCAGAGCGGTTGGAGCAGTTGCGCGCGCTATGGTTGGGAATGACGATACAGGTTGGCACGGCAGACGAGGTGCCCGGGCCTGATGTGGACACGCCTGAAGACCTGGCGGAAGTCGATCGGGTCCTCCGCTCGCGGGGATGAATCGATGCCGGCGGCTTCTGAAGCTGGCACGCGCGTCCTGATGGTTTGCATGGGCAATATCTGCCGATCTCCGTTGGCCGAGGGCGTCATCCGGGCGCGGGCCGCACAG
>JANQPY010000049.1 GCA_028285245.1 Gammaproteobacteria bacterium | reverse complement strand
TGCCGGCGTTGAAAGAACTTGTCGGAGAGGTGGCTGAGTGGTCGAAAGCGCTCCCCTGCTAAGGGAGTAAGGGTTAAAAGCCCTTCGAGGGTTCGAATCCCTCCCTCTCCGCCATTCTCCCCAGAGCCCCATCGGGGCTCTGGGGAGAATGCGGGAGGGATGCGGATTTTAGATCCCGGTTCGACTCGGATCCGGATGGCGGCCGGTCTTCCGGCGGCCAGATGGGGAGAGAACGGCGCTCGCAGAGCGGCGTTTATCCCTCCGCGAGATGCATGCCGCATGCCGGAGGGGTGCGGACTTTGGACGCCAGTTCGACTGTTGCGACCGACTGTTCCCAGTACCCATTCCTTATCCACCTCACAGCGAGGAGTCACGATGCGTCAAACTTGGTTCGGCCTGCTCGGGTATGGCCTGCTATCGGTGATCTTTCCCGCGCTGGCCGACGACTTTGGCGACCGGGTCGCCAAAGCGGTCGCTGATGGAGCCATCAGCGTCGACTTTCGCTATCGCTATGAGTTTGCCGACGACGGGGCGTTTGATGAGGACGCGCATGCCAGCACGCTGAAGTCACGTCTCACCTTTGCCCCTGAGCTCAACGAGGATTGGCGTTTTCTGGTGGAATTCGATGATGTTCGGCACGTCGGCGCCGACAGCTTCAGTGACACGCGCAATGGCAAGGTGCTGCGTCCGCAGATACCCGATCCGGAGGGGACAGACCTTAATCAGGCATACGTCGCTTACTCGGGGTTTGACGATCTGGAGTTTCTGCTTGGCCGCCAGCGGATCACGCGTGGTAACCAGCGCTTTATCGGCAGCCGACCCTGGCGCCAAAACGAACAGTCCTACGACAGTCTCGTCATGAACTATGCGCCTGAGGGTGCGCTGTCCGCCAGCTATGGCTATGTGTTTCTGGTGAATACGCCGTTCGGACCGGAGCGCGGGTCCCCGGCGCGTGATCTCGAAACCAGTATTCACCTAATCGATGGCCAGTACGTGTTTAACGACCAGCTAACATTGGTCGGGCATGTGTACTTGATGGAGTTTGATGATTTTTCGGTGTTGTCCAACGCGACGATCGGATTTCAGGCGCTGGGCGCGGTCGATCTCTGGGAAGCGATACGTTTGCACTACCGCGCGAGCTACGCTTCTCAAGAGGACTATGGCAATAACACTGTTTCTTTCGATACAAATTTCGGCCATGTAGAAGTTGACTTTGAGTTGCTCCGCTGGGGTGTGCGTGCGGCCGTGGGCCTGGAGGTTCTGGGCGCAGGTGATGTTGCCGGTGGCGGATTTCGCACGCCACTGGCGTCAGTGCATCCGCATCTCGGCCACGCGGATCGCTTCACCGCCGCTACGACATTTGGACTAAACGAGGGCATTCGCGACTCTTATCTGAGAGTCAGCGGCTCGGTGCTGGGTGCGGACGTAACGGCGACCGTGCACAGTTTTGATGCCGATCGGGGCGGCCGCGACTGGGGCAGTGAGTTCGATCTATCCGCCTCCTGGCATTTTCTGGATCGGTATGGACTGCTCCTGAAGCTCGCCAGTTTCGACGCAGACAGCTTTGCCAGTGATCTGACCCGGGCCTGGGTACAGGTCAGCGCCAGCTTCTAAAGGAGGCCCGGGCAGCGCGATCCCTTCCTGCGGCCCATGGTAGAGTCGGCGACGTTGTCGTTTCGACCGCTGACCGCCCGCAACGGGAGCTTGATTTCGTCCATGCCCTCTCCGGAACAGCCCGCTACTCCGGCGCACGCCCCGGCCCAGCGCCTGCTCGATATTCGCTCAGCCGTCAAGACACTCGGCAACTGGCGAGCGCTGGACAGCGTTGATCTTTACCTCAACGCCGGCGAAGTCATGGTACTTCTGGGGCCGAATGGCGCCGGCAAGAGCACGCTGCTGGGAAGCGCCTGCGGCCGCATTGCGCTGGACTCGGGCAGCGTCAGTCTTTGTGGCCAGAATCCGCGGACGTCGCCCGAGGTCCGCAGCCGGTTGGGCTTTGTGCCTCAGCATCTCGCCGTCTATCCGCACTTGTCAGTGCGGGAAAACCTTGAGGTCTTCGGGCGCATGATGGGCGTGGCGCGAGCCGATCTCGATGAGCGAGTCGAGGAGGCGATGTCATGGGCGGGATTGGTCGGCCGAGCCGACGATTACAGTGGCACGCTGTCAGGTGGCATGCGGCGCCGGTTAAACATTGTGGCTAGCCTGCTGCATCGGCCGGATGTGCTGCTCCTCGATGAGCCGACGGTTGGTGTCGATATGGGCGCGCGCGAACGCATTCACGAAATGCTGCGGCGACTTCGCGCCGATGGATTGGCAGTGCTCCTCACAACACATGATCTAACTCAGGCTGAGGATATGGCCGATAGCGTTGCGTTCATGGTGAACGGAAAAATTCGTCTGCGAGGTACACCGGAAAAACTTATCGAAAGTGAGTTCAACAATCGCAAGGAGCTGAAGATTGTTCTGCGGGACAGGCCGGGTGATAGTGCCCGAGCCTTGCTGCAGTCGCTCGATCTCAAGCCCGCGCACGGACAGGTGACCTGGACGGGTCCCGTGGACGGCGATTCAGCCCGCATGGGCGAGCTGACGGCCAGGCTGGAGCGCGCCGGCCTGGAGACTGCAGAGGTAAGACTGCGTGAACCTTGTCTTGAAGGCGTTCTGCTCCGGCTAACCGGCGAGGAGCTCAGAGCATGAGCGCAGCGATTTTTCGCGCAATGCTGCTGGGCTTACTGCGGGATCGCGGCGCGCTGATGATGAGTTTTGTCCTGCCGGCGTTGTTTTTTGTTGTGATGGCGGAGATCTTTACGGCGACAACGGGCGATAGCCTGCGCCTGAAAGTGGCAATCGTCGATGAGATTGCCAGTGACACCTCCGGCCGGCTGGTCCGCTCGCTGTCCGGTGCCGACAGCATCGAACTTGTGCCGCTGGATGCATCTGGGCCCACGGCGCGCGCAGATCTCCGCGATCTGGTCCGCAGCGGCAATGCCGATATCGGGTTACTGCTGAGAGCCGACGCGGAGCCACTCGACGCCGTCAACGGTTTCGGACCGGAGCCGATTGTGATCATTAGCGATCCAGCGAGGGCCGTTGCTGTCCCCATGCTGGCCGGCCGGCTGCGCGAGGCGTACTTCAGTGGGCTGCCTGATGTCGCCATGGGTAATGTCGTCGAAGAGCTGGAGAATCAGTTTCTAACGCTCAGTGAGGAGCAGCGGGAAGAGGTTGATCTCGGTCTTGAGGAAATGCGGATAGAGGCCGACGAAGGCCGACAGGTTGGCTGGTCATTCGAAGACTTGCTGTCCTATGAAGACGCAGTGGGCAGTGGCGGTACCTTGAATCTTGTTGCCTACTCAGCCGGGGCCGTTGCCTTTATGTTTCTGCTTTTTGCCTCGGTCCACGGCGCCGTGTCCTTGCTTGAAGAGCAGGAATCGGGTGTGTTGGATCGCGTTCTGGCAGGTCCGGGTGGCATCGCCGTGCTCGTTAACGGCAAGTTTCTCTACCTGGTGCTGCAGGGGATGATCCAGGTGGCAGTGATCTTTGTTGTTGCCTGGTTAGCCTACGGTCTGGCTTTGCCGTCTCACCTGCCGGAGTGGTTGCTCGTCACGTTCATTGCCTGTTGCACGGCGGCCGCGCTGGCAATGCTGCTGGCGACGGCCTGCACGACGCGCAGACAGGCGCAAACAATTGCGAATACCGCAATTCTGGTTCTGTCCGCGATCGGCGGTAGCATGGTGCCACGCATCTTTATGCCGGAGGCGCTGCAGCAACTCGGCTGGCTAACGCCCAACACCTGGGCGCTGGAGGCCTACAGCGGAATTTTCTGGCGTGAAGACGCGCTGATCGATATCGCGGCGCCGGTCGGCGCGCTGCTGGGCACGGCGCTGCTAGCGTGGATGGCGGCCAACTGGATTGCACAGGTGCGGGTCTATGGCCCTCAGGGTCAGGCTGCCGCCGCGCATGTGCCCACCGGCAATGCGGACAGCGGTCGCTGAGACTTCCCCAATACCCGGCACTAGCCTTCCGCGTCTGCCGTCAGCGCACGCAGTTCATCCCGCAGTGGAGTGAAGCGTTTCTGCTTGTACATGCCGCTGTGAGTAGCGACAACATTTTTCTCTGCGTCGAAGATGATAATGTTTGGCACCCGCGTATCTAAGTCGAATCGCTGAGCCCATTCGCCGTTAAGATCTATGCCGACATCGAGTTCGGGCGGAAGCCGCTTGCGGAAAGTCGCCGCGACTCGTTCGTATTCGGCTGATCCGGATTGCGGGATGTCGGCTATCCTGATCAGTTCAAGGTCCGGAAACTCTTCCCGCAGAGCGACTTCCCACGGTTTGATTCGTCGAATGCGTTTTGCTGAGACGATAATGGCCACCTGCACGACGACACTATCACGGGAAAGCTCTACGGAGTCGCCGTGCTGATCGAGCAGGGCGGGTGGGCGTTCGCCCGCCACCGTGGTTACGGCTATCAGCAGAGTGCCCAGTAGTAAGAGGAGCTGTGATCTCATTTTCCGCAGGGCCATTGGATGGGTAACGCGATAGTCGCTTATTCGCTCGAGTGCGTCCAACTGCCCGCATCGTTGACTGGTCCGCCGGTCTTGATGGAACATTCGCAGCCTCATCCGGCATTAGTTCCAGGAGCGCATGATGAAATTGTACGGTGCCCTCGCATCACCCTATGTCACCCGTGTCGTGATGCTGGCTCGCATCAAGGGCATCGATCTTGAACTGGCTGAACTGCCAGGCGGCTCGCCCCGTTCACCGGAGTATGTGGCGTTCAATCCGATCGCAAAAATTCCGAGTCTCGAAGTGGATGGCCACTGCCTGCCGGAGTCGGAGGTGATCTGTGAGTACCTGGAAGAGGTTGGTGGTGGCGCGCCCGGGTTGCCGGTTGATCCGCTGGAGCGGGCGACGGCAAGGCTGGTTAGCCGAATCGTCGATCTTTACGTCGCACCCTGCACGAGTGATTTTTTTCGTCAGATGAATCCTGCCACGCGCGATCAGGCCGCAGTTGATGCGGCCACAGCGGAGCTCAACAAAGGCCTCGGCTTTCTGGAACATTTTATGGGCAACGGGCCGTTTGCCGTTGGTGATGTCCCCACTATCGGTGATTGTGCTGCGGCGCCTTACCTGATGCTGATCAGGAAAATTGTTTTCGCCAACTTCAGCGAGATCGCCGACCCCACGAAAGGCGACGGCCGGCTTGGCACCTGGTGGACTGCCATCATGTCAGACGATGCGTGCCGCAACACAGTGGAAGAGTACGGCAAGGCAGTTGATGGCTTTATGCAGGCCATGGCCGCCCGCATAACTGCGCAAGCTTAAAGCCGTCTAGCTGGCCCGATACCAGCGGACGCCCGATGCGTCCCGAGTGACTTGCAGCGCACCGCGCCGCTCCAGGTAGTTGAGGTGCGCCATGGACTCCCCGGTAGCCATGATCAGGTTGGTGTCAGTAATGCGGCCGCGGAATAGCGCGGGGAAGACGTCCACTACCCGTTGTGGTTCCTTGCACAGCGCGATCACCTTTTGCAGCCCGGCCTCGTGTTCCTGGGTAATCGTAGTGAGGCGCCTGCGCAGACCGTGAAACGGTCTGCCATGAGACGGCAGCACCAGCGTGTCTTCCGGGACTCGCCCGGGCAGCTCGGCACAGCTGGCAAGCCACTCCTCCAGCGGGTCGGCAGCAGGCTCGGTTGGCCACACGCTAACGTTAGGTGAGATCGTCGGCAGCGCCTGGTCACCGGCGATTAGCACGTTGAGGTCCGGGCAGAACAAGCACGCGTGTTCAGGTGAGTGACCACGGCCGACCACGACCTCCCAGCGCCTGCCGTTAATCGTGAGCCGGTCGCCATCTTTAATCCGGTAATAACTCTCGGGCAGGTCGCTGAGCAGGTTGCCGTACCGACCAAAGCGTTTGCCGTACATCGCGAGCTGGTCCGGCGTCAGTCCGGCCTGAGCATAGAAGTCCAGCGCGACCTCTGGTGGCGGCGGATGATCGGCTGCCAGCATTCGGGCCGCGAGGTACTCCTCGCGTGTCATCAGTAGAGGTACGTTTAGCGAATCGCAAAGCCATCCCGC
>JANQPY010000059.1 GCA_028285245.1 Gammaproteobacteria bacterium | reverse complement strand
TCTGGTTGGCAGGATCGATTTTCAGGTTGGCAGTCATCTCGATCAACGCACCAAATGACGGATGTGTCTCCGGCGCTAATTCCAGGCAGCGGCTGCCCTTGAACTCACAGTGCGTGATCCCCCAACGATGTTTCCCACGAAAAACAAACGTACAGTTCTCGAACTTGCAGTTGCGATAAAAATGACCGTCTAGGTCAACCTTCTCGTTCAAAAAGAACTGGTCATGGACCTGCTTTAGTTCCTCGTCTGGAATTTTCCATTCGTCTTCGTCTACTAACGTCTCGGGGCGACGGCGAATCTCGCGCCACAAGAACAAGCAAAGAACCAAGCCGACTAGGCTCAAGGCCAACGGCAGGAACGAGAAAACCGTGCTCAAGCTCACGGGCGGCACCCCCGCGAACATCGCGTAAATTGTCGGAAATAGGGGGCGGTCGGAAAACAGCGACCAGACTGACTCAACCGTCCCCAATATGAATATCGCCGCAGTAGCGATGACCCCCCAGATGGGGTTGTTACGTAATGGATTCCACATCCGCGCATCATATCACCCTACGTGCCTGAAGGGGATACATGCGAATTTTCGACCATAAAAGGTAAATTTTGACCAGAAAATGGTCAAAACGCCAAAATCCTGACGATTACGGAGCATTCGGAAATGCGCATTACCGACAACCGCTACGCGGGCGAGTTAGACAAGTTCGAACTGGCGATCCGCATGATTCGCCACGAAGCGAGAACGGGCACGATCCGCCGGTGCACGGGCTTTAGCGAAGACCGCGTTCGCAAACTGGTGGCCACCTACTTCAACCGGGATGGCGAGCCCACGGTGAAACGCCGGCGAGGAAAATCTCCACGCCGCATTCTGCGATTCGTGGGCAATGCAAGCCGGCAGGCCGAGGCCACGTTGTTGGCCAGTCTGTTCATCTACAGTGAGGCAGCGCGATTGGTAAACGACAGCGACTGTCAAAGACCAGCCAATATGAGCAGCGTGCAGCTGGGACATCGCCTTTGTCAGGCCTTTGAGACGTACCAGCGCCTCCACCTGGAGCCACAGTTATCGTTTGAATGGGCCTGGAGCCTCTATCATGGGCTGGTTGATAGCAACGAGCTTTATTTCGCGTGGTGCACAGAATGCGATGGACCCTACATCCAGGACCGGTACGCCCTCGACTACCAGCACTGTCCTGCCTGTGACCTGCTGACACATGCCGGTACCCAATGCACATGACGCGGCAAGCCCACCGCGGATTACATTTGCCAACGGCGGCATCGATCGACGCACCGAACTGCGCGGCGACCCGGATGCGCTGATAGAAGCGGCTGACTCAGAGGTCGCCGGGTTTGTGCCTTTCTGGCAGGGGCGCTGCCTGATCAACGCTTCCGCCGCAGTGCTGCCGGATGCGGCGAGCGTTAACGTCGATCCTCATACTGAGCCCTGCCTGTTATTCCTTGGCGAGCGGCAGAACCGGCCGCTGTTCAGCGTAAAGCTCGATCCGCACTCACCGCCGCCGGAACTGCCGGGGGAGTTTGTTGAACTGCGCCAGGCAATGACTGAGCTGAATGATGCTGACGCAGCGCTGATTGCCTACGCACACGCCATGCATGGCTGGCAGCGGAATCATCAGTTTTGTGGCCGCTGCGGCACTCGCAACGAGCTGAAGAGCGGCGGCTTTGTCATGGATTGCCCGGAACCGGACTGCAGCCACCGGAGTTTTCCGCGGCTGGACCCGGCCATCATTGTGCTGGTTTGCCACGCAGACCAATGCCTGTTGGGGCGACAACCACAGTGGCCGGCGGACCGGTACTCAACGATCGCCGGGTTCGTCGAGCCCGGCGAGAGCCTTGAGGATGCGGTATGTCGCGAGGTGCATGAAGAAACTAACGTTCACGTCGGCCCCTGCCACTACTTCGCTTCGCAACCCTGGCCCTTTCCCGCTTCCCTGATGCTGGGCTTTCACGCGGAGGCGGAAACCACAAAGATCGCCTTAAACGACAGCGAACTCGCCGACGCCCGATGGCTAAGCCGGGACGACATTCGCTCCGGCACTGTCACGCTGCCGCCAAGCACCTCTATCGCGTTTCGTCTGATCGAGGCCTGGTTCGATGACTACGCCGGGCCCGGCCTTGCGGAGCTTGGCATTACCGGGCCGCCCTTCGGCCGCACCAGCCGGGCCGAACAGCAAACGAATCCTCCCTAGCTCGCCATGTGTCTCGTCGCCGTTGCCGTGCACCAGCACGCGGAGTTTCCGCTTATCGTCGCCGGTAACCGCGACGAGTTTCACGCGCGGCCCTCGGCCGCGGCGCACTGGTGGGAAAACAAACCGGTGTTGGGTGGACGTGACGAGCAGGCCGGCGGCAGCTGGCTCGCAGTTGATCAAACAGGCCGCTGGGCCGTCATCACCAATCGTCCCGAGAAAGCGGCACCGACCGGCTCAGCGCCGAGCCGCGGTGGGCTGGTGCTGGATTTTTTACTCAGCACGCAAAGCCCTGCGCAGTTCGCCAGTGACCTCAATTCCCGGCAGGCAAACTACGCAGGGTTCGCTCTCGCGTTTGGTGACCCTGGCACCTGTTGCCTGGTTGCTGAGCCCGAGTCGGGGGAGACCGGGGCAGACAGGAACTCTGGGGTACTCATCGTAACGAACGCGCCTGCGGGTGCGCGTTGGCCGAAGGCTGACTTCCTGGCTCGCGAAACGCGGCGGCTGCTCCTGTCTCCGTCGATGGATCCGCATGATCTTCTTGATCTGTTGGCCCGGCGAGCACCGGTGGGAGATGAACACGCGGGTTTGTCTACGCTGGCGCGCTCACTGTTCGTCGATCAGGGCGAGTACGGCACGCGAGCCTCGACACTGTTCACCATCGACCAACACGGTGAAGCTACGTTCACGGAGCGCCGCTATGCGCGCGGCGGGCGCCCGGATGGCGAGTCGCGCTTCCGGTTTCAGGTGGTGAATCCGGGCTAAACGCCTTCGAATTGCGAATCCAGGAAACCCCGAATGTCCTCGAGCTGTTCTGGAATCACCGAGTGCGGCATCGGATAGGTGCGCCAGTCCGGTGAGTAACCGGCGGCCCGCAGCGCCTCGCAGGAAAGCTGCCCAAAAGACGGGTGAACTACCGGATCGTGCAGGCCATGGGCCATGAAGATCGGCACCGACCGATTGGCGGCAGACGCCTCGGCAGCCAATGTGGAGGCCATCGGCAGGTAGCAAGATAGCGCGATTAGTCCGGCCAGCTTCTCCGGATAGCGCAAGCCGGTGAACAGCGCCATAGCGCCGCCCTGAGAAAAACCGGCTAACACGATTCGCTCTGCGGGCACGCCACGCCGGACTTGATCGGCAATCAATGCCGACACGGCGGCGGCCGTGGCGCGCAAGCCCGGCTCATCTTCGTCGCCGCCGCGCTCCAGTGTTTTGATGTCGTACCACGCGCGCATCACCATGCCGGCATTCAGCGTTACGGGACGCTGCGGGGCGTTCGGAAACACAAACCGCAGTGGCCGGCCGGCGCCTGGATCCAGCAACGGAACGACCGGCTCGAAGTCGTGTGCGTCGGCGCCCAGACCGTGCAGCCAGATCACCGCACCCACCGGTGAGTCACTGGCGCAGTGCTCGAAGGTCTCCAGCACCTCGCCTGCTGCCTGCTGGTCTCTCATACGGTTAGCCCTGCTCAAACCAGCGCGCAGCTTACCCGAGTTGCGGTGTTGACGAGCCATGGTCTCAATGACATACTATGCGCATATTTACATTTTTATGTGCATAATCTGTGTCAGCGACTATCGACAATCGGCAGCAGCGACAGGCCGCTATCCGCGAGATTCTGGCCGAAGCACCCATTGCCCGGCAGGCTGAACTGGTCCGCCGGCTGCGTGAGCGCGGTATTGCCGCGACCCAGTCGAGCGTCAGCCGCGATCTGCGCGAACTGGGGGTGGCTAAACACGCGCAAGGTTACGCGGCGGCGCCTGTTGATCTCTCGGACACCCAGCGCCTGGTCCCGGGTGACTTTGTGCGCGGCATCGCCAGCGCCGGCGCCAACCTGACGGTGATTCGCACGGCCGTGGGCGCCGCATCACGCGTCGCGGTGTATCTGGATCGGGCGGATTGGCCGGAAATAGTGGGCACGCTTTCTGGCGATGACACGGTATTTGTAGCGACGGCCAGCGCACGAGCTCAGCAGCGGCTGCAGGCGAAACTGCGAGCGCAGTTTAGTGGCGGTATTGAGTAAGACGACGAGACGAGTGACAACGAGTACAGGCATGAGCGACAACGCAAACAACAACTCACCCATTATTCTGGCTTTTTCCGGCGGGCTGGATACGTCTTTCTGCGTGCCGTGGCTGGAGCAGACTTACCAGCGGCCCGTGGTCACCGTGACGATTAATACAGGTGGACTCGACCACGAGGCGGCAGCTGAACTCGAGCAGCGGGCGATGGCGCTTGGCGCAGTTGAGCACGTGGTGGTTGAAGCACGGCCGAGATTTTTTGCACAGGTTATCCGTTACCTGATTGCTGGCAATGTCCGGCGGGGTCATATCTATCCCCTGTGCGTGGGTGCGGAGCGCGGCATTCAGGCCACACTTATGGCCGAGGTTGCGCAGCAGCGGGGTAGCGATACGGTCGCACATGGCTGCACGGCTGCCGGTAACGATCAGGTGCGCTTCGAAGTGGCCTTGCGCACGGTCAACCCCGGATTGAATGTGCTCGCGCCAGTGCGCGATAACGCCTTCGAAAGAGCAACACAGGTTGCTTATCTCGAAGAGCGGGGTCTGCCGGTACCCTCCAAGGGATCGGCATACTCGATCAACCGCGGGCTGTGGGGCGTCACTATTGGCGGGACTGAAACACTCGATTCCTCAGGGTCGATCCCCGAGGACGCGTGGGTGCTTTCACCTGGCGTCATGGCCAATCCCCCCGCTCCGTCTACGCATCGTCTTGAGTTCTCCAGCGGCATCCCGATCAGTCTGGATGGCGAGGCAATGGAACCAGTCGCCCTGATCGAGGCGCTGGAGACACTGGCCGGTGGCTATGCGATCGGCCGCGGTATCCACTTGGGCGATACCGTGCTGGGTACGAAGGGCCGGGTTGCGTTTGAAGCACCTGCTGCAGAGGTCTTGCTGATTGCTCACCGTGAACTGGAGAAACTCGTGCTCAGCGGGCCCCAACAACGTATCAAGGATACGGTGGCAGCTGCCTATGGCGATCTGGTGCATGAAGGCAAGCAGCTTGATCCGGTTTGCCGCGACATTGAGGCGCTGCTGGCATCGTCACAGACGAAGGTTTCAGGTGAGGTGCTTGTGCGGCTGCAGGCCGGCAGCGTCTTCGTCGAAGGGGTGACGTCGCCCTACTCACTGATGGCAGCAACCAAAGGCGTCTATGGCGAGGCTGCGGGAGAATGGACGGCAGCGGACGCGCTTGGGTTTTCGAAAATCCAGGCGCTCACCGGCATGCTGCAAACCCGGGCTTCGGGAGAGTCAGCATGAAAACGGTAGTCGCCGATAAAGTCGCCTCGGTTGCGCATCATCTCAATCTGCAGCGGGAACTGCGGTTAACCGATGAGATTCCCTGCGAGGAAGGTGTGCTGGTTGCGGCAGAAATTACCAGCAACAAATCGAGCTACAACAACCTGGAACTCACCAGCGGGCGCATGGCCAAGCTGCGCCCCGGGGATATCATCGTCGGGGCGCTCGGGCAGCGAAAAGCGCTGTTCGGCTACTCCGGGCATTTGCCGAAGAGCGTGTCTGTGGGCGATACCCTCCAGGTGCTCAACATCGGCGGCGTGCTCGGGGTCTGTGACTCGGTGAACGCCACCTTCGGGGCACCCTTCGATGCCAAGGTGCTCGGCGGCGTCATGGTGTTTCCTTACCTGGGTGAGCGCATCGGTGTACCAGCCCGGGTTGGCCTGACCGCGCTGGACGTCAATGCGAAGGCCGCTACCCACGGCGTGCCGGTCGTCGCTATCGCCGGCACCTGCATGAACGCAGGCAAAACCGCCGCTGCCTGCGCCGTCATCAGCCGGCTGCGGCATCACGGACTGACCATCGATGCATTCAAGGCAACGGGCGTCTCGCTGCGCAGAGACATACTGGCGATGGAAGATGCAGGCGCGCGCAACACGGCAATTTTTACCGACTTCGGCGTAGTCAGTACCACGGCTGAGAATGGGCCGCCGGTCACGAGCATGATGCTCAATGAGCTGGCGGCGGATCGTCCGGACGCGATCGTGTACGAACTGGGTGACGGAGTCCTCGGTGCCTACGGAGTGGAGGCGATTCTGCGCGATGCGAGTATCCGCGAGTCGCTGTCGTGCCTGATGCTGTGTGCGAACGATCCTGTCGCGGCCTGGGGTGGCGTGAAACTGCTGCGCGATGAGTTTGATCTGCAAACGCACATTGTCACCGGTCCGGCGACAGACAATGTCGTCGGCCGGGACATCATCCGCAGCCGGCTGTCGGTGCCCGGTATCAACGCCGTAACCGATGCTGCGGAGCTCGGCGACAAAGTCGCAGAGCTGCTGAACCTGTCCCCCGCCGGAGCGCAGCAAGGCTAAGGGCATGAGCAGCATCCCAACTCTGATTCTTGGAGGGACCGGCTATGTAGCCGGTGAACTGCTGCGTCTGCTGGCACAGCACCCGCACTTTGAGATTTCCGGGGTGATGTCGGCCAGTCAGGCGGGCACACCCATCGGTGACGTGTTCCGGCATCTTCAGGGCCCTGTGTCTCAACAGCCGCTGCGGCCGCAGGCTGATCTGCTGGATATGCTCGACGGCGAACCGACCGCCCTGTTTTCGGCCGCGCCGCACGGCGCGAGTGCCGCGCTGGTCAAAGAGTTTGTGGAGCGGGCCTGGTCGACCTCAACGCCCCTGTCGGTCGTGGATGTATCGGCCGACTTCCGGTACACGCGCGCCGAAGACTATACGGCGGTCTACGGACAGGAGCATGGCGCGCCAAAGCTTCTGAGTGAGTTCGTTTCTGCGCTGCCGGAACATCTGGCCGCAGCTGCGCAGCCGCACATCGGTCATCCTGGCTGCTTCGCGACCGCGCTGCTGCTAGCCGCGGTTCCGCTGATGGCGCAGAAGGTCAGCGATGGCGATCTACATGCGGTCGGCATCACCGGCAGCACCGGATCGGGCCGGAGTCCTGCAGCTACGACACATCATCCGGAACGTCACGCGAATTTGTTCGCTTATAAACCGCTGGCCCATCGGCACACACCGGAGGTTGTCAGCCTGTGCGCAGCAGTCACCGGGCAACGGCCGAGACTGCACTTCGTGCCGCATTCGGGACCGTTCGCCCGGGGGATACACATGACTGTGCAGACCCGCATGGCATCACCTGTGTCCACTGAGCAATTGCTTGAGCTCTTTAAGGATTCTTACGCCGATGCCGAGTTTGTGCGGGTTGTTGACGACATGCCGAGACTCAAGGACGTTGTGGGCAGCAACTACGCCCACATCGGGGTCACGGCACATGACGATGTGACCGCGGTAATGGTTGTTATTGACAACCTGATCAAGGGCGCGGCTGGCGGCGCCATTCAATGGATGAACCGGCAGTTCGCTCTCCCCGAAAGCACCGGGCTCAGCGCGCCGGCCCTGGGTTGGAGCTAGTAGCGTGACGGCGCACGCGAAAGAACTCGAGGCCAGGCATTTGCTGCAGGTATACGGCCAGCTCGACATCGACATCGATGGCGCCAGCGGCGTGTATCTGCAGGCCGGGGACCAGCGCATTCTGGATCTCTACGGCGGCCACGCAGTGGCCTGTCTTGGCTACGGCCATCCCGAGCTGCTAAATGTCATGCACGAGCAGGCGCAGCGGCTGTTCTTTCAAAGCAATGCTGTCGCGCTGCCCGTGCGGGCGGAAGCTGCCGGTGCGCTGGCCGAATTCGCTGCGACGGGCCTGGAGCGGGTGTTCTTTTGCAACACTGGTGCCGAGGCCAACGAGAATGCCTTGAGAATCGCCTGCCGGCTCACAGGCCGAAAGCGGGTGGCAGCCATTGAACACGGCTTTCATGGCCGCAGCGCTGCCGCCGGTGCTGTGACCTATGGTGCAAGCGAACGCTGGTATGGGTTTCCCCGTGCACCGTTCGAGGTTGATTTTATTGAGCGCAACAATCCCGATGCTGCCGAGGTTATCGGGCACGACACTGCAGCAGTGATTATCGAACTGGTGCAAGGCGTCGCCGGTGCGGTTGATCTAGACACGCCATTTGTCAAAGCAGTTGCTGATGCCTGCTCACGGCACGGTGCCCTGCTTATCGTGGACGAGGTTCAGAGCGGCATCGGCCGCTGCGGAGAACCGTTCGCCGCCGACTTGTACGGCATCCAACCGGATTTGTTGACGACAGCGAAATCGCTCGCGGGGGGCTTCCCCTGCGGCGCGCTGCTGCTAACCGAAGCTATCGCGTCTGAGCTTTCGCCGGGTGATCTCGGCACAACCTTTGGCGGCGGGCCGCTGGCCTGCGCGCTGGTTGCCGCCGTGCTGAAGATCGTGCGGCGCGACAATCTCATGGCCAATGCCAAAGAGCGCTTTGCACAGCTCGCCGCGGCGCTCCCGCTGGGCCCGGTGACCGGCATACAGGGCAAAGGGTTACTGATTGGCTTGCGCTGCGAGCCACCGGCGCGCGACGTACAAAAAGCACTGCTCGCTGCGGGCATGCTGACCGGATCCAGTGCGGATCCCCATGTACTGCGACTGCTGCCGCCGCTGGTGCTCGAAGCCCGGCATATTGATGAATTTTTGGAAGCGCTGAATAAAGTACCTGTTTAGAGAGGACAATCCATGCCCCTGCAAGACTTTCATGATCTGGCTGACTTAAGCACCGAACAGGTTAACGCGTTGCTGGCACTCGCCAGCCGGCTGCAGCAGCACCCGGAACCGCGTGCGCTGGACGGCAAGGTGCTGGCGCTACTGTTCATGAGTCCGTCGCTGCGCACGCTGGCTTCATTCCAGGCCGCAATGACGCGTCTTGGTGGCGGTGCTTTCGTGATTTCGCCCGACATGTCGATCCACGGCCTGGAAAGCCGGCCTGGCATCGTCATGGACGGCATGGCGGCCGAACACATTCGCGAAGCCGTTCCGGTGATTGCGTCCTACGGTGATGCGATCGGGATTCGGGCATTCGCCGAGCGCCGGAACCTGGACGACGACCTGGCCGACCGCGAGTACAACGAGATGCGCGGGCTTGTGAGCGCACCGCTCATCAACATGGAGTCAGCCATTCAGCATCCCTGCCAGAGCCTCGCGGACTGGAAGACCCTCAACGAACTGGGCGTGCCACAAAACGGTGGCAAGTTCGTGCTGAGCTGGGCCTATCATCCGCGCGCCTTGCCGCTGGCTGTGCCGGCCGCCACGCTGAAAATGGCAGCCATGCGCGGTATGGACGTGACGGTGCTGCGACCTGAGGGCTTCGAGCTGCCGGCGGCGATTATGCAGCAGGCCGGCAGTCTGGCTGAAGCATCCGGAGGGTCGATCCGGGAAACCGACGATCGCGCCGAGGCAATGACCGGGGCGCAGGTTATCTACGCCAAGTCCTGGTCATCGACCGCCCATTACGGCGATAAGCTGGGTGATGAAAAACTGCGGCGGGGCAAAGAAGACTGGTGTGTTACCGAGGACTGGTTCGGCAAGGCGGCTGAGGATTGCCGGTTCATGCACTGCCTGCCCGTGCGGCGTGGCGTGGTGGTTGCTGACCATGTGCTCGACGGACCACGCAGCGTCGTCATTCAGGAAGCACAGAACCGGATGTACGCGCAGATGGCAGTGCTGCACCACATGCTGGCCGGCGGAGCAGCCTGATGGCAATGCAGGACACCGCAGACATCATCGTCGCGGCGCTCAAGCACGCGACCCCATACGTGCGCATGTACAAGCGAAAAACGTTCGTCATTAAAGCGGGCGGGGAAATTTTTGCCAGCGACGAGGCAACCCAGGCGCTGATCGAGCAGGTCGACATACTGCACCAGCTGGGTATTCGAATCGTGCTGGTGCACGGCGGCGGTCCGCAGTCAACCAAGCTGGCGGCGGAGCTTGGAGTGTCCACACAGTTCGTTGAAGGCCGGCGCGTAACCGATGAAGGCGCCCTGAAAGTCGCCACGATGATTCTCAACGGCGAGATCAACACCCGGGTGCTCGCGGCCTGTCGCGACCAGGCTTTGCCGGCCGTGGGAATTAGTGGCGTGGACGCCGGCCTGATCCGGGCCCGGCGCCGTCCACCGGTCGCGATTGATGGCCACGGTGACGGCGCGGTCGATTACGGTTTTGTCGGCGACGTGGTGTCGGTAGAGCCATCGATTCTGCGGACACAACTCGACAATGGCCTTGTCCCGGTCGTAAGTCCTCTGTCGGCTGACGAGCACGGCGTAGTGCTCAACATTAATGCTGATACCGTGGCAGCGGCATTGGCTGCGGCGCTGGATGCAGAAAAACTCATTCTCACAACCGCAACGCCGGGCATACTCGAAAATGTGGATGATCCCAGTTCAGTAGTGAGCTATACGGATCTGGCTGGTCTGGCCAAATTGCGCAGCAGCGGGGCGTTGGCTGCGGGCATGCTGCCTAAAGCCACGGCGATCGAACAGGCAATTCAAGGCGGTGTATCCAGAGTGCACGTGATCTCCTATCGGGTGCCGAACAGCCTGCTGCTCGAAGTGTTTACTAACGAGGGAACGGGCACGCTGGTCGTGAACAATATCGACACACTAACGGCAGCCGAACAGGCACCGGGCCAATAGGGCCGCACAGCCGGGATCGAACGATGAGCAGACTGTGGGATAAGGGTCAGCCGCTCGACGATCGGGTTTTGCAGTTCACTGCAGGCGAAGATCACCGGCTGGACGAACGGTTGGTGCCCTACGACATTCGCGCCTCGATTGCTCACGCGACGATGCTGAATCAGCAGCAGTTGTTGTCAGGGACTGATCTGGATGCGATCCGCAACGGCCTGCTGGAGCTTGGCAAGCAGCATGCTGCCGGCGACTGGCACATCAGCCTCGACGACGAAGACGTACACACAGCCCTGGAAACCCGGCTAACGCAGGCTATTGGCGAGGCTGGCAAGCGCATCCACCTGGGCCGCTCACGCAATGACCAGGTGCTTACCGCGCTGCGTCTGTATTTGCTCGATGTCGCGGACACGCTGGAGGAAGCAGCGCAGGCCGTAGCGGATGCGCTGTCGAATCTCGGTCAGCGGGAAGCCGACACCGCGCTGCCCGGCTACACCCACATGCAGCAGGCCATGCCGAGTTCGGTTGCCCTGTGGGCAGAAGGATATGCCGCCGAAATCCGTGACGACGCTGAAGGTCTGGCGGCCAGCCGGCGCCGGATCTCGCGCAATCCGCTGGGCAGTGCTGCCGGCTATGGAGTGCCAGGCCTTCCGGTTGATCGCGAATTCACCGCCGATGAACTGGGGTTCGATGCAGTGCACGAACCGGTGACAGCCGTGCAGCTATCGCGTGGCAAGGCCGAAGCGGGACTGGTTTTCGAACTGACGCTGCTTATTCAGGATCTTGGCCGCCTCTCAGCGGACGTGCTGCTGTTCTATACGCAGGAGTTTGCGTACGTCCGGCTACCGGAAAACATGACGACCGGATCGTCCATCATGCCGCAGAAACGGAACCCAGACGTGCCGGAACTCGTGCGGGGCGCAACGGCCACGCTGCAAGGCTGTCTGCTGGAGATTCTCAATTTGCCCGCGAAACTGACGTCGGGCTATCAGCGGGATCTGCAACGCGTTAAACCGCCACTATTTCGGGCGATTGACCTTAGCCTCGACTGCTGCGCCATTATGGAAAGCCTCGTCGGGGGCCTCGAGTTTCGCGTGGACAACATACAAATGGACGCGGGACTCTTCGCGGCCGGCAAGGCAAATCGACTGGTGCTGGAAGAAGGCATCAGCTTTCGCGATGCCTACCGGCGGATCGCAGAACAGTTCGCCGATGACGACGATTGACTCTCGGCTAGTCGGCGTCGCTGCTCTCTCGCTGTGGCTTGGTGCCTGCGGCCTGAAGGGTGATCTCTTCCTGCCGGACGACGCGGAAGCGGCACCCGCAACAGGGGCGACCCCCGCCGCTGAAGTAGCACCCCCTGCAGAAGTCGTAGATGAGTCCGAAGAAAAGCAAGACTAAGCACGAGGCGGCCAGTTTGGTGCTGGTTGACGGCTCCGCCTATCTGTATCGCGCGTTCTACGCCTTGCCGGATCTCACCACGGCCAAGGGCGAACCCACCGGTGCTATTCACGGTGTGCTCAACATGCTCAACAAGCTGCAGCGCGAACTGTCTCCCGGGCATATCGCGGTGATTTTTGATGCGCCCGGCAAGACGTTTCGTGACGAGCTGTACACCGAGTACAAAGCCAACCGCGAAGCCATGCCGGACGATCTGCGAGCGCAGATCGAACCCTTGCTCGAGGCGATCGAGGCCAGTGGTTTGCCGCTACTGCGCGTAGCCGGCGTTGAAGCGGACGACGTGATCGGGACACTGGCAACGCGAGCAACCTCCGCCGGCATGCGAACCGTCATCGTGACGGGCGATAAAGACATGGCCCAGCTGGTCAACGACTCTGTGACCTTGCTCGATACGATGCCGCGCGGCCCTTCTCAGCAGCCGCGAGCGACCGACGCAGATGGGGTCGTGGAGCGGTTCGGCGTACGCGCTGATCAAATCATCGATTATCTGGCGCTGGTCGGCGACAGCTCCGATAACATTCCCGGCGTACCGAAGATCGGACCAAAAACGGCGGTCGCCCTACTCGCTGAGTATGCGGACACAGAAGCCATCCTCGCTAACCTGGATGGCGTTGCGAAGCTTTCTGTGCGCGGCGCCAGCAGCCTCGCAGAGCGAATCGCTGAACACACCGAAACGCTACGCCTCTCGCGCGAGCTGGCTACCATTCGGTGCGATGTTGACGTCGACGCTGACCCGGAGTCGCTGCTCCCTAAACAACCAGATCGAGATCGCCTGCGCGATCTTTACGATCGCTTCGAGCTACGGCGCCTGCTGAGCCAGCTGGAAGAGGAGCAGCCGGAAGACCCATCAGCTCAACAACTACCCACCGAGACTGACCAGGCAGCGCAGCACGAAGTCATTCAGACGCAGGCTGCGCTTAAGCGATGGATCAAAGCGATAAAGAATGCGGAGGTCACGGCGTTCGATACCGAGACGGACAACCTGGACTACATGCAGGCGCGGATTGTCGGCCTGTCCTTCGCCACCGCGGAGGCCGGTGCGGCCTATCTGCCGCTCGCGCACACGGGTCCCGACGGGCCAAAGCAGCTCGATCTTGACGCGACACTGAAACTGCTCAAGCCCTGGCTGGAAGCCAGCGACCAGGCCAAGGTTGGCCATCATCTGAAATACGATGCGCATGTTCTGAGGAATCACGGCATCGAGCTGTCGGGCTGCGTGTGGGACACCATGCTTGAGTCGTATGTGCTGAACAGTGCAATGACACGCCACGACCTCGATTCGGTCGCCCGGCAGTATCTCGGCGTGGAAACCATCCACTACGAAGACGTCGCCGGGAAGGGCGCCAAACAAATCACTTTCGATCAGGTTCCGCTGGATCAGGCAGCGCCCTATGCCGCGGAAGACGCCGACGTCGCGCTTCGCCTGCATCAATCACTGTGGCCGCAGCTTGAGCAGACCGGACAACTTGCGGCCGTGTATCAGCAGATTGAGCAACCACTGGTGCCGGTGCTGCTGGACATGGAGCATCACGGCGTGCGCATAGACACTCACCTGCTCGGCAAGCTAAGCCACGAGTTTTCTGAGCAGATGGGCGACCTGGAGCAAGCTGCCCACGCAGCGGCAGGACACAGCTTTAACCTGGGCTCACCAAAGCAGCTTCAGGAGATTCTTTACGACGAGTTGAATCTGCCGGTGTTACGCAAAACGCCGAAAGGACAGCCGTCAACCGCTGAAGGCGTGCTCGTGGAGCTTGCCGAGGAACACGAACTGCCCAGATTGGTGCTAGAGCATCGCGCCTTAAGCAAGCTCAAGTCGACGTACACAGACAAGCTGCCGACTCTGGTCAACGACCGCACAGGCCGTATTCACACCTCTTATCATCAGGCAGTCGCCGCAACGGGCCGGTTGTCTTCTTCCGATCCGAATCTGCAGAACATTCCGATCCGCAATGCAGAAGGGCGGCGCATTCGCCAGGCATTCGTCGCACCCGATGGCCACTGCCTGCTCGCAGCCGACTACTCACAGATTGAGCTGCGCATCATGGCGCACATCTCCGGCGACCGGGGGCTCCTGGATGCATTTGCCCGGGACAGCGACATTCATCAGGCGACCGCGGCGGAGGTCTTCGGTACCGAGCTGGATGCTGTCACGGCCGATCAGAGGCGCTCTGCCAAAGCGATTAACTTTGGCTTGATCTACGGTATGTCGGCGTTCGGACTGGCCCGTCAGCTTGGCATCAGCCGGGGCGAAGCCCAGCGCTATGTCGACTTGTACTTTGAACGCTACCCTGGCGTGGCGGAATACATGGAGTCGACCCGCGAGCAGGCACGGGCAAACGGCTACGTTGAAACGGTGTTCGGCAGACGACTTTACCTGCCGGAGATCAACGCTCGTCAGGCACCAAGGCGTCAGTACGCCGAGCGCAGTGCCATTAACGCGCCGATGCAGGGCACCGCAGCGGACATTATTAAGCGCGCCATGCTGTCGGTGGCCGCTTGGCTGACCGCCGACAACCAGCCCGCCCGCCTGATCATGCAGGTGCATGATGAACTGGTCCTCGAGGTTGAGCAGGCCGCGCTCGAGGAAGTCACCGAGGGTGTCGCAGCGCGGATGAGCGCCGCCGCGGAGCTGGCCGTGCCGCTGAGAGTGGAGACGGGTACGGGCGCCAACTGGGACCAGGCCCACTAAGTGGCTGTTGGAGTTACGCAGGCGGTCCGATACTTCGTTATGAAACAGCTCAGAATGCTCATGTATTGATGCATACATTGCGCTTCTTCGCTGTTCCAAGCCTCGTCTCGACCTCGCCTGAGTAACTCCAACAGCTACTTAGCGGGGGACCTGACGCCGAAGTTCCCATAACTGTCTGGTTTTATTGGCTTTAATTAGCACCTGGGATTATGGGAACTCCCGAGGTTAGAACGCCTCTAAGTAAGCGGGTGAGATAACACCCCCCGCTATCCTCCCTGAGCGGGCATAACCGGTCACCCCAAACCGGTTGAGTTGGCCCCGGACGTCCCCCTGTACTCAACGTCCGGGGCCTCTTTTTATCCGGGGCCTCCTTACTCTCGGGCGAGCAACTCCTGCAACGCCGATCTGGCCGACTCCAGTCCATCGCCACTAAGGGCTGAGAACAGCTGCACGGAAGCGCTGTCCGCGAGTTCACGCTGTGCCGCGGTCAGCGCCTGGGCCGCAGCAGCGCGCTTGAGCTTGTCAGCCTTGGTCAGCAGCACATGAACTGGGCAGCCGATGTCGGCGCACCAGTCGAGCATCTGCCAATCAAAGTCACCTAAACCCCGCCGCACATCGACAACCAGAACCAGTCCGCTTAGCGACTGACGCGATTCGAAATACTCCACGAGCAGGCCACGCCAGTGTTCGCGCAGTGCCTTGGTCACCCTGGCATATCCATAGCCGGGCAGGTCAACCAAACGTTGTCCCGGACGCAGGCTGAAGAAATTCACCAGCTGCGTGCGCCCCGGGCTCTTGCTCGTTCTGGCAAAGTCGCGGCGGTTGACGATCCGATTGATGGCGCTGGATTTGCCGGCGTTGGAACGCCCTGCGAAGGCCACCTCACGGCCTTCGTCGGGCACAAACTGTTCAGGCCGATGCGCGCTGGTGATGAATTCGGCAGCCGGATAAACGGACATCGGCAGGGAGAGCCCCCAGGGTCTCGAATCAGGCGGTTTGGTGTAGAATCCGCCGCTGCGTCAGTCTAGCAGGCTGCTAGCCTGGGGTCTGTGCCTGCCCCTGGCAACAACTACTGGAAGGCTTCTGCTCTATGCGTTCATCACTATCTGCTCTGGCTCTCGTGGCAGCGACACTGTCTTTGCTGCTCAGTAACGCCCTTAGCGCGGCCGATGGCTCCGTCGAGGCGGGGGCACAAAAAGCACTGCCCTGCTCTGCCTGCCATGGACCGGATGGCAACAGTGTCAATCCGGAGTGGCCAAGTCTTGCGGGCCAGCACCAGAAGTATCTGATTAAGAGCCTGCAGGATTACAAGAACAATTCGCGTGCCAACGTGCTGATGGTCGGTCAGGTCGCGGCTCTGTCAGAGCAGGATATGGCAGATCTGGCCGCTTACTACGCTGCGCAAACGCCCAAGCCGCTCACGGCAGACCCCGCCCTTGCTGAAGCAGGGGAGCGTTTGTATCGCGGTGGTAATCGCGAGCGCGGCATCAGTGCCTGCATCGCCTGCCACGGCCCCCGGGGACGGGGCAATCCCGCTGCGGCCTACCCGGTGGTGGCCGGTCAGCACGCCGCTTATACCGCTGGTCAGCTGCGGGCGTACGCTGACAAGACACGCAAGTCAGATCCCAACCAGATGATGCGTGCTATCGCCGCGCTGCTGACCGAGGACGACATCAAAGCCGTCTCGGCCTATTTGCAAGGACTGCGCTAGCGACTGCGCCTGAGCCAGCTGGATTCGCAAGGAGCGACCAATGAACAACCCGATTCGAAGTGCGCTTATTGGCCTGTTGATCGCCCTGCTGTGGGCGTGCGGCGGAGAAGCACCCTCTACTTCGCAGTCAACCAACTCTATTGAGCCGGCCGCGCCACCGGTGGACGTGATCGAACCCGCATCGGCCGAGAACGTAGGCGTGGAAGAAACAATTCCTGCGCCGAACGAGCCGGTGGAAACTCAGGATGAGCCCATCAGGCTGGCCCAGGCAACGCCCGATGACACCCCGGCCGCCGGCAGCCCGGCGGAATGGCAGTTCTCAGCCGGCCAGCATTACACGCAGCTGGCGAGCGCGCAGGGCACGAGCTCGGCGCCCGGCGTGATCGAAGTCGCAGAGGTGTTCTGGTACGGCTGCGGCGGCTGCTACAACTTTGACCCGATTGTCGAAAAATGGGCCGACAACCTTCAGGACGATGTGGCTTTCGTCCGCATCCCCGTCATGTGGAACCCAACCAATGAGATCCACGCGCGTTTGTTCTACACCGCGCTTAGCCTCGGCAAGCTGGAGGAGATGCACGCCACCATCTTTGACAGCTATCACCAGAAGCGTAAGCCGCTGACCAGCGAAGGCCAGATAAAAGAACTCTTTGCGGCATTCGACGTATCTGAGGAGGACTTTGACAAGGCCTACAAGTCTTTCGAGGTGGAAACCAACCTGCGCCGCGCCAAGAGCCTGACCAGCAAGTACGCCGTGGCAAGCGTGCCGACGCTCGTCGTAAACGGTAAGTACACCGCGCCGGGTCCTCAGGTGAAGAATTTTGGCGAGCTGTTGCGGGTGGCGGATGAGCTAATCGCAAAGGAGCGAGCAGCCCTCTAGGAGGCTGGAAGACTTCGCCAGACCATCTCCTGGACGGCGACTGAGTAAGTATCTTCTCTAGCCGGCCTTCAGGTCGTGGCCGGCACAGCGTTCGCAGTTAACCCAGCCTGAGTCGCCGTTCAGGTAGTGCTCTTTTTTCCAGATTGGCACGCGCTGTTTCACTTCGTCGATGATATAGCGGCAGGCGGCGAAGGCTTCATCGCGATGCGCAGCGCTGACACCCACCCACACCGCCATGTCGCCCAGCTCCAGGGCACCGGTGCGATGTATGCAGGCGGCGCGGCTTACGCCAAAGCGCGTGATCGCCGCGTTCACAATACGCGTACCTTCGGCGTTACCCAGACGTTCGTAGGCTTCGTACTCAAGCCGGCGCACTTCCATGCCGTCGTTATGGTTGCGAACCCAGCCCTCGAAACTTACGAAACCTCCACAGGTAACGTCCTGCATCGCCTGACGGTACAGCTCCGGCTGCAGCGCATCGCCGCTAAACGCAAAGGGTTTCATCCGCCCGCCACGGGTGGAATAAACACGATGGAGTCACCCTGTTTAATTGGTGCCTGCCAGGCGTGGAACTCATCGTTCACTGCCACCTTGAGCTTTCCCATTGGTGGGAACTGATAGCGTGCGTCCAGCTCGGCAAACAGCTCCTCAACAGTGGCTGCCTGAGTCTCGACGCGCTCGCGCTTAAGCCCGGTGTGCTCGCGCAGCAGCGCGAAATATTCGATCTGAATTTCATGCATGCCCGACAAATTACACGCTGCTATCACCGGGTGACAACCCGGCCTGCGCGACATAACGCTTGAGGTCGTCCGGAGTATCGATGTCTACCGATGCCGAAGGCATCGCCACGCGGCTCACGGCGGGTGCGTCGCGCAATATCGACCTGGCCCCCGCGTCGCCGCGCAGGGCCATCAGCTGCGGTTTAAGCTTCGCGGGCACTACCGCGGGCGCCATCAGCATGCCGGCCACCTCCGCGGCGGCAGGCTCGTCTGAATGAATGCGCCATGCCTCAATCAAACTGGAGAGATCGGCGACAGTGATTGCAGGCTGGTCTGCCAGTGCCAGGAGAAAGGCGTCCGCGCCATCGCTCATCGCGGCCAAACCCTGACGCAACGAAGCGGCCATTCCCTCACGCCAGGCTGGGTTATAGATTGTCCGTACAGGTTCGTTGGCGAGGGCGTCAGCACAGGTGCTGTGAGCCGCGCCGATCACCACCCATACTCCACCGTTGCAAACCGCTGCCAGTTTTCGCGACGCGAGGACAAGCAGGCTGACGGCGCCAACTTCTGCGAGTAGTTTTGGCTGACCGAACCGAGTGGACCCACCTGCTGCCAGCAATATGCCCGCGACAACCGGCGCTTCGTCGGACTCAGCTGGCCTTCCAGTCATACGGATCCCAGGCCAGCGGGGCGCTATCCAACCCCTCCATAACGATGCCAAGCCACTGAGCCGGCATCAGGTGTGAATCCCCTGCCCCGTCGAGCCAAAGCCGTGGCGAGATGTCGCTGAGCGGGTCTGCCCGCCATCGTCCAGGCGCTGTTTCGGCGTCGTTGAGGGCTGCCACGATCGGTGCAAACTCGACCCGCATCCGCGGACGCCGGCTAACCAGCTGCACCCAGTTTTCGTAGCGATATTGAAGCTCGTAGCGGCGCCCGTACAGGCGCGCCAGACACACACGCTCCGTGTGCCGATGCACAGCGAATGGATGTATGGGCCAGGATTCTGTTGTGAGGTAGCGGCGTGATGGGCGCGCCGGAAGCGCGGCGGGCACACTCACAATCGCAAGGTCCAGTTCAATGTCTTCACGAATCTGCACCGATCCTGTCTCGACAAGATCCAGGCTTTCCTGCAGGTGCTCGTCCTGATGTTGCCAGAGCGACTTGTGAGCTTGAATGTTGTCCAGCAACTCGGGTAGCCGCTCAAGTACTTCGTTATACAAGGCCGCCGTACGCTGCGCTTCGCATCCGCTAAAGACGCTCGCCGGCAGCGGCGACACCGACGGATCGGCAAGCGACTCCACGCAAAAACACAGGCGCGCAGCATCGCGACTGGTGAAGACGCCGAAATCGCCGGCCATCGACGCATCAATCAGTAACTCTCGATGGACCATCGCGTCGGCCGGAGAACAAAGCGCGAACATGCTGAACAACCCATCCTCATCGAAGTGGTTGTTCGACACGTAGGGCACTCGCTGGTGGAACTCAGGTCGCTCCAGATAGGCGAATACAATCGCCGTTGATGTATCGCGTTTGAGCGCCTCGGGCGTAGCGTTGTTCGGCCAGTGCGACAGGGTCAGTTCGGTCGAGGCGACGGGCGCGCCGTCGACGATGATGTTGCGCACCCCCTTGAGCCGGGTATACGGGCGGTACTGTGCCGGCTCGGGCAGGTTTGCCTGAGAGGTAACGGCGGTGGCCCGCACAGCCATTGGACGCGTTCGGCGCAGCGCGCTGCTGACTGGCGCTGTCGTCAGGCCGGGCTTGCCGAAGCCCGGGCGATGCGGCATGCGGCCCAGGCGACAATGCCCATGGCAATCACGCCCAGCAGACTGTATTGCGGCACGGCGAGATACTCCCGGCCAGCCGCCACAGGATCCGGCAACACCATGCCGCGCAGATACCACCCAACTCCAAGCGCGGCCGGCACCAAGGTCGGAAGAATGGCAAACAAATGCCCGGCGCCGTGGCGCGTGGCACCCTTGAGTAACCGCCAGGAGATGAGCCCGGCCAGCAGCATGGGTATCGCGTTGATAATCGCGACCCACATCAGCGTGTCACCGCGCGGACCAAAAGCGACCAGTGCCGCAACGCAGGCAGCCAGGGGCAAAGCCACCATGCCGCCCAGGTTAAGTTTCCCGTATCCGCTCATCGCTGTTCCTTTTCTTGTCTTTATGTTCCGCTACGGCGCTATCGTTAACGTGAACTGTTCATCATTGTCTGGCCACATGCCGCTGAAGCAAAACGCTTCAACCGTGTGCAACTGACCGTCCTTCAGCTCCACCATGAACTCGGCGCCTCCCGGAATCGATGGGTGACTGCCTTTGACCACCGGCAACTGCAGTGCGGATGGCACGGCCGCAGCACCACCAGTCAGCTTCAGCCGCGTCACAAACCCAACACCGCTTGAAGTTCTGGACGCAACCTCGGCGGATGCAACCTGGGCTTCCAGCGATGCCGACGCGTCACCCGCAGCCTGCACGACCTCGTGCAACACGGCCTGTTCCAAGACCGTCAGCGCCGGACTTTCCGGCGTGTCCCCATGTACTGATACGCGCATAGTTAAACGCTCAAGTTAGGACCGCTCAGTCTAGGCCGCCGGGGGCGTCTGAACCAGCCTGAGCAGCAGCGCATAGAAGTCGGCGGGATTGTCGTGCATCGGGAAATGGCCTGCAGCGTCTATGCCGAACGTCTGGGTTGCGGGCAGCGCGGATATCTCACCGAGATGACTATTGTCCGCTCCGTAGACAAACCAGGCTGAACAAGGGGAGTCCAGAAAGCGCTCCGTCAGACCCCCTGCCCTGCAGCAATCCACCAACGATTGAGCGCTGCGATAAAAGGCCTCAGGCTCAGCTCGGTCGGCGTCAAAATTGACGCGCGGATCGGACACCACGCGGCGCCGGAACTTGGGCAGGTAGTCGTGCACGAACGCCTCGTAATCGAAAGAGCTGACCTCGGCAGCGACACCGCAGCTCGCCAGTAGAAATCTGGGTTCCACCAACACATGGTTCTCGAGGCGCGCCCGTGCTCGCGACGGCAGCAGCAGCGATGTCGTCCCGCCCATGCTGTGCGCCACCAGATGAATACGACGGGATGCGTAAGTATCGACGACCATGGCCAGCAGACGGGCCTGGTCAGCCAGCGCATGCAGGTAATCTGCAGGACGCGGACTGCGTCCAAATCCCGGCCAGTCAAACGCCAGCAGCGAGTAATCTCTGAACTCGGTTCGCTGCCATACGTCCCGAAAGCTCTCTTTGCTGCAAGCGAGACCGTGCGCAAAAATGATCAGGTCCTGGCTACCGGTTTCCCGCTGCCAGGCAGCCAGCGGAAACTCGCCATGAACATCACGCAGGGAGATAACTGTTTCTGGAATGCTCATCGCCCAGCCTGAACTCGTCGCGACTCTCTCTCAATCTCTACTCACGCCCATCTCAACAGGCTCCACGGCAACTCTCGCGGAGTGGTGAGGATCAGCGTCTAACTGTCGACGTGGCCCAAATCCCGCCCTGGTGCCACGTGATCACGAACGAGTTGCTTAAGCTCCTTCACCTCCGGAAACCGGCCGGCCGCTTCACGCGACCAAACCGTGTCGCCGTCGAGGCGAACCTCAAACACCCCCCCGGCCGTGCCCGGCGTAAGCGTGACCGCGCCCAGGTCTTGTTCGAAGGTGCTGAGCAGCTCCTGTGCCAGCCACGCGGCGCGCAGCAACCAGCGGCAACCAGTGCAGTATTCAATCTCAATCTGCGGCTTATTGGCCATTGCTTGCGGCCTCTAAAGTTACGGTTACGGGGACAGTTTACTTATCTGTTTGCCACACGATCAGATTGGGTGCCAGGCCGGGCCAGATGGGTAAACAGTCCCCTGGCGCGCTTAGCCCTCTGTGAGTAAAGCACGCAACGCCTGCAGGTTAGCGCGCGCATCTGACAGCGTCATCCAGCCCTGCTCCGCCAACTCGCGGTCCAGCCGCTCGAGCTGCCGGGTTTCAAGCAGTCCAGAATCAAACCACCCAATAATCTCTTCCATGCAGTGCCACAACTCGGCGTCGCTCTCACAGGCCGCCAGCCTGCCTAACCACTGCTGCTCAAAGTATCGATGCGGGTCCATTAGCTGCGTGGTCACGAAACGAATGATGTATCGCGCGTACCCGCTCAAACCTGCCCGTGTGGCAGTGCCTGCTCGATTAACCTGTCGATCGAACACCATTGGCTGGCTATCCGGCTAAGCGGGCGACCGCAAAAATGCCGAGCATGGTAAACACCAGGGCGATTTTTCCGGCAGCGCCGATTATCAGCCCCACGGTCGCGCCCACGCCTGCCCGGCCGGCGGCGGCAAGACCGCCCTCAGCGGTAAGTTGACCGGCAACGGCGCCTGCGAACGGCCCCACCAACACGCCGGCCAGGCCGAAAAAAAGCCCAACGAAAGCGCCAATTCCTGCACCGTAAAGCGCGCGCGGCGATGCACCGAAGCGCCTGGCACCCAGTACGCCAGCCACGATGTCGACTATGTAGGTAAGCAGCGCCAGCGCGGCCAGTACCGCCAACGTCGCTATGCCAACGAACTCAAAGCCTTCAGCCCAGGCTGCAACAACCAGGCCCAGAAAAACGAGCGGCGCACCGGGCACAACGGGCAACAGACACCCGGCAATGCCCGCGGCAACCAGGCAGGCCCCGAGAATGAACAACAACCATTCCACGGCGGATGCGCTTGCAGGAAATTAGGCTGACAGCTTACTTGTCTGATCTGCTACCGGCGCGCGGCGGCACCGCTTCGACCAGCAGACCAGCAAACTGTCCCCTCAATTGGACGCACAGCGTTCAGCCCTGCCGCGAAACTGCGCGGCGCGCAACGCATCGGCTGTTAACCCGAGTTCGCCGGCCGCGTAGGCATCGGCAAGCCGCAGGAGGGCGAGCCGATGCTCCTGTGCAGCGGCAGCCTCGTACCAATTGCGAGCACCTGCGATGTCGTCTGCCAGCAGCGGCCCGGACTCCAGCTGCCAGGCCAGCCAGTACTGGGCCTCGGCAACTCCGGCATCCGCCGCCTCACGGATGCGGGGAATGGCGGAGTCAGGTGCCCATGCAGCCAGACCCAGGTCCATTAGCGCCAGTTGATAGCCGGCGTCCGCATCACCGTTGACGAGCTCCTCTGTGCAGAAGCGGCGCACTTCCTCCAGCACGCGAGAGTCCGGATTCGTGCTCATGAGCTGGGGCCTGAGGGCCTCCCGGCAAGTCCCTGCAGCCGGCACTTCGATTGCAAAGAGGCAGGCCAGTATGCCGACGACCCAACAAGCTCCGGAATCGGTCAATATCCCGCAACGTGGTTGCGACTCAGCCATCAAATGGCTGCACCCACCAGCACCTGGCCATCGCGCTCCTGCACGGGCAGGGTCGTCAGCGGAGCGGGCTTCTTGCCCATGGCGATCAGCTTGTGGCTCCACGCGGGCAACGGCATGAACGGCAATCGATGCACCCAGTCGAGATTTGCCCCCGTACACATATCAAAGCGGGAGCCATGCCAGGGGCACTCAATAACGCCTTCGCGCAGCTTGCCCTTGGTCATCTTCAGCCCCATATGCGGGCAGCGGTTAACCACAGCGTAGATCCTGCCCTCACGGCGTGTGAGCAACACGCGCTCGCCGGCAACCTCCACCGCCATCAACGCGTCCTCTTTGACGTCGTCTGCGTTGGCTGCCACCTGCCATTCAGTTTCTGAAGATGTATTCACTTAGCCGCGCCGTTTTCTTCGCCTGGCCGATCGGCGTTTACCCGCTCCTGAGGTAACTGCCGACGGGTTCTGGTCGCCATCCTGGCCACCCCACTGTTCACGGTGAGCATGTTCCGCGCGCGCCTGCACTTTGGCATGGCGATTCGACAGGAGCAGCGATGACGGCGCGCAAACTCGCGCGCGCAGCAGCCCAAGATCGACGGCGGCATCGAACACGCTGGGATACCAGGATTCCCAGCCGGGCAACAAGGCTTCGACCCTGGCACGCAATGAACTGCCATCCTCTTTGCTCATGGCTGAAAACATATCCTTAGTCCCAGAGCCGCACAACGCTGCTCAGTCCACTCTACGGCCAAGCGTGAGCGGGCCGCCGAAATCGCGCCATTGTGAGCGAAGTCACAGGGCCCGACGCGCCATCAGGATAGGTTGGGCGAGTCTAGATAGCGCGAGCCAATCGACCATGGACAATCGGAAGCGCCCTGATGATCCGGCTGAAGCCACCTACGCGGGTCTGGAAGACGCGACCGCGGGCTTCGATTGCTACCTCTCCGATCTGATCAACGGCGAGGGCAATGCCGAGCGCAGCGAGCGCCGGCGCAAGCCGCGCGGCGGCGAGCCGGACAGACATCGCGCGGCGCTGGTCACCGGCACGAAGCCAGGTGACACTGACCAATAGCTACTGGCTGGTAGTCACCACAACTGCGCGGCCAAGCTTAAGGCCGCAGCGGAATCTCCATATCCCCACCAAGCGGCTCTTGCAATCTTGGTTCACCCTGCTTTGCCGCCCAGCTTACGATCGCGTAACGGATACCTGATGTCACAGGCTGCGCCTGATGCATGTAGCGATGATCCGACGGAAATAGCACCAGGTCACCGCGCCGTGGGCGATAGGTGTAGTTGAAGAGCTTGAAGTAAAGCTCGCCCCCGGTGAAGCCATCATTGATATACATCAGTAAGCTGACATCGCGATCAAGATGCCGATACCAGCGGTCGTCGGCTTCATCGAAGTATTCGCTATCCGCATGACCCAGGTAATAGCCGCCCTCGGCGTACCTTAAAATATGCGGCTTCAGGAACCAGCCCACGGTGCAACCCATCTCGGGTTCTGCAACGTCTCTCAGCGCGGACTGCACATACTCGTTCAAACGGCCTTGCATTTCCCCCATGTCGGCGGTCTGTGTTACGCGAGTCTCATCACGCCGCTCAACACCGGATACCGAGTCTACCGTCGTGCACCACTTCCATTCGCGCGTCTCAGCGAAACGGGCTAACTCATCGCATTGCCTCTCGGTCAACCAACCGGGGCGCACTACGAGGCCTGCGGGCGGTGGGCGGTCCTTCGCAGTACTCCCGCAGCAGTGCTTAAAACGCTCTCCACTGCCGCAGAAGCAGGGCTCCGCGCGTTTCGGATCGAAGTTCTCGGTGACGTGCCGGCCCTTGCTAGCCATGGCCTGGTAACGCTCCCCTGCTGCAACCGGGGCGAATAACGCGTCTATTCACCAACGGACCCATGGTCTTGTCCGTCGGCCCTCGCGCCGCGTTGAATGTGCGGAAAACCAAAGTTCGGGCGGCCATCCCGAAAGTGATCTTTCGCGTACTGACCATTCTGCCGCACGTAGTGCAAGAAGAGCTGCACGTAGAAATCATTGTCAATCGGATCCCGCCAATGCCAGTAGCCGCAGCCGTTGTACAAAACCGCATCACCGATGGGAATCGGAATTCGCGTGGCATTCTCCCGCAGGTTTGCGGGCAGGGGCTGCTGCTCCTCAGTCACATTACTGGTTGAGCGATCATCGACTTTCTTAAAATAAATATCGCTGATGCGATCTTCCGCCATGCCAATCGTGCACGTGAGCGACACCTCGCATGACGGACGATCGCGATGAGGAGGCAGCGCATCTCCGCGCGCGTAGACTCTGGCATAGGAATAACTCGGCACCATGGGTTCCCCCATAAGCTCTGAGACGTGGCCTACCTTGAGCGAGAGCAAAGTGTCTAGCAGCGGATCACCGTAAACGCTCCACGATAACGGACACTGCTCATCGACAAAGCCGCGATCTGAACAGTTTCTGAGCAGCAACATGTAAGACTGCACGACCGTGCACATCGGCAGTCCCAGGAAGCCGTTAACCAGTGTGTAGCCGTTCTTGTCCCATTGCTGCCGCGGCGTCATATCACTACCCCCGTTGCTCGCCGAGGATGTTATCGGCGACCGATGAGTATTCTGCCAAATGGTGTGCCGGCAGGTGAGCGTTGTTTGCCTTCGAGGCGTATGTGGCGCGCCCGGAGAGATAGACTCGGGCCATCCATGGCCCTCGCGGTCGCTCGGGTCGCAGCGCTACGCTCGCGCTCCAAATCGTCTGTCCTGACGATTTGTCGAACTGGAAGTCCGAACCAAGTCCTCGGAGCCCGCCAGATATGCAGAAGCCCCTTCTCGAGGGGCTTCTGCATATCTGGCGCGCCCGGAGAGATTCGAACTCCCGACCTCTGCCTCCGGAGGGCAGCGCTCTATCCAGCTGAGCTACGGGCGCAATGCGGTGCTTGAGCAAAAGCCGGTTGGCCTTGGCTAACAAGTGATTCGCTGAGGCGCGATTTTGCCCCACGCAGCCTGATACTGTCGATGGTCATCGCGAGACTGCGGGCAGCATGTGCTGCCGGGCGATCTACGCTGCGCCGCTAAGGGCCCTTACAACGGCGGTGGAGTCGGTATCACCCTGGCGAATAGCTACCAGCAGCGGCTCCACAGCATCGCGGGACATTGGGCGTCCGAGCAGGAACCCCTGCACAACATGGCAGCCGTGATCTATCAGGAAGGCCAGCTGGCCATGGGTCTCCACGCCCTCGGCTACAGTCTCCAACCGCAAACTGCGCGCCAGGGAGATGATGGCCTCAATGATGAACTGGCCATCGGCGCTGGCTTCAATGTCGGCAACGAACGATTTGTCGATCTTCAGCACGTCAATTGGAAACTTACGCAAGTAGTTCAGGCACGAGTAGCCAGTGCCGAAATCATCGATCGAAATGCGGAAGCCCATTTCCTTGAGCTGAGCCAGCTCGGCCTGCGCGCTGTCCACGTCCGACATGACCAGCCCTTCGGTCAGCTCCAGTTCAATCAGTGAGGGTGGAATGGAGTGCTTGTCCAGAATCTCTCCAACGCGCCGATGAAAGACCGGCTGCTGAAACTGGCGCGCCGACACGTTCACCGACACGGGAACCACGCTTAGCCCGTTGTCGCGCCAAACCTTGATTGTTCGGCAAACCTCATCAAGCACCCAGCTGCCGAGCGGGATGATCAGGCCGCTGTCTTCCGCCACGTTGATGAATTCAGTTGGACTGACCTCGCCGCGCGTTGGGCTGGTCCATCTGGCCAATGCCTCCAGCCCCTGAAGCTGCTTGGTGTGCACATTCACCTTTGGCTGGAAGGCAATGTGAAACTCTTGTCGCTCCATCGCGAGGCGGATATCTCGTGCAAGCTCGTGATAGGAGAGCAGCTCCGCCTGCATCCGTGTGTGAAAGAAACAGTGCGTGTTGCCGCCTTGCTCCTTCGCCCGATACATGGCGATATCGGCATGCTTCATCAGGATCTTCACGTCCGTGTGATCGTTCGGAAACAGACTGATTCCGAGGCTGGCTGTAGCATCCACCTGACGATTCAAAATCTGATAAGGCTTGGACAATGATTCGAGCAACCCCAGCGCAACCGCTTCGACCTCGCGCGGTTCGTGGATCCCCTCAAGCAGGATGGCGAACTCATCACCCCCGATACGGCTGACGACGTCACCGCTTCGCAGTGAGTCCTGCAGACGCTCCGCGACGCCCTTGAGCAGGAGATCGCCTGCATCGTGGCCCAGCGTATCGTTAATGATCTTGAACTCGTCAAGATCCAGTAGCAGTAAGGCCAGCGATCGCGAATCACGTCGCGCGTTGGCCGTGGCCCTGCGCAGCTGATCATTAAAGAACTGCCGGTTAGGTATGCCCGTGAGCGCATCGTATTGAGCCAGGTAGCTCAGTCTCAGTTCCGCCCGCTTGCGTTCGATAGAGTGGCGGATAGAACGCAGGATCGTGCGCCCCTGCCCCTCCCATTTCACCAGATAGTCTTGCGCGCCACTGCTCAGAATCGAGGCGGCGAGAGACTCGTCATCCTGGCTACTTAGAACCACGATAGCGGTCTCATCATTGATGCCCTTTACCGCATCGATGGCATCCAGTCCGGATGCATCTGGCACCTCCAGATCAAGCAGCATCACGTCGAACTCGCTCGCTGACAGCGCGGTGATGGCACCAGCGATATCGGCTACGCGCGTGAGTTCGAGGTTCGAGATTTCCTGGCCGCGAAGCGCGGCCTCCAGGAACTCGGCATCCGCATCATCATGCTGAATTAGCAGGAGTCTCATTATGTTTAACGTGGTGGTTGCGTGTCCCGCGCATGAACCGCGAACCCCAAACAGTACAAGTACTTGCAAGAAACGACCGAGAGTTGATTCACACTCGGGCACCCCGTTGGGAACGGGAAACGAAAAGTGCTGGCTGGTAGGCGGCCGGCGGACGCTAGGCCGGCATCAGTACGCGAAGAGTGGGCCCTCGCTCTCGATTCGCATTGCCGGAGTCGATGTCCTCATCCTGCAGTCTGGCCAGGTGACGCTTGGTGACCTCATCACCCCGCGCAAGCAGCACATCCCCGGAGGCCGACATCACATCCTGGTCCACCACCATGCCAAGCGTGAGCGAAGACGCCGTGATGTAGTGCACCGCCATGCCGCGAGTTCGATGATGGACGGATCGCAGCGCGTCCACGAGTTCGGCTGGGAGATTGGGCAACGTCGTAGAAAGCCGGTCGAGAGCCTCCGCCGGCCCGTAACCGACGGCCAGCGATTCGTCGAGCGCCGTCGCAGCAGCCAGTATCACTGCCGACGTCATGTCGCGGTCCCAGTCGCTAAACGCGGTGGATAAGTCTCGAGCTGCCAGTTGCTGCTGCCGGCCGATCATGTCGGCCACGGGCTCAAGCTGCGGAATGCGGCGAATCAGCTGTTCCGCGATTGCCGGGTGGGAGGCGTACTGCCGCTTTTCGTCCTCGGTCAATTCCTGTGACCGGTACACCTTGTCCAAAACCTCAGGCGGCAGATTCACGCACCCCACCTGAGACAGCAGCGCGGCCAGGCGCAGCTGCCAGGGCATCTCAAAGTGCAGCGCTTCGGAAATGGCGGTCACATAGTGCGACACACGCTGCGTCCGCTGGCTGGCGACGGGGTTGGTTAACCCCAGAATGTCGGTCAAAGTCTTCACCAATCCCTGCAGGGTCTTTTCGAGCAACTCCTCGCGAGTAACGATCAACTCATGTTGCTCAATCGCGATCTCGAGATGCCGGCGAAGGTTGTCTGCATCGATTGGCTTGGTAATGAAGCGAAAGATGTGACCCTCGTTGACCGCCTCGATCGTGGATGCCAGGTCGGACTGTCCGGACAGGATCATCCGTGTGGTTGACGGGTACGCTGCTGAGACTTGCTGGAGTAGCTGTGCTCCGTTCATCCCGGGCATGCGCATGTCCGAAACGACGGCGGCAATGGCAGGTCCGTCCGCCAGCTTGGTCAGCGCATCGGGCCCACTCTCCGCGGTGAGTACGTCGTAATCGGTCGCAAGCTGCCGGCGAATACTCGACAGCACGTGGGGTTCATCATCCACGAATAGCACGGTTCTGTTCATTACACGCTCTGCCTGGAGGCCTTGCAGGCGATTGCCTGCGGAGGCAATCGTCAGCTGATCGAATTCAACGTAATAGCGTGTTTCGGGAAGGCCGGTCCGTGTCGAAGTTCACGCTGGCGGAATTTGCGGGGATTTTTCCGGGAGTTGCCGGACCCAAACAGGCCAGCGGATTGCTACCGCGGTGCAACATCCGAGCGCAAAACCCCTTGTTCTCCGGGGGTGCTGGCGCCCCCCCGGACGGTCAAGGCATTATGTCGACAATGATGCCGGCGCCCCGACTGGCAACGCGCATCAGGCATCTTTGGAACGGAGGCCGGCTAATCCGGCTCGCGAGTGAGGCACTGGAAATGGAACGCAGGGATACCGACAAAATCAATAAGAAACAGCCTGGCACCGGCCCCTTCTTGCCGGGCAAGGATGATGAGCTGGAACTCGTCGCCACCTCACTCAGGCGCCGCCGAATCGCCAGGGGTTTCGAAAACGCTCGGGTGCTGGTGACCGGGGGCAGCGGCGGCATCGGCGCAGCCATAGTGCAACGGCTGGCCAGCGAGGGAGCCCATGTAGCCTTAACCTATGGTCGCCATGCAGCGAAAGCGGAAGAGACTGTGCAGGCGATGCAGGAGTTCGGCGGGCGCACGCTGTCGATACAGGCCGACCTGACCCAGGCCGACGCCGTTCGCGCTGCCGTTCAGCAAGCCGCCAGCGAATTCGGTGGTCTCGATATTCTGGTCCACAGTGCTGGTATCGGCGTGTTCGGACATATCCTCGAGCTGTCCGATGAAGATCTTGACCGGGCGCTGTCCGTGAACATGCGTGGCACTTACGTCGCGATTCAGGAAGCGCTGCGCCACATGCAGGCCGGTGGCCGAATCGTCATCATCGGCAGCGGCACAGCGGATCGCGTCCCGCTGCCGGGTAACTCGCTGTATGCGATGACCAAGTCGGGCCTCATCGGACTCGTGCGGGCCGTCGCCAGGGACATCGCACCTAGTGGCATCACCATCAACAACATTCAGCCGGGCCCTATCGACACGCCGATGAACCCCGCGGATTCTGAGTTCGCCAAGACCATCTGCGATCAGTTCATGGCCATCCGCCGGTACGGCACGGGTGAGGAAGTTGCCTCAATGGTGGCCTATGTTGCCGGCAAAGAAGCTGACTTCCTGACCGGCGCTACGCTGACCATCGATGGCGGGTACGCGGCCTGAATCCTGAGCGGCTTGGGGCTCGCTACGGGATCTGCGGCGGGCGGCCAATCCCCTGAATTCCGGGAACTTTTTTTCGCGTCGCTTCGCCCGGCAGTGACGAGCTGCACAGTATTCACGAGGCGCTTAGGTTAAAAGAAGCGGGTCTTTAGTTCGTGGCGGGAACGCCGCTGGGCCCTTGAAGAACCTTGCTCGCAATTCTGAGGCTTGTGCCCCCGCGCCGGAGGTACCAGATTTGGCTACCGGGGCCCCTCCAGCGCTCCCC
>JANQPY010000040.1 GCA_028285245.1 Gammaproteobacteria bacterium | reverse complement strand
GACACCCAGTCGATCACATTCTTTAACAGCGGTGTGATGGAGCTGTTGTACTCCGGCGCCGCAATCAGGAAACCCGCGTGCTCGACGAATAGTCCGCGCAACGCCTGTGCGTTATCTGGCACACCCTCTGCAGCTTCCAGATCGCCGTCGTACAGCGGCAGCGGGTAGTCACCCAGCTCAAGTACTGTGCAGCGCAATCCCATATCTTCGGCCATCCCGACAGCCGCGCCCAACAAACGTCGGTTTACCGACTCGCGGCGTGCACTGCCGGCGAACGCGAGAATCCTTTTCTGCTCAGCCATCATGGGATTGCGGTATGGACTGCATCTGCCAGCTTGCCCTAGGTCTTGCCTGTGCGCGGCGAAACGCCATCCTAGGCGGCCGCGGCTTCGTAACCCAGGTTTGCGGCTAACCAGCGCTCAACGGCATGCACTGGCATGCGCTTGCGCGCAGCGTAGTCTTCGACCTGATCGCGGCCGATCTTGCCGACTGAGAAGTAGCGTGCGTCCGGATGACCGAAGTACCAGCCGCTGACTGAAGCCGCCGGGAACATGGCAAAGGAATCTGTCAACTGAATGCCGGTGCGGCGCTCAACATCAAGTAGCTGCCACAGCGTGGCTTTTTCTGTGTGATCCGGACAGGCGGGATAACCCGGCGCCGGTCGAATGCCGCGATACTGCTCGGCGATCAGTGCGTCATTGGACAAATCTTCGTCGGGCGCGAAACCCCACCACTCGCGGCGCACGCGCGCATGCAGATACTCCGCACCCGCCTCTGCCAACCGATCGGCGAGCGCCTTGAGCAAAATGGAGTTGTAGTCGTCATGCTCGCGCTCGAACTCCGCGACCTTCGCGTCTGTGCCTAGCCCGGCAGTTACGGCAAAGGCACCCATCCAGTCGGACACGCCACTGTCCGAGGGAGCCACGAAGTCAGCCAGGCAGAGATTGGGCTTGCCATCGGCAAGCGCGCGCTGCTGACGGAGCTGACGCAAGACGGCCATCGGTTCTCCGCGATCTCCATCGCGGTACAGCACCAGATCATCGTCCCCAATCGAATTTGCCGGCAACAAGCCAATCACGGCCTTCGCAGTCAGCCAGCGATCGGCGAGGATTCGCGCCAGCATTTCTTCGGCATCTTTGAACAATGCGCGGACCGGCTCGCCCACAACGTCGTCTTGCAGAATGTCCGGGAACTTGCCGTGGAACTCCCAGGCATTAAAGAAGGGCATCCAGTCGATGTAGGGCACGAGTTCCGCAAGCTCGAGATCGATCGTGTGGATACCTGGATCACGCGGCGCTGCCGCGGCCTGAGTGAAATCGAGCCGTGCTTTGTTGCGCCTGGCATCCAGCAGGCTGAGCTGCGGTGCCAGGCGTGACTTACCCGCGTGACGCTCGCGGCGTCGCTCGTTGTCCTGCTTCACCTCTTCAATGTAGGTCACACTGTCGCCCGGGCTGACGAGTTTCTGTGCGACGCCGACGGATCGGGAGGCGTCTTTCACATACACAACCGGGCCTGAGTATTGCGGATCGATCTTCACAGCCGTGTGCGCCGGTGAAGTGGTCGCTCCGCCTATCAACAATGGCATGTTCAGCTCGCCCCGCTCCATTTCGCGCGCCACGCTAACCATCTCGTCCAGCGACGGCGTAATCAAACCCGACAGGCCAATCATGTCGGCATTCTCACGTCTGGCCGTCTCGAGAATCCGGTCCCAGGGCACCATCACACCCAGATCGATCACTTCAAAGTTGTTGCACTGGAGCACCACACCCACGATGTTCTTGCCGATGTCGTGAACGTCGCCCTTCACAGTCGCCATGACGATCTTGCCGACGCTGCGCACGTCGTCGCCCTGGCTCTCTTCGATAAACGGCACCAGGTGGGCGACCGCTTTCTTCATGACACGCGCGGACTTAACGACCTGGGGCAAGAACATTTTGCCGGCACCGAACAAATCACCGACCACGTTCATGCCGTCCATCAGCGGGCCCTCGATCACATCCAGCGGCCGCTCGGTTTGCAGTCGCGCCTCTTCCGTGTCCTCGACGATGAACTCATCGATGCCCTTGACCAGGCCGTGCGTCAGCCGCTTGTGTACTTCCCATCCCCGCCACTCGGCAGCGGTCTCCACCGGCGCGCTTTCAGCACCATCGCCCCGGTAGCGTCCCGCCATTTCGAGCAGTCGCTCGGTCGCATCACTGCGTCGATTGAGAATGATATCCTCAACGCCGTCGCGAAGCTCATCAGGAATATCCTCATAGATGGCCAGCTGCCCCGCATTAACGATGCCCATGTCCATGCCTGCCTGGATGGCATGGAACAGGAATACCGAATGCATGGCTTCACGCACCGGATCATTGCCGCGAAAACTGAATGACACATTGCTGACGCCGCCGCTGATCCAGGTATGTGGCAGGCGCTCCTTGAGCTCACGAGTCGCCTCGATAAAGGCCTCGCCATACCCGTTGTGCTCTTCAATGCCCGTGGCCACGGCAAAAATGTTTGGATCGAAAATGATGTCTTCTGGCGGGAATCCGACTTCGTCCGTCAGCAGACGGTAAGCCCGCTCGCAAATCGCGATGCGCCGCTCAACCGTGTCGGCCTGGCCTTCCTCATCAAAGGCCATCACGACGACTGCTGCGCCGTGGCGCTTAATCTCCCTGGCCTGCTCAAGAAACGGCGCCTCGCCCTCTTTCAGACTGATCGAGTTAACAACTGCCTTGCCCTGAATGCACTTGAGTCCCGCCTCGATCACATCCCAGCGAGAAGAATCCACCATGATGGGCACGCGCGAGATATCCGGCTCACCGGCCACTAGCTTGAGGAACCGATCCATCGCCGCGACGGAGTCGAGCATGCCCTCATCCATGTTCACATCGATGATCTGTGCGCCGTTCTCCACCTGCTGACGCGCCACCTGCAGCGCGCCGGCGTAGTCCTCGGCCGTAATCAGCTTGCGAAACTTGGCTGAACCGGCAACGTTGGTACGTTCACCGACGTTCACGAACAGTGAGTCTTCGCCGATGTTGAACGGCTCCAGACCACTGAGGCGCATCTGGATGTCCAGCTCAGGGATGGGACGCGGGCTTTGGCTGACAACGGCGTCGCGAATAACCCGAATATGTTCGGGCGTCGTGCCACAACAACCGCCGACCATATTCAGCAGCCCGTCAGCAGCAAAGCGCCCCAGCACGCCGCCCATCTGCTCGGGCGTATCGTCGTACTCGCCAAACTCATTGGGTAACCCGGCATTCGGATGCACGCTGACACCGGTGTCGGCAATTCTCGAGAGCTCCTGCACATAGGGCCGCAGATCATCAGCGCCCAGTGCGCAGTTCAGTCCAACCAGGAACGGCTGCGCGTGGCGAATAGAGTTCCAGAAAGCTTCGGTGGTCTGGCCTGATAGCGTGCGCCCTGAAGCGTCGGTGATCGTGCCGGAGATCATCACTGGCACGGGTGTTTCGCGCGCGTCGCTGAGGCGACCCAGGGCGTATAGCGCAGCTTTTGCATTGAGCGTGTCGAAGATCGTCTCGACCAGAATGAAATCGGCACCGCCCTCGAGCAGCGCGGTCGCGGCGTCGTGATAAGTCGCAACCAGCTCGTCAAATACGATGTTGCGCTTGCCTGGATCATTCACGTCGGGCGAAATCGACGCGGTTCTGTTCGTTGGTCCGATGACGCCGGCCACGAACCGCGGCGAGCCCGTCCTGGCGGCCACTTCGTCGGCCACTTCGCGAGCGAGTCTTGCGGCGGCGAGATTAAGCTCAGTGACCCGATCCTCCAGACCGTAGTCCGCCAATGCCGGCGCGGTGGAGTTGAAGGTATTGGTTTCGATGACGTCGGCACCGGCGTCAAGAAAACTGGCGTGTATCTCACGGATCACGTCGGGCCGGGTCACCGACAACAGGTCGTGATTGCCCTTCAGGTCGCTCGGCCAATCGGCAAAGGCCTCGCCGCGATAGTCGGCCTCCTCGAGCTGGTAGCGCTGCACCATGGTGCCCATGGCACCATCCAGGATGACGATGCGTTGTTTAAGCAGCTCTGTAAGCTGCGAGAATCTCTCGGTGGCTTCGGTCATTGGGCTGACACCTTGGGCCGTAGCCCCAGGGCGTAGCAAATCGCATAAGTGAGTTCAGCGCGGTTCAGCGTGTAGAAGTGAAAGTCTTCCACGCCCTCCTGCTGCAGCTTTGAGACCAGCTCGATGGCTGTGTTCGCGGCGATCAGCCGGCGCGTTTCATCATCTTCATCGAGATCGGCGAACCGCTCATGCAGCCAGTCGGGAACGCTCGCGCCACACATACTCGCGAAGCGCTGCATCTGCGAGAACTTGTTGATCGGCAGTATGCCCGGCACGATTGGCGCCTCGATTCCGGCGGCGACACACCGATCGCGAAAGCGCAAATACTGATCCGCATCGAAAAAGAACTGTGTGATCGCGCGATTCGCGCCCGCATCGATCTTGCGCTTCAGGTTCTCGAGGTCGAAGTTGGAATCGGGCGCCTCGGGATGAACTTCCGGGTACGCGGCAACCGATATTTCGAAATCTCCGACTTCCCGCAGACCGGCAACCAGATCCGCCGCGAACTCATATCCCCCGGGATGCGGCTCATAGCGCTCGGTACCCCGCGGCGGGTCGCCACGTAGGGCGACAATGTGGCGTACGCCTTCCGCCCAGTAGAGCTGGGCAATGTCCTGTATCTCGGCGCGGGTCGCACCAACGCAGGTGAGATGCGGCGCGCCGGTAAGCGCAGTCTCTCGCGACACACGATTGACGATATTGTGCGTGCGGCTGCGCGTGGAGCCGTCGGCACCGTAGGTCACCGACACGAAGCGCGGTGCCAACGGCTCCAGGCGTTTGACAGAGTTCCAGAGGGTTTCTTCCATGGCCGGCGAGTTCGGGGGGAAAAACTCAAACGACACATTGGGGGGAATGCGGTTAGTCATACGTACCCGTCCTTACGGGGGAATAGTCGGAAAGCACCGTGAACAGCGCGTAGTCCGGAGAGCGGCCCGGCAGCCAGCGCCGGGCAGAAACGCGTCCGCCAGCCGCGGCGATTGCTGCGGTCAGCGGGTTGTCAATAAGTCCGTTATTGGCTGCACCCGCCGTTAACCGGCTGGCCACGGGCTTGATGCGATCGAGAATTAACAGACGCCCGCCGGGCTTGAGCAACCTAAGCGCCTCAGATAGCGACTTATCGGCGGCACCTAAATCCGTTAACACCTCATCAAGCACGACGACGTCGAATTGCGCGTCGGAAAAATCGAGACGCCGCGGATCGCCTGCGCGAATCGTGCAGTTAGGCAGCCCACTCTCGTGGACGCGCGAGCGAGCCAGCACTCTAGAAGTTTGCGCGGTATCGATACCGACGAGCAGTCGCGCGCGGCGAGCGAGAACCGGCAGCAGAGATCCCGAACCGCAGCCGACAGCGATGACTTCACCAAGGTCGCCATCGCCCAGCGCTTCCTCGATGGTCTCGCGCAGCGTTTCCAAGTCAGGCCGGTCCAGTGAAGCGGGTGCCCGCGGTGCGCGACTGTCACTCCGATAGGCATCGCGTCTTCGGGACTGCTTGATCGCATCGAGTGCTGACATATCAGCCAACGCATCGCCGTCTTCCGCGCCAACTCGCTGACCAATTACGGCAACAAGCGACTGCACCCAGGCGTCACCCGCCAACCGGTAGTAAACCCAGTGCCCGTCGCGAAAGCGCTCGACCAGGCCCGCCTCAGTTAGCAAGCGCAGGTGGCGCGACACACGGGGCTGGCTTTGCGCCAGTACGGCCTGCAATTCACCTACCGTGGCTTCCGACCGCGCCAGCAGCATGAGCAGCCGCAGACGAGTGGGCTCGCCGGCGGCCTTGAGGGCCCGGGATGCAGCTTCGACTGGCATCCAGGAAATATAAAGATATCTTTATATAAAAACCAGAACTGCGTCACAGCATTGAAGGCGCCCGTCGAGCCCTGACCCAGATCTACCGGTTTGCCGAGGAACGGGTCCAATCGCCGCAGATACCCCCAAACAGCCGACAAATGCCCCAGGATCCGCTCAACACCCAGGCGAGGCTGGAGTCCCAAGAGAGGTCGTCGAGGTTTGGACCGGCTAGCGCGAGAGCGCCTGCCCAGGGCACAGAGGATGGAAGTCGGTGACCGGAGGAGTGGCCGAACTAGCTCAGTTTCTTACGCAATAGTTCGTTGACCTGCTGCGGGTTTGCCTTACCCTGCGTGGCCTTCATGACCTGGCCGACGAAAAAGCCGAGCACTTTCTGATTGCCGTCGCGATACTGCTGAACCTGGGCGGCGTTGTTGGCAAGGATTTCATCAACCACCTTCTCGATAGCGCCGGTGTCGGTGATTTGCTTCAGTCCCTGCTTATCGATGATGTCGTCGGCGCTGCCTTCGCCGGCCCACATAGCCTCGAACACTTCCTTGGCGATTTTTCCAGACACCGTGCCGTCCTGGATTCGCTGCAGAAGTTGCGCCAGCGCATCCGGCGCAACCCGGCTCGCCTCAATCTCAAGATCATCGCGGTTCAGCGCGGCGGCCAGCTCGCCCACCACCCAGTTGGCTGCAAGCTTCGGATCATTGCCCACGGCCTGAGCGACGGATTCGAAATAATCGGCCATCGCCCGGCTCGCCGTTAGAGCGGCAACGTCGTCCGCGCGCAGCCCAAACTCGTCGATGAACCGCTTACGTTTTGCTGCCGGCAGCTCGGGCAAGTCCGCCCGTACCTGGTTGATAAAGCTATCGTCTATCTCCACCGGCAGCAGGTCTGGATCAGGGAAGTAGCGGTAGTCATTCGCTTCTTCTTTCGAGCGCATCGGTCGCGTTTCATCCCGGTCAGCGTCGTACAGCCGCGTCTCCTGGACGACCTGGCCCCCGCCTTCGAGAATGTCGATCTGCCGCTCGACTTCATAGTTGATGGCTTTCTCGATAAACCGAAACGAATTCAGGTTCTTCAGCTCCGCGCGCGTCCCCAGCTTGTCCTCGCCGGTGGGCCTTATCGACACATTTGCATCGCAGCGGAAGGACCCCTCCTGCATGTTGCCGTCACAAATACCCAGGTAGCGGACCAGCTGATGAATCTCGCGCATGTAGGTGGCGGCCTCGGCAGCCGAACGCAGATCCGGTTCGGAGACGATTTCCAGCAGTGGTGTGCCGGCACGGTTCAAATCGATGCCAGTGGCATCCGTCAGATTCTCGTGCAGTGACTTGCCGGCGTCCTCCTCGAGATGTGCGCGGGTTATGCGCACGGTCTTGGACCCACCTTCGGCAAGGGGAATCTCCACGCTGCCGGTATGCACTATCGGCAGCTCGTACTGACTGATCTGATAGCCCTTGGGCAGATCGGGGTAGAAGTAATTTTTGCGGGCGAACACTGAGCGGCTCGCGATCGTTGCGCCAATCGCCAACCCGAAGCGCACCGCCAGGCGCACCACCTCACCGTTGAGCACAGGCAGCACACCCGGAAACCCCAGATCGATCAGCGAGGCCTGCGAATTTGGCGCCGCTCCAAAGGCAGTGGATGAACCGGAAAAAATCTTGCTTTGCGTGGCGAGCTGGGCGTGAATCTCCAGGCCGACGACGGTTTCCCAGGCCACGTTAATCGGCTCCCGCTGGCCGCCGCTCGTGCCAGTCAGTCGCGAGTTGATATTGATGGGCTACGTTGAGCACCAGCGATTCACTAAAAGCGGGGCCGACGAGCTGCAGTCCCACCGGCAAACCACCGGTAAATCCGCAGGGCACCGATGCCCCGGGTAAGCCTGCAAGATTGGCCCCGATGGTGTAAATGTCATTGAGATACATCTGCACGGGATCATCAACTTTGTCGCCAAGCGCGAAAGCCGCGGTCGGCGCTGTCGGACCGGCAATCAGATCCACCTCGGCGAAGGCCTTGCGGAAATCATCCGCAATGAGCTGCCGCACCTTCTGCGCCTGCAGGTAGTACGCATCGTAGTAGCCCGCCGATAACACATAGGTCCCCGTCATGATGCGGCGCTTTACCTCATCACCAAAGCCTTGTTGACGGGTCAGGCTGTACATTTCATTCAGTTCGGTCACTGCTTCGGCGCGATGACCAAAGCGCACGCCGTCGAAGCGGGATAGATTCGACGAGGCCTCGGCGGGCGCTACGATGTAGTAGGTCGGCACGGATAGCGGCAAATTTGGCAGCGAGACTTCCCGCAGCAAGGCGCCGGCCGCTTCCAGCTCCGCCAGGGCGGCTCGCACCAATGTCGCGCACTCGTCATCCAGGCCGTCGTCGAAAAACTCGGTCGGCACACCGATGCGGCGACCCTCGAGACTGTCACCGAGAGTTGCCGGGTAATCCGCAACGGGCACGTCAGCAGAGGTCGAGTCGCGCGGATCGAACCCGGCCATCACTGCCAGCAGCATCGCTGCGTCCTCCGCAGTTCGGGTCAGAACGCCGGCCTGATCGAGACTTGAGGCGAAGGCAATCATGCCGAAGCGGGAAACCCGGCCGTAAGTCGGCTTTACCCCGGTAATGCCGGTCAAAGCAGCCGGCTGCCGAATGGATCCGCCCGTATCGGTCCCCGTGGCCGCAGCCACGAGTCCGCCGGCAACCGCCGCCGCCGAGCCGCCAGAAGAGCCACCGGGTGACTTTGCCGGGTCCCAGGGGTTGCGCACCGCACCGAAATAGCTGGTTTCGTTGGATGAGCCCATGGCGAACTCATCCATATTGGTCTTGCCCACGCACACAACTCCGGCGTCGGCGAGGCGGCTGACGACGGTGGCGTCATAGGGAGGCACGAAGTCCGCCAGCATCCGTGAACCGCAGGTTGTGGCCAGGCCGCGCGTGCAGAAGATGTCTTTATGGGCAATGGGAATGCCGGTCAGCGGCCCCGCCCTGCCCGCGGCGCGCAGCTCGTCGGCTGCGGTTGCGGCAGCCATTGCCGACTCAGCGCACACATTAATAAAGGCGTTCAGCGTGCCATCCCGGGCCTCGATCTCATCCAGCGCCGCGCGGGTCAATTCCCGGCTGGACAGGTTGCCGGCGGCGAGGGCGGCCGCCTGAGATGCGACGGTGCCAATACTCATGCCGCCGATACCCGAGGTCGCAATACGGTGCGTGGGATGCTCACAGCGCTTTGCTTACTCGATGACGCGTGGAACCCGGTACAGCCCATCCACCACGTCAGGCGCACTGGCCTGATAGGCATCGCGGCAGTTTTCTTCGGTTACGTCGTCAGCCCGCAGGCGCTGGGCCATCTCGAGCGGATGAGCCATGGGCGTGACGCCGCTGGTATCGACGGCGTCCAACTGCTGCACGAGATCGATTATTCGGGACAGCTTGCCGACGTAGTCAGGCACTTCTGCATCACTGACTGCCAGCCGCGCCAACTTTGCGACATGCTTAATCTCGTCGTCGGAAAGCGCCACGCTGAAGTGCCTTTACATGCCGGTCGATAAGGGCGCGTAACTATACACCCGCTGTTGCCCATTTGCCGCACCGTTGCTACAGTTGCCGGCGTTTTACGGGTTATCGCGCCGGCCGGAGCAGCGTCATGCTCAAGAGAGTGCTCGGCTACTTCTCCAACGATCTATCGATCGACCTGGGGACTGCCAACACGCTTATTTATTTGTCGGGACATGGCATTGTCCTGGACGAACCTTCTGTGGTCGCGATTCGCGAGGAACCGGGCCGTGGCGGCAAGAGCGTGGAGGCCGTCGGCGCAGAAGCCAAGAGCATGCTCGGTCGCACACCGGGCAACATCACAGCAATTCGGCCGCTAAAAGACGGCGTGATCGCCGACTTCACCGTTACCGAGAAGATGCTCCAGCATTTCATTCGCAAGGCGCATCCAGGGCGTTACTTCCGCCCAAGCCCGCGGGTGCTGATTTGCGTTCCGTACGGCTCTACCCAGGTGGAGCGGCGTGCCATTCGAGAATCAGCAGAGGGTGCCGGCGCCCGCAAGGTGTTCCTGATCGAGGAACCGATGGCGGCTGCTATTGGCGCCGGCATGCCGGTGCACGAGGCACGGGGTTCGATGGTGCTGGATATCGGCGGCGGCACATCCGAAGTGGCGATCATTTCATTGAACGGCATCGTTTACGCCGCCTCGGTGCGCGTGGGCGGCGATCGGTTTGATGAGGCCATCATCAACTACGTGCGCCGCAACTATGGAATTTTGATTGGCGAGTCTACGGCGGAACGCATCAAGCATGACATCGGCTCCGCCTATCCTGGCGACGAAGTCAAAGAGATATCCGTGAAAGGCAGAAATCTCTCGGAAGGTGTTCCGCGAAGCTTTAGCCTGAACAGCAATGAAATCCTTGAGGCGCTGCAGGAACCGCTGCAGGGCATCGTTGGCGCGGTTAAAGGTGCACTGGAACAGACCCCGCCAGAGCTTGGCGCTGACGTGGCCGAGCGGGGCATTGTGCTAACCGGCGGCGGCGCTTTGCTGCGCGACCTCGACAAACTGCTCATGGAAGAGACGGGGCTGCCCGTGGTCGTGGCGGATGACCCCCTGACCTGCGTCGCGCGCGGCGGCGGGCGTGTGATCGAACTAATGGATGAGCACGGACCTGCCGTTTTCGGTCTCGACTAGCACGCGTTTCCGGCACATGATTGTCTTCGGCGACACGGCGGCTCGCGGGAGATTGCGGGAAACATTGAGATAGGTTCTGCCCGACCCGACAAACGCAACAAGCCCCACCCGCCGGGCGGCTAGGCCACGGTGATGACGCTCCCGGAACATGGCGCTCGGAACACCTGAAAGTGATCAACGGGGCCTGCGCGAGTCCAACCCGGGACTGCGCGCAGTGATTGTCTGCTCGCTCACCATCGTGCTGATGGCGGTAGACAGCCGTTCGGAGATGCTTATCGATGTGAGGCGCTTGCTTGCTGCCGCTGCTTACCCGGTGCAGGTACTGATCGATTCACCGGTGGCGGTCGGCCGCTGGCTGGGTGAAAGTCTTGCCACACGCAGTCAGCTGTCCACGGAAAACGCGGCACTGCGCCAGCAGATTCTCGAGCAAAGCGGCCAGCTTCAGCGGCTCGCGTCGCTGGCGAAGGAAAATGCGCGCTTACGCGCGCTGCTGGAGTCAACCGCGAAAATCAGCGATCGGGTGCTGGTCACCGAGATCATGTCGGTTGACATGAATCCGTTCAGACATCGGGTCATCGTGAACAAAGGCACCGATGACGATGTGTTTGTTGGCCAGGCGCTCATCGATGCAGATGGCGTCGTAGGACAAATCACCCGGGACCGCGTGTTTTCCGCAGAAGCCATCCTGATCACCGATGCCGAGCATGCGCTACCGGTGGAAATACTCCGCAACCGTCTGCGTAGCATTGCCGTCGGCAGCGGTCAGCTCGATCAGCTATCCCTGCCGTTCCTGCCGCGCAACGCGGATGTTGTTGTCGGCGACTTGCTCGTGACCTCAGGTCTTGGCGGTACGTTCCCGGCCGGCTATCCGGTCGGCACAATCACTGCGGTCAACAGCACCACCGGCGAACCGTTTCTGGATGTGACGGCCAGGCCTCAGGCGCGCCTAAACAGAATCCGCGAAGTGCTGCTGATCTGGCCTGGTGACCCCATGCCGATTGAGGCCGAATCGGAGGCACCCGTTCAAGGTGCACCGGGCCCCGCCGCGGACGCCACTGCGGCCGCAGAGGTATCTCCATGAGCCGCCGGCCTTCCGCAGTTTGGCCAGTCTGGTTTGTGCTGCTGGGCGCCGCCGCACTGATGTCGCTGCCGCTGCCCGACAGCCTGGCACTGGTCCGGCCGGCGCTGGCAACGATGGCGGTCATTTACTGGACGATGATGTGGCCGGCACGGTTCGGTCTGGCCGCGGCCTGGCTGGTTGGGCTGACGCTCGACGTACTGCAGGGCGACATTCTTGGGCAACATGCCCTCGCCTTGACCGTCATCGCGTACATCACGCTGCGTTTTCACCTGCAGATTCGCATTTTTCCGTTGTGGCAGCTCACCGGTGCCGTTTTTGCGCTGCTTGCCCTGGAAGCGTTCATCCATTTCTGGATTGATGGGGTGGCCGGCAATCCACCGGCGGGACCTGGCCGCTGGACGCAGGTACTGGCCGGCGGCATCCTGTGGCCGGTAGTGATGGCTATCATGGATCGGGTGCGCGAACGGCTTGAACGGCGCGACCCGTCTTTCGGCTGAGGGCTGCGCAAGACCCACGCATGGCAACGACGCTACGCATTAAGGATCACTGGTCTGAACAGCGGCTGTTTACACGTCGCGTCATTGTTTCGGCGCTGTTTGTATTTGGCCTGACGACGCTCGTGCTCTGGCGGCTCGCGCAGTTGCAGGTGGCCGGCTACGACTACTTCTCTGCACAATCCCAGGGCAACCGCATCAGAATTCAGCCGATGCCACCCACCCGCGGACTGATTTTTGACCGCAGCGGTAACGTGCTCGCCGAAAACACGCCGAGCTACCAGCTTGAGCTAATCCCGGAACAGGTGCCTGATCTTGATCAGACGCTCACGCGCCTGGCTGAATCTGACCTCATCGCGGCGGAGGACATCGGCGAACTGCGGGCACTGATCGATAGCCACCGGCGATTTGATTCCATCGCCATCAGGCAGCGGCTTGATGATGATGACGTGGCCCGGTTTGCGGTTCAGCGGCCGCGTTTTCCCGGCGTGGAGATTCGCGCCCGCCTGGCGCGTAACTACCCTTACGGCGAGGCAATGTCTCATGCGATCGGCTATGTGGGTGGCATCAACGCGGCCGAAAAGCGCGAGTTGGACGAAAGTGACTACGCGGGTACGTCGCTGATCGGCAAAGTTTCCATTGAACGAACTTACGAAGATGAACTGCATGGGCAGGTTGGACACGCCGAGGTGCTGGTCAACGCCCGTGGCCGAATCATGGACACGCTGGGAAACGATATGGCGCGGCCTGGTGCTGATCTGATTCTAACGCTAGACAGCCGTACCCAGCTGGTGGCCTGGGAGGCCATGGCGGGCCGCCGGGGCGCCGTCGTGGCTATTGCTCCCGATACCGGCGAGATCCTGACCTTCATCAGTTCCCCTTCCTATGATGCCAATGCCTTCAGCAGCGGCCTTACGCGCAAGGAGTTCAACGCGCTGCAAACGGATCTCGATCGGCCTCTCTTCAATCGCGCCCTGCGCGGCGCTTATCCGCCGGGCTCTACCATCAAACCAATTCTCGCCCTCGGCGGCCTGCATCACGGTGCGATGTCGCCAGACGAGAAAGACTACTGCATCGGCTTCTTCCAGCTGCCCGGCAAAAGTCATCGCTATCGTGACTGGAAGCCACAGGGGCATGGGCCGATGGACATGCACGATGCGATTGCAGAATCATGCGACGTGTACTTCTACAAGCTGGCGACAAAGCTCGAGATAGATCGAATGGCCAATTTTCTCCAGCGCTTCGGGCTCGGCGAGCAAACCGGAGTGGACCTGGGTGGAGAAAAAGCGGGCCTGGTACCTGACCCGGGCTGGAAGCGACGCTCCTTCAGCAACCGGGGCGATCAGGTCTGGTTCCCCGGCGAGACTGTCATTACGGGCATCGGCCAGGGCTATCTGCTTGCCACACCGCTGCAGCTTGCTCATGCCACAGCAACTATTGCCGCGCGCGGCAACCGCTATCGGCCGACGATGCTCAAAGGGCGCCGCGACCCAACCACGGGCGAGATCGTGTACACCGACCCCGAACCACTGAAACCCGTGGGGGTTGACGACGACGAGCAGTGGGATCGGATTCACAGCGCGATGAACGCCGTACTTCAGGGGGATAACGGTACGGCACGCGCTGTCGGCATGGATGCGCCGCTCACCATGGCCGGGAAGAGCGGCACTGCCCAAGTGTTCACTGTGGCGCAAGACGAAGAATACGACGCGGAGGAAATCAGCGAACGCATGCGCGACCACGCGCTGTTTATCGCCTTTGCGCCGCTGCAGGCCCCGCGGATTGCCGTGGCGGTCATTGTAGAAAACGGCGAGAGCGGCAGCCGCACAGCTGCACCCATCGCCCGGTCGGTCATTGAAACGTATCTGGCGGAAAGCTCATGAGTGCCGTGCTCCTCGGCAGCCGGCGCCAGCGAGATCTAACGGCGCTTGCCCGCCTGTTGCGCGGCCTGCACCTCGACGGTTTCCTGCTGGCCGGCATCGCCGCGGTCATGGCCGTCGGCCTGCTGGCGGGCTTTAGCGCGGGCGGACAAAGCAGCACAGTGGTGTGGGGCCAGGCCGTCCGGATGGGGGCCGCGCTGGCCACTATGGTGCTGATTGCTCAGGTACCGCCAGTCTGGCTGCGCCGCACTTCGCCGTGGGCCTACGCCATGGGTTTCGGCCTGCTGGCGCTGGTGCTGATCGCTGGCGACGTTGGCAAGGGCGCGCAACGCTGGCTCGACTTTGGCTTGCGGTTTCAACCTTCGGAGATCATGAAGCTCGCCGTGCCCATGATGCTGGCGGCGCTGCTGCATGATCGACCTTTGCCGCCCAGTGCCGGACTAATCGCCGCGTGCCTGGGACTGATCTTTGCACCAGTTGCGCTGATCGCGCTGCAGCCCGACCTGGGCACGGCGATTCTCATTGCACTCAGCGGCGCAGCCGTTGTTTTCCTGGCAGGCATCGGCGCCGCCTATATCATCGGAGCACTTGGCCTGGTGTTCGTATCGCTGCCAGCGCTCTGGTACCTGGTCATGCACGATTACCAGAAACGGCGTGTGCTGACGCTGATAAACCCCGACAGTGACCCGCTGGGAGCCGGTTACCACATCATCCAGTCGAAGATCGCGATCGGTTCGGGCGGGCTGTTTGGGAAAGGCTGGCTTAACGGCAGCCAAGGGCAACTGGAGTTTCTGCCGGAGCGGTCAACGGACTTCATTTTCGCCGTGATCGGCGAAGAATTTGGCCTGCTGGGCGCGGTAAGCCTGCTGCTGATTTATCTGTTTATCGTGGGCAGAGGGCTGGTTATTGCGACGACCGCTCAGGACACCTTCTCGCGGCTGCTGGCCGGCAGCATCAGTCTGACGTTCTTCTTCTATATCTTCGTCAATACGGCAATGGTCACGGGACTGGTGCCTGTCGTCGGAGTGCCGCTGCCTCTTGTCAGTCTCGGCGGCACATCCATGGTGACCCTACTCGCCGGTTTCGGTATTCTGATGTCTATCCAGACGCACCGGAAGCTACTGGCTCAATGATACGGATCATCTCTCGCCCGCGAAGGCCATTCGCATTCTCCCTGTTAGCCGCATTGTTGTTGCACGTCGCCAGTGGTCTCGGCGGAGCGGCTTATGCCTGGGATCTTGACCGCTCCGAAGTGCAGTCATTTATTGAAGAGCTGACTGGCGAGCACGGCTTTCAGCGCGAAGCTCTGGAGCAAAGTCTCACCGACAGCTCCAGCCAGCAGAAAATCCTTGATGCCATAAGCAGGCCAGCTGAGCGGCGGCTGGAATGGCATGAATACCGCGGAATCTTTCTGAAGCCCGAGCGCATCCTGGCGGGGGTCGATTTTTGGAGTGAGCACGCCGAGCTGCTTGGCCGCATAGCCGCCGATACCGGGGTCCCGGAGTCGATCATTGTCGCCATCATTGGCGTGGAGACCTACTTCGGACGCAACACGGGCAGCTGGCGAGTACTGGACGCGCTGACCACCCTGGCCTTTGATTATCCGCCGCGGAGCAGCTTCTTCCGGCGGGAATTGGTCGAGTTCTTTCTGCTGTCCCGGGAGGAATCGCTGAATCTGGACTCGGCGAAGGGTTCCTACGCCGGTGCGATGGGCCCGCCGCAGTTCATCCCCAGTAGCTATCGCGCCTATGCAGTGGACGGCGACGGCGACGGCCGGCGTGACCTGCTGTCTAACTGGAACGACGTGATTGCCAGCGTTGCTAATTATTTTGTTGCACATCGCTGGCGTTCTGGAGAGCGGGTCTTTGTGCAGGCAACGGCCACCGGCCAGCCGACGTCTAAGAATCGCCTTGCTCTTGATGACACGCTCGATTCGCTGGCTGAGCGCGGCGTGACGGTGCCCCTCGATCTACCGGGGAGCACGCGCGCCGCACTCTATGACCTGGCCGGCAAGACTAACCGCGAGTACTGGGTTGGCTTTCACAACGCGTACGTTATTACCCGCTACAACCGCAGCGTGCTATATGCGCTGGCGGTTTATCAGCTCAGCGAAGCCATAGCCGCCGAACGCGCAGCCATTACGCTTGCCGCTCCCAGCGCCAGCGAAGGTTGATGCTTAGCGCCGGCAACACGCCGCTTCGCCTGTGGGTGCTCGGCGGCATGCTTGCTCTGCTGGCCGGCTGTAGCAGCACGACGCGCTGGGAAGCGCCCACCGCAGGTGCTACCCCGGTTGTCGATGAGACTGGCCAGCCGCCGCGCAGCCGCCGCGGCAACCCTGCGTTCTACGAGGTTTACGGGAAACGCTATTACGTGCAGAGCACCAGCCGCGGGTTCCGCGAGCGCGGCGTCGCTTCCTGGTATGGACGCAAGTTCCACGGCCGGCCCACGTCGAGCGGCGTTCCCTACGACATGTACGCCATGACGGCTGCACACAAGACACTGCCATTGCCCACACGGGTCAAGGTGACCAATCTGCGCAACCGCCGCAGCGTTGTGGTGATGGTCAACGATCGCGGGCCATTCATTGATAACCGCGTGATTGATATGTCGTACGCGGCTGCGGTCGAACTCGACATGATCACCGACGGCACAGCGATGGTGGAGGTTGAGGCCCTGCCCCTGTCGCGGCCACAGCCCGTGCTCGCCGAGTCGAACCCATCAACAGTGGCTCCACCCGGCAGGCCTGAACGGACCACGCCTGTGCTTTACTTGCAGGTTGGTGCGTTTGGCGACGAGGACAACGCGAGGCAATTGCGCCAGCGGCTCGCTAACGGCGGTTTCCAGAACGTTGTCATACATGCCGAGCCGCGAGGCGTTGGCCAGCTGTACCGGGTCCGCGTCGGCCCTGTTGGCGATGTGGCCAGCTATGATGAGCTGGTGTCGCGGGCAGCGGAGCTGAACATCAGGGATACGCACCTGGTAACCCACAATGAAGCGAAAGAGCTGGCAACGCTGCCGGCTACGGAAGGAAGTTAAACAACTCGCCGGCTGAAGGGAGCCGGCGAGATCTTGTATTGGGGCTTAGCCATGCAATTTTTTGTGCGCACTTTGCTGATTTGCCTGCTGATCGCTGTAAACACCGCTGCGGCTCAGGCGCCGGTTCCATCTGCTCCGAACGTGGGTGCCCGCGGGTATCTGCTCATGGATCAGGCGAGCGGCCAGATTCTCGCTGCGAACGAGGCGGACACTCACCTGGAACCGGCCAGCATCACGAAGCTGATGACCGCCTACGTGGTGTTTAAGTCTCTTGAGGACGGCACGATAAAGCTTGAGGACCAGGTGCCGGTGAGCGAGAAGGCCTGGCGTACGCCGGGCTCCCGAATGTTCATCGAGGTGAATACCCGCGTCACTGTCGAAGACCTGCTGCAGGGGATGATTGTGCAGTCCGGTAACGACGCCAGCGTCGCGCTGGCTGAATACGTCGCCGGCAGCGAATCGACCTTTGCCGAGCTGATGAATCAGAAAGCGGCTGAGCTGGGTATGTTCAGCTCCAACTTTGAGAACAGCACTGGCCTGCCGCACAAGGACCACAAGTCCACCGCTGCGGACATTGCCAGGCTTGCGCGAGCCATCATCCTGGAGTTCCCGGAATATTACCGCTGGTATTCGCAGCGCGAATACACCTACAACGGCATCACACAAAAAAATCGCAATGCCCTGTTGTGGCGTGACGATAGTGTCGACGGCATGAAGACGGGCATGACCGATGCGGCGGGCTATTGCCTGGTATCGTCGGCCAAGCGCGGTGACATGCGGCTAATTAGCGTGGTGCTGGGCACCAAGAGCCCAACCGCAAGAGCGAACGACTCGCAGGCTCTGCTGAACTACGGCTTTCGCTTTTTTGAGACGCGGCTGGTCTATCCGGCGGGCGACGAAATAACCGCAGCCCGGGTGTGGAAAGGCGATCAGGAGCTTGCTGGCCTGTCAGTCCGCCAGGACATTTATGTGACCATTCCACGCGGCAGTTACGATCAGCTCCAGGCGGAGCTGGATCTGCCGGACCGGCTGGTTGCGCCAGTGGAGCCCGATAGCCAGCTGGGCACCCTGCGCGTGAACCTTGCGGAGAAGACGCTGGCGGAGGCCAATCTGTTTGCGATGAACTCCGTGCCGGTAGGCTCACTTTGGCAGCAAGCGCGCGACTCCGTTCTGCTGTGGTTCGAATAGTTGCCGGAGTGTCGGGCACGTGGGTGAGGTGCTGCCGGTCGTCTATCTGAACGGCGAGTTTCTGCCGTTAAACGAAGCACGGCTGTCGCCGCTGGATCGCGGCTTCCTGTTTGGCGACGCGGTCTACGAAATGATCCCTGTTTTCGCCGGGCGACCACTGCTGCTGGAGGCACATCTTGAGCGGCTGCACGCAAGCCTTGGCGAGCTCGGTATTGATGACCCGCTGACCGAAGCAGCTTGGGCCGACGTGGTTAAGCAGCTTTCCCAGCGCAATTCGGACGGCGACGTAGGCGTCTACCTGCAGGTTAGCCGCGGCGCCGACCAGGGCCGCGATCACAATCCACCGGCGGGATTGATGCCCACCGTGTTCGGGATGGCAACGCCGGCGCCGCCACCAAGCCGCGGGATCTCTGCAATAACAGTTGACGACTCGCGCTGGGGGCGTTGCGACATCAAGGCGACGGCCCTGCTGGCCAATGTACTCGCTCGTCAGAGCGCCGAGGCTGCGGGCTGCCAGGAGGCCATATTGATCTGGCAGGGCCAGGTAACCGAAGGCGCGAGCAGCTCGGTGATCGTGGTGGAAAACAACGCGCTGATCCGCCGGCCCAATGGTGAGGAGATTCTGCCGGGCACAACCACAGATCTCGTCGTGGAGCTGGCCACCGGTGCTGGCATCACTTGCGTCGAAGAATCCGTCTCAGTCGAACGGCTGCGCGCGGCAGATGAAATCTGGGTAACGGCCGCCCTGCGAGGCATCGCCCCGGTGCTGCAGCTGGATGGCAACGCGGTTGGCAACGGACAGCCCGGGCCCATCTGGAAAAAGGTTGCGGCGCTGTATGAGAATTACAAGTATGGCCGACCATGACGCAGATCAGCTTTTCGAATTTCCGTGCCGATTTCCCATTAAGGCGATGGGCCGGGATGCCGAAGGGTTTCCAGCGCACGTGCTCGAGCTGGTGGGCGCGGTGGTCGGCACTATTCCGCACGACGATATGCGCGTTAAACCGAGCAGCGGCGGGCGCTTCCTCTCGGTTACGGTGACCGTAACCGCGGAAAACCGCGAGCAGCTGGATGCCATTTACCGAAATCTAACGAACAGCAGCCGCGTGTTGCTGGCGCTATGAGCCAGCAGCCTGCCCCCGAGTAACCGCATGCCCCGCCCAGACCTGCGGGTAAAGAACTTAGGCGTCGTTGACTACGACACCGCATTCACTGCGATGCAGCGCTTTACGGACGCGCGGGGGCCAGAGTCCGCCGACGAGCTCTGGTGTCTGCAGCACTCGCCGGTGTTCACACTAGGCTTAAACGGCGATCCTCAGCACGTGAAACACGCCGGCGACATCCCGGTCGTGCAGGCCGACCGTGGTGGACAGGTGACCTATCACGGACCCGGTCAGCTCGTGGTCTATGTGCTGCTGGACGTGCGCCGCGCACGCTTAAGCATACGCGACCTGGTGTGCTCCCTTGAGACTGCGGTTATCCGGACACTGCACGGTTACGGCATTCATGCGGAGGCGCGCCGCGATGCGCCAGGCGTGTACGTCGGGGGAGAAAAAATCGCGAGCCTGGGGCTGCGCATAAAAAAGGGCTCCAGTTACCATGGCCTCGCGTTAAACGTGGCAATGGACCTGGAGCCCTTTAATCGCATCAACCCCTGCGGCTTCTCCGATCTGCGGGTTACGCAGATCCGGGATCACGGCGGTCCTGCCGATGTCGGGACAGTGAGCGCCGATTTGTGTCCGCAGCTGATTGAGCAGCTAACTAAGTCTTAGCCAACCTCGACGGTGTCCGGACGACGCGGGCGGGTGCCGGACCAGCGGCCGTCCTGCATCACCAGCTGCTCCACTTCGCCGCTGCGTAGCAGGCAATAGCTGCGCTGGGGCGTGTCGGTTGACCGCACGTTCAGCCACACTTCGTAGCTGTTGCCACGCGACTTGACGCGCTTTAGCCGGGCGTTAACTTCTTCCTGATTCACTGACTCGGCGATGGCCACCTTGCAGGCCTCGATCGCCCGCTCCTGGGGGGCCGCATTCGCAACACCGGCAAAGCCGGAACCCACCAACGCCGCGGCCAAGATAAAACTTCCCTTATGCTTCATTGCCTTACTCCTTTCGCACTTGTTCGCTTGTGCCAGAGGCCGAACAGCAACACCTCTGGGTTAGCTGGGAGTTCGCGAGAATGCCACCGTCGGATTCAGGGGCAAGCGACAAACCGCTAGACTGAGAACTCGGTCACTTAAGTGTGCTGCTTATGACGCCAGCGAATGCCGATGGCGAACCGGAAACCGCCATTCGCCTGCAGGACCGGCCGGGGGATCGGGCTGCAATAAGACGAATCAACGCGGCCGCCTTTGGTGAAGGCGGCGGCACTCCAGCATTCGATCGCCTGCGTGAAGGGGCCAACGATGTGCTCTCACTGGTCGCGGAACAGGCGGGCACCGTGGTTGGCCATATTTTCTTCAGCCCCGTCATGGTTGAAACCCGCAGCCAACAGCTTGCCGGGATGGGACTGGGAGAACTGGCGGTTCTGCCGGACTACCAGCGACGCGGCATTGGTAAGTTACTCACCGGGGCCGGCCTGCGGAGACTCGCAAGACAGCACTGCCCTTTCGTCATCGTCGTCGGGCTACCCGGCTACTATCCGCAACTGGGCTTTGAGAGAGGCTCATCTCACGGCCTGCGTTGTCAGTGGGAAGGTATTCCGGACGAGAGCTTTATGGTGAATATCCTCGACGCGACCACCATGCGCGGTATCAGTGGAGTCGCACGCTACCGCGATGTGTAGCCGGAGACCTCGCCTGCCAGAATGGCCTCTGCCTCGGCAAGCCGCTCGGGTGTGCCTACGTCGATCCATACTCCGGTAAACAGCTCGCCGCTCACCATGCCTGCGGCGATCGCCGAATCAAGCAAAGGTGCCAGCGGAAAGCGCCCCGGCGAGGTGCCGGCAAATAGCTGCGGCGACAGAATGCTGATGCCGCTGTACGTCAAACGGTCGGCGCCAGCGGCGGCAACGCGGCCATCGATCAGGCAAAAATCGCCGTCTGGATTATGTTCAGGATTGGGCACAAGAATGAGATGGGCGAGTGTCCCGGCAGGCAGGACCGGCTCACGAAACTGGAACTGCGAATACACGTCGGCATTGGCAACCCAAAAAGGGCCGCCCGCCAGCAACGGCAGCGCCTTGAGGATGCCGCCGCCGGTCTCCAACGGATCATCGCCCTCGTCGCTGAAAGTAACGCTGACGTCCGGTCCAGCCCCGTCGGCCAGGAAAGCCCTGACCTGCTGACCGTGCCTCCCTAAATTGATGACGCAATGGTCAAGACCCGCCGCGGCCAGTGAACCCAGGCAGTGAGCTAACAGCGGCCGACCACCGAGCTGCACCAGTGCTTTAGGCCGCTCGTGCGTCAGCTCGCGCATCCGCGTGCCGTGGCCAGCAGCGAGAATCATGGCGCGAGCGGGTGTATGTGGTGCATCCACCGCTGAGATTGTCGATAACTCAGCAGCCCATATCCACCTTTTTTACTGCGTTCCGTCAGACAGCAGGTGAACTACGCATATAATCCGGCGGCGATCTGGTGAGGAAGTGCATTGCGCGGCGCGTCGATCAAACTCTCTATCGCCCTGGTTGCAGGGGCCGCACTGCCGCTGCATGCCATGGCCCAGATTGCGAATACCGACTGGGGCGGCTGCTCCATCAGTCAGCCGCCGTTCCCGATCCCTATCACCGACCCGCCGCCGGCTGACGGCGAGCTGGAAATCCTTAGCGGAGCGGCAGAGGTTCTGCTCGACGGCACCGCGAACTTCAGCGACGACATTGTTCTGCGCAGTGGCGACCGTTACCTGACCGCCAGCGACGCCACCTACGATTTCGATACTGAACAGGTCAAAGTCTCAGGCGACGTCGAGTATCGCGATGCGGAAACCCGGTTGGTTGGTGACGGGGCCAGCTTCGACCGCAAGGACCGCAGCGCCAGCTTTGACGGCGCAGAGTTTCAGATCTGGTCGATACCGGCGCGGGGCTCCGCAGACTCCGTCGCGGTGGCCGGCAATGGCGATCTGGAGATGCGCAATGTGACGTACACGTCCTGCCCGGAAGGTAAGGACGATTGGCTGCTGCGCGCCAGAAAAATAGAGGTTGATCAGGAAACCGGCTACGGCACAGCGCGGGATGCCAAGTTTGAAGTGAAAGGCGTACCGGTAATGTACTTGCCATACTTCACCTATCCGGTATCGAACCGGCGCAAGTCAGGCCTGCTCGCGCCGGATATCGGCAGCAGCGGTCAGCGTGGCTTTGACCTGACCGTGCCCTGGTATTGGAACATTGCGCCCAATCTGGACGCGACGCTCCGGCCTCGCCTTATGAGCCGGCGCGGTGTGCAGATGGGCACCGAGTTTCGCTACCTGACAGCGCGCCACAGCGGTGTTTTAGATGCCGAGTTTCTCGGTAGCGACGATGTCGCCGGCACAGACAGAAGTCTGCTGAAGTACCGGCAGCAGTCGTATCTTCCCCTCGGCTGGCGCGCTGATATCGACTTTGCAAACGCGTCGGATAGCGAGTATTTCGAGGATTTTGGCCAGGGCCTGGACGAGACCAGCCAGACGCACCTGCCGCGCATTCTTGAGGCGCAATTCTTCAACGGCCCCTGGTCAGCGCGATTCCTGATCGAAAACTATCAAACCATCGATCCGAATATCCTGCGCGTGGACCGGCCCTACGCGCGCTTGCCGGAAATTGCCGTTACCGGTATGGATCCTGATGGCCTGTTTGGGCTCAGCTACGAAATCGAGGCCGGGGCAACCTATTTCGAGCGAAACCTTGGCGTGACCGGTGCCCGTGCGCATATAACGCCGACGGTGTCGCTGCCAATAGACTGGTTCATCTTCCGCCTCACGCCCAGCGCGAGTCTTGATCACACGCGCTATGCGCTGAGCAACACCGCTGCCGGGCAGGAAGACGCGCCTACCAGAACGCTCCCCCTGCTGAGCGTTGATTTACAAACCAGTTTTGAGCGGTACTTCTCCGAATCTGATCTGGTTGTCACCCTTGAGCCGCGGCTGTTCTACACGTACATACCGTTTCGCGACCAGGACAACCTGCCGGTTTTCGATACGATCGAACCGGATCTCAATATCATCCAGCTGTTCAGAACCAATCGGTTCATTGGCCGCGACCGCATAGCCGATACCAATCAGGTCAGCATCGGTCTGACGTCAAGAATTCTGGATTCCGAATCAGGTACAGAGAGGCTGCGCCTGACCATGGGCCAGCTTCAATACCTTTCCACACAGGATGTAACGCTGCCAGGCGACTCTCCAGATACCCGCAATAGCTCCGACTACATCGCGGAGCTAAGCGCGCGCATCTCCCGCAACTGGGCCGTGAGCGGTGCATTCCAGTGGGACAACGACCAGAGCGAAACGCAGCGCACCCAGGCAACGGTGACTTACCAGAAAGACGCCCGCAGCCTCGTGAGCCTTGGCTACCGCTTCCGGCGCGACTCCTTTGACGAGGCCGATATCGCAGTCGCCTGGCCGCTTACGGAGCGCTGGAACTTTGTTGGACGCTATAACTATTCGTTGGAGAGTAAGAATCCTCTGGAACAGTTTGCCGCCATGGAGTATGAAACCTGCTGCTGGGCAATTCGCGGTACCTGGCGCAGGACGGTGGTGCGCCGCAACGGTGAAGCCGACACGTCGTTTGGTTTTCAGATCATTCTCAAAGGCTTCGGTGACCCGGGTACGGCGGCGGCTGATCTGCTTAACCGTGGTATTCTCAGCTACTGAAAATTCACTGCTGCTAAAAATGAATCCTGTTCTTTCTCAACACCGCGCCGCGGTGTTTTTTATCACCACTGTACTGTCCATCGCGGCGGTGATTCTGCCGTCCGGGGCACTTGGCCAAACGCGGGAGCTCAGCGATACGGGCATGCTTCTGGATGGCGTCGCTGCGATCGTCAACGATGGCGTCGTGCTCAAGAGCGAGCTGGAATCTGAAACGCGCAAGATCATCGAGCGTCTCAGGGCAAGCGGCACACAGGTGCCGCCGGCCAACCAGCTGCTGCCGCAGGTCCTCGAACGACTGGTCATCCAGCGTGTGCAGCTACAGCGAGCCGAGCGAGTGGGCTTACGGGTTCCCGACGAGGCTCTGAATCAGGCGCTGGCCAGCATCGCGCAGCGGAACAACGTCAGTCTGACCGAGCTACCTGAGGCCCTGGCCCAGCAAGGTATCGAGTACAGCGCCTATCGCAGCGAGCTGCGTAACCAATTGACCGTCGAGCAGCTGCGGCAGCGCGACGTGCTTGCCAGAATCTCGGTGACGCCGCGGGAGCTGGACGACTACATGCAGCGTGAAGCCGGACGCGCATCGAGCAATCAGGAGTTCAACCTGTCGCAGATTTTGGTGGCAACCTCCGCGGACGCGTCGGCAGCCGATATAGAGACGGCGCAGGCCCGTGCCGATTCGCTCTACGAACGGCTGCTGGCGGGCGAGGCGTTCGACCAGGTCGCGATCGCTAACTCAGATGGCCAACGCGCGCTCGAAGGCGGTGATCTCGGCTGGCGCCGCGGCGACGAACTGCCAACCATCTTCGCCGATATCGTCCCCGGCCTGCAGATTGGGCAGGTATCCGAACCCGTGCGCAGCGGGAGCGGTTTTCACATTGTGCGCGTGGACGATAAGCGCGGCGGTGAACCGGTGATGGAGGACCAGGTGCTCGCCCGGCATATCCTCATCACCACAAACGAGGTGCTTGACGATCCGGCCGTCCGCCAGAAACTCCTGGAGATCCGTGGGCAGATTCTGGCTGGCGATGAATTCGCAGCGGTTGCCAAAGCGGTGTCCGAGGATCCTGGATCCGCGGTAGAAGGCGGTGAGCTGGGCTGGACCGACCCGGCGATCTTCGCGCCAGAATTCCGCTCTGTAGTAGAAACAGCGCCGATTGGCGAACTCAGCGAACCGTTCAAGTCACCGTTCGGCTGGCATATCGTCGAAGTGCTGGATCGGCGCACCGAAGACATGACCGAAGAGCTGGCACGCCAAAAGGCCATCGACGCAATCCGCAGCAGCAAGGTCGGCGAAGAGTCCGAGCTGTGGGCGCGCCGTCTGCGCGACCAGGCCTTCGTCGACTACCGGCTCTAGGCACAAGGATAGCCGCATCCCGCGGCGACCTCAGTGAGTAACTCCGTCGCCCGCATCGCACTGACAATCGGTGAACCGGCTGGCATCGGGCCCGACCTTGTGGTGCAGGCCGCCCAGCGAGACTGGCCCTGCGAAGTCGTGGCTATAGGTGGTGCCAAGGTTCTGGCAGAGCGCGCTGCAGCGCTTAACCTGCCTATCGAACTGAAGCCGTACTCGCCGACCAGAGCGCCCACCCCGGCAAGACCCGGCCAGTTGCTTATTGAGGATCTTCCGCCGGCTTCACCAGTGCGCTGCGGCCAGCTTGATCCGACCAATGCGCCCAGCGTGTTAAGCACACTCGATCGAGCCTGCGACGGTTGTCTGCACGCAGAGTTCGACGCGATGGTGACAGCGCCGGTGCACAAGGCCAACTTGAACTTCGCGGAGCGGGTTTTTGTTGGACACACCGAGTATCTGGCCGATCGCTGCGGGGCATCACAGCCTGTCATGCTGCTGGTCGCCGGCGATCTCAGAGTCGCTCTGGTCACAACGCATCTGCCGCTCCGCGCCGTCCCCGATGCCGTAACCCCTGAACTGATCGCCCTTACGGCGCGTCAACTCGATGCGGGCTTAAAAACAGCCTTCGGTCTGGCACGGCCGCGGATCATCGTACTCGGGTTAAATCCGCACGCCGGCGAAGACGGGCATCTGGGTGCTGAGGAGCACGAAGTGATCGAGCCGGTCCTCGCACAGCTTCGCGCTGAAGGTCTGGATGTAACCGGCCCTGTACCGGCCGACACAGCCTTCACGCCAGCTCAACTGGACGCCACGGATGCCGTGCTGGCGATGTACCACGACCAGGGCCTGACCGTGCTAAAGCACAGGGGCTTTGGCGGCGCCGTAAATATCACTTTAGGCTTGCCGATCGTGCGCACATCGGTTGACCACGGCACAGCCCTGGAACTCGCGGGAACCGGCCGCGCTGATGGCGGCAGCCTGACCGAAGCTATTAATATCGCCCACTCACTCTGCTTACGGCGCCACGTATGAAGGACGCGCCAGCGCGCAAGCACCTTGGGCAGAACTTTCTGCACGACCCGCAGATCATTGACAAGATTGTCGAATCCATTGGCCCGAGTGCTGGTGACAAGTTGGTCGAAATTGGACCAGGCCGCGGTGCGATTACCGGGCCGTTACTCGACGCAGGTGTCTGCCTGACCGCACTGGAGCTTGATCAGGAGTTAGCCGCCGCACTGCCTGGTCGATTTCCGGGTGCCGACCTCACGGTCCACCCTGTAGATGCGCTGAAGTTCGATTTCGCTGTGCTCGGCAGCGGCGACCTGCGGCTCGTCGGCAACCTGCCGTACAACGTGTCTACACCTCTGCTATTCCACGTACTGGCAAGCGCCGCCAAATTTCGCGACTTGCATGTCATGCTGCAGAAGGAAGTGGTGCTGCGCATGGCGGCTGACCCGGGCAGCCGAGCGTATGGGCGGCTGTCCGTCGCCGTGGGCGCCCGTTGCCGGATCACGCCGTTATTCCGTATCGGTCCCGGCGCCTTCAAGCCGGCACCCAAAGTAGACTCGATGTTCGTGCGCCTGACACCCGATGCGCAGGTCAGAAGCCAGATATCGTCAGAACCGCTATTCGATCGGGTCGTCACTCAGGCATTTTCTCAGCGCCGCAAGCAGCTCGCCAACGGGCTGAAGACTTTGATCAGCGCCGCAGAGCTGCGCGAACTGAATATTGACCCGGCCTGCCGCGCCGAAACGCTGCAGGTTGCCGATTTCATCGGCATAGCCAATGCGCTTGCCCGCCGTGAATCAGCGCTTAAGCGGTAGAATCCGGGCATGGATGAGCAAAACGAATTGATGGAGAGCATTGCCATCGATGTGCACAGCGCGTTCCTGGAGGATCAATCGGACCCGCCGGAGAATCGCTATGTATTCAGCTACACCATTACGATACGCAACGAGGGCGCGCTACCTGCGAAACTGATGACGCGCCGGTGGCTCATTACCGATGGCAACGGGCGCGTTCAGGAAGTCGTTGGCGACGGAGTCATCGGCGAGCAGCCCTTGATTGGCCCGGGGAAAATGCACCGCTACTCCAGCGGCGCGGTGCTGGAAACACCCGTCGGTACGATGGAGGGTTTCTATGGCATGGTCAGCGATGATGGCATCGATTTTCAGGCGCGCATTCCGCTATTTACACTGGCGGTGCCCGGCATCCTGAACTAGCAGTCGGTTGAGAATCCTCATCAGGCCGCAGAAGCACGTAAGGTTCGGGCCTGCCACCAAACCAGAAAACTAACCATGGCCGTATACGCAATCGGAGACGTGCAGGGCTGCGATAACGAGCTGGCCTGTCTGCTGGATAAGCTCAACCTTCAGACCGGCGACGAAGTCTGGTTTGTCGGTGACCTGGTAAACCGCGGGCCCGATTCATTGGGCGTGCTGCGGCGGGTTCGCGCTCTGGGCAAGGCGGCCGTTTGCGTGCTGGGCAATCACGATCTTCACCTGCTTGCGCTGGGCCTGGCGGGCCGAGCCCGCGGCAAGCTGGATCATCTGGCGGAAGTGCTTAGAGCGAGGGATGCGGAGGAGCTCCTGCACTGGCTGCGGCACCAACCGCTGGCACTCTACAGACCTGAGATGAACACGCTGCTGGTGCACGCGGGCGTTGCACCCGACTGGAACCCCCTGCAAACCATTAAGCTCGCTCGAGAGGTGGAAAAAACGTTGCAGGGTGATCTGGCTGAGGAGTTTCTCGCCAATATGTACGGTGACGAACCCGCGCTTTGGTCCAGCGACCTGAAGGGGCACGACCGCCTGCGCTGCATCGTCAACTATCTGACTCGATCACGGCTGGTCGCCCGCGACGGTCGGCTGGACTTCGGCCAGAAGGGGCCGCTCAAGGACGCGCCGGACGATTTACAGGCGTGGTTTGACGTGCCCGGGCGCGCATCGGCAGACGTGCGCATCGTGTTCGGCCACTGGTCCGCGCTGGGCCTGGTGCAGCGGCATAACTTACTCGGGCTCGATACGGGGTGCGTGTGGGGCAGAGAACTTACAGCTGCCAGGCTGGACGGTCCGGCACAGATCGTCGAAGTACCCGCAACCCAATAGCCGGAAGGAAGAACGGTATGCTTGGATATCTGAACCCAGTTTCGGACCCGCAGAGCTGGTAAGCAAAGAAGTCTCGGACTGCCCGAGGGCTTTTCAGGCGCAGCTAGACTGCGACGGCCGCCTTGATGTGCGGATGCGATTCGTAGCCCATGACTTCAAAATCTTCGAACTCGTACTCGAAGATCGATGCCGGGCGTCTGGTGATTGCAAGTCGCGGCAGCGGCAGCGGTTCGCGCTTCAGCTGCTCGTCGGCCTGCGCCAGATGATTAAGGTAGAGGTGGACGTCGCCCCCTGTCCAAATGAACTCACCGACGTGCAGGTCGAGCTGCTGGGCGAGCATATGCGTAAACAACGCATACGACGCGATATTGAACGGCACACCAAGAAAAACGTCGGCACTGCGCTGATAGAGCTGACAGGACAACCTACCCTCGGCCACATAAAACTGAAACAGACAGTGGCATGGCGCCAGCGCCATTTCGTTGAGCTGCCCCACGTTCCAGGCGCTGACAATGATTCGTCGCGAGTCGGGGTCGCGACGCAGCTGGTCCACAACCACCGAGATTTGGTCAACTGTACGGCCATCCGGCACCGGCCATGATCGCCACTGGGCGCCGTAAACCGGACCTAACTCACCTGACTCGCTGGCCCATTCGTCCCATATGCGAACGTTGTGTTCTTTCAGGTAACCAATGTTGGTCTCGCCGCGCAGAAACCACAGCAACTCGTAGATGATTGACCGAAGATGCAGCTGCTTGGTCGTCACCAGCGGGAATCCCTGGTGCAGATCGAAACGCATCTGATGGCCAAACACGCTTAGCGTGCCGGTGCCGGTGCGGTCATCCTTGCGGACGCCGTTCTCGCGCACGTGCCGCATTAAGTCCAGATACTGCTGCAACAGCTATTCCTCGCTAAATCAACCGGGCTCTTTGGCCGGTAACGGCTGGCGCCGGTATGCCAGCCAGATCAGGCCCGCGCCGACAAGGATCATGGGCAACGTTAGCACCTGGCCCAGCGTCACCCAGCCAAATGCCAGATAGCCGATGTGGGTGTCCGGTAAGCGCACAAATTCTACAAGGAAACGAAACACGCCGTAGCAGAGCATGAACAGGCCCGACACTGCCATGGTAGGCCGCGGCCGGGCGGCGTAAATCCAGAGAATCGCGAACAACGCGGCGCCTTCGAGAACCGCCTCATAGAGCTGCGAGGGGTGCCGGGCTTCACCATTCACAACGAATGACCAGGGCACATCGGTCTTGGCTCCCCAGAGCTCGCCATTAATAAAGTTGCCGATACGTCCCGCGCCCAGACCCAAGGGAATAACGGGCGCTGCAAAATCGGCGATCTCGAAAGGCCCGCGGCCGATTTTGCGCGCGAATAGCAGATAGGCGACAACGACCCCGATGAAGCCACCATGAAACGACATGCCACCTTCCCAGATACGCAAGAGTTTGAGCGGGTTCTCCAGCAGGCTGGCAGTGTCGTAGAACAGGATGTAGCCGAGCCGCCCGCCGAGAATCACGCCCAACGCCACGTAGAACAGCAGATCGTCGACCTGTTCGGCACTGAGCGTGGCATGCGGCTGCCGGGCGCGAATGCGCGCAAGCCACCAGCCGCCGACAAAACCCACCAGATACATCAGCCCGTACCAGCGAATGGCCAGGGGCCCGAGCTGGACGGCGACCGGATCGAATGCGGTGTACTCGAACATAAACTTAGCTTAACTCGCCGGAGCGGTGCATTTTATGTCGCACTGGTCGGCGGCTCGAGGTGACGCTCTGGAACCTGTCGCAAAATACCGCGCGAGCCGCGTTCCGCGTCCACGGGGTACCTTGAGACAGGATCCAACTACCACTGAGCCTTGTTGTCCGCGGCCATCGATTTAACCCGATCTGCGTCCGCACCCAGGTAGCGATCAATGCATGCATGGGCGAGATAAATCAACGGCGTCATCGCGAGCGCCGCAAGAAACTTGTATCCATAGTTGACACTGCCAACGGCCAGAAACTGCCCCATGCTCCACTGCTGCGGACCGAGGACAAACGCAATATAGAGCACCACAAAGCTATCAATGAGCTGCGATATCAAAGTGGAGCCGGTCGCGCGTAACCACACCTTCTTTTCGCCGGTAAAGCGGCGAATGCGATGAAACACCGCCACATCAAGTAGCTGCCCGATCAAGAACGCAATCAGTGAACCGCTTATCGACCACAGGCCCTGCCCAAAGATCGCCGCGAAGGCCGCCTGCAAATCTGGCACGCCACTATCCTGCAACGACCCCACCCACCAATCCGTGGGTGCCGTCTCGATGGCCAGAAAGGCGAAAGCGAACGCGTAGATGATCAGCCCGATCGCCATCCAGGTGATAAAGCGTACGCCGCGCTTGCCAAAATACTCGTTGATGACATCGGTCATAACGAATACGAATGGCCACAATAGAACGCCAACGGTGAAGTTGAGCGAGCCCACCTCGCCGAACAGGTTCCAATTTAGTGGTTCAAGCCCGAGTGTGGGCTCAAGCGCGAAAATCTTTACGCCAACGAACTGCGCCAGCAGCGCGTTGGTCAGGAAGAACCCTGCCAATACAGCAAATAGCTTGCCGGTTTTACCCGTCAGCACGGTTTAGCCTTAGCGGAAGGCGTCTTAGCCGCTGTCCCGTAGCAGCATGAATCGCGTTTGCCACAGCGGGTGCGATTGCCGGGGTTGCGGCTTCACCGACGCCGGTTGGCCGATCACCCGATTGAACGATGTGCGTCTCGATTTCCGGCATATCTTTGAGCCGCAATATTGGATGGTCATGAAAATTGCTGTCCGCCACTTTGCCGTCAGCGAAGCTCAGCTCTCCGTATAGCGCGGCGCTTAAACCGAAAACGATGCCGCTCTCCATCTGCGCCGAGACAATATCCGGGTTGATAGCGAGGCCACAATCGACCACGCAGAAAACTTTGTGCACCGTAATGGCACCCGCTGCCGACACGGACACCTCGGCCACCTGGCCAATCACCGATTCAAAACATTCATGCAGGGCCATACCCTGGTAGCGCCCGGGCGCAGGCCGGCCCCAGGCGGAGCGCGCCCGCAACTCGTCCAGCACCGCCAGGTGACGCGGTTTATCCGCCAGCAGGTTTGCCCGAAAGTCCGCGGGATCCTGGGCCGCCGCCTCCGCCAGCTCGTCGATAAAGCACTCGACCGCGAAGGCGTTGTAGGAGTGGCCAACCGATCGCCAGATACCGATTCGCAGGAAAGACGGAATCTCGCTGACCGTTACGCGAATATTCGGAACGGCATACGGCACCGTTGCGGCCCCCTCCCAGGCCTGGAAGGGCCCGAAGAATTTGCGCTGCACCCACAGGGCAAGATCGGTTAACCGGCCGTTGGCTGATTCTGGCACCCATTGCGGCAGCATGGAGGCAATCCAAACGCCCATGAAGTTCCCGCTAATTACAGGCGCTGCGAGCCGATGCTCCCAGGCACGTAAATCGCCTTGATCATCGACCACGCCACTCAGTCGATGGGTAGTGGCACCCCGATAGTAGTCATTCTGCAGGTCATCTTCCCGGGTCCAGGTTACCTGAACAGGCACATCGCCAAGCTGCGCGGCAATCTCTACCGCTTCGCCTACGTAGTCCACCAGCGCACGCCGGCCGAAACCGCCGCCCAGATAAGTCGTGTGAACATTGATTGCCTCGCGCGGCAGCCCGGTGATGTCGCAGGCCAGTTCTCGCGCAAAGTCAGGCGCCTGCACCGGAGCCCAGATTTCGCAGCGGTGACTACCGA
>JANQPY010000023.1 GCA_028285245.1 Gammaproteobacteria bacterium | reverse complement strand
AAGCGCGAGCTGCAGGCTTCAACCGACAGTGGCAATTAGAGCAGTCGGCAACGACTCACTACTGATCGACTAGATCGCCAGCCTCAGGACGGCGCCGGTTATCTGTGTCCGGACAATCGAACCACAGGTCGAGATTAGTCGCAGTCGTGTGACTGACCTCGCTGCCATCAACACCCCTGCAACGCAAGGTAGCGTAAGCGGCAAGCTGGTTCTCGAGTAGCTGGGCACCGGGTTGCTGGCAATACGCGGCTTCGCGGACCCCCTGCAAACGCGGACTCTTTAGCTCAAACGTCAGTGCCTGCGGCGACTTAGGGGTGGTGGTCCGCTGCATCGTATCGGCAACTGAGACGGATAGCGCCGTTGCCTCTTCACCCGCGGGACAGGCAAACGTGACCAACAACGGCAGTCTGTAGTCGCCGTCGTTGCTGGCTGCCAGCTCAGCTGCAGCATCGTCCGTGTCGATAAGCTGGAGCACCTCGATGCGCGGTAGTGAACCAGCCAGCGTTATGACGGGGCTCACGAGCGCTGCCGCAAGCAATAGATGTGGAGTGCGCATAGTGCGAGATTTTAGGCCACAGCGACCACGTACTCACATCGCAATTGAAATACATAGGGAGGAGGGGGCTGCACAGTCACAGTTGGGGGGGTAGGACCGGCTGGCGCCGGTACCGTGGACTATGCAGCCCCCGCCGGGTTCGACAGCCCGCCTGAGGGGAGCAGGCGGGCTGTCGCGAACGGCTTGCGCCGTTCAGTGGCCCGGACCGCGTGGGAGGATCGATGCGCGGCCCGGGCCGGGGTTGCGGTGGTTAACCGCGATCGCCCACGTTGCGGCTGGCCAGCCGAAGTGGACGCTGTTGACCCTGCAAACGGTTGCGCAGGTCGATCGACACGTTGGCGCTCGTCAGCAGGGCCGCGTTGTCCGCCGTCGCCCTGATCTCCGCGCGCAGGTCTTTTGCGCCGGCATGCTGGACCGCCGGGGCGGTGACAGTGATGCTTGGCGTGATCGGATCAGCCTGCCCAACCGTTGCACCGCTGACCGAGAGCGACAGCGCGAGCAACGTGGTGGGCAGAAGACCCAACCGCGCCCTGCGGTTGCTTTTCAGTCTGGTCATGATTTCTGCCTCACTTGTTTAGTACCAGGTGGTGAGCTCTTTGCCCGCCACTCGATACTACCTATGCAGAAAGCGTGCCAACTAAAAAATCCTTTAAATCCAGCGGTTTAATGAATTCTTCGGATAACGAGAATTCGTATTTCACGAGAAATCCTAACCCGGATTCACGGAATTCCGTGTATAGTGCGGTGCCATGACGGAGTTGACTGATCCGACTCGCCTCTTCCGGGCCGCGCCATGCCTGGCCACAGTCACTGATCGTGATGGGCGCATCGTCGAGATGACCGACGCGTTCGTTGCGCGGCTTGGGTTCAGTCGTGAAGAGCTGGTGGGCTGCCGGCCGGAAGACCTCGCGACCGAAGCCACCGCAACGCGAATTCGTGCCGAGCACCTGCCGCGTTTCCGCCGCACCGGCCGGCTCGATAACGTGCCCGTGGGTTTCCTCGATAAGTCGGGGGAACGCATTTCACTGTTGGCTACGACGACTGGCGAGCGGAACGCCGACGGAGATTTGCTGCGCGCGATTTCGGTTTACACGGAGCTCGCCGATCGCGCCGGGCTCGAGCGGCAGTACCGCGATCTGTACCAGAGCACACCGGCCATGCTGCACACGGTGGATCGCGATGCTCGTATCACTGCGGTGAGTGACCACTGGCTCGAGAAGCTCGGCTACTCGCGCGATGAAGTCATCGGCCGGCCCATCACTGATTTTCTCACCGACGAGTCCAGGCGCTCAGCAATGCGCTGGAGTGTGGATGAGGTGATTGCCGCGGGCAGTCAGAAGAACGTGCCGCGTCAGATGGTCACCAGGCATGGCGACGTTCTGGATGTACTCATGTCGACGCGTGCGGACCGCGACGTGCGCGACGGATTTCAGACGCTGCGCGTCGCCAGTAAAGACATGACCGAACGCAATCGCGCGGAGGCGCAGCTGCGCGAGGCTTATCAGGAGATTGGCCGGCTAAACGACGAGCTTGAGCAGGAACGCGACTACCTGCGCGAGGAAGTGAACGTCGCCATGAACTTCGGCCGGATCGTTGGCGAAAGTCCTGCATTGAAGGCCATGCTTTCTCGTATTGAAGCAGTTGCCGATACCCCGGCCAGCGTGTTGATCGTCGGCGAAACGGGTACCGGCAAAGAGCTGGTGGCGCACGCAATTCACGCGCGCAGTGGCCGCGCGGAGGGGCCATTGGTGAAGGTTAATTGCGCCTCTGTTCCTGATGAGCTCTTTGAAAGTGAATTTTTTGGGCATGTGCGTGGTGCATTCACCGGCGCACATCGGGATCGGATTGGACGGTTTGAGCTGGCGGACGGCGGCACCATTTTCCTCGATGAAGTCGGAGAGATTCCGCTGGCGCTGCAGGGCAAGCTGCTGCGTGTGCTGCAGGAAAAGGAGTTCGAGCGCGTGGGCGAAGAGGTATCTCGAACCGTTGATGTTCGCGTTATCGCCGCCACGAATAAGGATCTCGAGCAGGCAGTGGAGCGCGGAGATTTTCGCGAAGATCTGTACTACCGGTTGAGCGTGTTTCCGGTGCAGGTGCCACCTCTGCGCCGGCGTGCCGACGACGTCGTCATGCTCGCAGTGCATTTTCTTGAGCAGATCTGCCGTGACTTTGGCCGCGACGTGCCGGCACTCACCCAGGGTCAGGTGGACAATCTGCGCGCCTACAGCTGGCCCGGCAACATACGGGAACTGAAGAACGTAATTGAGCGCGCCGTAATTTTGTCGCAAGGCGATGTGCTGAGGCTCGACCTGGCAGGGAGCGACAGGGCTGTAGAGCAACCCACTCAGGAGGCCCCTGCAGAGGCGCCGGCTTTTCATACGGAGGAGGAGATGAAAGCCAGGCAACGGGCCAATCTGGTCGCAGCGCTGCAGGCAGCGCAATGGCGCGTGTCCGGAAAGGGCGGCGCCGCAGAACTGCTGGGCATGAAGCCTACGACCCTTTATGACCGCATGCGGAGCATGAAGATTGAACGTCCGTCTGCTTAGCTTCGCCATCCTGTTACTGGCGAGCAGTCCTGCCTTGCCCGCCGAACCCAGGCACGCTGAACTGCCGTCCGCGGTGCTCCGGGTGCTTGACGCCTACGATATGTCCGGCGACAGCTACAGCGCCTGGATTCAGCCGGTTGATGAGGTTGCGCCGTTACTCGCGGTCAATGCTGACATCTCCCGCAACCCGGCATCTACCATCAAGTTGCTGACAACATTTCTTGCTTTGGAAGACCTCGGGCCAGCCTACCGCTGGGACACAGAGGTCTATGCCGGCGGCCCGATTGAGAACGGACGTCTGGAAGGAGACTTGTTCATCAAGGGTTACGGCGATCCCTATCTGGTTACCGAGCGGGTCTGGTTAATGCTGCGGCAGCTTCGCCAGACCGGTATCCGCAGCATTGCCGGCGACCTGGTTATAGACAACGAGTACTTCGCTCCGCAGACAGCCGATCCGGGCGCATTCGACGGGCAGACCTATCGCGTCTACAACGCGTTGCCGAATGCCCTGCTGATGAACTTCACCGCGACCAGCTTCAAGGTAATCGCCGATGATGCAGGAGGCGGCGTTCGCGTCGTCGCCGATCCGCATCCCACCAATCTGGCCATCGACAATCGCCTGCGTTTGGTGGACGGCAGATGCCGGGGTTACTTAGGCGGCATCGCTTTTTCGGCGGCCCCCTACCCGGAAGGCTCGCGCGTTAGTTTTTCCGGTGACTACGCCAGTCGCTGCAGGGAAACGCGGCTGTCGCGGGCTGTGCTAAAAGCGCCCGCGTTCGCCTATGGCGTCATTGATCGCCTCTGGACAGAAATGGGCGGGGAGTTAGGCGGCTCATTTAGACTGGCGCAAGTTCCGGAGACGTTGGAGCCGATCGTTGAATTTTCGTCTCCACCGCTGTCTGACGTGATTCGCTACGTTAACAAGTGGAGCAACAACGTAATGACGCGCCAGATCTTTCTGACCTTGGGCGCGGAAGCTGAGGGGCCGCCGGCGACGATAGCCAAGGCGCGCCGCGCGGCTGAGCTGTCGCTCGCGAACCGTGGTCTGAAGTTCGACGAGCTGCGCCTGGACAACGGCTCCGGTTTGTCGCGGGAGACGCGGATCTCTGCGCGAAATCTGGCGCGCTTGTTACTGGCTGCCTATCAAAGCCCGTTTAGCGCCGAATTTGTTTCCTCGCTGGCGTTGGCCGGTATCGATGGCACCATGCGCCGGCGGTTCCGCAATGAGGCTGTGACAGGCCAGATGCACCTGAAGACCGGCCGGCTTAACGGCGTGTTCGCGTTGGCCGGCTACATGCGCAGTCCGGCTGGCCGGGACTATGTCGTGGTCGCCGTGCAGAACCACCCCAATGCTCACCAGGGACCTGGGGAGGAAGCGCATACCGCGCTGCTCCGCTGGGCCTTTCCCAGGCTATGAAAGCTGTCCGGCTGACAGTGCTGGTGCTCAGTCTCACATCGGCGCCCATGGCCGCAGCCGAGAAGCTGTACGTGACGGATCAGTTGCGGCTTGGCGTGCACGCGCTCCCCGATACCAGCGACGCGGCGTTTACTAATCTCAACAGCGGTGATGCCGTGGAGCTGCTGGAGCAAGGTGGCTCGTACGCGAGAGTGCGGCTGGCTGATGGCCGCGAAGGCTGGGTGCGGCGCGTGTTTCTTGTTGCGGATGCGCCAGCCACTGTTCGCATTCAGAGCCTTGAAGCGGAGCGCGCCGAACTTGAGCAGCAACTCGCAGAGGCTAACGAAGACGCTCCGGCAAGAATTGCGGAACTGGAGCAGATCTCGCGCGATGCGCAGACGCGGCTGGCGCGTCGCGAGACGCAGATTGATGAACTGCGCGCGGCCAATCTTGAGCTGCGTGCGCAACGCGGCAGCGAGCCCGTTTCCATGCCCATCGTCTGGGCAGTCGTTGTGGCATTTGGGGCCTTTTTTACGGGCATTCTTCTGGCCTGGATTTGGTTTGATCGACGCAGCAGGCGGCGTCACGGCGGCTTCCGCATCTACTAAGGCGCGACAAGGATGTCTCAGTCGTCCCGCTGTGTCGTTGAGGTCTCGCTCATGCGGCTCCTCGCAGTGTCATGTCCCTTTTGCCTGTCCCCGGCCCAGTCTCGCCCGTGACTGCAAGCCGCATGGATGAAGCCCTGGGTCATGCCAGGCAGCAGGCAGCTTGCCGCCCTGCGAAACAATTAGGCTACAATGCGCAAGCCGAACAAGAGCGCGGCAGGCGCCGGCGGCAACGACCAAGAACAACAAGACGGGTGTGCAGCCTATGAAGTTGATTACTGCGATCATCAAGCCATTCCGCCTCGATGACGTGCGCAACGCGCTGGCCGAGGTAGGCGTAAACGGGATGACCGTAACCGAGGTGAAGGGTTTCGGCAGGCAACGTGGTCACACGGAGCTGTATCGGGGTGCTGAGTACGTGGTGGACTTTCTGCCGAAGACCAAGATCGAGGCCGCCGTTGCGGATTCGGCTGTCGAGCAGGCTGTCGAAGCGATCACCAGCGCGGCACGCACCGGCAAAGTCGGCGACGGCAAGATTTTCGTGACCGCCATCGATCAGGTGCTGAGGATCCGCACCGGCGAAACAGACGACAACGCGCTGTAGCGCATCAATCCGGGGCCGCGCTGGGGAGCCGGTCCTGCTGCTGGGGGACAATCATGCGAAAGTTCTGGCCTGCCTTGCTGGGGCACGGTGTTTTATTGTTGCTGCCGATGACTGCCGGTGCCGACGCACTGGATACCGGTGACACGGCCTGGATGCTCACGTCTACCGCTCTGGTGCTGTTCATGACCTTGCCAGGGCTCGCGCTGTTCTATTCCGGATTGGTGCGCAACCGCAACGTGCTCTCGGTGTTGATGCAGTGCTTCACTATTGCCTGCATGGTCTCCCTGGTCTGGGTGCTCATCGGCTATAGCCTGTTTGCCACCAACGGTGGTAGCGCTAATCCATTCATTGGCGGGCTGGATCAGGCTTTTCTTGCCAGCCTCACAACCGATGCGTTGTCGGGGACGATGCCCGAAAGCGTCTTTGTAATGTTTCAGATGACGTTCGCGATTATTACGCCGGCGCTAGTCGTCGGTGGCTTCGCGGAGCGCATGCGGTTTAGCGCTATGTGCTGGTTCTCGATCTTGTGGCTACTTGTGGTTTATATCCCGGTCGCGCATTGGGTCTGGGGCGGTGGGTGGCTCGCGGACCTTGGGTTTATGGACTTCGCTGGGGGTGCGGTAGTCCACATTAATGCGGGCGTCGCGGCCATTGTTGCAGCCCTGGTTTTAGGCAACCGGAAAGGTTTTCCAGCCACTCCGATGCCACCGCATCATTTGCCGAGCACCGTTACTGGTGCCTGCATGCTGTGGGTCGGCTGGTTTGGCTTCAATGCCGGCAGCGCATTGGCTGCTGACGGCGCTGCAGGCATGGCGATGCTGGTCACGCACATCGGTGCGGCTGCCGGGTCGTTGGCCTGGATGACCCAGGAGTGGATCAAGTACGGCAAACCGAGCGTGCTGGGGATCGTCACCGGCATGGTTGCCGGTCTGGGTACGATCACGCCGGCCTCGGGATTTGTTGGTCCGGGTGGCGCGCTGTTAATCGGCTTACTGGCCGGGCTGGTCTGCTTTTGGGCCACGCAAATCATCAAGCGCAAGCTACAGATCGACGACTCTTTAGACGTGTTTCCTGTCCATGGCGTTGGGGGCTTGCTGGGTATATTGCTGTGTGCTGTGTTTGGCGCCAGCGGCTTGGGCCTGTTCAGCGGTTTGGGGCTGGCCGAGGGGCAAACAATCGGCGGTCAGCTGGGCGTCCAGGTCATAGGCGCCTTAGCCACGATCGTATGGTGCGCCGTTGGCACGTTTGTGATTCTAAAGCTAGTTGGTGCTGTGGTCGGCCTGCGAGTCAGCGCCGATGAAGAAACCGAAGGGTTGGATATAACGCAGCATGACGAGCGCGGCTACAACCTTTAGCTAGAGGCGGCAAGCCCACAGCCATTCCGATACTTCGTTGTGGTCCAGCTCAAAATGCTCATGTAGGGAGCCTCTGCCCAGCCCTGAGCACGTTCCGCAGCCGGATAGTTTCTCGTAAGACGAGGCGGAGTAAGCGTGGCTGGCTTGATGCCAGTGAGCGAAGCGACAACGAAGTATTGCGAGAAACTACGGGACTGCCCGAATGGGTTGCGCCCGATTTTCTCGCCAGCGGCGTTGCCGAGCTTGGCAAGGACGCCTGCCATTGCGCTGCGCTCGGCGCCTCGCTGGCAAGTAAATCGGACTGCAACGGACCGTGCTCAGGGCTGGGCAGAGGCTCCTTGCATATACACTCCGCTTCTTCGCCGGACCACGCCTTGTCTCAAAAAGGCTGTGGGCTTGCGACGGGTTTGTAGGCAGCTCGTGTGTTACGCGGACTGTGTTTTCTGGCTGACGTGACGCCAGATTCGATAGCCGAGTAGCGCGGCGAGAATTGCGGCGTAAATGAGTGGTTCGGTGATGTCTTTCTTCACCTGCCACCAGAAATGCCAGCAGGCCAGGATGGCAGCGGGATAGACCAGGCGGTGCAGCGCGTTCCAGCGCTTACCCAGACGCCGCCGCCAGCCGGCGGTTGAGGTGATAGCCAGCGGTACCATAGTCACGACGGCCACAAAGCCCACCGTGATGAACGGGCGTTCGACAATGTCTTCCACTATGGTGGCCAGATCGAGCGATTGATCCAGAACCAGATAGTTGGCGAAGTGCAGCCCGGCGTACGTGAAGGCGAACAGTCCTAACATTCGTCTGAACTGTCCGAGCCAGGGCTTTCCCAATAGCAGTCGCAGCGGCGTGACGGCCAGCGTGGCGAGCAAAAACCGCAGGCCCCACTCACCCAGCACGTCCTGCAGCGTCTCAACCGGATTCGGTCCGAGGTCGTCTCCAAAACCAAACGCCCGGCCGATCAGGCTCAGCAGCGGCAGCGCGCACAGCAGGAAGACTAGGGGCTTGATGCCGTAACGAATCTGCCGCTGTGTGGGCATGCCGATAACGGAATAGTAGCCGGGAGCAAACGCGCTAGAAGTTTTTGCGCAGATCGAGGCCTTCATAAAGTGAGGCGACCTGCTCAGCGTACCCGTTGAACATCAGAGTGGGTTTTTTCGGGGAGAATACCCCGCCGCCGATGGCGCGCTCTTTCGCCTGGCTCCACCGCGGATGATCCACTTCGGGATTCACGTTGGCGTAGAAACCGTACTCCCGCGGTGCAGACAGCGACCACGTCGTGGGCGGTTCCGTCTCGGTAAAGCTGATCTTGACGATGGACTTGATGCTCTTGAAACCATACTTCCAGGGCACCACCAGCCTCAGCGGCGCGCCGTTTTGATTCGGCAGCTCGCGACCATACAGACCCACAGCAAGCAGCGTCAGAGGGTGCATGGCCTCGGCCATGGTTAAGCCTTCAACATACGGGAAATCCAGCACGCCGCGGCGCTGTCCGGGCATTTCCGAGGGCCGTACCACGGTTTCGAAGGCCACGTACTTGGCCCGCGACGTGGGTTCGAATCGTTTTATGATGTCGCCAAGCGGAATTCCATTCCAAGGCACCACCATCGACCAGGCTTCTACGCAGCGCAGCCGATAGATGCGTTCCTCTATTGGATGAGGCCCGATGATGTCATCGAGATCAAAGACCCCCGTCTTCGCTGCTTCGCCGGCAATCTCGACCGACCACGGTCGGGGCTTGAAATCGCCTGACAAACGGGCCGGGTCAGATTTGTCGAGGCCAAACTCATAGAAGTTGTTGTAAGACGTGATGTCCTCGTAGTCCGTCATCGGCTCGTCGGTGCTGAAAGAACTACCCTTCACTACGTCCAGAGACTTCAACGCACCGCTGGCCTCCGATTCCTCGGCTGAGCAGCCAGTGCCCAACAGCAGCCCGGCGCCGCCCAGGCCTGCTGCGCGCAGCAGCTGACGACGATTTCTGAACACCGATTCCGGGGTGATCTCCGAGGGTCTAATGCCTGGGGGTTTGTTTATCAGCATGGGTTTAGCCTGTTTGGCAAGTGTCTGTCGGGAGGATTGGCTACAGTAATCGGGCGCTGTTTCATTTCGCCCGCGCGTAGTGACCGTTGAGGCTCCAGTCATAGTCTTCGAAGCGGATCTCCAGCGCTCCCCGGCGCAATTCGCGTTCCGTATCAGGGTCGAGCACGAATGCGCTGATATAGCGCTGGACTGAGCCGGCCTCACCGGCGAAGTCTGCACCGAACCAATCGAATAGCCGCGATACAAAGCCGCGGCCGCGACGCGGATCAAACCGGTTACGGGTTGGATCATTGATGAACTCGCGCGCCGCCGCGTCCAGCTGCTCATCCAGTGTTTCCGGCCGGTAAGCGCGGTTCGCGAGCCGCGGGCAGGAAAGTGACGCGCAGACGATAGCGAAATGGATGCGCGGATCACCCATAGGCCGCAGCAGGTTATGCTCGATTGCCTGCATGCTGAGTGGTTCTCCCATCACCTCTCGCGTGCGCTTCACAAAAAACTGCCGGCGCTGCCGACGGTTCGCGGCTGATTCGCCGTTCAGTACACCGTCAATCGCAAGCAGGTTGTAGGCATTGATGTAGAAGGCCTTTAGCGCCGCATCACTGGTCAGGTCGCTTGTGTCGGTGTCAGCCAGCTCCTGCAACACGGTTCCGAGCCGTGCATCGGCGGCGAACCCGTCGTAGTCCACGACACCATCAACTACGTAGTTGACCAGCAGGTCGTCGAGCACGGCATAGTCAGGGTATGCCCATGCCGCTGCCGAGGTCAGCCAGACTAGGAGGGCGATTACCCACTTCGCTTGCAGTCTCGATATCGCGTTTTCCAGTAGCGTCTGCACTGAATACTCGGGTTCCAAACAAAGCCTGTTTCACTTGAGATGGCCGCAGTGCCGCAAGGTTCCCTTGCTCTGCGGCGGCGGATGTGCGTCATTATGACGCATGCCGCGACGAATTCAGCTCACGCCAGTCATTGCCGCATGCACATGCCTGCTGGTGGCCTCAGTCTTGTCGGGGTGCGAAGCCGAGTCTCCTCGCTCCGGCATCGTCAATTTGGGCGGCACCACGGCGCCGGGTACTGCCGGCGAGGCAGTGTGGCTGGATTTCAAGCGCGATGCCGAAGCTTCCGCTGGTGGCCGGCTGGAGCTGCGTCCTCTCATTTATGGCCAGCTCGGCTCGGAAGAGCAGCTGCTCGCTGCGCTCAGGAGGGGGAGAATTCATTTTGCCAACCTGTCGGCGCAGGCGACGTCGACCCTCGTACCTGAGTTTTCCGTGCTCTATGCGCCGTACTTGTTTGATTCCGCCGCCGAGGCGGATTTCGTATACGACAACTATCTCACCGACTTGTTTCGAGAAATGCTCTCGGCTCAGGGTTTACATCTGGTGACGTGGTACGAGATCGGTTTTCACTCGGTCTACGCTACGGAACCGTTGCTTGTGCCTGACGCGGTACGCGGCCGCCGGTTCCGCGTTTCCGCCGGAATTAATGCGCGGCTGTTCGCCGAAGCACTTGCTGCCGACGTGATCCCCTTAGGCTACGGCGAGATAGTGCCCAGTCTGCAAACCGGGCTTATCGATAGCGGCGAGAATTCCATAAGCCTCTATGCCCGCACGGGGATCGCGGCCGAGGCGCCACACTTCTCGCTGACTGAACACCTGCTGGGTGTTTCTGTCATCGTGGCAAACGCGCGCTGGTGGCAGAGTCTGCCCGATGAACTACGCGAAATTCTGGAACAGAACTTCCCATCCATCACCAGGACTCGCGCAGCAGTCCGCCGGCAAGACGCTCTTGATCTGAACGATCCCAGTTTGGGCATTCAGATTCATCGGCTGACTGCTGAACAGCGCGCTCGATGGAAGCTTGCTACTAGCGAGGTAACCAAGGTGTTGCTGCAGCGGCTCGGGGGTCGGTCCGGGGAAGTGTTTGACGCTATCCAGGAGGGCAAGCGAGCCTGGCGAGAAAGTGCCCGGGAGTCATCCGTCGCTGGCGGTGCCGGGTAGTTCCAGGCGTTTGTCTTTGGTGTCACGGCCGGATGGCTTCGTCTCAGGAGTCTTGCTATCGGCCGGCAAATACTTGAACTCATGGGTCAGGAGCTGACTTGTGGCGAGAACGGGCTGGCCGTCTGTGTGTCTGGGGCGAAACCAGTAGCCAGCGATTAGCCGGGTAATCCGGTTCTCGAGCAGGCCCGGTGGATCGGCTTCAATGATCTTGATGTTGCGCGCGCGACCCCCCGAGTCGACGTCAAAGCTGACGACCAGGTACCCGTCCTTGAGCCCTGCAGCGCCGCGTTTTGCACCCCTCGCGTAGCGCAGTCGGCTCAAAGGAATGCCAGAGATTCGGGTGGGGCTGTCAAAGTATCGGTCACGCTCATCGAGTCCGGGATCGGACTGGGAAAGTGTGCGCCAGGCATCACTGTAGTAGCTGCCCGCCGTGTTCACTTTGGCGTTACTCATATAGATGTCGCCTAGCTTGACGAGCAGCTGGCCGCGCCGAACCGTGTCCGGCTCAGGCTGCGCATCAATGATCTCCAGGCCTTTCTTCAGGGCCCCGGCCGCGCTCGACAGGACGCCCTGGCTTTCGTAGGCGCCTGCCAACCCCGTGTAGGCATCGACGAGTTCGAGGCTGCCGGCCCCGTAGCCTGCCTTAGCTATGCGCCGAGCCGACTGAAACAGCGACACGGCCTCTTCATACTGGCCGGATCGCTCGTACCAGCGGCCCAGCTTGTACATCGCCGGCAGAGTTTCGAGACTACGATCGCCATGGCGACGCCGGCTAATGGATAGCTGGGATTCCTGCTGAAAGTTGGCATCGCCAATTTCCCCCAGGCCGATGTGACTTTCGGTCAGGCCATCCCGGATCTTGATCTGCTCTGGGTTATAGAACCCATCGTTAACATGATTAAGTCGCAACGCCGTGGCGAATGCTTCGCGTGCCTGTTCGAACTGCTCGCCACGATTGTAGGCAATGCCTAGCCCTACATAAGGGTTCACAAGCCGGGGCGATAGAAAACCCTCCAGCTCCGTAACCAGCTGGATACTGCGCCTATAGGTCTTTTCTGCCTCAGCTAGCTGGTTGGTATCGATTTGTGTGAACGCCAGGTTGTTGAGCGGCGCCACCAGTTCCATGTGCCGGTCGCCAAACTGCTCCCGCGTCAACTGAAGTACCCGCTCAGCCGCGCTGCGCGCCTCTTCGAAGCGCTGCTCATCGATCAGGGTCAACATACGTTGGTGGGTAGCCAGCCGCAGATCCACGGGGATCTCGTCATCAGGAAGTTCCAGAGCCAGAGATTCCTCCTCTTCTTGAACGCCCGAGCTGCGATTGACTGGGTCAGGAGTGTCAGAGGCCGATGCCGGTTTAGCGCCCGCGTCTTCCGCTCCGGTCGGCTCCTCGGCCAGCACGCAGGGCGCCCCAAGCAATAGCAACACGAGCACCCATCGCGGCGTGCGGGACCGAACTCGATGAAACCACTCCATAACGTAGATACAGGATTCGCGGTTGCCAGCTGCGGATAATCTAGCGCACTTGGGCCACGTTCGTCGTAGTCGTGTCAACCAATGCTGCGCCAATCCGTTGAACCTCCAGAACGCCGCCAGACGGGTGGCTAAAACGGAGCAGCAGGATGAACCTCAAATTCCCCTGGCAGATGTTTTTCGCAACCGCAGCGTTGCTGGTCGGCTCAGTGGCTGTCGCGGACGCCGGTGATCGTGCCGACCGCAAGCTGGACCGGGCGGGCGATCGCGCAGAGCGGGTGCTGGACCGCCGCGGTGATCGAGCCGATCGCTTTCTGGACGCCAAGTCGGCGCGTGCTGAAGCCGCCGGTCGGGAACGCCTGGCCGACCGGCTTGATCGCAAGGGAGACCTGATCGATCGGCGCCTGGACAATAAGGGGCAGCGAGTGGAGCGCCGGCTGGATCGCAAGGGCGATCGTGTGGAGCGACGCTTCGACAATCGCGAGTGACCAAACGGGTGGCGCCACGCGGTGGTCGGGCGGACCGTCGCGTGGCCATTGGTTGTGGGTCGCTTGGCATCATCCATCGCTGGTGCCTCGACGAATATACGACCATGTTCTTCCGACGAAAAACTGAATTACCGTCAGCCAGTCAGGCTCTGCCAGGCCGGGCAACGCCAATCCCTGTATCCGCGCGCCACTTTGTGAACGGCAATCCGCTGCAAGGACCGTTTCCTGACGGCATGGCCAGGGCGATGTTTGGCCTGGGCTGCTTCTGGGGCGCTGAGCGTTGCTTTTGGCAGACTGCCGGAGTGTTCTCCACGGCGGTGGGTTACGCAGCGGGGCACACGCCCAATCCCACTTATGAAGAGGTGTGCTCGGGGCGCACCGGCCACAACGAAGTGGTGCAGGTAATTTTTGATCCGGAAGAACTGGCCTACGAGAAGCTGATCGCGGTGTTCTGGGAAGCACACGACCCGACGCAGGGAATGCGGCAGGGTAACGATGTGGGTACGCAGTATCGTTCCGGCATCTATTGTTTCGGCCAGGATCAGCAGGCGGCGGCTGAGCGGTCACGCAGTGAGTATCAACAGGTGCTTTCCGCCAGGGGCTACGGCGAGATCACGACCGAAATACTGCCTGCGCCGGAGTTTTACTATGCCGAGGATTATCACCAGCAGTATCTGGCCAAGAACCCGGGCGGCTACTGCGGTCTGGGTGGCACCGGCGTCACGTTTCCCGCCGCAGCAACCGGCTGACCTCACAGCCTGGGCAGCGCATATACGCCCGGCGCCCTGAACTGTGATCCGGGCCACGGCCCGGAATGCCCCCGTGACTATTATGGAAAGCCGTCGAAAGCCACGGCAGGGATGCCCGTGCTGTTTAAACGCGTCAAAGTTGACTCGCTCAACCTCGAGCCTGGCATGTTCGTTGCCCAGCTTGACCGGCCGTGGCTGGAAACGCCGTTTTTCTTTCAGGCGTTCGAAATATCTACCACCGATGAGGTGGGCCTGCTGCGGAAGTTTTGCAAGCACGTTTACATTGATGTTGACCGCAGCTCTCTGCCTAAGGACAAAATCATGGCGGCGCGGAACTCCATGTCGCGTGACCATGACCCGTTCCAGCGGGCGCATACAAAAGGCTCAAGGCCCAGTCAGCCTGGCTGGCAGTTCCGGCTGCTCAGCGCGCTCAGTCTGTTAGATCCGACCGGTTGGCTGGCAAACCGGCTAAGTGGCCAGAACCACTATGTGAATCAGGTGCCGATGCAGGAAGAGACGCCGCGGGCGGCGCACGCTTACGGAATTGCAGTCAACGCGATGGATCGGCTGCTGGATCGCGCCCGCCGCGGCAAACGCATTGATGCAAACGGTCTGAAAATGGCTGTCGACCCGCTCATTGAGAGCATTCTGAGAAACCAGGACGCGATGGCCTGGCTGGTTTACCAACGCAAGCGCGACGAATATTCCTTTAATCACTCCGTCGCCAGCGCCGTATGGGCGGTGATTCTCGGCCGGCATCTGGGTTTCGATCGAAACGGTCTGCAGGCGTTGGCTATCGGCGGAATGCTCATGGATGTCGGCAAGGTCAGGATTCCTCCGTGGGTTGCCGATAAAGATGGTCCGCTCAGCACGGAAGAGCAGGACATCATGCAAATGCATGTGGACTACAGTGCGCGAATTGCCGGCAAGATTCCGGGCCTGGGAGATCAGGTTATGGCCATGGTGAGCTGCCATCACGAGCGCCACGACGGCAGCGGTTACCCCAGGCAGCTCAGGGGCACGGATATTCCTGTGTTCGGTCGAATTGCTGGGCTCGTCGACTGCTATGACGCGATGATTTCCAAGCGCAAGCATGCCGACGCGAAGTCTGCCTATGACGCCGTGCGCGAGCTAAACCTGCTGGCAGGCTCTCAGTTTCAGCGCGAACTCGTTGAACAATTCGTACAGGCGTTGGGGATGTTTCCCACTGGCACGATTGTGGAGCTCAACACGGGCGAGGTCGGCGTGGTAATTGAGCAGAACAGCGTTCGCCGGCTGCGGCCCAAAGTACTGATGGTAGTGGACGCCAAGGGCGGCAAAGTCACCGATCGCAAGTTGCTAGACCTGAAGCGCTTACCCAGCGACGAAGGGCACCGGCGCGCCCGCTGGATTGTTACCGGCCATGAACCGGGAGCCTACGGCATCGAGCCGCGCAAGCTCTTTGCTTAGTCAGGAGTCTGTTTGGCAGAAGCCGAATGGGCTGCGGTGCCCTCGCGAGTAGACTACGGCCTCATACACAGGCCCTTAACCTCACAGCGCAGCCTCTAGATTGACCCTACGCGGTGGGGGCGTCGGTAGCTTCTCCGCGGCCCATCTCCGCGGCCCTCTGTATCGCCTTGCGAATGCGCAGATAAGAACCGCAGCGGCACAGATTGCCGTTCATCGCAGCAATAATGTCGTCTTCGCTCGGATCAGGATTCCGTGCCAATAGCGCAGTCGCAGACATAATTTGCCCTGGCTGACAGTACCCGCACTGCGGCACGCTCAGCGCGATCCATGCCTCGATCACCGGGTGAGTTTCATCCAGGCCCTCGATGGTTGTGATGGATTCGCCATCAAGGGCGGCGGCTGGTGTCAGACAGCTGCGCACCGGCTGGCCGCCAACGTGCACCGTGCAGGCGCCGCACAGTCCCCGGCCGCAGCCGTACTTTGTGCCAGTCAGGCCGAGTAGATCCCGCAGCACCCAAAGGAGCGGCATCTCGGCATCTGCCTCAACGGGCAGTGATTGGCCATTAACCACAAGATTAAAGCGCGGCATACTTAGCAGCCTCCTGGCGAGATTGGAAACTATACGAGGCAGCTTGCAATGTTGCCAATGCACCAGCAATGAACAATTCTCCTGCAGCACAACGTCTCTGGCCGTGCTTGATTGCCTTCGCGCTCCTGCTAACAGCTTGTGGACCTGCTTCTCGCGACACAGCAACACTTGTTGCCGGGCCGTCAGGCGAGCTTCCCGCTGGCGCCTGGCCGATCAATCCACTCGAATCGGAAATGCGCATCCTGGTCTATCGGGAAGGGCCGCTGGCTGCGCTCGGCCACAACCATGTCATCAGTCACGCTTCCGTCAGCGGCTACGTGCGCCTTGCCGATGAGCCCGCTGATGTGCAGGTGTTCTTGACGTTGCCCGTGGACGAGTTTGAGGTTGATCGACCGGATCTTCGGGTTGCTGAAGGCGACGACTTTGGCGGCCCGCTCGACGAATCTGCGGTGCGCGGAACGCGCTCAAACATGCTCGGCGAGCGAGTTTTGGATGCCAACCGCTTCCCTGTCATCGAAATAAAGAGCGCAACCGTCCGCGGCGAACTGCCGGCGTTGCTGGTGGCGGTCGATATTGATTTGCGCGGGGAGACTTATCGTTTCGAGATGCCCGCAACAGTCAGCCAGGACACCGCAATGCTTCGGGCTGAGGGCGAGTTTTCGGTCCGGCAGAGCGACCTTGGCATTGAGCCGTTCAGTGTTGCACTCGGCGCGTTGTCCGTCCGGGACGAACTGCGCGTCAAATACGATTTGGTCGCTCGACCGGGCAACACGCTGACGAACTAGCCACCATCAAGCCAGTCGCAAGCGACACGCCGACGGCCCGAGCGGAGTTGGCGGGTATACTGATTTTTTGTCTTTACGGAAAACGGTGCCGGGTTTGGGCAAGCGCGGACTCATAATTCTCCTGGTCGTGCTCGGTTTGTCGGGGACTGGCGTTTTCTTCAGCCTCCGGCCGGCTCCGCTGAGCGTGGCTGTCGTGGCAGTTGACGAGGGACCGGTCATCGCCAGCGTTTCGAACACGCGTGCCGGCACCGTCGATGCCTGCCGGCGCGCAGGTCTGTCGCCTGCGTTTGGCGGCCAGATGGCGGTCTTGCCGGTAAATGAAGGCGATTCAGTAAATGCCGGTCAGGTCCTGCTTGAGCTTTGGAACAAAGATCTGCGGGCGGAGGTGTCGCTGGCCGAACGCGATGCCGCGGCGGCCAGGGCGCGTGCGGACGAAGCCTGCGTCAGGTCTGCCGTAGCAAAACGGGAAAGTGATCGATTGGCCCGTCTGGTCGAGCGCAAGCTCACGTCCGAGGAGGCCGCCGACCGGGCGGCGGGCGATGCAGAGGCGACCGCCGCGGCCTGCACGGCCGCCAGAACCTCAGCTCGTGTCAGCGATGCCAAGCTGGATGTTGCTAATGCAACGCTTGAGCGCACGATCTTGCGGGCACCCTTCGACGGCGTGATTGCCGAGATCAATGGGGAAGTGGGCGAGTACGTGACGCCGTCGCCGGTCGGCATCGCCACACCGCCCACGGTGGATCTGATTGATGACTCCTGCCTCTACATCAGTGCGCCGATTGACGAAGTGGACGCGCCGGCAGTCCGCGCCGGCATGCCCGCGGTGATTACCCTGGATGCGTTCCCCGATCAACGTTTTGCCGGCACCGTTCGCCGGGTTGCACCGTATGTGCTCGATCAGGAAAAACAGGCACGTACGGTCGAGATCGAGGCCGTGATTGGTGAGCGCGGTGATAACCCGTTGCTACCCGGATACAGCGCGGATGTTGAGGTGATGCTGGAGTCGCGAGAATCGGTGCTGCGCGTGCCCACGCAGGCGATTATTGATGGCAGTCGCGTCATGATTCTCGAGCCAGGGGATACGTTGCGCGAACGAACAGTTGAGCGGGGCATTTCCAACTGGGAGTTCACCGAAATCACAGCCGGCGTTGACCCGGGCGAACGGGTTGTGCTTTCGGTCGATCGCGAAGGGGTCGAGGACGGCGCATCCGCCAGTGCGGAGTAGCCTCAAGCTCTGCGCAAAATGATCCGGCTCGACGCGCTATGCCGTAACTTTCAGGTGGGCGACCAGGAGGTTCACGCGCTGGATCGTGTCAGCCTGCTCATAGGCCGCGGGGAATACGTTTCCATCATGGGGCCGTCGGGATCCGGCAAATCCACGCTGCTGAATATCCTGGGCCTGATGGACCGGCCGACCTCGGGCAAATATCTGCTTGATGAAGTCGATACCTCCACGATGCCGGAGGCGGAACTCGCGCAAACCCGGCAGCGCCAGATCGGATTTATATTCCAGTCTTTCCATCTAGTCTCCCGGCTCAGCGCTGAGGAGAATGTCGAGTTGCCTATGCTGCTCGCCGGCGACGCACCCGCAGCTCGGCGGGCGCGCAGCCGCGCGGCCCTGGAGCGAGTCGGGCTGGGTCATCGACACGACCACCGGCCCAATCAGCTTTCCGGCGGTGAACGTCAGCGCGTGGCGATAGCGCGCGCCATCGTCATGCAGCCTAAACTCATGCTGGCTGATGAGCCCACCGGTAACCTGGATAGCGCCTCGGGTCAGGAGATCGTCGCGCTGATCGAGGAACTTAACGCTCAGGGCCTGACACTCCTCGTGGTGACACATGACCCGGCAATAGGCAGCCGCGCCGGCCGCACACTGCGCTTTCGTGACGGCCGGCTGGACCAGGATCAGCCGGCATGAGGCCCATGGACATCAACCTTTTCGCCGGCGGTGCACTTTCTCGGGCGCCAGCGCGGACTTTCGCCATGCTGCTCGCCACCGCGATCGGCGTCGCCGCCGTGCTTGTGCTCACGTCCTTAGGCGAAGCGGCCAGGACATTCGTCACCAAAGAGTTCCGTTCGCTCGGGACCAACCTGATCATCGTGCTGCCGGGCCGGTCTGAGACGAGCGGCGCTGGGCCGGGAATGGCGCTTGCCGAGACCAACCGCGATCTGACCCTGGATGACGCCCGCGCGACGCGCCGCAGCCCGCATGTAGATCTGGTCGCGCCCGTGGTGGTCGGCGCAGCGGCGGCGAACGTGTCGGGCCGTGAACGAGAAGTCACTATCCTCGGCACGACCGGGGAGTTCAAAAACATCCGCAAGTGGCGCATGGCGGCCGGCGAATTCTTGCCTGACGTCGACATGGATCGGGCCGCCCCAGTCTGCGTTGTGGGTGACACCATCGCGAAAGAAATGTTTGTCACCGGGCAACCCATCGGCGAGTGGTTGCGCATTGGGGACCGCCGTTGCCGGGTCACCGGCGTCCTTGAACCGCAGGGCACATCGATCATGCTGGACGTAGACGAGACCGTCATCGTGCCGGTAGTCAGTGCTCAGGCGATATTCGATTCACCGGGTCTGTTTCGCATCATTCTCCAGGCGGTGTCCCGCGATCGAATAGATGCGGCGAAGCAGGATGTGCGGCGAATCATCACCGCACGTCATTACGGTGAGGAAGACATCACCGTCATCACGCAGGACGCGGTGCTATCAACATTTGATGGCATTCTTCGCACGCTCACGCTGGCTCTGGCCGGCATTGCTGGTGTCAGTCTGATCGTTGCCGGCGTGCTCATTATGAATGTGATGCTCGTCGCCGTTAGTCAGCGCACAGGTGAGATTGGGTTGCTCAAAGCATTGGGTGCTACACGGCAACAGGTGCTCGTGCTGTTTGTGACTGAGGCGTTGTTCCTGGCTACCCTCGGCGGCATCGTCGGCATCTGCCTCGGCTACGTGCTGATCGCCGGCATGGGTCTGGCGTACAGCGAACTGAGCTTTACCCCGCCGCTATGGGCGACTATGGGCGCCATGCTGACGGCCATGGCCTGCGGCGTGTTGTTCGGCATCCTGCCCGCGCGCCGGGCTGCCGCCATGGACCCGATCCGCGCGCTGCAGAACCGCTAACGATCCGCTGTTTCACCCATGCATTCTCAAGACCTGATTCGCTTCACGGCCGCCTCGGCCCTGGCTCACCGTTTGCGCAGTGCGCTAACGGCCCTGGGAATCGGTATCGGGGTGACCGCGGTAGTGTTGCTGACATCTATTGGGGAAGGCCTCCAGCAGTTCATGCTGGGCGAGTTCACACAGTTCGGCACCAACATCATCGCCGTAAACCCCGGCGTTACGACCACGTTCGGTGCGCCAACGGGCGTCGTCAATACGCAGCGTCCGCTCAGTCTGGACGATGCCGAAGCGCTGGCTCGTGCCCCCTATGTCATCGAGGTCATGCCCGCCGTGCAGGGCAATGCTTCGATCGAGGGCAACGGCCGTGAGCGTCGCGTCACGGTAAGCGGTGTAGGGCCGTCAATGCCGCAAGTGTTTTCGTTTGGTCCGGCGCTTGGGGAGTTCTTGCCGCCAGATGATCCGCGCGCGCCTCGGGCGCTGGCCGTTCTGGGCAGTACTGTCCGCGATGAGCTGTACGGAAGCGTGAACCCGCTGGGCGAGCGGATTCGGATCGGCGGCGAACGGTATCGCGTAATCGGCGTGATGGAAGCCAAGGGGACCGTATTCGGTTTTGACCTGGACGACGCGGTGTACATTCCTGCTGCCCGCGCTCTCGATATGTTCAATCGCGAAGGCCTGATGGAAATTGATGTCCTCTATACAGAGGGCGCGCCGGTTGACGAGGTGAGTGACAGCATCAAACGGCTGCTCATCGCCCGGCACGGAGGAGAGGACTTCACAATCACGACACAGCAGCAGATGCTGGACGTGCTCGGTTCAGTACTCAACGTGGTGACCTTTGCGGTCGCTGCGCTGGGCAGCATTTCATTGCTGGTCGGCGGCGTCGGTATTTTTACAATCATGACCATTGCGGTGCGGGAGCGGACGTTCGAGATTGGGCTACTTCGCGCGTTAGGTGCGCTGCGTAGCCAGATTCAGCAGATCTTCATGATCGAGTCTGTATTGCTCGCGGGTATCGGTGGTCTGGCCGGCCTCGCGCTTGGCACACTTATCGTGTGGCTGGTGAACGTGTTGGTGCCCTCTGCGCCACTGACGCTGTCGTTGCCGTATATCGTGGCGGCGGAGGTCCTGGCCCTGGTAATCGGTGTGCTGGCGGGCGTGTTACCGGCGCGGAGAGCCGCACGCCTGGATCCGGTTAATGCGCTGCGAGCCGAGTAGCCCGCAATACGGTCTGTCCGGCTTGGAACACTTCACCAAAATCTACCAGCGGGCGATACGCCGCAAGGGTGAGGCGGAGCTGCTCGCGCAGTTGCCGCGCTCTCTTAAGCCAGCAACCCTGAAACGCAAAGCGGCCGAGCACTTCTTGTCGGCAATGAGCCGCTCAGTGTTCTGCTCCGGCTTTGTGTGGAAGATTGTCGACTACAAGTGGCCGGAGATGACCGAGGTTTTGCACGGCTTCGACCCGGTCGCTTGCGCGTATCAGTCGGAGGAGGCTATCGAGGCACTGACGCGCGACACGCGGGTGATTCGTCATCGCAAGAAGCTGCAAAGCGTCCGGGACAATGCGGTCTTTGTTCTGGACATCGAGCGTGAGCACGGTAGCTTTGGTGCTTTTCTCGCGGACTGGCCAGTAGACGACATCATCGGGCTACATCGCGAACTCAAGCAGCGCGGCAGCCGCCTCGGCGGGCGCACCGGGCAGTTCTTTTTGCGGCGCGTCGGTAAGGACACGTTCTGTCTTTCCAGAGATGTCGTTGGCGCCCTGATCAGGCAGGGCGTGGTGAGCAAATCGCCAACGTCGCAGCGCGACCTGTCAGCAGTTCAGTCGGCATTCAACGATTGGCGAGAGCAGAGCGGCAGACCGCTCTGCGAGATCTCACGCATACTTTCCTGCAGCATTGACGGCTGAGGGTCTGCTAAAAAATGACCCCGCAAGCGGGGCCAAACGGTCCGGTAGTGGGTGGGCCGGGCAGGCAGCGCACAAGCGTATCCGTATAAGCCGTCTGCAACGCCCTTTCGTGCGCAACCGCCGACCCGTGAGCAGTATCTTCCCGTACTGCCGTTGCAGCGCAATGTCTGTTTATTGACGATTCAGTGAAGCTCTGGGGTCAGGTCCAATCCCAAATGGATGTCCGCTTGGCGAAACGTTCGTGTTGATGGGAGCTGGGCCCCGGGCCGCGGCAACCCGTCCCACCCATGGCGACGCTGGTGCACGTCCGACCGGTCAACGCGTACTAGAAACCCGCAAGCCCTTCGTCGAGTGGCGTACCGAACGTCTTCAATGCCATCGCAATGAGCGTGTATTGCCCGACGGCAAACACGATGTCCATAAGCTGTAGCTCCGAGTAGTGCGTAGCCAATGTCTGCCAGGTTTCATCGCCGATACGCTGCTCGTCGTGCAATTCGTCAGCGGCTGTCACCAATGCGCTGTCCACGGCAGACCAACCGGCCGTTGTTGGTGGTATTTTGCAGCGCTGTATGTCTTCTTCTGCAACACCCGCCTTCCTGGCGATACTGACGTGCTGCGCCCACTCATACTCAGCCTGACAGCGCCAGGCGGTGCGCAGGATCAAGAGCTCGCGATCGCGCGCAGGTAGCGTTGATGTCGGGCCCAGGACGTGGCGCCCCATACTCCCGATGCAGACGGATGCATCTGCATGCCTCGCCAGTGTGCCCACCACGTTGTAGAAGCCGCCCTTCTCGTAGGGATACGCAAGCTGCTCGCGCTGCTGCGCGTTCCATTCTTCCGGCCGCAGCGGTGCGATCCTGATTCTCTCATCTATCATGCGTTTAGCCTTGCTCGGGAAGGCAGCGGTCAGCGCCGCTGGCATCAAAAATATGTGGTCCGACCAGTGGGCGTTCTCCGCGTTGCGCTCCTGCAGCGCGGTAGTACGGGGTAGCTTTAATTCTCTCCAGTGATCCAGCTTATGGTGTAACGGCTAGTGAAGCGAATTCTGAAAGTTCTCATCCTGTCGGTCTTGCTGCTATTCGCGGCGGGAGCGGCCTACACAATGATCGCGCTGCCGAAACGGCAGCCCGCCGCGGAACTGGATATCACCGGGACGCCCGATTTGATTGCGCGTGGTGAGTATCTGGCTCGACACGTGGTGCTGTGTATCGACTGTCACTCCGAGCGTGACTGGGACATCTATGGCGGACCGGCAATGGAGCCATACGGCGCAGGCCGCGAAGACTGCATCACTCAGGATTCAGGCAAGTCAGGCATTCGTGTATCCGAATGGACGTTCCCGGGGCGCATCTGCATCAGAAACATCACGCCTGATCCGGCCACCGGACTGGGCAACTGGACGGACGGAGAAATCATTCGCGCGTTTCGCGAAGGCATAGGTAAAGACGGCGAGCCGCTGTTCCCCATCATGCCTTACTTCATTCTGCGTAATATCTCGGATGACGACGCCAAGGCTATCGTTGCTTATCTGCGTACCCTGCCGGCGGTGCGCACTGAACGCCGGCCGCAACTTGTTGACTTTCCCATGAATCTTTTTATGAAGGTTTTCCCGGAACCCGTGCATGAGCCGGTGCCTTCTGTTGATCCGGCAGACCGGCTTGCTTATGGCGGCTACCTGGCAAAGATAGCGCGCTGCGAGTTCTGCCACACGCCCCGCAATGGCCAGACGCGCCAACCGATCATGAAGCTGCGTTTCTCCGGGGGCGTGCCGTTTAACCTGAACGGCGGCAAGACCGCCTACTCTCCTAACCTGACGCCGCATGCCGAGGGGCTGGGGCGCTGGACGCGGGAGGCCTTCATCGCGCGGTTCGCACTGGACGCCGAGCCGCGGCCGGTGGACCCGACCGAGAACACCGTCAGTAGCTGGCACGCGTACTCGGGCATCAAGGCCGAGGATGTCGGCGCAATCTACGACTTTCTGCAGACCGTGCCGGCCATGGCGACCCAGCTGCAGCCGGCAGACTAACAGGGGTTCACCGGCGGTCGGTCTCCGGTGAGGTATGCTACCCGGCAATAAAAACAACAAGTTGGAAACTGCCATGTTTCGAAAACTAACCGCACTTGTTTGTTCACTCATGCTCTTGGCTGCGATGACCGCGGCCGCGAAAGGCCTTGAGGATGACGACTGGATTCTCGTGGAAACCGAGAACTTCCAGATCATGAGCGTGCTGAGCAAGAAGGAAACGGTTGAGCTGGCGCGCTACCTGGAAGCGTTTCGCGTTGGCGTAGATATGGTCGCTAATTTGGCCACCGCGGAAGAACCGATTCCAACGCGTATCTATGCGATGGGTGGGCGGTCTGATTTCCTTGACCTCGGTTTCGATAGAAAAGTTGCCGGTGTCTTTATGCCCAGAACACGCCAGAACACGATAGTCATTCGCGAAGTGTCTGGCATGTCAGAGACTGAAATTATGCTTCACGAGTACGCACACTTCCTGATGCGTAATCGATCCTTGCTGGTTTACCCGGATTGGTATGACGAGGGACTGGCAGAGTTCTTTGGCGCATCGAAGATTCGCCGCGGCAGTCTCTATATGGGTCTGGTCCCGGAGTCCCGCGTTTACGGTCTTGAGCGCTCCAAATGGATTCATCTGCGTGAGCTGCTGCAGCCTGTGGATTACGACGAGTGGAGTCTCGAAAAAACGTCAATGTTTTATGGGCAGTCGTGGGCATTGGTGCACTATCTGCAGATGCACGAAGAGTGGAGAGAGAGGTTCACTCCATCGATGTCTCGCTATCTCAAGCTAATCGAAGACGGCGAGTCTTCGATCGCTGCCTTTGAGACGGCGTTTGATGTTGAAGTAGACGAGATGAATCGCCAGCTCCGCCGCTACGTAGAGCGCGGCAAGATGGGGGGGATTAAAGTTGACCTCGGCACCGTCCTGACAGACTTCGAGGCCAGTGTGTCACCCATGTCGCGCGCGGACGTCTCGCTTGCTTTGGGCGGGCTCGCCCTGATCAGGAACAAGCTGGAATTAGCTGAGAACTGGTTTCAGATTGCATCCCGGGAGGAGTCGACGGCCGCGCGCGCAAATGCCGGACTGGGAGACGTGCGGAAGTTCGCGGATCAGTACTCGAAGGCCCTGCCTTATTTTGAGCGAGCCGTGGAGCTGGCACCGGATGATCCTTATTGCCAGCTCGACATGGCAGAGTATTGGCACGATTTGGCGCTTGAGCCCACCGAATCGGAACAGTGGCTAGACCACTTGGCGAAGGCCCGGGAGCATTACATCGCCGCCTGGAAACTCGATAAGACGGCACCAGAAGTCTACGCGATGTACGGCAAAACTTATATCGACGAGGGCAGCGATTATGCAAGAGCACTGGAGCTGCTTGAGGAGGCGGAGTTTTACCTGCCTTCCAGTCTGGACATCCGCTACTTGCTGGCCAGAACCTACGCGGAGCTTGGACGTACTGATGAAGCCATCAAAGCCGCCAAGGTAGTGGTCGCCTGGAGTCATGAAGAGAGTGACGTTTCAAATCGCGCGAGGCGCCTGATTGCCAGGCTGACTGGGGCAAACGCTGACGAATCCCCTGTCGAGAACAATGGCGATGGCTCCTGAACCGATTGCACCGGATCCGGCCGATCGCGCTCCCACTTCGCGACTCGTTCGACGCTCTCTTTGCGTGCTGTCAGCTCTTTTGTTGTTGTCCGCCTGCGCCGAGGAGCCGCGCGAACCGGAGCCCGCGGACAAAGAGATGCTCGCGGAACTGCAGCGCTTTTATGAAGGTGCCCGGGATAGCGTGCCGACTGACGAGGCGCTGGCCGAACTTCGTCGCCTGTATGACGAGGCGAGGGCGAGAGCGCCGGAAGACCCGATCGGCTGGGCGCGCGAGGACTTAAAGCGGGTCGGTGACTGGGAGTACAAGATTGTGACCGTGCTTGAGTCAGCTACTGCGACGGTCGAAGATCAGCTCAACGAATATGGCGAAGAGCGCTGGGAAGCCTACTGGGTCCAGCCGGAGCCGGACGGGCTGCGCGTTTACCTCAAGCGTCCTGCGCGTAGCTATCTGCGCACGGTGCCTTTCTCGGAACTCGGCCGCGTGTTCGGCGGCGGCAGTGCAGGCGAGTAGGTGAACTCAAGCCTCGGTTGGTAACGCAATGGCCAGTGTGCTCGATCTCTACCGCAAGATCTCGTCGTTGCCGTGGGGTAGCCGGCTGTTTGGTATGGCCGTTGGTTTCAAGGCGCCCTACTTTGCAAGCATTCGGCCGAGCGTTACCGCGCTGCGTCCGGGTTTCTGCCAGGTAACGATTCCGGACCGGCGCGGAGTCCACAACCACATTGGTTCAATTCACGCGGCAGCGCTGTGCAACGTGGCTGAACTGGCAGGCGGGCTTTCGGTTGATGCAACCATCCCGAGAGCGCTGCGGTGGATACCCCGCGGTATGACCGTTGAGTACCTGGCCAAGGCGCACGGCACCCTGGTGGCGGAATGCACCGTCGATCCCGCTGCTATTCAGCCTGGTGATCTGACGCTACCTGTAGTGGTGAGTGACCGGGGCGGCAAGCATGTGCTGCGTGCCGAGATTACGTTCTACATCAGCCGCAAGGCGCAATGCTGATGTAAGCAGGTACCGACTGAACCCGGTTTCTGGAAACTTCAGGTCTCATCCCGCGTCACGCGCTCACCGCCCATCCAGATGGCCGCCGCCAGGCAGGCGCGGCACACACTGATCTCCAGGCCGGCAACGAACAGCTCGGATTGGGTGGGTGCCCAGCGATCAAGAAATACCTCGCCACCGTTGACCCGGTTCCAGTACTCGACTTTCTGTTCTCGCACTTCGGGTGGGAACTGAGGATTCTTGCCCAAGCGTTCCAGGTCTGCTCCGGCGATACGCAGCGGCACCCCGGCAGGGTTGGCAACGGGGCTCGCGTAGGCATTGAACCAGACCTGGTCCGCTACCTCATCGCATGCCGGGCAATTGAAGCGGGAGCGGTGCAAAGCTGGTGCAAGGTCTGACTCATCTACCATGGACTATCTCCGCTTGCCGTTGAGCTGATCAGCGCTGGTTTGTGGCATGATTCTGTTAACTGGCGCACGTTCATTCCCTGCGTGTCGCGATATGTTAAATGATAGTGCCAGAGCCACGGAGTCGCGGCCCGATGTTCAACATCCCCGGTCATCCAGACTTAAAACGTATTGTCATTCTTAACCCCAAAGGCGGCTCAGGGAAATCTACGCTGGCCACGAATGTCGCGGCCATGCTCGCGACCCGCAATCAGCCGGTCGCACTCTTGGATTTCGACCCCCAGGCATCCAGCATGCGCTGGCTGCAGAATCGCGACCCGACTCTGCCGCCGGTCTACGGCGTCGCGGCGTGCGAGACTGATGAGGCCACTACTCGCAGTTTCCGGTTAAGGCTGCCGCGGGATATCCGCTATGCCGTGATTGATACGCCGGCCGCGTTGCCCGTTCACGAACTGGTGGCGTTTACCCGCGGCTCTCATGCGCTGCTGTTGCCGGTGTTGCCGTCCGACATCGATACGCACGCAGTCTCCCGGCTAATCGCCAACCTGCTACTGGTCGCCAAAGTGAGTCGGCGCATGGGCAGATTGGGCGTCGTTGCAAATCGCGTGCGAGAGAACACGGTTAGCTACCGTAAGCTGCTGCGCTTTCTGGATCGGCTGTCGATTGCGCAGATCGGTGAACTGCGTGACAGCCAGAACTATGTGTTTGCCTCAGAAAACGGCATCGGCATTCACGAGATGCAGCCTTCGCGTGTGCGCAAAGACCTTACGCAGTGGCAGCCGCTGGTTGACTGGCTCGCGCTGCGTTTGGAAACACCATTGACCGCGCGCGACCTGTATGTACCGCAGGACAAATCAGTAGAGCCGCCTGCCAACGAGTCACAGTACAGCGATAACGTCGTCACCGGCGTACCGTTCCGGCGCGGCGGCGACTAAGCGTATCTGGATAGCCGACAGCTTGAGCGCTGATAGTGGCTCAGGCAGAGTCCTGTAGAGCTTCCATGGGCTGGGTCGCGTCGGCCAACTGATCCTCAGCCAGCCTGCGAGCCTGTGCTACCCATTGATCGCGGCCGGGAAGCGCCGGCGCGATACCAAGTTTGGTTGCGAGCGTCTCAAGGTCACTCTCGGACATCTGCGCGAGCTCGCGAAACGTGGTCACGCCCTGGTTGCGTAGCCGTCGCTCCAGTGCCGGCCCGATGCCGCGGATTTGTTGCAGGTCGTCGGGGTCCGCCTCAGGCGGTGCTTCAATAGTCTGGTCTGCCGCTTGTTCCACCGGTTGTGCCTGGGGTTCCGCTGCCGCGCCGCGTAAGGCCTCACGATGTTGGCGAAGCTGCTGCGCCATGGGCGCGAGGCGCCGTTTCCATGACTCGACTTCCTGTTTCAGCTCCTCGATGTGGTTGTCGCGGTCAAGTAGCTGCACCTCCAGGCGCTTGGCAGCCCGTTCGCGGTCGCCAAGCCGTTCACGCAGTTCGCCGCACTCAGCGCGCAGACTCGTAAACATATCGGCAGCCGCAGAACTCGTCTCAGCGGTTGCTGCCGCTTCCTCGAGTCTTTGCACGCGGCCCAGCAGCTCGTCGCGTTCAATCCGCAACAGGCTCAGGTCCTGACTCTCCGCCACTTCAGGTTCTGCTTTGGGCTGGTTGGATTGGGCCGATTGCAGTCGCTCAATCTCGTTGGCCTGCTCGTCAGCCTGCTTGCGCAGCTTTTCAATCTGGCCGCCGCGGTCTTCCAGATCGCGCAGCATGGCGTCGCGCTCCGCAGCGTCGATGCTCATGCGCTGCTGAACTTTATTGAGCCGGTCGCGAATCTGATCGCGCGTCGCCTCGTGCCGCCGTACAACGCGATGAATCAGTTGCACGCGTCGCCGATAGCGCGACCGCTGAGCTTTCAACAGCGCATGGTGCCGCGTGATCGAGATGACATCTCCGTCGCTATCGCCCACAGACCGTGGCAAAAGCAGCACACGGCAGAGCAACCAGCCGGCCGGAAACGCGACTGCGACTGCAATCAAAGCTGTAATCAAGAGGTCCACGCCTCACATCCGCCCCACAAGCCGGATCCGCACCGGAAAAGGCTAAGCCGGCGCTGCTGCGGGTGCCTTGCGCCGCATCACAGTGCGAGCAAGGGCCTGCGCTAGAGGTGCTGGACCAAAGTGGGTACTGCGTCGCAGCAATCAGCCTGAAGCTTAACGCTAATGAGCTCGTCCGCCCGGGTGCGGCCCAGATTGATCGCTGCTATGGGCATTGCCCGGCGGTGCGCTTCGCGCACGAATCGAAAGCCGGAAAACACGGTCAATGATGAGCCAACCACGAGCAGCCCTGCGGCCTTGTCCAGTCCGCGCCAAACGGCCTCGACGCGCTCGCCGGGTACGTTCTCGCCGAAAAACACGACGTCTGGCTTGAGGATTCCGCCGCAGACTTCACAGGCAGGGATGCTGAACTGCTCGCTCAGTGCGGCCGGTATGTCGACATCACCGTCGGGCCGCATTTCGCCGCTGGCGTGCCAGCGGGGGTTGTCGGCCTCCAGTCGCCGCTGCAGCAACGCTCTTTCCGAGACGCTGCCGCACCCGAGACAGCGGACCTGGTCGAGGCGGCCGTGCAGATCAATCACCCGGCGCGAGCCAGCGGCCGAGTGCAGCCGGTCAACATTTTGTGTCACGAGCAACGCTAAGTCTGTTCGTCGTTCAAGCTCGGCCAGTGCCGTGTGCGCCGCGTTGGGACGCGCGCCGGATATCCGGTGCCAGCCTACGGCACTGCGGGCCCAATAACGCCTGCGGACATCGATGTCACCAATGAACTGCGCATACTGCACGGGCGGCGGATGTTGCCAGTTGCCCTGATGGTCACGATAGGCCGGTATACCTGACGGCTGGCTGCAGCCTGCGCCGGTGATCACCAACAGCCGCTGGTGCGCCCGTACGAACTCAACGATGGGTGATACATCAAGAGGCGAGGTGTCGCTCACGCGTGAGATGACTAGCGGCTCGCAGACTGCCGGCTCTCAATGATCCTGAGCAATCGCTGTTGTTGTTCGACCAGGAATTCTATCGGCCTCAGGGTATGCGCTACGCTTGCGCGGGCGCGCATGGTATCGAGCCAGCGTCTTAGCCCGGGCACTGCGTCTGGCCATGTAAAGTCTGCGAGAACTTCATGCACACCGAGGCGTTCCACGAACGGAAAGCAGTGGAAGTCGGGCAGCGTTGGGCCTGCGCCAAGCCAGTAAGGCCCGGGATTGTCCGGGTGGAAGACCTCGCGCTCAATAAACAGGAGCACGTCCTGTAATCCCTTGAGGCTATTGTGCCGCCGTTCTGGTTCATTCCGGTCGCGCAGCAGCTGCTGGCTTGCCGGTAGCAGCCGGGATTCGCAGTAGTCGATCCAGATGCGAGCTTTTGCCCGGCGCAGCGCATCACTGGGCAGCAGCGGGTGCGCCGGGAAGGCGTCCTCCAAATACTCGTTGATTATCGCCGACTCATGCACGCTGCCGGTTGGTGCTACCAGCACGGGTACCTTGCCGTACGGAGAAATTTTCTCCCAGTCAGCCGGCTTATTGTGTGCATCAACTTCGATCAGCTCGAAATCGATGCGCTTTTCAGCCATTACCATGCGGGTTCGCTGCGCAAACGGGCAGGCGTCGTAGCTGTACAGCTTGAGCGGTGTCGGCATGTATGAGCGCCGCGACTTAAGCGGCCGCGGGAATCGTGCTTTCCAGTTCGTCCAGATTATGCGGCACGGGGGCCGGCGGCAGCGAACGCGCGATGCGGCCGTCGCGGCTGCTGGCTACCAGTTGAGGCGCGCGCAGCGCGGTGCCTGTTGCGTTGGCGGTCACCACTACCAGAGGACGCAGTGGCCACACGGGATCTTGCTGACACACCAGGCCTTGACGGCCATCGACCATCATCACCCGGGTCCCAATCGGATATACGCCGATGGCGTGGACGAACTCGCCAACCAGCGCCGCATCGAAACTCCGTTCACGCAAAGCGCTGAGTAGCCGCAGTGCATCGTGGCCGGAGATGCCGCTGGCGTAGCGCCGGTCCAGAGTCAGCGCATCATAGCTATCGACAATCGCCGCGATGCGCGCAAACAGCGGAATGTCGGTGCCCTTGAGCTGGCGCGGATAGCCGGTGCCGTCCAGCCGTTCGTGATGGCCAAGAATCATCGACGTGATTCTTGGGTGCAGCCGCTCATTGGCGCGCACCAGGCTAAACCCCGACGTAACGTGCCGGGTAATGAACTGACGCTCCATCACGCTCAGTCGCCCCGGTTTGGCGAGTATCGGCACCGGCACGCTGCACTTGCCGATGTCCAGCAGCAAGCCGCCGATAGCCAGGTGCCCGAGCTCTTGCTCATCAAAACCAAGGTGCCGGCCGAAGATAATGGCGTGAATTGCCGTGCCGATCGCCCGCCGGTAGATGAAACCTGTATTGCTCAGCGTGCGGAGCGCCCATAGCGATGCTGCTGGTGCCCGGCATGCCTGCTGTTGCAAGAGGTTCGCTGCGTGCAGCACGGGCTCAAGCTGAAACTGGTCGGTACGCCGCGCCAGAGACAGTGTATGTGTCAGCAGCCCGGTCGCCTTGGTGATGGCATGTCTGACCGCATGCAGTTCAGTCTGCATCAGCGTGTCGGGGTGATTGTCGCGCCTGCTTGCCGCCTGCACAGCACCGTGAAGACTTCGTGCAGGATCGACGTAGACGTAACGGCAGACGTTGGCCAGCGTAGCGATCTCGTCCGCACTGCGCAGCATCAGGCCGGGCCCGGCAAACGGTGTTTGCAGCCAGGATCGATCGAGTTCCGCGACATACATGCCGGGTCGCAGGTGGTCGCAGCTCAGGGCAAGCAGTTCGTCAGCCAATTCGTTTTCTTGTTTGTGGCTGTTATCCCTGCCACCTTAGCACCCTCACAGCGAAGGCAGGGTTTGTTATTACTAATGTCGGGCCAGGCCGCGGCTTATGTCAAGGTCATGAGGCTACGGTTCATTGACCGGGGCAGCCGGTGACGCAAGTCCCGGAAGACTCTCCAGATAAATGGCCATCGCTTCGCGGTCACCCGGCGTGAGGAGGCTGGTGTTGTCATCGATGACTTCAGCCATGCTGCCGCCAACGAAATCGCCGTCGGGTTCCATACCGATTTCGAGCAACAAGAGTAGCTCGTCCCTGTCCCAGTCGCCGATACCGTCAGCATGCGGGGTAATGTTGGGCACTGGCTTGCCGGATGGTCCGGCGTTAGTGCCCGCCATTTCCAAGTCCAGCAGCATATCGCCGAGACGGCCGCGCGGCGTATGGCACTCGCCGCAATGGCCCAGATGCCGAACCAGATAGGCGCCGCGGTTCCAGGCATCTTTGCGATCGGGGTCGCCCTGAAATCGACCGGGGTCAAAGTTCAGCAGCTGCCATGCTGCTGCGGCGAGCCGCGAATTCAGGTACCACGGCAAGTCATGCTCGCGGTTGGGTTTGCGGATCGGTTCAAGGCTGGCCAGATACGCGCGCATGGCTAAGAGATCTTCCCGCAGGAGCCCGGTGTAGCTGGTGTAGGGGAATGACGGAAAGTAATAGCGGCCACCCGGGCCGACGCCTTCCCAGAAGGCGCGCACAAACTCATCGTCCGACCATGCGCCGATCCCCGTTTCCTGGTCGGGCGTTATATTCGGGGAGTAAAACGTGCCGAACGGCGTCTCCAGCGCGCGCCCGCCGGCCAGCGGCGTGGCGCCCGATTCATCCGCGGTGTGGCAGGTTATGCAGCCGCCGGCCTGCACCAGGTAGGCGCCCCTCTGGACCGGTGTTTCCTGAGCAATTGCCGTCGCGCTCAGCAGGCTCAGTGCGCACAGCCAGAGGCTTGCTCGAGCCATGTTCACCGGCGCCCGGAAACAGCCCTGGCCCGTCAGGCTAACGAGGCGATTACTCCTCCGCGCGGAAGTCTTCGTGGCAGCCCTTGCAGCTGCCGCCCGCGCCCCGGAAGGCGCCAGCGATAGCACCTCGTTCGCCGCTTGCGACCGCCGACTGCAGCGCAGCGGCGCTGTCCTGCGCTTCCTTAACGGCGGCAGCAAACTTCTCAGGCTCCGACCAGATGCTGTCCAGCGAACCGGTGCCTTCGCCCGAGCCGGGCGGAAAAATTGCACCCAGTTCTGCCGCGGCTGCTGCCAGTCCATCGGCGTGGTTTTGCAGGTACCCGGTATCGTCAACCTTGCCAAAGGCTACTAGCGAAATCGCCGAGATGTGGCCTTTCATGACCTCCATCGCGGCCTGGCGATACTTGCCCCAGTCTTCCGGGGAGGTCTCCGCGGCTGCGGGCGGAGATACTGTGAACGCGGTAATCACGAGTAGCAGGCTGAGGTGTGCGGGACGCATTAGCTGGATCCTCAATGAGATTTGGCGCGGCACAGGATAGCAGCACGGCTACGCGTGCGACTACTCGTTTTCGTCCGGCGAATCAGGCGGTGAAGAAACCGGCATGCAACGCCACGTTGCCGGATCGCACAGCAGCTGTCCCTCGCGCTTCACTTCAACAGCAACATCACCCGGCCGTCGCTGCGGCACAGCGTGGTTGTATGCAGTTGTCGGCTCACAGTTGGCGTCCAGTGCATAGCGCCAGTCGCCTATGCGCAGTCCGGTCGCGATAACTCGTCCGTCAGCGCAGTCTTCGAACTCCACCTGAGTATCCAGAGCGATAAAGTTGCCGGCCAGATCCTTAGGTCTGCCGTAGCGCGGTAGACCGTCTTCGCCCCTGTATACACGCACTGTGACAGTGCTCAGCGCGGCATCGTCGACATCCGCCGGGGCGATGCGGGAGGCCGTGCCGGCAGACCACCCACGGTCGTTGCCTGGCGCTTTTTCTTCATAGATAACGCGCGATTCTGATGCCGGGTCATTGGCGCCAGCGCCAAACGCGCAAAGCATCAGCAGCAGACTGGCTGCATGAGCGCTAGGTAGATTCGCCAACCGCATTGTTGATATCGAGTGTGCCTTCAAGCCAGGCGCGGACATCGCGGGCAATTTCGGCACCTGCTTCCTGCACGGCCATGTGCCCAACGTCCGGGTACTTGAGCATCTGCACATCCGCGTTGGCGAGCATGTCCCGTAGCTCATACCCGTGTTTAATCTTGGCTTGCGGGTTCGCCTCGCCCCAAAGAAGTAGCGTAGGTGTTCGGATTTTCTTGAGTGCGCCCTCGAGATCTCCGGCTTCGTACTGACCGAGGCGTTCCAGCTGGGCGGCACGTTGCCCCTCAAGCAGCCACAGGTCATGCCAGCGATCGATCAACTCTTCAGGCGGTTCACTGGTCTTGCCCCAGGCGCTGCTCAGCATGAACGCGGGCAACGCTCGCGGCAGGATGTACTCAAGCACGCGGGCTTGCGGTGGCATGCCGCGACTGGCCACCGATTCATCGTCGCCAGATTCAAGCGCGCCGGGGCTGAGCAGAATCAACCGTTCTACGAGGTCAGGATTTCGCGATGCGATGTGCATGGCGACCGTGCCGCCGAGTGATGTGCCGCCGACTGTGATGTTTTCCAGGCCCAATGTGTCGATGAACCGTTCGGCCAGGTAGATGGTGCGTTCGAGGCTGTAATCCCCGGTGGGATCTGGCCCCGTTAAACCGTGGCTGGTCATATCGAAGCGGATGACCCGGTGCCGGTCCTTGAGCGCTTCGACCCAAGGCTCCCAGCCGAGCAGGCTGGCGAAGTTGGCATGGATAAGCACTAGAGGCGGCCCGCTCCCTTCATCGCGATAGTGAACCCGCACGCCCTCGAGATTCATGAACCGTGATGCCTCGTTGGCATAGCGGCCCTCAAGCACGTCTGCGGGGATGTCCCGATAGACCCACATGGCCGCCAGGGTCGTAGTGGCCCAAATCAGTGCCAAAGCGCCTAAAACATAGGCTATGCCTCGCAGAATTCGCATATTTCGCCCCTCTTCAGGCCCGTCCGCACCGCATCCAAAGGGTGCCTGGGGTCGAATTTTCCATCACCTAACCGGAATTTGCAGCCATGCATCGATTATTAAAAGCAATGCGACGGGTTCGCCGGGGGCCGACCGCGGTTCTGCTTGGCGCGCTCGCCTTGGCCGCGCTGCTTGTCAGCACGCGGCCCGAGCGGCCCCGCATCGAGTTGCCGGAGCGTGCGTGGCCAGTGAACACGATGGCTGCTGTTCCGGGTGACATCCGGCCCAGTCTGGAGTTGTATGGCCGCATTGAAGCCCGTGAAGACGCGCGTCTGAGCGCCGCGCTTGACGGGGATGTGCTTGAAGTGCGCGTTCAGGACGGTGATTCGGTAAGTCAGGGCGATCTTCTGATCGTGCTTGATGGCCAGGATGCGCGTCTCGAGTTCATTCAGCGCGACGCGGATCTGAACGAGATCGAGGCACAGATCTCTCTGGAGCAGCAACGCATTGTGCGCAATCGCGAAGCGCTGGTTAACGAGGAAGAGCTGCTGGCTCTCAGCGAGAGCAATACCGCCAGAGCGCGCACACTGTTTACGGAAGACAAGCTGATCTCTCAGGCCAATGTTGACGAGAGTGTTGAGGAGCTGAAACGCCAGCAGCTGGCCGTCACGTCTCGACTGTTATTGATCGAAGAAAGCCAGAATAAAGTTCGGCAACTCAAGGCGCAGAGGACGCGTGCCGAGGCACTGCGTGATCGCGCCCAGCTTGAAGTCGACCGCACGCGCATTTTGGCGCCGTTCGACGGTGCCGTGTCTGAGGTCGAGGTTTCCGTGGGCGACCGGGTGCGCATTGGTGATGCAATGCTTCGGCTGCACAACCCTGACCAACTGGAGCTGCGCGCTCAGGTGCCAACGCGCTACGTACCGCGGGTTCGCTCAGGTCTCGCAAACAGCATTGCGATGCCCGCCGACGTAGAGTCAGGCAGCGCCCGCTACAGCGCCCGCCTCGAAAGGATTTCGGGTCAAACTCGCGAAGGCGCTGGCAGCGTTGACGCCTTCCTCAGATTCCGGGACGCCCCGGCGACGGCGAATCTGGGAGCGACTGTGCGGGTTGTACTGTCGCTGCCTGCTGAGCCAAACACGATCGCCGTGCCCGCGGCCGCAGTCTACGGAAGGGATCGGGTGTTCACCGTCGACGGTGAACGCATGGCCGGTCTGGACGTTGAGCGCGTTGGCGAACGAGTCCTCCCGGATGGCGGTAGTGAGGTGCTCATTCGCAGCCCGCGGCTGGACGAATCCGTTGACATCATCACGACCAAAGTCGCCTCGGCTGCTGACGGCCTGCTGGTTTCCGTGACGCAGCCTTCACCCGCACCGCTCTCCGCCAAGCTGGCCGCTGGTCCGTAACGCCCCATGCGCGGCCTGATCAGTACCTTCGTGCGCCACCCGGTGGCGCCGAACTTAGCCATGGGTATCATGATTATCGCCGGCGTCTGGGCGCTTGGGCAGCTTACCCGGCAGGTACTGCCGGATTTCGAGTTGAACTTCGTCAATATCGAAGTCACCTGGCCGGGTGCCTCCGCAGAAGATGTGCAGCAGGCGGTGACGCAACCGCTGGAAGACCAGATTCGTGGTCTCGACCTGCTTAAGAAAGTCCGTTCCGTCTCGCGTGAAGGCTTAAGCCAGATCACGCTTGAATACGGTGAAGACACCGACATGGGCCAGGTACTGGATCAGGTGAAGCAGCAGGTCGGCCAGGTGCGGAACCTGCCGTCAACTGCAGAAGAACCAACTGTCACGCTAACGCCACGCAACGCCCAGGTCGCGCGGTTAGTGGTCAGTGGCCCGGAGGTTGATGGCCTGCGGAGTCTCATTCTTGGCATTGAACGAGACCTGCGCGGGTTAGGACTTGCCAAAGTGAATCTGGAAGGCCTGCCTGAGGAGGAAATCGCCATCATGGTCTCCGGCTCGCGACTCAATGAGCTGCGGCTGTCTCTGCAGGACATTAGTAGTCGCGTGCGCGATGCGAGCCAGGATGTGCCCGCGGGCTCCGTCGGCAGGGCCGAGTCCGAGCGCCAGCTGCGCAGCATGGACCAGGCGCGCACCGTAGAAGATTTTCGCGCGCTGCCCATTGCAGCCGCAGAGGATGGTCAGCTGTTGACACTGGGCGATGTGGCGGAAGTTGAGCGCCGGCCGCGTGCGAACCAGCCTGTCGTATTGTTTGATGGCCGGCCAGCCGTGGAACTCGTCGTCCAGCGCGCAGCAGCCGAGGATGCGATCGACGTGGCCGAAGTGCTGCTCGGCTGGGCCGAGCGAACCCGGCCCACGCTGCCGGCCAACGTGCAGATGCAGGTATACGATGAGCCCTGGCGCCAGGTCGATGCCCGCATCAACCTCATGGTGACCAACGCATTGGGCGGCATCGTGCTGGTTGTCATCGCGCTGTTCGTGTTTCTCAACGGGCGGGTCGCATTCTGGGTCGCTGCCGGAATCCCCATCGCGGTCATGGCCGGACTTGCGGCCCTGTATCTGTTCGGCGGGAGCATCAACGTCATTAGCCTGTTCGCCATGGTGATGGCGCTGGGTATCGTGGTCGACGACGCAATCGTTGTGGGTGAAGACGCCGTGACCCGCTATCAGGCGGGCGCGACGCCGCTTGAAGCAGCAGAACAGGCCGCACACCGAATGTTCGCGCCGGTGATGGCGGCTTCCCTGACAACCGTGGCTGCGTTTGTGCCGCTAATGACAATCGGTGGGTCCGGCGGGGTCATCCTGTTCGCCATCCCGCTACTGATGATCTGTATGGTCATCGCGTCGCTTATCGAGTGTTTTCTGGTCTTACCGGGCCATCTTCGTCATTCCCTCGAGGCCTCGGCCAAGAAACCGCCATCTAAATTCAGGCTCCGGTTCGACATGGCCTACGAGAATTTCCGTTGCGGCGTTTTCCGCAATGCGGTTGTCGCAGCGGTACACAACCGCAAGACCACCATCGCCGTAGGCGTCGGTGCAGTCATCGTGACCTTGGGTCTGCTCGCCGGAGGCCGCATCCAGTTCACCCTGTTCCCGCAGCCTGATGAACAGAAGCTGGAGACTATTGTGCGTTTCAGCGCGGGCACTCCGGCCGATGACGTGGCGCGGTTTGTGGACACGGCGCAAGACGCACTGCGCGAGGTGGAGCGCCAGGCGGGCGAGAAGCTGGTTGAGCTTGTTGTGACCAAACTCGGCAAGGACCCGCGTGGAACCCAGGCGAGCAATGTTGCATCTATCGTGATCCAGCTCGTCCCCCAGGCGGAGCGCTCATTGAGTAACTCCGCGCTGGTAAGGCGCTGGCAGGCACTCACGCCGCGGCCTGGAGGGCTGGAGAGCTTCTTTATAGTCAATAGTGCGGGCGGTCCGAACGCTAATGATATTGATCTGGAAATTGCCGGCACAGATCCCGTTGCGTTGAAGCGAGCTTCTGAACGTGTGGTGCAGGCGCTGAGCGGGATTGCCGGGGTCAGCGGCGTCGGTGACAACATGGCCTGGGGTAAGGAGCAGCTCATCTTCGAGTTGTCGCCCACGGGGGAGGCGTTGGGGCTTACGGGCGATTCGCTGGGCGCACAACTTCGTGCGGCCTTCGAGGGTGAGCTGGTGCAGATCTTCCAGGATCAGGGCAATGAGATTGAGGTCCGAGTGCTCGTTAGCGATCGCGAGCGCGGCCAGCTGAGCGCATTGGAGACGATTCCGGTGGTGTTGCCCTCAGCCGAGACAGCCCCGCTCAGCAACGTTGCCCGCCTCAGCTACAGCAGGGGCTTTGAGTCTCTGCGCAGAACGAACGGCGAGCTGTCGGTGCAAATTACCGCAGACGTGGACGAGACCCTCAACAACAATAATGCTGTGAGAAGTGCGCTTATTCAGGATGTCTTGCCCGCGATCGCAGCGATAGACGGAGTGACCTTCTGGCAGTTCGGCGGCGATGCCGAGAGTCAGGGAGAAACCCTGGGCGATGTCTCCACGGCACTGCCGCTCGCGTTGCTGCTTATATTCATCATTTTGGCCTGGGTGTTTGAATCCTACCTTTGGCCGCTTGCGGTGCTATCGGTTATCCCATTTGGCATCGTCGGTGCCATGACAGGCCACTGGTTGCTGGGTGTGGATGTCACTCTTATGTCGCTGTTCGGTCTCTTTGGTCTCATCGGCATCGTGATCAACGATTCCATCATTCTCGTGAGCGTGTTCCGCGAGCTCACGGCTCAGGGGCTGAGTGTGCGGGAGGCCGCGGCCGAGGCCTCGGTGCGGCGCAGCCGTGCGGTTATTCTGACGTCCATAACAACAGTGCTGGGCGTGTTGCCCGTGCTGTTCGAGACGGACCTGCAGGCCCAGTTCCTGCGCCCACTGGTTGTCTCTTTGGCCTTCGGGCTTATGTTCGCCACCTTTATCGTGCTGTTTCTGCTACCCGCCGTGCTGACGGCGATTGAATCGCAGTCGCTCAAGATGAAGGGCCTAAAGGACGTTTTCCTGGAGCCCAGCGGGACCAAGACGGCCTGAGCGGATCGATCAGCTCGTTATATTGACGCCGCCGGTGTACCCAGCCGATCATCGCTAGCCATCCTGGCCGGCTGAGTCATCATGAGCAAAAAATCCTCTATGCAGCCCTTCAGCAAGGGCGATATTTTCATTGGCTGCACACTGCTTAACGTGCCCGAGGACGATCACGCGGGCGAAGGCCGTATCTGGCAGTACGACGCCGAGATGAACTTCAAGGGCGAGCTG
>JANQPY010000014.1 GCA_028285245.1 Gammaproteobacteria bacterium | reverse complement strand
GACTCGTTGCTCCTCGATGTCGCCACCGAGTCTGTCTACGACTGGGTATCCGCTTACGGCTTTGCTCTGGGCTATCTGGGCAGTGCGCTGTTGTTTTCTGTCAACGTTTGGATGGTCTCATCGCCGGAAACCTTCGGTTTCTCGTCGCAAGTCGAGGCAATTCGTTTTGCATTTCTAATGGTCGCGGTGTGGTGGGCTTTGTTCACTATTCCGCTACTGCTATGGGTTCATCCGCGCGCGTCAGAAGCCCCAGCAGGACACAGGTTGCGAAGCGTGATCGCGGGGTCGCTCCGCGAGTTGATTGATACGGTACGTGATGCCCGTGCGCGACGGGATGTCTGGCTTTTTCTCGTCGCGTATTGGCTCTACATCGATGGGGTCTACACAATTATCAAGATGGCGGTGGATTTTGGCTCGTCCATTGGGTTGGCAGCCGAGGGCTTAATCACCGCGATCCTCGTAACCAATTTCGTTGGTTTTCCGGCGGCTTTGCTGTTCGGCGTGCTGGGTCAGCGCATCGGCGCTCGCACCGGACTGTACATCGCGCTGTCGGTCTATATCGTGGCGACAACCTCGGCGGTTTTCATCACCACGCAGGCGCAGTTTTTTGCCCTGGCAGTCGCGATCGGCATTGTGCAGGGCGGTGTCCAGAGTCTCAGTCGTTCGCTGTACGCGCGACTAATTCCATCGCATGCGACGGCTAAGTATTTCGGCTTCTACAACATGTTGGGAAAATTCGCGGCGATTTTGGGGCCAGTGCTTACGGGCACTGTCGCCCTGGTAACGGGCAGTCAGCGTATTGGGATTCTGTCCATATTGTTGTTATTCGTCGCGGGACTCTTGCTGCTCAGGCGGGTCTCGCTACTTCCGGCGGCCTCGCCGGCTTGAAGGCCCTGACGCGCTCTGCGAAGGCTCTGGTTCGCTTAAGCCCCCCGGGGTCTTTCTCAGCCGTGTTTTCGTATCGCAATTCGTTGTACTGACGGAACAGGTGCTGCAGTTCGTTGCCAATCTCGGGGAGGTGTTGCGCTGCGGCCTCGGCGTACTCCGTGGCGGTCTCTTGCGGATACCTTGCGCGGAACAAACGCGCCGTGCGCCGGCACAGCAACGCGTAAGCGCGCTCCAGCGGGTCGGGTTTCGGCTGGCCGCCTTGAAACTGCCAAGCCAGCCAGGACAGGCTCAACAGTGTACCGGCGGTGAGCAGGGCAACCAGATGCCGCGTATTCGGTTCGCGTATGCCTAGCCACTCCAGCAGGCTGGCCTGGTTCTCCGGACCAAAAGCGAGCACCCACCGGTTCCATGCTGCGTTGATTGCGTCCCAGCTCAGGGCAAGCTGTTCCAGCAGCGCGCTCGCGCGGCGCAACTCTGCGCCGGCGATCGTGCCCCGATCGACTGCGGTATCCATGCCAAATTCGATTCGGTCGGGCGCAACAGCCGCGGTCGGATCTATGCGTTCCCAGCGATCGTCAAGCCAAACTTCAACCCAGGCGTGAGCGTCGGCCTGACGAATCACCCAGTGGCCGCCCCAGGGATTGAGTTCGCCTCCCTGGTAGCCAGTTACGATGCGCGCGGGGATCCCTGCGGCGCGCGCAAGCACCGCGAAAGCTGAGGCGTAGTGCCCGCAGAAGCCCTCACGCGTGTCGAAGAGAAATTCGTCCACGGCCTCGCTACCCAGTGCGGGCGGCGTCAGCGTGTAAAAGAAAGGCTGATCCTGGAAGTGGTTGAGCAAGCCCTGAAGGTAGGACCGATTGTCGCCGGACTGCGCGTAGCGCTCGCGCGCCCAGGCAACCGTTCGTGGGTTGCGGCCAGCCGGGAGTTCCGTGTTGAAGGTGCGTGCCGCGCCGGGCAGGTTGCCGGGTGTGGTGCCGTTGAGCTGCGATTTTGCGTTGTAGGTCAGGCGACGATCAACCCTGGAAAACCGCTTGAGAACGAAGTTCGAGTTGACGAAGGCGCGCGGCGCATCCCACTCAACCGGTGTCTCCAGTGCCAGCAGCCATCTCTGTCCGCTGGGCTCCAGTGTGATGTCGTAGCTGACCTGTGTCCCCGCCGCCGATACGCGATTGACCAGGTCTGGAAAGAAGCCGCTGCCGCCGTGTTGCCAACCCCGGCCGTCGAACTTGCCAAGCACCGGCCCTCGCCAGTAAAGATCCGCACTGGCGGGTTTCGGGCCAGTGAAGCGGGCCCGGAACGCGATTTTGTCTGATAGTGCGAGCTGCGTGATGTCTCCAGGTTGCATGGATTCACTCAGCCCAACCGTCGCGCGCGCCGCAGTTTGCGGCAGTGCCCAGAACGGCCCCGGCACGCGCGGGAAGAGGAGAAACAGCAGGGCCATGAGCGGCAGTGCCTGCAAGATAATCCGTGCGGAGAGCATCAAAGACATGCGGATGGGCATGCTGGTGCCAGAGCGGGCGGTCTGCACTAGCGCAGTAGTAGCCAGCCAGACCGCCAGACATAGGTAGATGGGTGACCAGACCGCTTGTTCGCGCAGGAAGGTGGCGAACAGCAGAAAGTAGCAAATGAAAACAACGACAGCCCGGTCGCGCCGTCCGCGGGTCTCCAGGAGCTTCAGAGCAGCCATAACCAGCAGGAGTGAGGAGCCGGCATCCAGGCCCGATACTTTGCGGTACGTCAGCAAAACACCGGCAAACGCGATAATCGTCAGCGGCACGCGGATCCAGCCCGGCGGCAGGGGGCCGCGCCGGCTGGCCAGGATAATTCGCCATAGCGCAATGCACGTGACCATGGCTGGAATCCAAGGATTAACGTAGGGAGTGTGCGGAAAGGCGGACAGCACCACCGCGCCAACTAGCCAATACAGCTGCCCCGCGGATTCGTACGGGGCTTCGCGCCGCCGATCAATTGCTCCCCGAGCGTTCATGCTGCTGAGGTGCCGTCCATCAGCGCCAACGCCTTCAGGCATTCGTGACGATGGCGTGGTCCCCGCCCCGGCGGCACGGTTTGGGTTGGCAGGCGCAGCCCGAATTCCCATCCCTCAGCGTCCGCGCTAAGCACCCGGTGAACGAGCTGCGAGAGCTGTTGCTCCAAATCTGGGGCAGTCTCTGAGTGCCAGTCAATCCACCGTGGCGCTGGCAGGCCAGCCTTGTATTCACTAATCAGCTTCTCGCCACTGCGCGCCAGTGCCTTCCAGGCGATCCGACGTGTTGGGTCGCCAGGTCGCCACGGACGAAGGCCACTGAAGTCATCATCGCCAGTGGCTGCCCGGCCCTGGTCGCGTTGGCCATAGTCGCCACTCGCTTCGCCGGTGCTGGAGGTTGCAGGCCGCGGGTAGGCGAGTCCGGAGAGATCCATGTTGATCCAGGCCCAGGCGCGCAAGAGTCCCAGTGGATAGCGCGTGCTGATGAGCATCCTCGGCGCCGCAGCCAGGCCGCGGGCGCAGGCCGCGTGGCTGAGCTTAACGGTGGTTTCGCCAAGTGCCGACAGCTCGGCAAACTGTGGCTTCCCGCGATCCCAGCTGACAGCTACCTGCCAGCGCGCGCGCCGTGCCGGATCACGCAAAGCGAATCGAAACTGCCAGGAGCCTCCAACGAACACCGGCTCTGCTCCCAGCGCGATGATCTGCAGGCCTTTCAGGTTGCCGTGGCAATGGTGAATGCTGACGATGGCAATGCCCGTCAGCAAAAAGACGAGCGCAAAGCCCATGTTGTTGTTGTAGTTCATGGCGCCGACGAGCATCGTGAAAATGATGGCAGCAAAAATGATGCCGGCGCGGGTTGGGAGTATGTAGATACGCCCCGAGTCCAGTTTGAGTTCGCGAGGATCGATACCTTGCCGGCTGGTAATCCAGCGGCGCAGATGGTTTTGCAGGCGCGAGGTGGTGCGCTTAACCACCGGGAACATGACGGTCAGGGGACCGGAATGCGGTCCAGGAGTTCCTGCGCTAACGTTTCGGGCGAGGCCTGGCGCAGCGGATCCGTCCCGCGGAGACGGTGTGCTGCGACGGCCACGAATACGGCCTTGATATCCTCGGGACGAACTCCCCGGTGGCCTCCCAGTAAAGCCCAGCAGCGCGACGCGTTGATCAAGTCAACTGCCGCGCGCGGCGACAGTCCGCACTCCATGTCCGGGCTGTTGCGGGTCGCTGCGACCAGCGCCTGGGCGTAGTCGAGCAGCGGCTCGGCTGCGTGAACCTGCCGGGCTGCCCTTTGCAGCTCCATCAGCTCGGTTCCATGCGAGACCGGCGTGATTTGCTGGAGTAGCTCGCGGCGATCCATTCCTTTGAGGAGCTCGCGTTCCAGGGCCGGGTCCGGATAGCCCAGTCCGATCCGCATCAGGAACCGGTCGAGCTGAGATTCCGGTAGCGGGAAGGTGCCAATCTGGTGATTCGGGTTTTGTGTCGCGATGACAAAGAACGGTTCCGGCAGTTGATGTGTTGCGCCATCAATACTGACCTGGTTTTCTTCCATCGCTTCGAGCAGGGCGCTTTGCGCTTTCGGTGTCGCGCGGTTTACTTCGTCAGCGAGCACCAGCTGGGCGAACAACGGTCCCGGCTGAAAGCTGAAGCTGCCGGAGCTTTGCTCGAAAATCGAAACGCCTACGATGTCAGCAGGCAAGAGATCACTGGTGAACTGCACACGCCGGTAGTCCAGACCCAGGGTCAACGCCAGAGCCCGCGCCAGTAGCGTTTTGCCAACGCCGGGGACGTCTTCTATCAGGAGATGGCCGCCGGCAAGCAAACAGGCGACGGCGAGGCGCACTTCCTGTTCCTTGCCGAGAATGATTTGGCTGATCGAGTCCACAGCCGCATCTGCCACCGAGCGTGCGTGGGCGAGTCGGTCGTGATCGACGAGTCTGGTAACCGAATCAGTCATAGGCCGGAATCTATCACCGCCACGGGGGTTTAGCCGCAGCGCACGGGAGTCTTTGACATGATGCCCCAGGCGGCCTTCCGCCGTTGGGAACTGGTACGCAGATTCCGTTGGGGGCAGGCCCTACTGCAAAGCCTGGAGCTGCGCCAATTGCTCATCAATGCGCCGCAGGTCCTTGTCCAGGCCGGCCTGGCGGCCGCGTTCCTTGTCAACCACGTCCGCGGGGGCATTGGCCACAAATCGCTCGTTGGCCAGTTTGTTGCGGCTGCGCTCCAGGTCAGCGCTCAGCCGATCGTGATTGCGGCGCAGGCGGGAGATTTCGGCCGCGACATCGATAACGCCCTCGAGAGGCACGAGAATTTGCATGTCCCCCAGCAGCGCGGTTGCAGAGGGTGGCGGCTTGCCGTCACCGTGCAAGATGTCGATTTTCTCCAGTCCTGCCAGGCTTTGCAGGTAGCGCCCGTGGTCTGCCAGGCGCTGCTTGTCCTGGCTGGCGACTGACCGCAGTAGCACTGGCAGCGGGCGCCGCGGGGCAATGTCCATCTCGCCGCGAATCTGCCGAATCCCCAGCACGAAGCCTTGCAACCAGGCCATCTCCGCTTCGGCCGCATCGTCCGCAGGGAAGGCAGTGTTCTCCGGGAACGCCTGCAGCATTATCGTATCTCCCGATGCGCCGGCTACAGGTGCAACCTTTTGCCAAATCTCTTCGGTTATGAAGGGCATGATCGGATGCAGGCAACGCAGTAGCTGTTCGAGAACGACAACCAGGGTTCGGCGGCTCGCGTGCTGCTGCGCTATATCGCCGTCGTTCTGAAGAATTGGCTTGGTCAGTTCCAGGTACCAGTCACAGTACTCGTTCCAGGTGAATTCGTAGAGCGCCTTGGCAGCAAGATCAAGGCGGTAGGCGGCGAATTGGGTGTGCACATCCGTGATGAGTTTGCCCAGCCTCGAGCGTATCCAGCGGCCGGGCAGCGTGGTGTCTATCGCCGTATCGGGCGGCGTGGCTTCGACGTTCATCAGCACGTAGCGCGCTGCGTTCCACAATTTGTTGCAGAAGTTTCGGTAGCCTTCTACACGCGGCAGATCGAAGTTAATGTCGCGCCCGGTGCTCGCCAGCCGCGCGAACGTAAAGCGCAGAGCATCGGTGCCAAACTCGGGAATGCCATTCGGGAACTGTTTGCGGGTTGCCTTCTCAATGCGCGGTTTGAGCTTGGGCTGCATCAGGCCGCTGGTCCGCTTGCTGACCAGGGTTTCCAGATCGCAGCCATCAATCAGGTCAAGTGGGTCCAGTATGTTCCCTTTGGACTTGGACATTTTCTGTCCATCCTGATCACGGATAAGTCCGGTGATGTAGACCTCGCGGAAGGGCACATCGCCGGCGAACTTCAGGCCCATCATTATCATTCTGGCAACCCAGAAAAAAATGATGTCGAAGCCGGTCACCAGCACTGAACTCGGGTAAAAGGCTTTCAGGGCATCCGTTTGTGCGGGCCAGCCCAAGGTTGAGAATGGCCAGAGCGCGGAAGAAAACCAGGTGTCCAGAACGTCGTCATCCTGGCGCAGCGCGAGCTGTTCATCCAGGTTGTTTGCTTCGCGAACTTCGGCCTCATCGGCACCGACGTAGACCTGACCGGCTTCGTCGTACCAGGCCGGAATCCGATGTCCCCACCAGAGCTGGCGGCTAATGCACCAGTCCTGAATGTTGCGCATCCACTCGTAGTAGGTCTTGGACCAGTTCTCGGGTACGAAGCGAATATCTCCGTTCTCGACGGCGCGAATAGCCGGTTCTGCCAGCGGCGCTACCCGCACGAACCATTGATCGGTCAGGAAGGGCTCTACCACGGCGCCGCTGCGGTCACCGCGGGGAACCATCAAGCGATGCTCGTCTATGCCGTCTAGCAGTCCCGCTGCCTCGAGATCCGCGACCACTCGCTTGCGGGCGTCATAACGGTCGAGGCCGCGATAAGCGGCGGGCACATCGTCGTTTAGCGCAGCGTCAATCGTCAGAATGTTGATTTGCTCAAGCTGATGCCGCTGACCCACTTCGTAGTCATTGAAATCATGCGCCGGTGTGATCTTGACGCATCCGGTGCCGAACTCAGGATCCACGTAGTTGTCGGCGATGATGGGAATCTCCCGCTCAGCCAGTGGCAGGGTGACGGTCTTGCCGATGAGCTTCTGGTAGCGCTCGTCATCCGGGTGAACTGCCACCGCGGTGTCACCCAGCATAGTTTCCGGGCGCGTCGTCGCCACGACGAGGTGGCCGCTGCCATCAGTCAGCGGGTAGCGGAATCGCCACAGGTGCCCGGATTCCTCCGCCGAGACGACCTCCAAATCGGAGACCGCCGTATGCAGCACCGGATCCCAGTTGACTAGTCGAGTACCTCGATAGATGAGTCCTTCGCGGTATAACTGCACGAAAACCTGCGTGACGGCTTTCGATAGCCCTTCGTCCATGGTGAACCGCTCACGCGTCCAATCCACCGAATCACCCAGACGGCGCATCTGCTTCGAGATTGTGCCGCCCGACTCATGCTTCCAGTCCCAGACCCGGGCAATAAACTTCTCGCGGCCCAGATCGAGCCGATGCTCGCCGCTGGCCTCAAGCTGGCGTTCAACCACCATCTGCGTGGCGATGCCGGCATGATCGGTACCCGGTTGCCAGAGCGTGGCGCGGCCGCGCATTCGCTGATAGCGGCTCAACGCATCCATAATGGTGTGCTGAAATGCGTGCCCCATGTGCAGCGTGCCCGTCACGTTGGGCGGCGGAATCATGATGCAGTAGGTGTCGGTAGCGTCGCCGGGCTGGAAGTAACCGGCGGCTTCCCATTCGGCGTACAGTCGGCGCTCTATTTCCGCCGGTTGGTAGGCTTTATCCATGGGTGCGGAAGTTTGATCAGGGCAGAGTTAGCTGACGTTATGCGTGGTCGGCGGGTAGCCGTTGTCCCGGTAGAAGCTGAATCGCTGGCGGCCGGCTTGCTTTTCGGTTTCGCTGCCGCCGACGATCTCCGCAACCCGCTTGAAGCCCTCGAAACTGGATGGCACTTCGCCGGACAGATTGACTAGCAGATCACCACCTGCCGCTTCTTCCTGCAGGTGTCCAATGCAAACAGGGCTGGCGGGGTTGTCTGTCCCGAGCAGCTCATGCGGTACGAAACTGCCGTCGCGAAATGTCCAGAGCAGCTCATCGAAAGACGCAGCGGCGTGTGCATCCTGGGTCAGGGCAACGACCTGATGTTCAAGCCGATAGGCTTTCTCGATCAGCCGGCAGGCAAAATGCAGCCGATGCTGGTCTTCGGCGCCAGCGAGCACGTAGAAATCGATGCGGGGCTCTGCGTCACTCACGCTGCCGGTGCCACGGTCACGAGAAGCGATTGAGCAGGTATTCGACCAGCAACTGCACCGGTCGCCCGGTTGAACCCTTGGCGGCACCCTGCTTCCAGGCGGTGCCGGCTATATCCAGATGCGCCCAGGCCATGTCCTCAGTGAACCGCGAAAGAAAACAGGCCGCGGTGATCGTGCCGGCATCCCGCCCGCCGATATTGGCAAGGTCAGCAAAATTACTGCGCAGCAACCGCTGGTAGGCCTCGTCTATCGGCAGCCTCCAGGCAGGGTCACCGGCGTCATCACCCGCCTTCAGCAGTGCATTCGCCAGAGCATCATCGTTGCCAAGAAGTCCGCTGCGGTGACGGCCCAGGGCCACGATACACGCGCCTGTGAGGGTCGCGATGTCGATTACAGCGGCCGGCTTGAAACGCCGCGCGTAGGTTAGGGCGTCAGCCAGAATCAGACGCCCCTCGGCATCTGTATTCAGGATCTCGATGGTTTTGCCAGACATAGCGGTGACGATGTCGCCTGGTTTGGTCGCAGATCCACCTGGCATGTTCTCGCAAGTCGGAATCAGTCCGATGATGTTTTGCCTGATCTGCAGCTCAGTAGCAGCCCGCATGACGCCGAGCACCGTAGCGGCGCCACACATGTCGTACTTCATTTCGTCCATTTGCGGTGGCGGCTTGAGCGAGATGCCTCCCGTATCAAAGGTGATGCCCTTGCCGACCAGAACGACTGGTGCCGCGCCAGATTTGGTGCCGCGGTAGTTCAGGATTACGAACTTGGCGGGTTCGTCAGATCCCGCCGTCACCGACAGCAGGCTGCCCATGCCGAGCTTGCGCATCGCGGCCTCGTCCAGTACTTCGATACGCAGCTGTTTGTTGCCGCGGCCGAGGTCTCGTGCCTGCTTCGCCAGGTAACTGGGCGTGCACACATTGGCGGGCAGGTTGCCGAGTTCCCGGCTTAGACTCATCCCCGCGCCAATGGCGTCGCCATGCTGAAGACCCCGCCGTGCCTTGGCGGTGTCGCTGTTGCGGACCAGCAGCGAAAGACGCTCCTGGGCCCGAGGCGAATCGTCCCCGCCGCCGGACTTCATTGCCGTAAATCGGTAGTCCAGGTCATGCCAGATCTCGACAGCGATGCGCGCGCGGCGGTAGGCATCTGCGCCGCGCAAGGCCTCAGCCGTAAGCGCGCAGACAGCAGACTTCAGCCGGGTCTTGCGCCAGGCGGCGAGGCCCGCGCGCAGGGCTTTGCTCAGCTTGTCCCGGTCAAAGCTCTCACGCTTGCCGCAGCCGACCAGCAGCACGCATTCGAAAGGCACGTCGTGAGCGGGCCGGATGAGTAACGTGTCGCCAAGCGCACCGCGCAGGTCGCCGGCCTCGATCGCCGCTGTCAGTGCGCCATCTGTGGCGCGGTCGGCGCTCTTCAGCGCAGCAGACAGGTGGCCATCGGAGTACACCGGTAGCATCAGGCAGTTGGTTCGCTGGCTGTTTGCGGCGCGTGACGTTAGCTGAAACTGCATGAATCTTTACCTGTCTTGAATTCGTCTATCGTGTCGTCGCTTGTCGTTTGGTGGCCGCTGTTCCGCCTTGACGGCGGCGACGGGCCGCGCTGATCATAGGTTTTGCGCCCAAACGGGTGTCTGCGATCGCGAGCAAGTGTACTTGATCGGAAGTCAGCGAATAATCCCCCGTCGCCGCCCGCATTCCGGGCATCAGGATCTGGCCTGCTGATGGCCCTGCGCGGGATTCTCGCCAGATATTTGCTGCGGGAAACCGGGCAAACGTGGCTGGTCACGACCGGCGTCTTGCTGCTCATCCTGGTGGTCTATCAGTTCACTCAAGTCCTTTCTGATGCGGCGGCCGCCAGCCTGCCTCGCGATCAGATCTTGCGGGTCCTGGGCCTGACGTCGGTGCAGCTACTGGCAATTTTGACGCCTGTCGCATTGTTCCTGGCGGTACTGATCGCGCTTGGCCGGTTGTATCGCGACAGTGAAATGTCCGCGCTGCTGGCCTGTGGTATTGGCCCCGTCAACTTGTACCGGCCGCTTATGTTGCAGGCTGCAGCGCTTGCAGTGCTGGTCGGGTGGCTCGCCTTGGTGGTAAGCCCTGCAGCCAATCGCCAGATCGAGACAATCGCAGAGCAGGCTCGCCAACGGGCTGATCTGGGCCTGCTCCAGGCGGGCAGGTTCATGACCTTTGGCAACACTGGCATGGTTGTTTACGCCGAGCGCCGCGGGCCAGACGGCAGTCTCGAAAACGTGTTTGTGCAGCGACGCAGCGGCGCCGAAATTGAATTAATTCTCGCGCGCCGCGCCTGGCAGGGAAATGATGATCCGACTGGTACGCGGGTCTTACGCTTCAGCGATGGCCGGCGATACCAGGGCATCCCTGGTCAGCCGGAGTTTGAGATCGTCACGTTCAAGGAGCACGGGATTCCCTTCTCCATTCCCGCGGCCGACAACCTGAATCTTGATCCGGATGCCCGGCCGTTGAAGTGGTTGCTCGCCTCAGCGGATTCAGAAGACCGTGCCGAGTTGCAGTGGCGATTGTCATTGCCGTTGACAGTGCTTGTTCTGACCATTCTTGCTGTGCCACTAAGCCGCAGCACGCCCCGCCAGGGTCGCTACAGCGGACTGATGATCGGCATACTGGTTTTTATCCTGTACGCAAATTTGCTGACTGCGGCGCGCGTGTGGGTAGAGCGCGAAGACGTGCCAGTTTGGCTTGGTCTTTGGTGGGTTCACGCATTGTTTGCGGTTGCGGGCCTGTATCTCGTGGCGCGCCAGCAGCGGGGCTACCGACGGCGGGGCTCGGTTGCATGAGAATCATCCGGGGTTACCTGTTCCGCAGCATCGCTGCCCGGGTGTTGCTCGTTTTGCTCGTCCTCCTTGGCCTGACGAGCTTCATTGAGCTGATCGGCGAGCTCGATAACCTCGGTGAAGGGACCTACGGTCTGCCGCAGGCTTTCTACTATGTAATTCTCAAGATACCCGCGCGCGCCTACGTGATCATGCCGATGGCGGCATTGCTGGGCGCGCTGCTGGCGCTTGGGGCACTTGCGAGTCACAGCGAGATCATCGTGTTGAGGGCGGCCGGAATTTCCAGCGGCCGGCTGGCGGTGGCAGTTGGAGCCACGGGCGTTGTGTTCGGCCTTGTCACGCTCGCGCTGGGCGAGTTTATCGGGCCCTCGCTCGAGGGTTACGGGCGTCAGTACCGAACCCTGGCGCGCAAAGGGCAGAGCGGTGCGCGCGCCAGCGGCGCTGCCTGGGTTCGGGATGGCGATGCATTTATTCATTTGGGCACACCGGATGAGAACCTAAGCTATGGTGGTGTGCTGATGTATCGAGTACGGGACGGCGCTTTAATCGCCGTCTCGCACGCAAGCAGCGTGGATGTGTCGGCCGCGAACGAACGTGACTGGGTTCTCAACAATTTTGCGGAGACGCGCTTCGAAAGTGACCGCGTCAGTGTCTACAGCGTTCCCCAGCTCCTGGAACCTAAGAACCTGAGTTCCGAACTGCTGTCGCTGATGCAGGTCAGACCCAGCACACTGACCGGCGAGCGGCTTTGGCGTTACGTTCGTTATTTGCGTGCCAATGACCTCGATTCACGCCGCTACGAAATTAACTACTGGGCTCGGCTTGCGCAGGCGTTGGCGGTAGTGCCTATGTGCGTGCTCGCGCTGCCGTTCAGTTTTGGGTCACTGCGATCCTCGGGTACCAGTAGCCGCATGCTCGTCGGCGTGATTATTGGTCTGGCCTATTTTCTGGGCAGCCAGACACTCGCCGATGGCGGTGCCGTTTTTGGCATCGCGCCCTGGCTGGTAGCGGCGGGACCAACCGTGCTTTTGTCACTGGTTGCCTGGGCCATGCTGGCAAGGGCGCGCTAGCGGTTCGTGACCTACTTGCGTTTCGGTAGCAATACGACGCGCGTGCCGCTTAGTCGGTCATGCCAGGTTTGCCGTTGCACGTCGAACAGCATCCACCAGATTCCGGCGCCCAGCGGTATGAGTGACAAGAGCAGCCCTAAGAAACGGCGTACGCAGGTGCCAATGTCTGGCGTATTGCCTGTATGGGTTTCAACGCGGAGCCGCCAGGCCGCCATGCCCAAGGTTTGGCCGCCGCGGTGCCAGAAGCCTACGTAGAAGCCGCCAGCCACGAGCAACACGGAAAGTTGAAATGACAGGCTGCCCGGCGGTACCGGATTGCCGTCCAGAAGCGCCACCGCACCGAAGCCTGCCAGCATGAGCAGCGCGGCCAGCAGCAATAAATCGTAGACCCCCGCGGCGATCCGGCGAAACAGTCCGGCGGGTGGGAGGGGGGTCATGATCATAATTTGGCGCTCCCTACGAGAATCGAACTCGTGTTTCAGCCTTGAGAGGGCCGCGTCCTAACCGCTAGACGAAGGGAGCGTGCGCATTGAGCAATGCCGGCAGCGACAAAGCCCTGCTATTATAAGTCGCTGATTACTCCTCACAAGTCAGTTCCCACTGACGGGTAGCATTGTTTGACTGAATCACGGAAAGCCGATTTACCGCAGCCTCTTATAATCCCCCGGCCCGACCATCCGATCTCCCGGGCGAACATTTCCAAGAATGCACTGAAGGTTTTGTACCGCCTCAAGGATGCGGGCTACCAGGCATTCCTGGTTGGCGGCGGTGTTCGTGACCTGCTGCTGGGATTGAGTCCCAAGGACTTCGATATCGCGACGGACGCTCGCCCGGAAGAGGTGCGGGCGTTGTTCTCCAATTGCCGCCTCATCGGCCGGAGGTTCCGGCTTGCTCACGTGCGTTTTTCACGCGAGATCATTGAGGTTGCCACGTTTCGAGGTACCGGCAACACGGAGATTACCGGCAGCCGCGAGGAGGATCATGTGGTGCACCAGTCGGGGCGCATTATTGCTGACAACGCCTGGGGTAGCATCGAAGAAGACGCAATGCGCCGCGATTTCACGGCCAATGCGCTGTACTACAACATCGCGGACTACTCGATCTGGGACTTCACCGGTGGGGTCGACGATGTTGACGCGCGCACGCTTCGCCTGATTGGTGACGCAGAACGCCGCTACCGCGAGGACCCTGTCAGAATGCTGCGCGCAGCGCGCCTGTCTGCCAAGCTTGAGCTCGACGTGCATCCCAGCGCCGCTGAGCCGATTCCGCAGATGGCTTCGCTCATAGACGATGTTCCGCCGGCGCGCTTATTCGATGAGTTTCTGAAGCTCTTTCAAACCGGTCATGCACTGGCGAGCTATCAAGCGCTGCGCCGACTGGGGTTGTTTGAGCATCTCTTTCCTGCCACCTTTGCCGAGTTCGCCGACGGGAATCACTGCTGCGAGGCTCTGGTCGAGGCGGCACTGAAGAACACTGACAAGCGGGTCCGGGAAGATCGACCTATCACCCCAATGTTCTTGTTTGCGGTGTTCCTGTGGCACCCGGCTGTCAGCCGCGCGCGGCGCATTGCCGAGCGGGAAGACTGCAGTGATCGCCACGCGCTGCAGCTGGCAGTTGCAGAGATCAGCTCGGAGCAAACCCAGCGCATTGCTATGCCCAGGCGTTACAGCCTGCCGATGCGCGAAGTGCTGCAGCTGCAGCCCAGGCTGCAGAAGACCGGGGCCCGCGGCAGGGCCCGGCTTGTCGAGCACAAGCGGTTTCGCGCGGCTTACGATTTGCTCGTCCTGCGTGCCGCAATCGGGGAGGTTGACGGCGGCACAGTCGATTATTGGGACGAGGCTCAGTCTGAGTCGCCGCAAAGGCACGACGACCGCGGCAACCGCGGGCGTAAGCGGCGGCGCCGTCGTCGTTCGTCCCGCCAGCCGGGAGCGGCACCCGCCAACTGACGCGCTACATGACCGATCAGCATCGGCTCGACAAAGAGTTTTCTATGCAGCGTTGGGTATCGGCCTGGGTGGGGGTTGGCAGTAACCTTGAGGGGCCGGCAGAACAGGTGCGCATGGCACTCGGCCAGCTTGACCGCCTGCCTGAGACGCGCTGTTTGATTCGCTCCAGCCTGTATCAGAACCCGCCGATGGGCGGCCTGGATCAACCGGACTATGTCAACGCGGTTGCAGGGCTGCTGACGCGTCTGAAGCCCCGGGAGCTATTGAATGAGCTCCAGGCGCTCGAGCGTGCCGCCGGTCGAGACCGGAGCAAAGAGGCGCGGTGGGCGTCGCGCTGTCTCGATCTGGATTTATTGACTTACGGCCTGGCGACGATAAGTGACGACGAATTGAACGTGCCGCATCCGGGCATTCCGGAGAGAAATTTTGTATTGTTGCCGCTGCACGAAGTTGCCGAGCACTTGTGCATACCGGGTATCCGGTCACTGTCGGTTGCTGCGCAGAGTTGCGATCGCGAGGGGCTCTTGGCTATCGCCGATTCGTGACGCATGAGAAAACCAATAACAAAGATATCGCATGGCCGAAGCCCGCTTCATTGCAATTGAGGGACCGATTGGTGTGGGCAAGACCAGCCTGGCACGGCGGCTTGCGGAAGAGCTGGATGGTGAGCTGTTGCTGGAAGGTGCTGCAGCAAATCCGTTTTTGGAGCGGTTTTACCGAGATCCCCGCGGCGCAGCCTTGCCAACGCAGCTGTTCTTTTTGTTCCAGCGAGTGCAACAGATTGAAGATCTTCGGCAGGCTACGATCTTCAGCGACGTGCGAATCGCCGACTTTATGTTGGAGAAGGATCGACTATTCGCGGAAGTGAATCTCGACCGGCACGAGCTGTCTTTGTACGACCGCGTCTACGCATCACTGGATGTTGATTCTCCTGCGCCTGATCTGGTCATTTACCTGCAGGCGCCGGTCGATACGCTGCTGTTCAGGATTGCCCAGCGCGGCATTGACTATGAGCAGAAAATTGGTCGGCACTACCTGGAGCGCCTGGCAGAAGCATACTCTCAGTTCTTTTATGATTACGACGCGGCCCCTTTACTCATCGTCAATGCAGCCACTATCGATCCCATTAGCAACGAAACGCACTTCGAGATGCTGCTGGCAGAGATCAATCGTGTGCGCAGTGGCCGGCACTTCTTTAACCCGGTGATATCGGCGCTGGCCTGAGCAATGTACAAGCAGCTACAGGAGCGGGGCATGAGCTCCCCGCCGGTCAATGTTTCCACCCTGGCGGACATGAAGGCAGCGGGTGAACCCATCGCCTGCCTGACTGCTTATGACGCAAGTTTCGCGCGTCTGGTTGACGAAGCGGGCACGGACCTGGTGCTGGTTGGCGATTCCTTAGGGATGGTGGTTCAGGGGCGTGACACCACGGTACCGGTTACGGTCGACGACATGGTGTATCACACCCAGCTGGTATCACGCGGCCTGCGCCGCGCGTTTCTGGTGGCCGACATGCCCTTTATGAGTTACCGGAATCCCAACCAGGCTTTGGATAGCGCGGTTCGCCTGATGCAGGAAGGTGGGGCGATGATGGTCAAGCTGGAGGGTGCAGCAGGCCAGGTGCGCATCGTCGAGCACCTCACGCAGCACGATATACCGGTCTGCGCGCATCTGGGCCTGCGGCCACAGTCGGTACACAAGATTGGTGGCTTCAAGGTGCAGGGCCGCAATGACAACGATGCCCAGCGAATGCTGGACGATGCGCTGGCGCTGCAGGGAGCGGGGGCCGACGTGTTGCTGCTGGAATGCGTACCGAATGAAGTGGGCGCCACTATTCGCGATACCGTATCGGTGCCTGTGATTGGCATTGGCGCCGGGCCGGGAGTGGATGGCCAGATTTTGGTGCTCTACGACGTGCTGGGGGTCACGCAGGGCCGATTGCCCCGTTTCGTGAAAAACTATATGGCCGAGGCCGACTCGCTCGCCGAAGCCTGCGCGGCCTATGTCGCTGCGGTAAAGAACCGCAGCTACCCGGGCGCCGAGCACTGTTTCTCCTGATCAGCGCGCACTGCGGCGCGCGACGATTCGCTGATCATGCAGGTCATTAACTCCGCCGCCGAGCTGAGGGCCTGTGTCGAGGGCTGGTATGCTGCCGGGCAACGGGTTGCGCTCGTACCGACCATGGGCAATCTGCACGCGGGCCATCTATCGCTCGTTGAGGAGGCTCGGCGTCAGGCGTCCCGCATTGTGCTATCGGTGTATGTCAATCCGACACAGTTCGGTGCGGGCGAAGATCTCGACCGCTACCCACGCACGCTGGAGGCAGATACGGCGGCGGCATCGCAGGCGGGCGTTGATCTGCTATTCGTGCCGGATGACGCAGAAGTCTACCCATATGGCGTGAATGGCATGACGGAGGTTCGCGTGCCCGCGCTCTCGGATATTTTGTGTGGCGCCGGGCGTCCCGGGCACTTCGATGGGGTCACGTCCGTTGTGTGCCGGCTGCTCAACATGGTCCGCCCGGATTTTGCTGTTTTTGGCCAGAAAGACTTCCAGCAGCTGCAAATTATTCGGCGGATGGTCGCGGACCTGCACCTGAGCGTACGCATTGTCGATGCCGCGACAGTTCGGCATAACGACGGGCTCGCGCTGAGTTCGAGGAACCACTACCTGTCCACGGCTGATCGGGCCCGCGCGCCAGCATTGTTTGGTGCACTGAAAGACTGCGCCGCGCGCCTGGAAGACGGGGAGCGGAACTATGCCGAGCTGGCGGCGGCGGGGCGTGCCGGGTTGGCTGCTGCCGGTCTGGTACCTGAGTACTTCGAGATACTAACCGCGGAAACGCTGGCGGCCCCCAAAGACGCGGACAGCCAGCTTGTCGTCATGGCAGCAGCGCAGTGCGGTGCGGCCCGCCTGATAGACAACCTGCAGGTCGATCTGACGGCCCTTTGACCGCTGGCCGTGCCTGCCGCCCGATGCGTTGCTTACGCCGGGCTCTTTTCCAGTTGACGCCGCAGCGCCCAGTCGATGTGCTCCTGGACCATTGGGGGGACTGATGCGCGGCGACCGGTTAAGGCGGCGCAGATTTCCTGACTGGGCGGTGCGTTGCCCAGCGCGACGGCCAGGTTGCGAAGCCAGCCGTCGTAGCCCGGGCGGCGCAGTGCACTGCCTCGCGTGCGCTTCTCCCAGGTTGCCTCATCCCATGCGAACAGACTGAGCAACGTCGCTGAGTCCAGGCCATGGCGGGGCGAAAAATCCGTCTCGTCACTCGTGTGCGCGTACTTGTTCCAGGGGCAATGTAGCTGGCAATCATCGCAGCCGAAAACGCGGTTGCCCAAGTCGGGTCGCAGGTCTTCCGGGATGGAACCACGTAGTTCGATCGTCAGGTACGAAATGCAGCGTCGCGCATCGACGACATAAGGCGCCACGATGGCTCCGGTCGGACACACGTCAATACAGGCTGTGCAGCTACCGCAATGGTTGGTCACCGGCGCATCTACTGGCAGCGGCAGATCCGTATAAATAGTGCCCAGCATGAACCACGAACCGGCTTCACGGTTAAGTAAATTACTGTGCTTGCCCTGCCAGCCGAGACCGGCTTTTGCCGCAAGCGGCTTTTCCATGACCGGGCCGCTATCGACAAAGACACGGTAGCCCCATTCGCCGGCAGCTGCGGTAACGCGCTCGCTGAGCTGCTGCAGTCTGCGCCGGAGCAGCTTGTGGTAGTCGCGTCCGAGTGCGTAGCGGGCGACGTATGCCTTGTTCTTGTCTGCCAGTGCTGACTCGGGTGGGTGGGCACCTGCGGGCAGGTGGTTCATGCGGGCGCAAATTACCCTGCAGGTCCCTTGGATTAATTCGCTTGGCCGCGTTCGGCGGGTGCCGTGACGCGACATGTAAGTCATCTCGCCATGAAAGCCCCTCGCCAGCCATTCCTCAAGTCGCAATTCGGTCTCGGCCAGGTCGATATCGGCAATGCCGATCTGCTGGAAACCCAGCTCGGCGCCCCAAGCACGGATATTGCTGGCGAGCTCAGAGAGCTCATCGGCGGAGAGGGAATTTTGGTGCATCTTGATTGCGATAACGGTGGGCACACAGGTGGCTCAGTATAATTGCCGCAATGAACAGCCCAGACAGTTTGCTGTTTACGCCCGCGCAAGTTCGCGAACTGGATCGATTGGCCATTGCCCGTCAGGGCGTTACCGGCTCTGAGTTGATGCAGCGTGCCGCAGAGTCCGTCTTCAACGTTGCGCAGTCTCGCTACCCGAAGTCGCGGCGCTGGCGGGTGCTGTGCGGCGCAGGCAACAACGCGGGCGACGGCTATTTGATTGCGGTGTTGGCGAGAGAGGCCGGGCTTGACGTAGGTGTGGTGGCGCTCGCCAATGCCGACGAACTCAACGGCGATGCGGCGCTGGCGGCGGCGAGATGGCAAGACTCCGGGGGCGCCATTGAGCCTTTTCAGCCGCGGCTGGTCCACGACGCGGACCTGCTGATTGATGCCTTGCTCGGCACCGGGCTCACCCGTGACGTAAGTGGTTCCTGGCAAGACGCCATCTCTGCTGTAAACAATTCCGTCGCACCGACTATTGCAGTCGACTTGCCCAGCGGATTGCATGGGGAAACGGGCCGCGTGATGGGCGCCGCGGTTGAGGCTGACTGTACGGTCACATTCATCGGCCGCAAGTCAGGCCTCTACCTGGGCTCGGGCCCTGACTGCGCCGGCGATGTGGTCTTCGCCGAGCTCGGCGTGGATACTGGCGCACTCAATGTTGGGTTGCCGGTCGCAGCGCTTGTAACTGAGGCTCAGGTCGCAGGCTGGTTGCCTTCGCGTCCGGCGACCGCGCACAAAGGGGCGCATGGGCATGTGCTCGTTGTCGGTGGCAACGAGGCAATGCCCGGCGCTGCTCGCCTTGCCGGTGAGGCGTCGCTGCGGGCTGGCGCGGGGCTGGTAACCGTAGCCACACGGCCAAAGAACGTGGCGACCATTTGTTCCGCCCGCCCGGAGCTCATGGTCATCGGTGTGGAGCAGGCTGCGGACCTCGATCAGCCGATTGCCCGCGCGACCGTAATCGCTATAGGACCCGGCCTTGGAACCGATCGCTGGTCGCAAGCGCTACTGGAACGCACGTTGGCAGCCGGCAAGCCGACGGTTGTGGATGCGGACGCACTCAATCTCCTCGCGGCGTCGCCGCGCCATTCAGCTGATTGGGTGCTGACGCCGCATCCAGGTGAGGCCGGCCGGCTATTGAGCTTGAGTTCAGCTGACGTTCAGGCGGACCGCCTCGCGGCTCTGCTCGGGCTCCAGGAGCGCTATGGTGGCGTCGGCGTCCTGAAGGGAAGCGGCAGTTTGATTGGCCAGGCTGGACGGGTCCCCTGGCTGGTGGATGCCGGCAATCCGGGCATGGCCACCGCCGGCATGGGCGATGTGCTGACGGGGACCATCGCTGGATTGCTGGCGCAGTTTCCCGCCGCCTCGCCTCACGACGTGGTGGCAGCGGCTGTTTGGGCGCATGCCCGGGCGGGCGATGCAGCAGCGGTGGACGGCCAGCGTGGCCTGATTGCCAGCGACGTACTGAATGGTCTGCGCGCGTGCCTGAACCCCTGAAGCTCAAGCTCGCGGACGCGCAGGCAACCGACACCTGCGGCAGAGCGCTTGCCCGAGCATTACCATTGGGCAGCTTGTGCATCTGGCTCACCGGCGAACTTGGCGCAGGCAAGACGACGCTGGTGAGGGGGCTGTTGCGCGGGCTGGGACACCGGGCGCGGGTGCCGAGTCCCACCTACACGCTGGTGGAGCCCTATGCGCTCAAGCGTGGTGAGGTGATTCATACCGATCTCTACCGGCTGCAGTCGCCGTCAGAGGCCGGCGCCCTGGCGCTTGACGAGTACCTCGATGCGGGAGCAATGCTGCTCATCGAGTGGCCGGAACGGGGCGCTCAGCAGATCCCCGCTGCGGATCTGCGTATCCATCTCAACGTGACAGCTGACGGGCGATCCGTTGAGCTGTCAGGCGACACAGCGTTGGGCTGGCGCCTGCTGACAGACCACTTTAAATTTCCCTTGTAGAAATACTTTCTAGATATATAATTTTCATCAGGAAAAGCCCCATGCCTTGGGTTAGTGTGGGGTCTGCAGGGGAATCTTGATGTGATCGCCGGCATACGAGACTGGCAGCGGCTGACAGTGGCGTTCGGGCTGTGCCTGCTCGGCTGGCCCGCGTTAGCAGCGCCTGCCCAGATCGAGAATGTGCGGATCGCGGCTCGCGATCAGCAGACCCGGCTGGCCATCGACCTTAGCCGGGCCCTTGACCACAAGGTATTTACGCTCGCCAATCCCCATCGGGTCGTTATCGACCTGCGCCCGGGCCGGTTTGCGCGATCGGCGCAGCCTCTGCCCGCGGGAGTTGGGGCGGTGCGCAAGATCCGTGGTGCGAACCGCGCTGACGGGTCAACGCGGATCGTGCTTGATCTCAATCAGCCTTTGCGCCCGACAAGTTTCGTGCTCCCGCCGGACGGCCGCTACGGGCATCGGCTGGTGGTGGACCTGGTAGCACTGAACAGCGCGCCTTCAGCGCCCATCATCGCTGCGAGTCCGCCACCGGAAGAGAGGGTCGAGGCAGCTGAGCTCCCTGCTCCGGCAGCCTCCGAGCCCGCTCCCACACCAGCCCCGATTCCAGGCCCGGAGCAACGAGAACTCGTCGTTGTGGTGGATCCGGGGCATGGCGGGCGAGATCCTGGTGCGGCCGGTCAGGCGGGCACACGCGAGAAACATGTGAATCTCCAGATTGGCCGCCGTTTGGCCGCGGCACTGGATGCGGAAGACGGGATGCGTGCGGTGCTTACGCGCGATCGGGATGAGTTCTTACCGCTGCGCGAGCGCATGGTGCGCGCCAGGGATGCCAGTGCCGATTTGTTCATATCGATTCATGCCGATGCGTTTCGTGACCGGCGCGTGCGGGGCACTACGGTTTATGTGCTGTCCGCAAAAGGCGCCAGCGATGAGGCTTCGCTAATGCTGGCTCAGCGTCAGAATGCCTCGGCGCAGATCGGCGACGTTGGTCTGATGGATAAGGATCCCACACTGGCTTCCGTGCTGGTTGACCTGTCACAGAACGCGTCATTGAGCGCAAGCATTGACGTAGGCGAATCAATTCTTGCCGAGCTGGGAGAGTTCGCTCACTTGCGTAAACGGACGGTTCAGCAGGCACCTTTCCTGGTGCTGAAGTCACCCGATGTGCCTTCGCTGCTGATCGAGACCGCGTTTATCTCTAACCCGCAAGATGAGAAGAATCTCGTCAGCACGCGTTATCAGCAGAGACTTGCGGACGCCATCCTGGTTGGTATTCGTGAGTATTTCTATGCCAATCCGCCCCCGGACACGCGAGTTGCAGCGCTGGCCGCCCGGGGTGCCAAGCCCGTCGGCCGGCAGTATGTGATTCGCCGCGGCGATACTTTGAGCGAGATTGCCCAGCGCTACCAGACAAGCGTGCGCCGCATCCGTTCGGTCAACGGAATCGCTGGCGACCGCATTCGCGTTGGCCAGGTGCTGAAGATTCCAGCGTCGCAGGATATCTAAAGCCACCACAGGGACGCATACCGCCCGCCGCATTGCCACCGCCGCCGGCATTCTGAAAGAATCGCGGCATGGCGATTCGCGAACTGCCGCCCCAGCTTGTTAATCAAATTGCCGCCGGCGAAGTTGTCGAGCGCCCGGCATCGGTAATTAAGGAACTGTTCGAGAACAGCCTGGATGCCGGTGCGCGACAGATCGAGCTCGAGGTGGAGGGTGGCGGCCTGCGGTTACTGCGGGTGCGCGATGATGGTGTTGGCATACCTCGGGATGAGCTGACCCTCGCGCTGGCGCGGCATGCGACCAGTAAGATCAGTGAGCTGGACGACCTGACGCGCATTGGTTCTTTGGGCTTTCGTGGTGAGGCGTTGCCGAGTATCGCGTCAGTGTCTCGATTGGAGCTCACATCGCGGCCTACCAACGAGCACACCGCCTGGTCTGTTGCCGCGGCGAACGGGTCAATCGACCCGCCTAAACCCTCGCCGCATCCGCGCGGCACCAGTGTCGCGGTGCGTGACCTGTTCTTCAATACGCCCGCGCGTCGCCGGTTCATGAAAACAGAGCGCACCGAATTCAGCCACGTGCAAAAAGCTGTGGCGAGACTGGCGCTAAGCCGATTCAGCACGGCTGTTCGGCTCACGCATAACCGCCGTCTCGTGTTTGATTTGCCGGCGGCCGTTGATCGTGAAGCGCAGGCCCGGCGACTCGCCAGGCTGCTGGGCACCGAATTTGTAGATAGTGCGCTATACGTCGAGCGCGAGGATTCGGGACTTAGCCTCAGTGGCTGGCTTGCCCACCCAACCTACTCGCGCGCGCAGCCAGATCTGCAGCACTTTGTGCTGAATGGCCGCACGCTGCGCGACAAGCTGGTTGCGCACGCAATTCGCTCAGCGTATGCCGACGTGTTATTTCACGGCCGGCATCCGGCCTTCGTGCTATTTCTTGATATGGATCCAGAGCTGGTTGACGTCAACGCGCATCCGGCTAAGCAGGAAGTCCGCTTCCGCGACAGTCGCGCCGTGCACGACTTTATTCGTCGCTCGATTGACGCTGCTTTGGAGCACACGCGGGCAGGCGGGCCTGCTACGCCGTCCCGGGCGGCGACTTTGCGTGAGCCGGCCCGGGTCGGCAGCTACCCGCCTGACGCGCAGCGTGGCTTTCAACTGCATCGCGAAGCACTTGCCGAACAACGCGCTGCCTACGATGGGCTGCGCCAGCCTCAGTCTGCTCAGGTTGCTGCAGGTGATGCCGAGCAGGGCACGGCCGCGCCGCCGCTTGGGTTTGCGCTAGCGCATCTGCACGGCGCTTTCATCCTTGCGGAAAACTCCGATGGCCTGGTGATCGTCGATGCGCATGCCGCACATGAGCGGGTGACCTATGAGCGCATGAAGCAGGCGCTGGGCGAGCAGGGCCTGCAGCGCCAGCCACTGCTGGTGCCGCTCGACATCGCCGTCAGTGAAAGTGAGGCAGAGCAGATTGAGGCGGACAAAGATTCGTTAGGGGCATTTGGTCTGGTGATTGACCGGACCGGCCCTGCGCAGATTACGCTGCGTGAGATGCCAGTGCTGCTTGCGGGTGCCGACGCTGCCTCGCTGGTGCGAGATTTGATTAGTGATCTAAGCGAATCCCTGGGGGCAAAGCGTCTCAGTGATCGCGTTGATGAGGTACTGGCATCGATGGCCTGTCACGCTGCGGTACGGGCTAATCGTTCACTTTCCCTGGCCGAGATGAATTCCCTGCTGCGCGACATGGAAGCCACGGAGCGGAGTGATCAATGTAATCACGGCCGGCCGACCTGGACTGTCTTGGATATGCAGGAGCTGGATCGGTTGTTTGCCCGCGGTCGTTAAGGTCCGGTTAAACACTTCGCATCCTCGCCAACGGAACCGCTGTGACCGAACCTCCGCGCGCACTGTGCCTGGCAGGGCCAACGGCTACCGGGAAGACCCAGTTATCTTTCGATCTCGCCGGTCAGTTGCCGATCGAAATCATCAGCGTCGATTCGGCCATGATTTACCGCAGTATGGATATCGGCACTGCGAAACCCTCATTGGCAATGCGGTCACAGGTCCCTCACCACCTGATTGATATCCGCGATCCCACACAGACCTACTCAGCCGGCAGATTTGCCCAGGACGCAGAAGCGTTGATCAAAGCCATTCGCGCGCGCAATCGAGTCCCGGTGTTGATCGGCGGCACATTGCTGTACTTCCGGGCTTTGCTGAGTGGTTTGGCACCGTTGCCCCTGGGCGATGCAGCATCTCGCGCCGCGCTCGATGAACGTGCCGCGCGGATGGGATGGCCCGCGCTTCATGCAGAACTGAAGAAGATCGACCCGACCGCCGCTGCCCGCATTGAACCGAATGACCGTCAGCGGATTCAGCGCTCGCTGGAGATCTACCAGCTGACTGGCCAGACACAAACCCAGTTACTGCGGGCGACGCCCGCCAAGGGTGTTGTCCAATGCCGCTGTTTTGCATTGCTGCCCGACGATCGCAATACGTTACGCAGCCGAATCGCAGAGCGTTTCGAACAGATGCTCGCGGATGGCCTGGTCGAAGAGGTGGAGCGCTTGCGTGCCATGCCAGGCATGCAGGCTGATCTTCCGTCAGCCAGAGCCCTTGGCTACCGGCAGATCTGGCAGCATCTCGACGGACATCTTCAATTTGATGAAGCCGTGCAGCGGGCGATTGTTGCGACTCGCCGCTATGCCAAGCGACAGATGACCTGGCTGCGTGGCGAGCCTCAGTTCTCACCGCTGCGCATGTCGAGCAGCGAAACAGTGCAGCCCTTGCTGAAGGCGGCCCGGCAGGTGCTTGAGTCTGGTGCAAATTCTTCCGGCAGGGGCTAGAATCGGCGCGTGCGCAGCCTCCAGGACCTTAACCGTCCGTGGGCCAGTCATCTCCAACAGAACAAGAAACAATAAAACGCCAAGCCCAGGAGTCGAACATGGCCAAAGGTCAGATTCTGCAGGACCCATTTTTAAACGCGCTTCGCAAAGAGAAAGTGCCTGTCTCCATTTACCTGGTCAACGGTATCAAGTTGCAGGGCACGGTTGATTCCTTCGATCAGTTTGTCGTGCTGCTTAAGAACAGCGTTAACCAGATGGTCTACAAGCACGCTATCTCTACGGTGGTGCCTTCGCGAAACGTGCGCCTGCCTGCGGGTGACGACGACGGAGAAGAATGAGCGGGGCCCGGCCAGCTGGTAACAAGCAGCGGTTAGTGCGCCGGGCAAGGAGCGAGAGTGTTTGAGCGCCCCGAGGGCGGCGAAAAGGCAATCGCGGTTCATATAGGGATTGGCGGCGCGCCGGGTCAAGACGCCAGGACCGAGTTTGAGTCCCTCGCGGTTGCGGCCGGCGCAGAGCTGGCCGGCAGGCTTGTATGTCCTCTGCGCAGCCCCAATCCGAGACACCTGATTGGCCGCGGCAAGCTCGACGAGCTGCGCGCGCTGGCTGAAGAGACCTGCGCCAGCCTGATTCTCGTCAATCACAGCCTCACTCCGGGGCAGGAACGGAACCTCGAGCGCGCTTTGCAGCTTAGAGTGATCGACCGCGCTGGCCTGATTCTGGATATCTTTGCGCTACGCGCCCGGACTTTTGAGGGCAAGCTGCAGGTCGAGTTGGCTCAGCTTGAACATTTATCGACACGCCTCGTTCGTGGCTGGACTCACCTTGAGCGGCAAAAAGGCGGCATCGGGCTGCGCGGACCGGGTGAGACGCAGTTGGAGACAGATCGCCGGCTGATTGGTCAGCGCCTGCGTCAGCTAAAAGGCCGCATGAGCCGGCTGGCGAGCCGCCGTGATCTCGGGCGCGCACAGCGGCGCAAGCAATCTATGCCCACCGTGTCGCTTGTGGGCTATACCAATGCGGGCAAATCCACCTTGTTTAACCGCCTGACGTCGGCCGATGTGATGGTGGCCGATCAGCTGTTCGCAACACTCGATCCGACACTACGGCGCCTGGAGCTCCCCGCGGGTGCGGAATGTGTGCTGGCAGACACGGTGGGTTTTGTGAGTGATTTGCCACACGAGCTCGTCGCGGCGTTTCAGTCAACCCTGGAGGAGACGCGAGGTGCCCGTTTGTTGCTGCATGTCATCGATGCGAGCGACCCGGCCCGGGATAAGCGGATTGCGGACGTTGAGGACGTCCTGCACGAAATCGGCGCGGACCACCTGCCCCTGGTCCAGGTGTTTAACAAGGCTGATATACTCGGCGCCGATCCACGGGTAGATCACGCGGATACGGGTATGCCCCGTCGTGTCTGGCTATCGGCCGCTACGGGCGCCGGCGTTGATGTGTTGCTGGGTGTCGTTGCCCAGTACCTGCATCAGGATATAGTTCGAGGCACTGTGCGGCTTGATATAAGCGAGGGCCGCTTAAGGTCGCTGCTTTATAACCGGGCGCAGGTGTTAAGCGAAACCGAATTGGCGGACGGCGGCTGGCGGCTGGATGTTGAACTCGATCGCCGAGACTACGAGTCGTTGCGGCGGCGCGAAAATCTCTCTTTTGCAGCAGCGGAGCCGCCAGACCATACGGCGCGCTCGGCTAATTGACATGAACCAATCGGGACCACAGAAAATGGCCTGGAATGAATCCGGCAATGGCAAGAATCCTTGGGATCGTGGTGGCAATGACGGGCCGCCTGATCTCGACAAGATTGTCCGCGACTGGCAGAAGCGGCTTGGCGATTTGTTTGGCGGGGGAGGCAATCGCGGCGGCCGGGATAGTTCCGGGGGCGGCAGTTCTGCTTTGATCGTGCTGGGTATCTTGTTGCTGCTCGGTTGGGGTGCCACCGGCCTGTATCGAGTGAACGACGCAGAGCGCGGCGTGGAACTCAGGTTTGGTGCTTACACGCAGACGACTCAGCCAGGACTGCGATGGCATATGCCTTTTCCGATCGAAACGGTAGAGAAGGTCAATGTCACCGAGATCACGCCGTTTAGCCAGAAAACGGTCATGCTGACTGCTGATGAAAACATCGTCGAAGTCGATCTCGTAGTCCAGTTCCAGAAGGCGGATCCGGTCGCCTACCTTTTCCAGGTGCGCGACCCGAACGACACCCTGAGCGATGTCAGTGAGAGCGCGATTCGCGAGGTTGTCGGCAAGAACGACGCCGACTTTGTGCTACTGGAGGGCCGCGCGGAGATTGCGCTCGAGACGGAGAAGCTAATCCAGCAGGCACTCGATGAATACGAGGCCGGCATCGTTGTAACAAAAGTGAACCTGCAGGACACAAACTTTCCGCGCCAGGTTGAGGCGGCGGTGCAGGACGCAATTAAGGCGCGCGAGGATCGCGAACGGCTGGCATTCGAGGCCCAGTCGTACGCCAACGACATTCTGCCCAAGGCGCGTGGTGAAGCAGTGCGCCGTTTGCAGGACGCAGAAGCGTACAAGTCCCGCGTTGTAGCCGACGCAGAAGGTGAGGCGTCCCGCTTCGAGCAGCTGCTGAAGGAGTATGAGGAGGCGCCTGCGGTTACGCGAGAGCGCCTGTATATCGAGGCCATCGAGAGTGTTTATGGCAGCTCGAGCAAGGTGTTCATGGACACCGACGGCAGCGGCAATCTTGTCTACCTGCCCGTGGATAAGCTGCTCGAGCAGCGCGGCTCCTCGGCAGGCAATTCGGGCAGCAGCAACAGCAGCGCACCGCCGGTCCCGCCATCGGTCAATTCCGGAACATCCTTCCGCAGTCAGCGGGAGGGTCTGCGCACGCGAGGTAACCGGCAATGAACTTTCGCGGCTTTTCAGTAATCCTCGTGCTGGCGCTGATCGTCGTCAGCATGACCATCTATACCGTCGATGAGCGTGAGCACGCCATCAAGTTCCGTTTCGGTGAGATCGTCGATTCGAATATCGAGCCTGGTCTGCACTTCAAAGTGCCGATTGCGAACAACGTCATCTTTTATCCGAACCGGGTCCTGACCATCAATAACCCGCAGGAGCTGTTTCTGACCTTCGAGAAGAAAAATCTGTTCGTCGATTTTTTTATCAAGTGGCAGATCATCGACGTTGCGGACTACTACCGGGCGACGGGTGGCGATGAGAACCGGGCCGCCCAGCGAATGCTTGAAATTGTCAAAGACGGTATCCGCGCGGAATTTGCCAAGCGCACGGTGCCCGAGGTGGTCTCGGCCGAGCGCCGGGATCTGATGGACACCATGCTCGCTAATGCGAAAAATGAGGCTGCGCGCTTCGGGATTGACGTTGTGGATGTGCGAGTCAAGCGCATCGAGTTCTCTGAGGACGTAAGCGATTCAGTGTTTAATCGCATGCGCCAGGAACGCGCGCGGGTCGCTGCGCAATTGCGCGCCGAGGGGGCGGAGAACGCGGAGGAGATTCGGGCCAATGCCGATAGGGAGCGCACCGTGATTCTTGCCGAAGCCTATCGGGACGCAGAGAAAATGCGGGGCGAGGGCGATGCTCAGGCAGCCAACATCTACGCGCAGGCGTATAACAAGAACAAAGAGTTCTACTCTTTCTACCGCAGCATGCAGGCGTACCAGAATTCGTTGGGTCAAGGGCAGGATCTGCTGGTTATCGACGCCGAAAACGATTTCATGCGTTATTTGAAGGACGCAAACCCGCAGTAGCCAGCGCTCGGCGGCACGCAGCCAGGGAAGTTAGTGGTGTCCAATGGACTGGAGTGATCTGCTTGCCGCCTTTGCGTTGTATTTAGTGCTCGAGGGCCTGCTGCCGTTCCTTAATCCGGCGGGGTGGCGTCGGAGCGTTTTGCTGATCGCCCAGATTCCAGATGGCCGGCTGCGCACGGTGGGTCTCGCATCGATGCTGGCGGGGCTGTTGCTATTGTTGATTACCCGATCGGCGTGAGTTCACCTTGGGATCGAGGCGCATGGGTAGAACCGTTGTAGTAGTTGGCGCTCAGTGGGGCGACGAGGGCAAAGGCAAGATCGTCGACCTGCTGACCGACCGTGCGAGCGCCGTGGTGAGGTTCCAGGGCGGCCACAACGCTGGGCATACATTGATCACCGGCGGTGAGAAAACGGTCTTGCACCTGATTCCCTCGGGCATTCTGCGCGATAAGGTGGATTGCGTGATCGGCAATGGCGTTGTCGTTCACTTGCCCGCACTAGTCGATGAGATCGTTCAGCTGGAATCGCGCGGCGTCTCGGTTGATGCCCGTTTGCGCATCAGCGCTGCCTGTCCGTTGATTTTGCCGACGCATATCGCTTTGGATCTTGCTCGCGAAGCCGCGCGGGGCAAGGAAGCGATCGGCACCACCGGCCGCGGTATTGGGCCCGCCTACGAAGACAAAGTAGCGCGGCGGGCGTTGCGGGTATCGGACCTGTTCGACGAGAAAAAATTCGCGCACCGGCTCAGAGCCGCCATGGAGCTGCACAACTTTATGCTTGAGCATTATTACAATGCCGAGCCCGTTGATATCGCCTCGGCGCAAGCAGAGATCCTGGCGCTGGCCGAGCGCATTCGTCCGTTGATTATCGATGTACCTGGATATCTCGGCGGCAAGCGAGAGGCTGGCGACAATCTGCTCTTTGAGGGCGCTCAGGGCACCTTGCTGGATATAGATCACGGCACCTACCCTTTCGTTACGTCTTCGAACACCACCGCCGGGGCGGCAGCCACTGGCACTGGTCTTGGTCTGACGTCTTTCGACTACGTACTGGGCGTCATTAAGGCCTATACCACCCGCGTTGGGTCCGGGCCTTTTCCTACGGAGTTATTCGACGACATGGGCCGGCATCTGGCTCGCGTTGGTGCGGAGTTCGGTGCAACCACGGGGCGTCCGCGACGCTGCGGATGGTTTGATGTCGTCGCGCTCCGCCGCGCGGCACTCAACAATGGTCTAACCGGAGTGTGTATCACCAAGCTCGACGTGCTCGACGGGCTGGAAACAATCAAGCTGTGCACCGGCTACCGTCTGGACGGTGAGCTGCTGACCGCGCCGCCGCTCAATGTCGATCGCTATGTTGATTGCGAGCCTGTTTATGAGGAGATGCCCGGCTGGCAGGCATCGACCGTTGGGGTAGCTCGCTTGGACAGGCTGCCGCCCGAAGCTCGGCAATACCTGGAGCGCATTGGGAGTCATCTCGGAATTCCGATCGACATGATTTCTACGGGCCCCGACCGGGATGAGAATATTATTGTCAGGCACCCTTTCGACTGATATCCGGTAATGAACACTGCGTGGCTGTTCGAACCTCCGTTGCGTGACTTGTTACGGCCACAGCGTTCGAGAGGCATCCGCCGCGCGCTAGTCCTGTTTGTGCTGAGCCTCGGTCTGACCGGCTGTTTGGGGACTAAATTCGTATTCAATCAGCTCGACTGGGTTATCGCCTGGCGGCTGAACAGTTTCTTTTCCCTCAATGCCGAGCAGGAGCAGCGTCTGCGTGAGATTGTTAGCCGCAACCTGGATTGGGTTCGGCAGGAACAGTTTCCCGGAGTTGTTCTCTGGCTAAGAAACGTGGAGGCCGATGTCTCGGCCAATGCTGCCGACCCTGACAGGCTCGCGGCGCATTACGAAGAGCTAGTCGCCTACTGGGACGGGTTTCTGATCCAGGTCACGCCAGACGCTGCTGGCTTTCTGGCGGGCTTGAGCCCGGAGCAGGTTGAGTCATTGATCGGCAACATGCGAGATAACAACGACGAGCTTTGGGAGGAATTTGCCGGATCAACGCCGGAGGATCGGCTGCGGCGCCGGCAGAAGGCGACGATCAAGAATTTGCAGCGCTTCACTGGCCGGCTCAGCAAGGATCAGCGCGAGCTTGTCGCGGGCTACGTCGGCCAGCTGCACGACAACGCCGCCGAATGGATGGAGGGCAGGCGTGCCTGGCAGGCTAGATTTCGCGACCTCCTGCTGGAGCGCCCGCCGCCTGAGGAATTTCGCATACGGCTGCAGGCAATGTCACTGAACCCGAACGATCTTGATAGTGAGGACTATCGTGGGAGGGTTGCGGAAAACTTTGCCACCGTGTTTTCCATGTTGGCAGCTGTGATCAACTCGCTGGATGAAAAGCAGCGTGGCCGCTTTAGCCGGCGCCTGCTCGGGTTGGCGGCTGACCTTGATACGCTGGCAACGCAGTAAGGTTTCGACGGAGTAATTGGTTTATGAGGATCTTACGGTTGACTGGGGTCTTGTTGACCGCATTAGCCATGAACCCGGCGACCGCGGACAGCGATGATTACGCCGCTGCGCTCGCGAAGTTTAGCGGTAGCGCTGAGATTTCTGCAATGCTGGATCAGTCTTACGGCTACGCGTTGTTTCCGAGCGTGGGCAAAGGTGGCATCGGCGTTGGCGGAGCCTATGGCAAGGGGCGGGTATATCGCGGTGGCCAACACGTCGCCAACACGTCATTGCGCCAGGTAAGCCTTGGTCTGCAGCTTGGCGGCGTGGCCTTTAGCGAGATTATCTTGTTTAAAAACCAGGACGCATTTGATGAGTTTGCGACCGGCAAATTCGCCTTCGGAGCGGAGGCCAGTGCCGTTGTGGTAACCGCCGGGGCTCAAGCGAAGCTCAACACGACTGGATCATCTGCATCGGCTAGCGACTCCGCGCCGGGCGGTGCCGCGACAGGTGGCTGGAATGGCAGCATGGCAACCTTCGTGTTCGCTAAGGGCGGACTGATGTACGAGGCTACGCTGGGTGGTCAGTCCTTCAGCTACACACCGCTTTAGCGTTGGGCCAGCTCCCTAATCTCGCTTTCGCGTGGACTGACAATCGTCTACTATCCGGCGCGTTCCCAGGAGCACCAATTAGCGGCAAAGTGAAGCCATGAAAAAGCTCATAAAAGTTCTGTTAGGCGCAGCCGTCGCAATTCCTCTACTGTTTTTTTCTGGATTCTATATCTGGAGCCAGGTCAACATGGCCAAGCCCACCGAGCAGGCGCTTGCAGCGACGGTCTCGGATGCGGTGGTATCTGTCGATGACGATGGGGACTGGGTGATTTTTCGTCCCGTGGGCGCAGCGCCCCGTTCGACTGGCGTAATTGTTTACCCTGGGGCGAACTGCGATATCCGCGGCTATGCTCCGGTGCTGCGCGAGCTTGCCGCAAAGGGTTACACCGTAGTCGGCGTGGACATGCCGCTGAACTTGTCGATTCTCGCGCCTTTTAGTGCGGACGACGTCAGGGCGGCGCTTCCGGAAATCAAAACCTGGGCAATAATTGGCCATTCAATGGGCGGTGCAATGGCGGGTGTCTACGCGCATCGTGACCCATCCAGTCTGGCCGGGCTGATTTTCTGGGACTCTTTCCCGGCTCAGGCGAACGATCTCTCGAATGCCAATTTGAATGTGTGGAACATTCATCGCGCAACGCCTGAAGGCGAGCCGCCTGAGAAATTCGCTGCGGCAGCCAACCTGTACCCCGGCGACAGCACCTGGGTGCCAATCTCGGGTGGTATTCATATGTACTTCGGCTCGTTCAATGGCGGCGGCTACGAGGAGCTCTGGGAGCCTTACATCTCGCGCGATGAACAGCTTCGCCTGGTAACCGACGCCACGCTGCGCGCGCTGGCTGGTATGACTGGTTAGCCGACGTCCTCCGCGCAAGCTGGGCGATCCGCGTTCTCCGTTACACATTGTTACGCTATCAGGGTTTGATCGGTCCGGTCAGGCCTTAGAATCGCTGCAGGCGTTTCAATGGTAAGTACATAATGGACCGAGATTCCGCAGTCAGACTTGCGCAGCAAGCGATCAAGAACAAGAACCGGCGCATGATCGACGCCGTGTTACGGATCAAGGCCGAAAGGCAGCCTTCTGAGCCAATTCAAGAGCAGACGGCTGAATTACCATTAATTGCAGTGACCTGCTCGACCGGCTGGGAATGCTACGCCATCGTCGAAGAGCTTACCAAGACAAGGAAGTTCCGCGTCCGGGCGCTCTACCGCACTCCGGGCACGCAGGCCGCCGCACGCCTGGAAGCCCTACTGAAACGCACTGAGGCAGAACGACCAGGTCTGCTTACGCTGCACGCCGGCGTTGATATGAATTCGAAGGAGCTGCTGACCGAGGCCTTCCGGGATTGCGCTGGTGTCGTGCTGTATACCACCGCCAACACGTCAAAGGCGGGCAAGATCACTAATCACGGCAAGGACCCTGCCGGCGGCCGGGCGGCTGTTATGCGACAGGTTATGGCGGCGCTGGGTGCCCTCAAAGAAAACCCGTGTGTCCGACACGTCGTTACGCTGATTTTTCCGACCGACAAGGTGAACGGTATCGTCGACAACGCACCGGCAGCGCCCTGGTGGATACACCAGAAGCTGCGCATCTCTGATTTTCTGCGCGGCCAGGGCGTCAACGTTACATGCATTCACCGTCCGGCATACTACTACGCCATGCACAGGGTGGATTACAACGACCAGGCTCAGTTCCGTGGCGATACGCAGCTGTCGCGCACGATGATCAAGGAAAACAATCTACCGGGCATCAATGATCCGGACTTTCTTGTCAACTGGGTGGATGTGCGTGATATCGGCAAATGGGTAGGCACGGTGTTTGAATACCCGGAGGTCTTCAGTAACCAGGATTTTTCGATCGCCTCCTGTGCCCACACAGGTCACGAATTGGTCGAGATTGCAGAGCGCGTGAACAAACATGGCACTCGCTTCAGGTATCGCCAGTTCCCTCAGTGGGTGATGAAAATGCTCAGCGTGTTCACTGAGGAGGTCGTATATCCGCTTCGGTATGTGCAGTGGTACAACGACGATGCTAACGGTTACGACTTTGCGAGCAACGAAGATTTGGCAGACCTGGAGCGCGTGCATCCGCTGTGGACCTTCGAGCGGAAGCTAAAGGACTGGGGGATCGATGAGATTGAGCCGAAGCGCGGGGAGGCGTGAAGGAACCATCCGGCGGAACGTTTCGCCAGGCTTCGGCCTCAGATGCGGGCCGCGCGGGAGGCCTAAGTCACGGCTGGTAAGTGATCGGCTCCAGCGACTTAAAGTAGGCGAACATTGCCTCAAGATCGCCGTCGGCCAGATTGCCGAAGTAGGTCCAGGGCATCAGGTCAACCTCGGCGCCAGCCAGTGCATCCTGCCGGCGGAACAGGGCAATAAATTGATTGAGGTTCACGTTGCCCAGCCCGCTCGGATGGGGCGTGAGGTTGGTCGAATACATCAGTCCGTTTCGCCCCTGAAATTCGGCTCCGCCGGCAAACTCCAAGCCCGACAACGGCTGGCGGCTGCGCGGGTCGCGCGGTGAGTGGCAGAAAGCACAGCGAGCGACAGTTGCCAGATACCTGCCATGCTCGATCTGATTGTTCTCATCCGGGTGCGGTACCGGTGCATCGACCGGCTGGGGCAGGAGTCGAATGATCCAGTTCACCGGAAAATTGATCTGTGTTTCTGGAAGCCAGTTCTCGACTGGCTGAAGGGTGCGCAGATAGGCGACAAGAGACAGCGCGTCCTGGTCTGAGAGATTCCGGTAGATAAAGGCCGGCATGATGGGAAACAGCGCATCACCGTTGCGGTCCACACCCTCGCGAACGGCGCGCAGGATTTCGCCATCTGTCCAGTCACCAATGCCAGATGCGTGGGGCGTGATGTTACGAAAGCAGATCCTTCCCGGCAGGCCCTGGTCGGATGCTACCCCCGGGAGGGGCTGCCCCGGTTCAGCACAGGCGCGTCCGGCGCCGTATGGTGGTACGGGTGGCGCGCCGAACGATGCAAAGTCACGGTTAGAGTGGCAGACCGGACAGCCAAGCACCGCGTTGAAAAGATAGTCGCCGCGGGCCAGCTGCTCAGGCGTACCGGCAATCTTAAGGTTGGTCGGCGGGGCTGATCGGGGGAGTGAAGCAAGAAAGCCCACGGTACCGACTGCGCCAAGCACGAGTATGCCCAGGAAAAGCCGCTTCACTCGTCAGCCTTCATTGCTCAGGTGGCCGCTACGGATCGTGTTGCCAGCGAGGACGACGGCTATTGCCGGAGTCACTCGTGATGATCCGCCGGGAGGCACCACGCATACCATTGCCCAAAGGGCAATGGTATGCGTGGTGCCGAGGAGAGGACTTGAACCTCCACGGGGTTGCCCCCACTGGCACCTGAAGCCAGCGCGTCTACCAATTCCGCCACCTCGGCTCGCCCGACTTGCGACGTTGTGACACCGCACGTGAAGCACTGCTGGATCGCAAGCCATGTGTGTCGGGGGTTTGCGGCGCAAACAACCGACTGTGGTCCTGGCTTTGGTGCCAGAAACGGGCGCGAGTGTATCACTTTTTTTGCAGAGTCTGCGGACAGCCACACGAGCACGGGCTCGGCGGAACGGGTGGGCGAAAAGGTATGCTTACGGGCCCGACAAACAGGGCTATGTGCTAGTGGTATCAAACTGGAAGAGAGGTTCGAAAAAGTCGCGGCGTGCGCGAGATGCGTATCGCCATCCGATACCAGAACCCACCAGAATATTGCAGGAGCTGGAACGTGTCGGCGTCCCGCTGTCGCTAGAGTCGCTGGCTGGCGAGCTTAAGGTGGACGTGAGCCGGCATGAGACACCGCTGCGTCAGCGTCTCCGCGCGATGGTGCGCGCGGGGCAGCTATTGACCAATCGCCAGGGTGAATACTGCTTGCTCAAGAAGATTGATGTGGTCACCGGTCAGGTTTCTGCGCATCCCGATGGCTTCGGTTTTCTTATTGCCGAAGATGGGGGAGACGACGTTTATCTCGCCTATGCAGAGATGCGTTCGCTGCTGGATGGCGATCGTGTCGCCGTGCACGTTTCTCCGGGCGGACGGCCTGGAAGGCGTGCTGGAACACTTGTTGAGATTATCGAGCGCGGCCGGGAGTCTGCAGTTGGCCGCTACGAGCGACGTGACGGCATCGGCTACGTGCTGGAAGCCGGCAGAATTCCGCATCAGTACCTGGTCGCTGACCGCGATCGCGCTGGCGCGCGCCACGGTGATCTGGTCAAGATTGAAATTACTCAGTTTCCGACAAGAACGACGGACGCCCAAGGGCGCGTTGTTCGAGTCCTCGGTGACGCGGGCGATCCGCGCATGGTGGCTGAGGTGGCTATCGAGCAGTTTGCGTTGCGCAGCCAGTGGCCGAACAATGTGCTGGACGCCGCGGATGGCTTAGGCGTCAAGGTTCGTCCCGCAGACAAGTCAGACCGGATCGATCTTCGCGGCCTGCCGCTGGTCACGATCGATGGTGCCGATGCCAAAGATTTTGATGACGCGGTGTTTGCCGAGCCGGCTGGCGACGACTGGCGGGTACTTGTCGCCATCGCTGATGTCTCTCACTACGTCTCCCCGGGCGGAGAGATCGACCATGAGGCCCGCCGCCGCGGCACATCAACTTACTTTCCTGGCCGCGTTGTTCCAATGCTTCCGGAAAGCCTGTCAAACGGGCTGTGTTCGCTGCGGCCCAAAGTCGATCGCTTGTGCATGGTTTGCGATATGCGCGTTGCCAGCAGCGGCAAGGTGATCAGGGCGAAGTTCTATCGGGGGCTGATGCGCTCGGCCGCGCGTTTGACCTACGCAGATGTCGATACGTTGCATCGCACCGGGGAAGGACGAAAGGCGGTGCAGGATTTAAAAACACCAATCGCCAACCTGTTTGGGGCCTATGCATGTTTTTCCCGGGCTCGGGCGCGGCGAGGGGCGCTGGACATGGAGTTGCCGGAGGTGGGTATCGAGCTCGATGACGCCGGTAACGTTGCGCGCATCCGGCCGCGTGTCCGCAACGATGCCCATAAGCTCATTGAGGAGTTCATGGTAGCTGCCAACGTAGAGGCGGCAAAATTTCTTGGCCGCAAGCGGCTTGCCACATTGTTCCGCGTGCACGCCGGTCCGGGCGACGAGAAGTTTGAGGAGCTGCGGGTTCAGCTCCAGCATCTGGGGATTAAGGTGCCTGAACAGGCGCGCACCAATCCGCGGCAGCTCAATCGCGTGTTGCATGCGATTCGCAAGCGACCTGATGCCAATCAGTTGACCATTGCTGTGCTGCGCAGTCTGAGCCAGGCCGTGTATCAGCCGGACAACATTGGGCACTTCGGCCTGGCCCTGAGCACTTACGCCCACTTCACGTCCCCGATACGCCGGTACCCGGATTTGCTCGTTCACCGGGGCATCGGTCATTTGCTCGACAATGCGCGGCCTGGGGACTTTGACTATTCAGCCACCGACATGGTGGCCGAGGGCAAGCGGTGCTCTGAGCAGGAGCGGAAAGCTGAAGAGGCCTCCCGTTTCGTAGAGTCTCGCTTGAACGCAGCCTATTTGGTGCAGCACATCGGCGAGTCATTGCCAGGGGTCATCACGGGTGTCACGCACTTCGGATTGTTTGTGACGCTGGATGAGCTGTTCGTTGATGGGCTGATCCACGTCACTGCGCTGCCGAAAGACTACTACCACCTGCAGGCGGGTGGTCTCATTCTGGAAGGTGAGCGCAGTGGCCGGAGCTTTACCTTGGGCGACCGGATCAGCGTTCGCGTCGTGCGAGTCGATACGGACGAGGCCAAGGTCGATTTCGTTATCGATGAGCCTGACGAAAACGATCGGCCACGGCGGTCATCAGGCCGTAAGAGCCGGCGCAGAGCCCGTGGCTGAACGACTCGTCTACGGCCTGCGGGCAGTCACCCGCGCTTTGAGTGCGCCAATGGATCAGGTGACTGCGATTTACGTTCAGGCCGACCTGGGCAGGCGGCGCCGACAGCGACTACCGTCGCTAGATCGATGGTCCGGGCTCATCTTCCAGTGCACGGACGATGAGCTATCTGAGCTGACCGGGACAGCCAAGCACCAGGGTATTGCGGTACGCGTTGCCGTGGCGGGTCCGATGGGGGAGCGCGATGCCTACAGCTGGCTCGAAAGCCGCGACAACCCTTTGGTGCTTGTGCTGGACGGCGTGCAGGATCCACGGAATTTCGGTGCCTGCCTGCGCACCGCGGACGCAGCAGGTGTTGATCTTGTAGTGACCGGTCGTAGCCGCAACGTGGGCGTGACACCAGTCGTCAGCAAGGTCGCAGCCGGGGCTGCCGAGCTGCAGCCCTTGGCCACAGTGGCCAACCTGGCCCGTTTCCTGGCCGGCCTGCAGGAGCAGTCATTTCAGGTCGTCGGTCTGGCTGGCGAGGCGGAAACTTCCGTCTATGGCGCTGCGCTTAGCGTGCCTCTGGCAATCGTGGTCGGCGCGGAGGGTGAGGGCCTGCGCCGTCTCACCCGGGAGCGCTGCAGCCTGTTGGTGTCGGTGCCTCTACTGGGCACGGTTGAGAGCCTGAACCTGTCGGTGGCCGCGGGTGTGTGCCTCTTCGAGGCGCGGCGCCAGATTGGCCAGCTTGCTGGCCCGGCGGCACTTCGGTAGCATTCGCCGCCCGCTGGCCGCATGGACCGGCGGACCTCCTTGCCACACCGCTCTGCGGGTGGCTGTAATCCATAGGGAGCCACAATGCGACACTACGAAATTGTGTTTCTGGTCCACCCTGACCAGAGTGAACAGGTGCCCGCCATGATTGAGCGGTATACCGGTATGGTGACCGGGCGGGGCGGCAGTGTTCACCGGCTGGAAGACTGGGGCCGCCGCCAGTTAGCCCACTCCATCGCCAAGGTCCACAAAGCCCACTATGTACTGATGAACATCGAGTGCGACCAGGACGCACTCGATGAAGTGCTGGGCGCCTTTCGCTTCAGCGATGCAGTGCTGCGCCATTTAGTGATTAGCCGCGACGACGCGATCACTGATACATCGCCTTTGGCTAAGGCGCCAGAGGATGACAATGACGAGCCGCGCCGAGAATCACGCGAGGGATCGCGGGCCGAGTCGTCATCTTCCGTCGAGCCGCCGGCCAGCAGCGATTCAGGTAACGACGCCGCGGCGTCCACGCCTGCAGCCACAGAGGCAGAACCCGACGCGGAAAAACAGGCGCCAGCCGAGTAGGCCGGGTTGCACTGTTGAGATATAGAGGATCGGATTTCAAATGAGCAGATATTTTCGCCGCCGCAAGTATTGCCGGTTCACAGCAGAGGGTGTCAAGGAGATCGACTACAAAGATCTTGATACGCTGCGCAACTACATCACGGAGACCGGCAAAATCGTACCTAGCCGGATCACCGGCACAAAGAGTCATTACCAGCGTCAACTCGCGACTGCCGTTAAGCGTGCACGCTTCTTGGCGCTGCTGCCCTACACTGACAAGCACTGACCAGGTCGGGAATCTGCCGGTGCCGTCACTAAATTCCTAGGGACAATGAGCAGATGAGCCGCTTCGGCGCCGCTCTGTGTTCGCGGCGCCTGCCCCGCATTTTCGTGATCGCCGGCTTTCTTCCGCTGGGGTTGCTGGGCATTTTGAGTAGTGGCGCCGTCGTCATGACGGCTATTGCCCTGGGCGCGCGACGCGCTGCTGAAGACAGCCTGTTTGCGTTCGGCCTGCTGATTCTGCTGTCAGCGGTGACCGGTGCCAACCTCGGCGTTGTCGCGCTAAGCGCATTGGGTGCCTGGGGTATTGCCTGGTGGTCCGGCAGCCTGGTTGGCAAGCTGCGCAGCCTGAATCTGCCGCTGCAGATACTGGTCCTGGTGGCGATTGCGGGCCAGCTGCTGTTTGCTTTGCTGGTCTCCGATCCGGTGGCTTACTGGATGCCGGTGCTCAAGCCGCTGGCCGCAGAGCTCGCGGAGATGAGCTTTACGTTGCTGTCCGACGGCGATCTGGAGGCCTTTGCGCCGTCGATGGCAGCGGTCGTGGCCGTCGGCAGTCTGCTGAGTTCGGTGCTTGCGTTGCTCCTGGGTGCCTGGTGGGCCGGCGGCAGCGGGGGGCCCAATCCTGGTGAGATGTTCACGCGTTTGCGTCTGGGTATCGTCTTGGGACTGGTTGCCGCCGCCGCCGGGTTGGCTTCCGGTCTAACGAATGGTCCTCTGGCCGGCGGAGTGTTGGCCGCGGTAAGCACAGGCTTTGCGTTTCAGGGCCTGGCGGTTTTGCACTTTCAGTACCGTCGCCGGGACTGGCCTTTGGCTCTCCTGTACTGGCCGTTGGTGCTTGGATTGTTTGTGCCGCAAGCGGCGCTTTTATTGTGGCTGGCCCTTGCGGCCGTGGGCTTCATCGACAATTGGTATGGACTGCGTCGCGCCGGCGCAGATGTGATTAAATAACCGGCCGGGTAGAGACCGGGCCGGCAGACAGCGAAGCGGGGAAACACGCATGGAAGTCATTCTTTTGGAGAAGGTTGAGAACCTTGGCGGCATGGGCGACAAGGTGAAGGTTCGGTCTGGCTACGGACGAAATTTTTTGCTGCCTCAGGGCAAGGCGACCTTGGCTACGCCTGAAAACGCCGCGAAGTTCGAAGCGCAGCGCGCTGAGCTTGAGAAAAAGCAGGCAGAAGAGTTAGCTGCCGCGCAGGCGCGGGCAACCAGGCTGGAGCAGCTCGAACTGACAATCGTGACCAAGGCAGGCACGGAAGGGAAGTTATTCGGTTCCGTTGGAACGGTAGACGTCGCCGATGCGTGCACCGCCCAGGGAGTGGAAGTTCAGCGCAGCGAGGTGCGTTTGCCGGATGGGCCAATCCGCACTTTGGGCGAGCATGAGTTGGAGCTGCATTTGCATGCGGATATCAACATCGTCCTGCGTGTTCAGGTCGTGGGTGAGGATGGTGAGCGCGGGCCGACGCTGGCTGAAGCTGCTGAGGCGGCTAAAGCGGCAGAAGCTGAGGCATCCGCTGTGTCTGGCGACTTGCCTGAAGAAGCTGCGGAGACACAGGACGAAGACTCGACTAAGTCGGACAGCTGATCTGCCGGCATGGCGAGCGTCATTGATGACCAGTCTGCGCGGGTTGCCGACCCGGAACAGCTGACGCTACCGCCTAATTCCCTGCAGGCCGAGCGGGCATTACTCGGCGGTCTGATGCTCGACAACAGTGCCTGGGAACGGGTCGCTGACCGGGTTGTCGCCGATGATTTCTACCGCCCCGATCACCGGCTGATCTTCTGGGCGATCGAAGACCTTGCCGAGAAGCGCGAGCCCTGCGATCCCGTCACGCTGTCGGAGCGTCTGGACGCCCGCGGCGAACTCGATGATGCGGGCGGTCTGGCTTACCTTGCCTCGCTGGCGAAGGACACGCCGAGCGCGGCTAACGTCGTGGACTACGCCGCGATCATTCGTGAGCGTGCGCTCCTGCGCGAGTTGATTCAAGCGGGCAATGACATCGCCGGCAGTGCTTATCGCCCCGAGGGCCGGGGCGTGGCTGAGCTGGTGGATGCCGCGGAGCGACAGGTGTTTGGCATCGCGGAGCGGGGTCGCCGCCGAGGCTCAGGCTTTGTGCGCGTGCGCGAGATCCTCAATGACACAGTGAACCGGCTGGATGAGCTGCATCAATCCGATGGCTCGATTACCGGGCTGGAGACTGGGTTTAGCAAGCTTGACGAGTACACCTCCGGCTTACAGCCCGGCGATCTGATTATCGTGGCGGGTCGTCCTTCCATGGGTAAGACCACGCTGGCGGTAAATGTGGCCGAGTATGCGGCGATTCAGAACAAACTACCGGTCGCGATTTTCAGCATGGAGATGTCGATCGACCAGCTGGCGTTCAGGATGATTTCTTCGCTGGGCCGCGTCAGTCAGGCGCACCTGCGCAATGGCCGCTTTGGTGACGAAGACTGGCCGAAGATCAATTCGGCAATTCAGCTGATGTCTGATGCTCCGGTTTTCATAGATGACACTCCGGCGCTCACGCCCACCGAGGTGAGAGCCCGTGCCCGGCGCTTGCAGCGCGAACACGGCTTGTCATTGATCGTGCTTGATTACCTGCAGCTCATGCAGGTGAGCGGCACAACGGAGAATCGCGCTACGGAGATTTCCGAAATCTCGCGCTCATTAAAGGCACTGGCCAGAGAGCTGAAAGTTCCGATCATTGCGCTGTCACAGCTCAATCGCAGTGTTGAACAGCGTCAGGAGAAGAAGCCAGTCATGTCGGATCTGAGAGAGTCTGGCGCGATTGAGCAGGATGCCGATCTGATTGCGTTCATTTATCGCGACGAGGTCTACAACCCGGACAGCCCGAAGCGGGGCATGGCGGATATCTCAATCGCAAAGCAGCGGAACGGGCCAACAGGGGAGTTTGTGCTGACGTTTCGCGGCGAATTTACGCGTTTCGAGAACTACGCGCCGGAAATGGAGGCGTTTGCGTAAGCCCCGCGAAGGATCAATCGGCGAAGAACCCCATCTTGATGCCGATAATTTCAATCACGTCGTTGTCCGTCAGTTCCTGCGCCTGGGCGCCCAGCGGGTCACCATTGAGTTTGGCGGGCTCGCGGTCGGCAGCGTTTTCAACCTGCACAACATGATAGCCGTCGGAACGTCGGGTGATCGCAACCACCTGGACGCCAGGGCGGCCAAGGGTTGTAACGGCTTTGCTCAAATTAACTTCACGGCCGGCGAAGGAACCATTCAGCACCTGAACCTTGGCGATCGGCAGTGGTTTTGACCCTGCCACCGTATCCACCATTGACCCGCCAGCAGCAGCCGCACCATTGGATTTTTCTGCAACCTCGGCCGCGTGGGCCGCAGTCATCTCAGAGTTATCAATCACCATTGTCCGGGCAAACTCGTCATCGTCATCCGCTTCGTCAGTACCATCGACAAAGGTGAGCTGATGGCGGCCCACGGTAACGACGTCGCCGTGCTGCAGGGCGTGTTTCTTGATCAGTTTGCCGTTGACGTACGTGCCATTGGTGCTGTTGAGATCTTCCAGAAACGAATCGTTGAGAATATTGATGATGAGCGAGTGATGACCGCTAACTGTCGGGTTGTCGATACGCACATCATTGTCGGGTAGCCGACCGATGGTGTATCGCTCCTTGGTCATGTTGTATTCGGCGAGCTGTTGACTGTCCAACGCTAGGATCAATCTGGCCATGAGAAGTACGCCCTATCGGAAGATGCTCAGGAGTTTGGAAATAAGGCCCTGTTTTGCAGGAAATGACTCCAGCACATGGGTCAGGATGAGGGAAATATTGTCCTTCCCGCCGTGATCATTGCTCAATTGGATCAGTTGCTTACCTGCGGTGTCAAGGTTAGCACCAAAAGTGCTGATAGTTAAGTGAATATCTTCATCGTCGACCATATCGCTGAGGCCGTCCGAGCACAGCAGATAGACATCTTCCGGGCTGGCAGGGTGCTCGACCACGTCAACCTGGACCGCTGCCTCGACACCCAGCGCACGCGTGACGTAGTTCTTGTTGGTCGATTGCTGAGCTTCCTCCGGCGAATAAAAGCCCCTATCGACAAGCTCCTGTAGCAGGGAATGGTCCATCGTGATTTGTTCTAACTGATTCTCGCGCACCCGGTAAAGACGCGAGTCGCCCACATGGGCCACGGATACGCGATCGTCGTAGAACAGGGCCGCCACAATAGTTGTGCCCATCCCTTCACACTGGGGCTGGCTCTTGGCGGTCTGGTGAATCACCTTGTTGGCCCGGGAAATTGCATCGCGCAGGACGATGCTTTGGCGCATCAGGCCGGTTTCCGGCTCCAGGTCAGCCCGGTCCTCGCGCGCACACGCTTCGGTGACCAGCTCCAGCACGGTCTTGACCGCGATGCCGCTAGCCACCTCACCGGCGTTATAGCCGCCCATGCCATCAGCAAGGACTACTAGACCGGCCTCCATATTGGTGCCGATCGCATCTTCATTGTGCTCGCGTACCCGACCCACGTCAGTCAGCTGGACGCAGTCGAACTTCTTCTCGAGGTTCATGGGCTCTCGGCCGAAACCCGCTAGCGGACTAAGCTACTACAACTGTCCTTTAACGCCAACGCCATCGCTCTGCCGTTGGCGAATCGGTCGGCTGGATCCTTCGCCAGTGCCCGGTCAAAAAACTCATCCACCGCCGGTGACAAATCATCGCGGACGTTAGCCAGAGCAGCGTGACGCTCATTGACGATTTTATCCATCAGCTTCGGAATGGAGTCAGCGCGAAATGGGGGTGCGCCCGTTAGCAGGTGATAAAGGGTGATACCAAGGGAATACAGGTCAGACTGTCCGGTCACTGCCGCTCCGGACAGCTGCTCTGGCGACATATAGCTCGGCGTGCCGAGGATAATCCCGGTCTTGGTCCGGCTGGTGTCCGTTAAGCGCGCGATACCGAAGTCCGTGAGCTTCAGGCTGTCAGAAGCCGCATCAAACAAGATGTTCGCCGGCTTGATATCGCGGTGGACGACCTTCTGACTGTGCGCGTAGTGCAGGGCTTCAGCGGCGCGACTTCCCAGCTCCAACACCCAGCCCGGCGGTAGCATGTTCTCGGCCTGGGCATAAAAGCTCAGCGATTTCCCCTTGAAGTACTCCATCGCCAGGTACGCGACTTCGTTGTCTTCGCCGACGTCATAAATCGTGATGATGTTGGCGTGATTCAGGCGGCCGGCGGATTCGGCTTCGCGCAAGAATTGCTCCTTGGCAGCGGCAAGATCGTCGTCGCTGAATTCCTCGGCCAGTGCAATCGTCTTGATAGCAACCTTCCGATTGATAGCCGGATCGCGGCCCAAATAAACGGTGGCCATCGCGCCGCGGCCCAGGACGTCGTCAATCTCGTAGCGGCCCAGCGAGCGAATCTGGCCATTGGAGTCGAGAGCTCGCTTGACCGGTGCCTGCGGCTTCTCCGTTTCCTCCGCGGCCTCCTTCTTCTGCCGCGCGCCAGACAACTTCTTGAGTTTGTCCTGCACGCCACGGTAGTCCGGGTCGATGGAGGCCAGATAGCGCAACACGCGCTCAGCCTTCGCAAACTCTCTGCGCCGACCGTGGGTAACGGCGATGCTGTATAGCTTGTCCTTGGTATCGTCGGTTGGAGATTGTTGACGCAGCACAGAGAAAGCCAGGTCCAGTTCCTCTTCGTTGCTAATCTGGCCCATCGCGGGCTGTGGGGCGGCCATCGGCAGCATTGCGGCGGGCCTCAGCTGCAGTGCGCGGATGGCGTAAATTGCCGTCGCTGCGAACACCGCAAAGATCGTCGGCAAGCCGAACTTCACCCAAATTCCGTGCGCGCTGAGCAGATAGAGCTCGGCGGTCATCAAGACGATGGCCGTGCCCGCCACGCTGACCGCGTTGGCGGTCATGCTGAGACCCGGAACGAAGATCAGTGCCAGTGCTGCTATGCCGAGCACCACAGCGAGTTCGACCCAGGACAGCCAGCCGGGTCGCAACAGAAAGTCTTGCTGAATCAGGTTGGACAAGTTAGTAGCCAGTAGCTGGCTATCGGGCATAGCGCCGGTGACGGGCGTTCGATAAACCGGCTCGCCGTTTAGCGGGCCCAGCAGCGCGATGCGGCCGGCCACTTCTGCTGGATCCACGCCTTCGGCAAGCAGGCTCTCAAGGGAGACCTGCTCAAACAGACCGTTGGTGCCGGGCGTATAGAAGCGATTGAGCACTGTGTAGTCGGTTCCCGTAGCGAACGTTACGTCGCCAAACGCGAGCTGATTCACCGCCGGAGACGTCACAGGCAGACTCTGCGTGCCGGTCGCCAACGCAGCCACCGCCAGCGAGGGAGCGATGCGTTCGCCGGATCGGACGATCAGCGCATTGCTGCGCACCACGCCATCAGGATCCGGTCGAAAGCCGGCGTAGCCGGCGCTGGCTGCGCCTTTGCACAGTTCGCTTGGCAGTGTCAGGAACTCGCGGGCGGGCGGGACACGATCGCGCGTCTCGTCGCTGGCCAGCACGCCGAGAGCAGCGCATTCATTCGTTGACGCAGTGCTGCGCGGGTTTGTCGGCGTCAGGGCCACAACGCCGATCCCTGACTCAGCCAGCGCTGCCTCAACTGCAATCCGGTTTTCAGCCTGCTGGCGGAACAGCTCAAGCTGCGACGAAAGGTTGGCCACCTCGCGGCTGCGGTCCTTGGCACCGCCCGGGTTGGCCCGGCGTTCGAGCTCCAGCAGATTGGATAGTTGATCCAGGTTTGGCAGCGGGTCGTTGGCCGGCATCGGGGTGGTGGGAATGATAACGGCGGCCCCTGCGGCCTTCAGGCTGGCAATCGCCTCCGGCACGCGGGCATCCTCCCACAGCGAGTCTGTGGTGGCGCCGAGACTGGAATTGACCAGCAGAATCCGATCGCTGGGCTCAAGGCTCTGCTGTTTTTGAAACAGATCGTAGAGCGCGAATTCGAGCCGTTGCATCGTGCCGCCGGCAGCAAATACCAGCGCCGCCAGGATGGCCAGCAGGGCGGCGGGTCCCGCCAGGCCTGCACCCGCTTTGGAAGACATTGAGGAGGTGGACATTTCGGGATGGTAGCGGCCCCGGAAAAAGTGTATTGAGACCTGAGTTATGTTTTTTCCCGCTTCAGTGCCGGTCCTTGCGGAGGCGCAACCTCACGTGAGATCGAGTTCACAGTTCGAGATATCTGGGCAAATGGCAAATCTAGATGGCTAAGAGCCGCTCCGTTTATCGATGCGAGGAATGCGGCGCCAGCACGCCTAAGTGGCAGGGCCAGTGCCCGGAATGCGGCGCGTGGAATAGTCTCGCCGCCGCAGGCGCAGCGTCTGCCAGCGGCGCCGGCTATTCGGGCGAAACCCGCGGCCGGCGGCTCGCCGAGATCACCGAGTTACCGCTGCGGCGGCAATCGACGGGCATTGGCGAGTTCGATCGCGTACTTGGCGGAGGCCTGATTCCAGGCGCGGTTGCGCTCATTGGCGGTGATCCGGGCATCGGCAAATCAACGCTGCTGCTTCAGGTCTGCGCGCAGCTGCCCGATCAGAAGGCGCTGTATGTGACGGGTGAGGAGTCGCTCCAGCAGATTGCGTTGCGCGCCCGGCGCCTTGGCATTGAGCCAGATGGTCTGAGTGCCCTCGCTGAAACACGCATTGAGGAAATCTGTGGAGCCGCTGAAGCGGATCGTCCGCACTGCCTGGTGGTGGATTCCGTGCAGACCATTTACACCGAGCAGCTCCCTTCGGCACCCGGGTCGGTAAATCAGCTGCGCGAATGTACGGCTCAGCTAGTCCGCCTGGCCAAGCAAACCGGCATTCCTGTACTGCTGGTTGGCCATGTGACCAAAGCGGGCAGCATCGCCGGGCCGCGTGTGCTTGAGCACATGGTTGATGCTGTCATGTATTTTGAGAACGAGGCCGGCAGCCGCTACCGGCTGTTGCGCGCTGTCAAAAATCGATTTGGCGCCGCCGACGAGCTCGGCGTGTTTGTCATGGGCAACGATGGGATGCGTGAGGTCCGCAATCCGTCCGCGATTTTCTTGTCGCGCCATGAAGCGCCGGTGCCAGGTAGCGTTACCACCGCTGTGCATCAGGGGACACGGCCGTTGCTGGTAGAGGTGCAGGCGCTGACGGATCGTTCCGGCGGCGGTAGTCCACGACGCCTGGCCGTCGGGTTGGATCAAAGTCGCTTAGCGCTGTTGCTCGCGGTTCTGCATCGCCACGGCGGTGTTGCGGCACACGATGTGGATGTCTTTGTGAATGTTGTCGGTGGCGTCAAGATTACTGAGCCCTCAGCCGATCTCGCGGCGCTCGCGGCCATCCGCTCGAGCCTGACCACCGACCCCGTATCCTCGCGCCTGCTCGTGTTCGGTGAAGTGGGTCTGGCGGGCGAGATTCGGCCCGTCGCCTATGGCGAGGAGCGTTTGCGTGAGGCAGCGAAACTGGGGTTCACGCTCGCGATCGCACCGCGTGCCAATCTGCCGGCCAAACCGGTGAGCGGCCTGCAGTGCTTTCCCGCAGACACGGTGCACGGTGCGATGGAGGCGCTACAGGCGTGCGGCGACGGCGCGTTAGCCGACGTTGGCGCTCGCTGAACTGTTTGAGCTGGGCGGGTGGATCCGGACCATTTTCACGAGGTTCTCTCCGGTCTGGAGAATTTCAGTGGAGTAGTCCGCAAGCATCAGGCCGGTGCCATTGGCGGGAATGCGTTCGAGCTGTTCGACGATTAGCCCGTTAAGCGTTTTTGGCCCCTCGGTCGGCAGATTCCAGTTCATGGTTCTGTTTAGCGCGCGTATGTTGGCGCCTGCATTGACGACGTAGCCACCGTGCACGTCATCGCGCACCACGTCTTGCAGGGTAGGACTCGGCTCGGTGGTGAACTCGCCAACAATCTCCTCAAGAATGTCTTCCAGCGTGACGATGCCCTGGATGTCGCCGTATTCATCCACAACGAAAGCGGTCCGTCGATGGCCGCGCTGAAACTGCACGAGCTGCTGATTTAGCGGTGTGCCTTCAGGCACGAAGTAAGGCTCTTCGAGTAGTTCAAGCAACTTATTTCGACTTAGCGAATCGATTGTTTCCTGAGTCACAAGCGTGCGCAGGTGTAACACGCCCACGACGTTGTCGATGCTGTCGCGATAAACCGGCAGCCGCGTGTAAGTGCTGTTGCGGATCTGCGGCACCAGAGCTGCCCAGTCTTCATCCAGGTCAAGCCCGACCACTTCATTGTGGGGCACCATGACGTCGTCGACGCTGACGTCCTGCAGCTCAAGAATTCTGAGCAGCATGCGGTGCCGGCGCTGTGGCAGCAGCGCACCCGATTCTGTCACCACAGTGTGCAGCTCCTCCATGGTCAGCGCGTCGTCACCAAATTCATCAGGACGCACACCGCAGAGGCGCAGAACTCCGTTGGCTATGACGTTGATCAGCCAGATCAATGGCCAGGTGACTTTGAGTAGCGGGTAGTAGAAGAACGCCGCAGGCAAGGCAACCCGCTCAGGTTGTTTGGCGGCGAGCGTCTTTGGAGTTACCTCGGCGAAAATCAACAGCACGATGGTCAGCAGCACGCCGCTGATGGCCACCCAGCGAGGGCCACCGAGTTGCAGCGCAATCACGGTTACCAGCGAGGCAGCCGCAATATTCACCGCGTTGTTGCCGAGCAATATAAGCCCAATCAGCCGTTCGGGCTTCGCGAGCAGAGTTTCAGCGAGGTGGGCGCCACGATGGCCATTGCGGGCCTGATGTCGCAGCCGGTAGCGATTGAGGCGCATCAGTGCTGTCTCGGTTCCTGAGAAGAAAGCAGAGATGCACAGCAAGATGACGAGGGCCAGGACCATGAATCCTAGCGATATGTCGTCGTCCAAAGGAACGGGCCTCCTGCGTGGCCTGAGACGCGACCATACTCGCCAAGCGCTGGCCCGAGTGTCAAGGAATACGTCGGGAAATGGTGGTGGTCCTGAAGATCGCCTGTGACGGCCATATTTGGGCGGGGTCGGGATCGCCGTGCCCGGTGCCCCGGCGTTACACTCCGCGTCCCGGAAGCCAGCAGGCATCAGCTCTATGTTCGATAACCTCAGTTCGCGGCTGCAGGCGGTCGTTGATCGCATGCGCGGCCGTGGCCGGCTGACCGAAGAGAACATCGAAGATGCGGTCCGCGACGTCCGGCGTGCCCTGATCGAGGCCGACGTGGCCTTGCCCGTGATCAAGGCCTTTGTCGCCCAGGTTCGCGAGCGAGCGGTGGGTGCGGAGGTGGCGCGCAGTCTAAGTCCGGGCCAGGCCTTCATTAAGATTCTGCACGCTGAGCTCGCCGCGATGCTTGGCTCGGCGAATCCCGGGTTCGAACTAAAGCATCAGCCGCCGGTGGTCATTCTGCTTGCCGGGCTGCAGGGTGCGGGCAAGACCACCACGGCCGCCAAACTGGCCCGGTATCTGCGCATGCGGCGCGATAAGCGCGTGATGCTCTGCAGTGTAGACACGCATCGACCGGCGGCCATGCTGCAACTTAAGACACTGGCGGAGCGCGCCGAAGTAGATTTTCACTTGGCCGAGACGGGCGAGACACCGGCAGAAATTGCCGCGGCTGCTATCGCCGCGGCCCGGCGCGTTCAGGCCGATGTACTGATCCTCGACACTGCCGGGCGAACGCGTCTCGATGAGGCGGCGCTCGAAGAGCTCAGGCAACTGCATACACTCACGGGCGCCGCGGAAACGCTCTTCGTGGTCGACAGCATGGCGGGTCAGGACGCGGTCAATGTGGCGGCGGCGTTTGCCCAGGCTGTTGCACTTACCGGCGTCATCCTGACCAAGGCGGATGGCGATGCCCGGGGCGGCGCTGCTCTCTCTGTGCAGGCAACCACGGGGCAGCCCATTCTGTTCCTGGGTACGGGTGAGGATCTCGACGGCCTTGAGGTATTCCAGGCCGAGGGAATGGCGTCCCGCATCCTGGGGATGGGCGACGTGCTGGGCCTGATCGATGAGGTGGAGCAGAAAGTTGATCGCCAGCGAGCAGAGAAGCTCGCTCGGAAGGTATCAAAGGGAAAAGGCTTTGATTTAAATGATTTACGGGATCAACTTGAGCAAATGCTTGATATGGGTGGACTGGAAGGTTTGCTCGATAAACTCCCACTGCCAGGCGGAGTGAAGGCTGACCAGCTCGCCGGCCAGGTTGATCCTGTCCAGATTCGTCGGCAGGTAGCCATCATCAATTCCATGACTTTGAAGGAGCGGAGTTTTCCCAAGACCGTGAATGGCTCACGCAAACGCCGCATTGCAGCAGGCGCGGGGCTTGAAGTCCCCGACGTCAACCGGCTGTTGAAGCAGCATGCACAGATGCAAAAGGTCATGAAGAAGATGACCAAGGGCGGGGGCCTGCGCCGCGCCCTGCGGGGCTTTCCAGGCCGCTAGCCTGCTGCACTTTCCAGTAAAATCCCGTAAAATTCGGGGTTTATTCCGCCGGGCTGCTCGCAGAGTGAGCTGTCCGGCGGCCTTTGTTTGGAGGAAACGAATACATGGTCAGCATTCGTCTGTCCCGCGGAGGCGCCAAGAAGCGGCCTTTTTATCATGTGGTCGTCACTGATCAGCGCAATCGGCGTGACGGAAGCTATTTGGAACGGCTTGGATTCTTTAATCCTGGCGCGACCGGCAACGACGAGAAGTTGCGGCTGGACCTTGCCAGAATTGAGTACTGGATTGCCCAGGGCGCACAACCGTCCGAGCGCGTGCAGAAGCTCGTCAAAACATTCCGGGGCGAGCAGCCGCAAGCAGCCTGATTCGGGCGGCGCGGGGTGACCGCGGAGTCAGACAACTGGATTGTTGTCGGACAGCTCGGCGCCCCCTACGGCATCAAGGGGTGGGTCAAGCTAAGGTCATTCACACAGCCGGCTGACAACATCTGTGGCTATGGTCCCTGGCGGCTGCGGCTCGCGGACGATGCCCTTGACCGGGAACTGGTTCGCATTAAGCGGCATGGCAAGGCGTTTATAGCCGAGGTCAGCGACGTTGGTGACAGGGATGGCGCCGCAGCGGTTAGCGGTGCGGAAGTTTTGGTGAGCCGGAGCTGTTTCGCGCCGGCGACCAAAGATGAGTTTTACTGGAGTGATCTGCTGCAGATGCGGGTAGCAACTACTGACGGCAGTCTCCTTGGCCAGGTCGCCGAGATAATGGAAACCGGTGCGAATGACGTGTTGGTAGTGGAGGGCGACCGCAGAAGGCTGGTGCCTTTCGTCATGCATGACGTGGTGCGGTCTGTAGATCAGGATGCCGGCCTGATCACAGTTGACTGGGATCCTGACTTTTAGGCGACTCGGGAGCGAGGCGGCAATGCTAGATGTCAGGGTGGTGACGCTGTTTCCGGAGATCATCGGCGCCGCGACTGGTTATGGCGTTTGTGGCCGCGCCATCGAACGAGGTCTGGTCCGCGTGGGTGCATGTAACCCGCGCGACTATGCACCGGACGCGCACCAGACTGTGGACGACCGGCCATACGGCGGTGGTCCCGGAATGGTGCTGAAGTACGCGCCGGTTAGTGCGGCGATTGAGGCGGCCCGCGAGGCACTGCCCGCTGCCAGCCCTATCGTGTTCCTGTCGCCGCAGGGTTCGAGATTTGATCAGTCCGCGGCGCGGCGGCTATCCCGCCTGCCGGGCCTGATGCTAGTGGCGGGGCGCTATGAGGGCTTTGATGAGCGATTAGTTGAAGAGTATGCGGACGAGGAGCTGTCGTTAGGGGATTTTGTGATGAGCGGCGGGGAGATCGCAGCGATCGCAATTATCGATGCACTGACCCGGTTGTTGCCCGGGGCGCTCGGGCACCAGCAAAGCGCGGCCGAGGATTCGTTTTCGGATAGCTTGCTCGATTGCCCTCACTACACGCGCCCCGAAATTATTGAAGGGCGGCGAGTGCCCAAGGTGCTGTTGGAAGGTAATCATGAGGAGATTCGCCGCTGGCGTTTGCAGCAGGCACTGGGAAGGACGCGAGAGCGCCGGCCTGATTTGCTCAAGAGCCGGAGCTTAAGCGAAACCGAGCGTCAGCTACTCGATGAGTACGGTCAGTAGGAACACATTCAGGCCCAAGGGATGGCAGCGTCTACCGAGGGGATGAAATAGCGGCGGAGAACCCGCCCACAGAAAGCGTGAGAAGAATGCAATGAGCAATGTGATTAGTCAGCTGGAAGCAGAGCAACTCAAACAAGATCTCCCGGATTTTTCGCCTGGCGATCAGGTGGTCGTGCAGGTTCGGGTCAAGGAAGGCAGCCGCGAACGCCTGCAGGCCTATGAAGGTGTAGTCATCGCCAAGAAGAATCGTGGCCTGAACTCTTCGTTCACTGTGCGCAAGATTTCTCACGGCGAAGGCGTGGAACGCGTATTTCAGACGCACAGCAAGTCCATCGCGGAGATCAAGGTGAAGCGGCGTGGTGATGTCCGCAGGGCGAAGCTTTACTACCTGCGCGAACGCAGCGGTAAATCGGCGCGCATCAAAGAGAAGATTGGCTAGAGGCTTGTCGCGGAGAGTGGCTGGGCGCATACGTTTTGGCGCCGTGCTCCTGGCACTGCTGCCAGCCACTTGTCTGACAGGGTGCGCCAGCATCGCCTCTTCTGCAGCTGCTGGCCTGGCCGGAAACCTTTCAGCCGCCATCCTCGAACAGGATGACCCTGAACTGGTCCGCGAAGCGACGCCCGCCTACCTGGTGTTGATCGACAGCTTTGCCCGCGATTCGTCGGATCCTGAGGTGCTCGGCGCGGCGGCTGAGCTTTACGCTGCCTACGGCACCCTGTTTGTGGACGATGCGGATCGCTCCCGACGCCTGACTGATCGAGCACTGACGTACGGGCGTCGCGCCGTGTGTGCCGCTGACGAAACCGGTTGCGAGCTGCAGCGCCTGGATTTCGATGCCTACTCATCAGCCATCGCAGGCCTGCGCAAGCGATCTGGCGATGCTTTGTTTAGCTACAGTCTCGGCACGCTCGCGTGGATTCAGGCTCACAGTGCCGATTTTCAGGCACTTGCTGAGCTGCCCAAGGTGGAGTTGGCGCTGCTGCGGGCCGGCGAGCTGACCGGGCCGGAACGGCAAGGCGACATCTATAAGTATCTTGGCGTCCTCAACTCCCTGCGCCCGCCCGCGCTTGGCGGGGACCCAGGCAAAGGTAAAGCCTACTTCGAGCGGGCCATTGAGTTGACCGAAGGACGCGATCTGAGCGTCAAGGTGGAGTATGCAAGAGGGTATGCGCGTCTCGTGTACGATCGCGAGTTGCATGACCAGCTTTTGAACGAAGTGCTGACTGCCGATGTCCAACAGCCCGGACTCACGCTGTTCAATCGGATGGCCCAGGCCGAGGCTAAAGGATTACTGGCATCCGCCGACGATTACTTCTAGCGATGCTTGACGCGTTGCCCGCGCTCGCAAGACTCGCTGACTACTCATAGCAAGGAGGCTACGGGCATGCGCTGGACACACTCGTTGCTAGGCAGTGTTGCGCTGGGGTTGCTGACCCACTGCACGGCATTTGCGCAGACGGAGTTCAAGCTCGCAACAATCGCGCCCGAGGGTTCGGCCTGGATGGCAGGCGTGCGTCAGGCAGCCGACGACATCAAGGTTCGCACGGACGGTCGGGTGATCCTGAAGTTCTACACCGGCGGGGTCATGGGGTCCGACCGCAAGGTCCTGCGCAAAATGCGTGCGCGCCAGTTGCACGGCGGCGCGCTGACCTCAAGCGGTCTCTCTGACCGTTATCCGGATCTGGCCGTCTACGGCATGCCACTAATGTTTCGCGACTACGACGAAGTCGAGTACGTCCGGGAGCGACTCGACGCTACGCTCGCCGGAGGCCTGGCCGATGCCGGATTAGTGTCGTTTGGGTTTGCCACCGGTGGGTTTGCGCTGCTGATGGGCAACGAGCAGGTGTTCAGTCTGGCGGAACTGCGTGGCAAGAAAGCCTGGATACCCGAAGGCGATCAGCTCAGCGCAGCGGCCATGGAAGCTCTGAACCTGTCGCCGGTCGTCTTGCCGATTACAGATGTACTTACCGGGCTCCAGACTGGCCTGGTCGAGTTCATCGCCACACCGCCCGTGGGTGCGGTCGTGCTGCAGTGGTACACGAAAGTTAAGTTTGTCACCGACATACCGCTGGCATACACGTTGGGCACCATGGTGGTCGACAGCAAAGCGTTTAAGCGTATTTCCGCTGGCGACCAGGCCATCTTCAAGGAATCCATGTCGCGGGCCTACGCAAAACTGGATGCGCAGGCGCGCACAGACAACGAAAACGCACTGGCGGCCTTGCGATCCAGCGGGCTGACCATCGCCACACCGACCCCTGAGCAGGAAGGAGCCTGGCGGACTGCAGCGGCGGACTCGCATCGACAGCTGGTTGATCAGGGTATCGTCTCCGCGGAGATTTTCACGGAGCTGGTCGGGCTGTTGGATGAGTATCGGGATTCGGCGCTCGCGAACACACAACGCACTTCTGCGCAGACTCAGTAGTGCCTGAGCCTCACGGGCAGAGCGGTGTTCTTGCCCGGGCCGATCGATTCGGCCGGCTGCTTGAAAACAGCCTTCTGATCGGGCTCTTGGCAGCCATGCTGCTACTGGGCCTGGCACAAATCGTGATGCGCAATTTTCTTGACGCCGGCTTTGGCTGGGCAGATGAAGCCCTGCGCATCATGGTGTTATGGCTTGCGATGCTGGGCGCCGTTGCGGCTAGCCGCGACGATCGTCACATTAGCATCGACATTCTCGCGCGAATCTTGCCGGCTCGTTGGCGTGCCGCAGCTGCTGCTGCGATGGCTGGTTTCGCCGCTGCAGTTGCCTGGTTGCTTGCGTGGCACAGTGGCGTGTTCGTGCTGGAGGCTCGGGAGTATGGCGACCAGTTGCTCGGCGATTTGCCGGCCTGGGCATTCCAGCTCATTCTGCCCGTCGCTTTCGCGCTGATCGGCTACCGCTACACGCTGCTGTGTGTTGTTCGCTGGTTCCGCTGGCTGCGCGGCGCACTCGCCGCATGATTCTGTTTGGCCTGCTGCTGGCCCTGCTCGCGCTGCTTGGCGCTCCGCTGTTCGCGATTATTGCAGCGAGCGCCATGTGGGGCTTTTACTCCAGCGAGATCCCACTGTCTGTCATGGGGATTGAGATATTCAGCATCGCTGAGATGCCTATCCTGTTGGCTATCCCGCTGTTTACCTTCGCTGGCTACGTGTTGAGCGAAAGCCGCGCACCCGCGAGACTGGTGCGGCTAACCGATGCTGTGCTGGGCTGGTTGCCCGGCGGCCTGGCAATTGTTTCTATTGCAGCCTGCGCATTCTTCACCGCGTTTACCGGAGCTTCGGGCGTCACGATTATTGCCCTGGGCGCGTTGCTCTACCCTGCGCTAAAGCAATCGGGTTACGCCGACCGGTTCAATCTGGGCTTGATCACTGCTGCGGGGAGTCTCGGCCTGCTGTTCGCGCCATCGCTGCCGCTCATTCTTTATGGCGTCGTAGCCAGCGTTTCTATTGATAGCCTGTTCATCGCCGGAATCCTGCCGGGCTTGCTGATGATGGCAGCCATGTCTGCCTGGTGTTTGTGGGTGAACCGCGCAAATCGTCAGCCGGTGGCCAACTTCTCCTTAGCCGAGCTGCTGTCCGCGCTGCGTGAGTCCGTATGGGAGCTCCCGCTGCCGTTCGTGGTGCTCGGCGGTATTTACTCTGGGTATTTTGCCGTGTCCGAGGCGGCTGTCGTAACAGCCATCTATGTGCTGAGTGTCGAACTGATCATCCATCGGGACATCAGGCTTGCGCAGATCCCGGAAATCGTCCGGCAGTCGATGCTTCTGGTCGGTGGGATTCTCCTTATCCTGGGTGTTTCGCTGGCGTCAACGAACTATATGATTGACGCTCAGGTGCCGGAGATGTTGATCGGCGTCGTGCAGGAATATGTCACCGGCACCACCAGCTTTCTATTGCTGCTGTTCTGTTTTCTTCTCGTACTGGGTGCGATCCTGGATATATTTTCCGCGCTGGTGCTGGTTGTGCCGCTGATTTTGCCGGTCGCTGCTCAGTATGGCGTTGACCCGATTCATTTGGGCATTGTTTTTCTGGCGACCATGCAGCTTGGATACCTGACCCCACCGGTCGGGCTTAATCTGTTTATTGCGAGCTATCGCTTTGAGCGATCGATCGTAGAAATCTATCTGGCAACCTTCCCATTCCTGCTGATCCTCGCCGCTGCGGTGTTGCTCATCACATTCTGGCCTGATCTGTCCCTCATGCTGCTGCGCTGACTCAGCGGCTTCGCTTAAGATAGGAACACTATGACGACCGTGCAAAACTCCTTGCCCACCGCCGTGCTGCTCATGGGAGCGTTGTTGGGTAACTCGGCGTGCGCTGCCGACTCGGACTTGGCGGAGCCCGATTTTCAGTTGCCAGAAGGCTTTCAAATAGAGGTGCTGGTAGAGGAAATTCCGAACGCTCGGGCAATGGCCTGGGGTTCGGGCGATACCTTGTTCGTCGGTAGCCGCCGGGCTGGCCGGCTGTATGCAGTGCGCGGCGCGCTGTCGGATTCCCCCGAGGTTTTGGTGATGTTAGACGGGCTGAAGTTGCCCAACGGCGTTGCGTATCGTGACGGCGATCTTTATTTCACAGTCCGCGACCAGCTGCTGAGGATTGCCGACATTGATACAAAGCTTACCGATGTTGGTGAGCCGGAAGTACTCGCCGAACTGCCCTACGGCGGGCCGCTGCACTCCTGGAAATACCTGGCCTTTGGTCCCGACGGTCGTCTATATCTCCCGCTTGGTGCCCCGTGCAATGTCTGCGACCGGGAGGGCTTTGCGACACTTATGAGCTATGCCGCCGATGGCAGCGACCCGCAGACCGAGGCAGTGGGCGTGAGAAACTCCGTCGGCTTCGACTGGCATCCGGAAACCGGCGAGCTCTGGTTCACCGACAACGGCCGCGACATGCTCGGCGATGAGATCCCTCCCTGCGAGTTGAACCGTCTCACCGCACGCGGCCAGGACTTTGGCTTTCCTTACTGCCACGGTACCGACGTCGTCGATCCTAAGTTTGGCGAGCTGGGCAACTGTGCCGATGCTGCCGCACCGGTGCAAAACCTGGTGCCGCACTCGGCGCCGCTCGGTCTGCGCTTTTACACCGGCAGCATGTTTCCCAAGCGTTATTTCCATCAGGTATTCATTGCTGAACACGGTTCCTGGAATCGGAGCTCTGAAGCCGGAAAAACAGGCTATCGCGTGTCTTTAGTTGAGCTGAACGAGGCCGGGCAAGCAGTGGCATACGAGACGTTCCTCGACGGGTTTCTTGTCGACGATCAGGTAACCGGCCGCCCGGTTGATTTGCTCCAGGCGCCTGATGGCGCATTGTTGGTGAGTGATGACGCCGCCGGTAAGATCTATCGTATTTCCTATGTAGGCGGCTCTGCCGGCCTGGCCAACAGATCGGCAGCCGTCAGTGAGTGAGCGCAGCCTGATCGGGCGGTTTTTCGACGGCGTTGGGCGCGCCTTCGGATGGCTGCGCCGCATTCTGCAGTTCTTCGCGCTGGTCATTTTTGTGCTGGTGCTGGTCGCCGTGTTCAGTGGCGGCCCCAGGGTCACTATCCCGGAATCCGCGGCCCTGGTGATTGAGCCGACCGGTTTCCTGGTTGAGGAAATTGCGATCGATCCGATTGCGCTAGCCCTGGGGGATTTGCAGGGCCTGCCTGTAGCGGAGACGCGCATGCGTGATTTGCTGCTGGCGCTGGAGCGGGCCGCCGATGATCCGCGAATTCAAGCGGTCGTTCTGGAGCTTGGCGGACTGCAGGGTGGTGGCCTGGCGAAACTGGAAACCCTGGCTGATGCAGTCTCCGAGTTTCGTGATTCCGGCAAACCCGTACTCGCCATCGGGGATGGGTTTACTCAGGAACAGTACTATCTTGCGGCTGCCGCCGATCAGATTTACATGAATCCGCTGGGCTCGGTATACCTCGACGGGTATGGCTATTTCCGTGCCTTCTTTCGCGAAGGCCTTGAGCTTTTCAGCATCGATGTAAATGTGTTTCGGGCCGGCGAGTTTAAATCGTTTGTGGAGCCTTTTGAGCGTGATGACATGTCGGCCGCTGACCGGACCGACGGCCGACGATGGCTGGAGGCGCTCTGGCAGGTTTACCTGACTGGTGTAGAACAGGCGCGGGATTTGCCGCCCGGGTCGGTGACCCGCTACATCAACGGCTATGCAGATGCGGCTGAGACGACTGGTGGCGATCTCGCCGGCATGGCCGTTGCTGCTGGCCTCGTAGACGAACTCCGTGGTCGGCGTGAGTTCAATGCCGACATGGCGGCGCTGGTCGGCGACGGCGATGGCGGCTATGCGGCGATCGGCCACCGGGCTTATCTGTCTGCAACCGAGCCTGAGGCTGCGGGCACCGGCGGGCCCGTGGTCGGTGTGCTGGTCGCTTCCGGCACAATCGTTGACGGGCCAGGTTTGCCTGGCCAGATCGGCGGCGAATCACTGGCGCGAGAGATTCGCGCCGCGTCCGAAGATCCGGATCTCGATGCCCTTGTGCTGCGCATCGACAGCCCGGGTGGCAGTCTGTTCGCCTCAGAACTCATTCATGCCGAACTGCAGGCCCTGCGCGACAGCGGTAAGCCGCTCGTGGCGTCCATGGGCACGGTTGCCGCGTCCGGGGGTTACTACATCGCTGCGCCGGCTGATGAGATCTGGGCAGAGCCAGCCACTATTACCGGCTCGATAGGTGTCTTCGCTTTGTTGCCCACGTTTCAGCGTGGCCTTGAGCGACTCGGCGTTCGTATAGATGGGTTCGGCACCACGCCGTTGTCAGGCCAGATGCGGCCCGACCGGGCCCTGGGCGACGACGCGCGGCGCATTATTCAGGCGAGCGTGGAAGAGGCATATCGCCTGTTCACCGGGCGCGTCATGCAGGCACGGCCCATCAGTGCGGAGCGCATAGAAGGTATCGCCCAGGGGCGCATCTGGACTGGAGAAGATGCGCTAAGTATCGATCTGGTCGACAACCTGGGTAGCCTGGAGGATGCCGTGGCAGCTGCGGCAGGCCTGGCGGGTGCTGAGGGTGATGACTATGCAACGCGTTTTCTGCGCCGCCCACCGACCATGCGCGAGCGGTTGACTGAAGCACTTGCCGTGCGTGCTTGGGCGACGTTCGAGCGGGTTGCCGGCAATGCCATGCCGGTGCGCGGTCACGTGAATGACGTCATTCGCAGGGTGGAGGATTCGCTGAGCTGGTTGAGCGAGTTCAACGATCCGGGGAATCTCTATTTATTGTGTCCCTGCGACCTTAGATAGCAATTTAGCAGGCTGTCCAAATTAACATGCCCAATTCCAATTGAGCTTGTCGCTTTGGGTGAGCTGCTCTCAGAGCTACTAACGGAGCGCGGACGGTAAGACCGGCTCTTCTGCCTTCGGATAATCGAAGTACTTGAACTGACAAGCGGCGGGAGCAAGCGCAGACCACTCCTCAACCTCTACGTCGATCACAACCACACCGCAGGTCGGGACGTTGTCGATGCTGATGCCAGTCAGCTGGCTGGCCAGCTCAGTGATCCCAGGGTTGTGCCCGCAGAGGATGATATCGCTGAAGTTGTTCGGCTGATCGCCAAGAATCCGAAGCATAGTTTTCGGTGTCGCCAGGTACAGGTCCGGCTCACTTTGCAGAAACTCAAGCGGGTAGCCGAGCTCTCGCGCGACAAGCCTCGCCGTCCGTCTGGCCCTTTTGGCTGTGCTGGTGATAAACAACGAGGGGCGTGCGCCACGCGCAGCGAGACGACGGCCCATCGTCGGCGCATTGCGCTCGCCGCGCTCATTTAGCGGCCGGTCGTGATCATCCAGATCGGCTTGTTGCCAGCTCGATTTAGCATGGCGAAGCAGGGTGAGTCTTCTGAGCATCGGGCGCTACAGCAGGCCGGCTTCAAGCCGCGCAGCCTCCGACATCATCGACTGACTCCAGGGCGGGTCAAAGACAAGCTCGACGTCAACTTTTGCTACGGTCGGAATGATGCCGAGTTTCTCGCGAACGTCTTCAACCAGGATTTCGCCCATGCCACAACCCGGTGCCGTGAGCGTCATCTCCACGTAGACGTAGCGCTGATCGTTATCCATTCGGGAGATTCGGCAGTCATAAATAAGGCCGAGTTCGACAATGTTAATCGGAATCTCCGGGTCATAAATTGTGCGCAGTTGGTCCCACGCGATGGCCTCGAAGTCGGCATCGCTGGCGCCGGGTGATACCTCCGGCGGTGCAATAGGCTCTTTACCCAGCGCGTCCGCATCGCTGCCAGATATTCGGTAGAGATTGCCCTCGAAGTAGATCGTGAAGCTGCCGCCCATCGCCTGGGTGATGTACACAAGGGCGCCTTTATCAATCTTGTCTGGGATGCCATCTGGAACCACGATGACGTCGCAATCACGCTTTAGCGTGACCGGTTCACTGTCTTGTCCGAACATCTGCGGGTCTATTCCGTAGTGGTTGTTGTGGTGTTTTCATTCAGCGCCACATGCAGTGTCTGCCAGGGCAGCGTCGCGCACTTGACGCGCGATGGGTAACGGCAAACCTCTGCAAAGGCGGCCATGTCCCCGGGCAAATCATCAAGATTCCGCTGGTGTTCAAATGCATCCAGCGTGCGGCGAATCGTTTCCGACGCCGCGCCGCGACTCCGATTGTCGACGGTTTCGGTCATGATAGACGCGGAAGCCGTACAAATAGCGCAGGCCGTCGCTTCGAACTTCAATGCCGTCAGCGAATCCCCATCGGCCTGCACGAAAACCGTAATCTTGTCGCCGCACAAAGGGTTGTGACCGGTGGCCGAAGTGGAAGGTTCTTCCAGGCGGCCAGTGTTATGCGGGGAGCGGCTGTGTTCCAGCACGATCGATTGATACAGCGCCTTTAGGCTGTCAGCAGAGTCTGTCATCGCAGCATTTCCAATGCCTTGGTCAGGCCCTTGTAGAGCTGATCAATATCGTCCGTTGTGTTGTAAATGCCCAGAGATGCCCGAGCTGTGCCCGCAATATTGAAATGCTCCATCACAGGCATTGCGCAGTGATGGCCCGTGCGAATGGCCACACCCTGATGGTCGAGAATGGTTCCCAGGTCGTGCGGATGTGTGCCCTCAACGGTAAATGACAGCACGCTTGTCTTGTTGGCTGCGGTGCCGATCAGTCGGAGGCCTGGCAGCTCGGTTAACTTGTCCGTGGCGTACTTCAGTAGCGCCGACTCGCGGGTTGCCACGTTTGCCATACCGATAGACTCAAGGTAATCGATCGCTGCGCCCAAGCCGATGGCGCCGGCGATGTTCGGCGTACCGGCCTCGAATCGATAAGGCAGTTCGTTAAACGTCGTGCCCGAAAAAGACACCGTCAAAATCATGTCGCCGCCGCCCTGCCAGGGGGGCAGGCTTTGCATCAGACTCTCGCGCCCATAGAGCACACCGATGCCGGTGGGGCCGTACATCTTGTGGCCCGAAAACGCGTAAAAATCACAGTCCACGGCGCGAACATCCACTGGCATATGGGGCACTGCTTGCGCGCCATCGATCAGCGTGCGCACGTTCCGCGCCCTGGCCATCGCAACGCATTCGGTCACTGGGTTGATCGTGCCGAGCGCGTTAGAGACGTGGGCCAGGCAAAGCAAACGGGTTCGATCATTGATTAGGTCGGGCAGTTGCTCAACCAGCAACTCGCCGCGGTTATTGATTGGCAGAACCCTCAGCCGGAATCCGTGCTGGTCCGCCAACATCTGCCAGGGAACGATGTTGGCATGATGCTCAAGCTCAGTAACGATGATCTCGTCACCGGATGTCCAGCTCTGGGAGAGGGTGGCCGCAACCAGGTTGATCGCTTCAGTCGTGCCGCGCGTGAAGACGATCTCGCGCTCGCTGGCTGCGTTTACGAAACGGCGCACTTTTTTGCGCGCAGACTCATAGGCCTCTGTTGCCCGATGGCTGAGCGTGTGCACGCCGCGATGGACATTGGCGTGGTCACGCTCTTCGTAGGCAGCTATTGCCTCCAGTACCGGACGCGGACGCTGCGCCGAAGCGGCGCTATCCAGAAAAGCCAGGCGATTGCCGTTGATCTGCTGATCGAGCACCGGAAAGTCCCGGCGTACGTCATGCCCATTCAATGGGTCGACTGCCGGGCTCAGACTGCTTTCGCTGGAAGCAGTCATGTCAGGACTCGCTGATTCGATCATCAATGCTGCTTTCGACCAGCTGTCGGAGAGTGGGCATACCAATGTGCCCGGTGATTTTCCGCGTGAACGCACCGATTAGCATTTGGCGCGCCTGCACGTCGGTGAGGCCGCGCGAGCGCAGGTAGAAGACGCTCATCGGGTCCAATTGGCCAGTGGTCGCGCCATGACTGCACTTCACGTCGTCTGCGTAGATCTCCAGCTCAGGCTTGGTGTCGATCTCCGCGCCGTCATTGAGTAGCAGGTTTCTGTTCTGCAGGGCGGCGTCGGTGCCATCGGCTCCACTTGCGACCGTTATCTTGCCGTCAAACACGATGCGACCGCGGTCTTTGGCGATGCCCCGGTGCGTCGCGCGACTCTGGGTATGCGGTGCGCGATGATTAATCCAGATGTGTGCATCCAGATGCTGCGCATCTGCCGCCAGGTAAGCACCGCGAAGGCTGGCACTGGCGCCCGCTCCAGCCAGATCGCAATGCAGATCATTGCGCGCCAGTGCGCTGCCAAGATCGATATAGGTGGCATTCAGGCAACTGCCGGCGGCCAGCGTCGCGATCTGTGTCGCCAGATGATGGGCATCGGTGGACTCGGTTTGCAGCTTGACGTATTCAAGCTGCGCGCCCGTGCCGCACGCGAGTTGGGTCACTGAGTTTGTGCTGCCGGCCCCCGTACCGCGGAAATGCTCGATCACGGTCGCGTTCGAGCCGTCGCCGCAGCGAACCAGCACCCGGGGAAGGTTGCTGATCGGTTGTCCGTCTGACCACAGGTCAAGATACAGCGGTGTGGGCAACGTGACGCCAGGCGCCACATCGATCTGCAACGCATCCGTCAGGAAAGCTGCATTGAACTCAACCAGGCCGGCTCCGCGCTGGCCCGCCTCGTTGATTTGCGCTGCGATCAAGTCGTGCTGTGCTTTGTCGCCGGCGCTCAAGCGGCGCAGCGTCAGGCCGGCTGGCAGGTCTTCTGGTAATCGCTGGAGGCGGCCATTCACCACCTCGATGCGCAGAGCATCGGCGGCCGCAGCCGGCGCGGCTTCCGGCTGCGTTTGGGGTGGCTGCTCACTCCGGCCGAGATAGTCGATCGCGCGCTCAGCAGCCGGCTTCAGATTTGTGTAGCGATAGTCTTCGAGGGCGACTGTGGGAAAGCCATGTCGCTCCAGGCTCTCAAGCGCCACGCTCCGCAGCCGCGGCAGCCAGGTCGCTGCCGGATGGCTGGCAACGAACTTCGCATGCGTAGTCTGAATAGCGCTGGTCACTGATTCGCCGCCTTATCAAGCACCCAGTCATAGCCCTGTGCCTCGAGGTCAAGTGCCAGTCCTTTGTCACCGGTCTTGACGACCTGTCCCCTCGCCAGCACGTGCACGAAGTCTGGCTGAATGTAGTCCAGCAGGCGCTGGTAGTGAGTAACTAGAATGAACGCCCGCTGGTCGTTGCGCATGCGATTTACGCCGTTCGCGACGATCTTAAGCGCATCAATGTCGAGACCCGAATCGGTCTCATCAAGGATCGCAAGCTCGGGTTCGAGTAGCGCCATCTGAAAGATTTCATTGCGTTTTTTCTCGCCACCCGAAAAGCCTTCATTCACCGCTCTCTGCAGAAAGCTGTCATCCATCTCCATCAGGCCGGCTTTTTCTCGCACGCGCTTAAGAAACTCAATGGAGTCAACCTCTGGTTCGCCCTGGTATTTCTTGCGGGCGTTTAACGCCGCTTTAAGCAGTGCAACATTGTTTACGCCCGGAATCTCTACCGGGTACTGGAAGCCAAGGAAAAGGCCGCGCCAGGCGCGCTCTTCCGGGGCAAGCTCAAGCAGGTCCTCGCCTCGATAGGTGACCGAGCCGGCAGTCACGTCGTAGCCATCCCGGCCAGCCAGGACATGCGCAAGGGTGCTCTTGCCGGAACCATTCGGCCCCATGATGGCGTGCACTTCGCCTGCGTTTACCTCCAGGTCGAGGCCCCTGAGGATCTCCGCTTCCCCAACACTGACGCGAAGTCCGTTAACTGATAAAAGTCTGTTCATACCTGGCCCATTTATCCGACTGCCCCTTCCAGGCTCACGTTGAGTAGATTTTGTGCTTCCACAGCAAACTCCATGGGTAGCTCGCGAAACACCTCTTTGCAAAAACCGTTGACGATCATGTTGACAGCATCTTCCTCACTTAAGCCACGCTGCCGGCAGTAGAAGAGCTGATCGTCACCGATCTTCGACGTCGTCGCCTCGTGCTCGACAATCGCCGAAGCGTTCTTGATTTCCATATACGGAAAAGTGTGCGCGCCGCACTGATTACCCATGAGCAGCGAATCGCACTGCGTATAGTTCCTGGCCTGCGCGGCACTGGGCATCATCTTGACCAGACCGCGGTAAGACTGTTGGGCGCGGCCTGCAGATATGCCCTTAGAGACAATGGTGCTGCGAGAATTGGGGCCGATGTGGATCATCTTTGTGCCGGTGTCGGCTTGCTGCAGATTGTTGGTCACCGCAACCGAGTAGAATTCCCCCACGGTGTTCGCGCCGCGCAGTACGCAGCTTGGGTACTTCCAGGTGATGGCTGAGCCCGCCTCAACCTGAGTCCACGATATCTTGGCGTTGTCCTCCCGGCAGTCGCCCCGTTTAGTGACGAAGTTGTAGATGCCGCCCCGGCCTTCCTCGTCGCCCGGATACCAGTTTTGCACGGTCGAGTACTTGATCTGGGCATCTCTGAGGGCGACCAGCTCGACAACCGCCGCGTGCAGCTGGTTCTCATCGCGCATCGGGGCAGTGCAGCCTTCCAGGTAGCTCACATGGCTGCCTTCGTCAGCCACGATCAGCGTGCGTTCGAATTGCCCTGTCTTGGCTTCGTTGATGCGGAAGTAGGTTGACAGCTCCATCGGGCAGCGCACGCCCTTCGGGATGTACACGAAAGACCCATCGGTAAAGACGGCGGAGTTGAGCGCGGCAAAGAAGTTGTCCCGGTAGGGCACGACGGTACCTAGGTACTGCTCGACCAGCTCGGGATGCTCGCGGGCAGCCTCGGAGAAAGACGAAAAAATCACGCCCGCATCGGCGAGCTTGTCCTTGAAGGTGGTGGTAACCGACACGCTGTCAAACACCGCGTCTACGGCGACGCCAGCCAGCGCTGCGCGCTCATGGAGCGGAATACCAAGCTTCTCATAGGTTTCCAGTAGTTTTGGATCTACCTCATCGAGACTCTTGGGTCCGTCCGTGCGGCGCTTTGGCGCGGAGTAATAAGAAATCGACTGGTAATCGATGGGCGTCAGGTTCAGCTTGGCCCAGTCGGGCGTTTTGAGAGTCTGCCAGTAGCGATACGCCTTCAGGCGCCACTGCAGCAGGAAATCGGGCTCACCCTTTTTTTCAGAAATCATCCGAATCACATCTTCATTTAAGCCGGGCGGCACCGTGTCGGACTCGATCTCTGTAAAGAAACCATGCTTGTACTCGCGCTCAACGAGTGCGCGCATGTCCTTATTGCTCTGCTCACCCTGCGGGTGCTGTAGCTGGTCCGGCTGGCTCATGAAATGTTCTCCTGCTGCGTATTCGCCGCGCTGCGTCTTTCCGCATGGCTGGCCTGCGCCACCGGTTTGCTGAGCTCTGCAAGAGTCACCTCCGCTAGCGCGCCTCGAATCGCGGTATTGATGCGTTGCCATGCGCTACCGACAACGCACAGCGACTCGAGCTCGCACTGACTGTCATCCGCACTGCACTCCGTGATGGCGACCGGACCTTCCAGGGTGTCGACGATCTCTGCGGCCGTAATCTGCTCAGGACTACGGGCTAGCTGGTAGCCGCCCTCGGCACCGCGCGTCGAGTTCACCAGGCCGGCCTTGCTGAGCCGCATCAGGAGTTTCTGCACCGTCGGCGCAGGCACATGGGTCGCCGAGGAGACTGCACTGGCCGTACACAGGCGATCTCGCTGACCCGCCAGATGCACCAGGATGAGCGTGCCGTAGTCGGTCATTCTGCTGATGCGCAGCATGAATTTCTCCAGGTCATTTTTAACGGGCCAACCGTGATAACGGACTATTTTAGTCCAGTATTGCCTGCAAAGTTAAGTGGCGCCTGGCCTGGAACCGTTCTGCTATTCTTGTGCCTAAAACCAATAGGGTCACCAAGCCCGGGGTTCTGCCATTAATCCACGATCTACATACCCGCTCATCGGCTGCCTGCCGGTGATCCCTCATTACCGCCGATTTCGGGGAAGCCGCCCTGTGGGGACCCTGCGCTCGCGGGCAGCCGGGTGGATGCTCGGGTCACTGTTGGTTCTGGTCGGCGCTTCCGGGTGGGCAGACGAGGGGGATAGTGCGCGAACTGCCTCGCCGCAAAGCGTGATTGAGCAAACCGCCGGCGAGTTGAGCAAGCGTCTGGATGGCCGGCGTGACTATCTGGCTGACAACCCCGAAGAGCTCTACGCGATCGTTGATGAAGTGCTCCTGCCGAACTTTGACCGTCGTTACGCCAGCTATCTCGTGCTGGGTAAGCGCAACTGGCGCTCCGCGAGTGCTGATCAGCGCGACCGGTTTGTAGAGGCCTTCTTCAAGTTTCTTTCGCGAAGTTACGCAGGTGGCCTGTTGGAGTTCGATCCCGCGAGCCTGGAGATCCTGCCCGCAGACGATGCAGCGGCTGACAAGCTCGCAATCGTCAATACCCGCATGCGGCTCGACAACGGTAGCGTCCAGCCGGTCGACTACCTGCTGAGGAAAACGGCCGCCGGTTGGAAGGTATACGACGTATTAATCCAGGGTATCTCGAATATCAATAACTACGGCAATCAGTTTCAGGCCGAGATTGCGGCGAACGGGATTGATTCGGTTATTGAGCGGCTGACGGCAGAGACGCGTGCGGTGACAGCGGCTGCGGGAGTTGGGGGCAAGCCCTCAGAGGGCTGAGTCCCGTTCGGCGTGGTGGCTCACTCGTCGAACTCATCAAAATCGTCCAGATCGCTCTCATCAAACAAGTCGCCCGTCGGCAACACGCCATCATAGCGGACGTAGTCGCGGTTCTGCAGGTAAGCATCGCGCACAAAGCTGTAGCTGTCGAAGGCGTTGTCTATCTCTTCGTCAAACGACAACAGCTTGGACCGGGCGTACACGAACCAGAACAGGTTCATCTTGTCGCGTATGCTGCTGTCGTCGTATAGACGCCGCGGGTGATAGCTCCAGTCCACAAGCGTGCCGGCTCCGCTGGAGACGGTGAAGGGCCCCAGCAGCGGGACTACGATGTACGGCCCCTCAGGTACCCCCCAGATTTCTAATGTCTGGCCGAAGTCCTCCGCGTGGAGGGGGATACCCACTGAGGTCGCCGGGTCGAACAGGCCGGCAACACCAACCGTCGAGTTAAACAGCAGGCGGGCGGTGCTTTGGGTGCCGCGCCTGAATTTTCCCTGCAGCACGGAGTTAACAATGTTGCGTGGTTGCTGGAGATTGGTGAAGAAGTTATCGATCCCTATCCGTAAAAAACGCGGCACGAATCGGCTATAGCCGCTTGCCAGAGGGCGGAGCACGGCCTTGTCGGCCACCGTATTGAATGCGTATGTAGCCCGATTGACGGATTCAAATGGGTCTTGTGAGTTGCGCGCGGTCTGGCCCTGAGTACTACCCTGGGTTGCGCATCCTGTCAGTGCGATGGCCAGTAACAGTGCAGGTAGCAACAACGAAAAGCGCTTGATCATTCATTGGTTCCTCGGCTGCCTCGTCCGGAGCCTTGTCTCGGCAGCGCCTCAACGACTTGCTCCAGCCTCGACCGGAAACGTGCCTCCTGCACATCATTCAACCGGGGAATGCTCAGCGCAAGCCGCAGTTGATCGGCTGCGAGGTTTAGGTCGCCATTTAGCAGATGTGACTCTGCCATGTAGTAGTGTGCATCGGCCGTATCTCCGGCGGCACTAGCCGCCAGAGCCAATTGCCGGACCTGGCCGGCTGTGGGCGGAACCTGGTTGTAAAGGTCCAGCAAGACCTTGTGAGCGGTGCCGGGCTTGCCGTTTTCCGTCAGCACCGAGGCGTAGCGGATGGTCAGTGGCCGATTTCTTGGAAACAGCGACATCGCCTCGGCCAACGTCGCCTCGGCGGCGCGGCCATTCCCGCTGGCCTGCTGCGCCAGCCCGAGCCCTGTGTGGAAGGAGATGACTTCCGGGTTGCTCGCCAGCAGTGTCTCAAAATCCTGTTGCGCGGCTTCCGCCTCGCCGAGCCGCAGCTTCGCCAGCGCGATGCCGTACGCCACGCCCAAATCGCCGGCCAACTTGGGATCTTCCAGCTCACCCTCAAAGCGGGTAAGCGCTCGTTCAGGTGTCGCGCTCGACAAGAGTTTGATCCGCGCCTTGATCAGGGAGTAGCTAGTTGAGTCCTGTACATCCGAGACGGCATATTCCGCGGCGCGGGACCGTGTCTCGGAGATCCGGCTAACCGTGACCGGGTGTGTGCGCAGGAACTCCGGGACGCGGCCTGCCAATGTGCCCGCGCGTCTGGCCATCGTCTCGAAGAAGCTCGCCATCCCGTTTGGGTCAAACCCGGCGGCTGCCAACACGCTGACACCAACGCGGTCGGCTTCGTACTCGTTGTCGCGAGTAAAGTTGATACGCGCCTGAGTCGACAGACCCTGGGCTGTTGCGATGGCGCCAGTGGTGACGTCGCTATCGCCCGTGGCGGCGCCAACGAGAATCGCACCCAGCATGGCCGCCATACTCAAAATGCTTTGCCGCTGGCTGGCATACACCGCGCGGGAGATATGCCGCTGCGTAACGTGCGCGACCTCATGCGCCACTACACCAGCCAGCTCGCTTTCATTTTCCGTTGCAAGCAACAAACCGGAGTGGATGCCGATATAGCCTCCTGGTAGCGCAAACGCATTGATGGTCGGTTCGTCAACAACAAAGAACTTGAAACGGAAGCCACCGTCCTGGGCATTGGCCGCAATGCGCTGGCCCAAGTCCTGGACGTACTCCTGGACCTCCGGGTCCTCGATGATTCGCTCCGTTGCGCGCAGGCTGCGAAAGATCTGTCGCCCGATCTGGGCCTCACGCTGTTTCGATAACACGGAATCCGCGGGACTGCCGATGTCGGGCAGGTCGCCATCTAACCCCTGCGCAGTTACTCCAAAGGGGGTGGTCAGGCCAACCACCACTGCGAGCAGACAAAGCACGACCCTGGCAAGCATGTCGTTGCCTAGAGCGCCTGCACGGCCTCAAGCACCTCATCGACGTGGCCCTTTACCTTCACCTTGCGCCATTCCTGGCGCAGCTTGCCAGCGTCATCGATGAGAAAGGTGCTGCGTTCGATGCCCATGACCTTTCTGCCGTACATGTTTTTTTCCTTGATTACGCCGTAGGCCTGGCAGGCTTTCTCATCTGGATCCGAGACCAGATCAAACGGAAAATCCTGCTTGGCACGAAATTTCTCATGCGACGCAATACTGTCTCTGGAGACCCCCAGTATGACCGCGCCGGCCTGCGAAAATTGCTTGTGCCGCGCAGCAAAATCCTGGCCTTCGGTCGTGCAGCCCGGTGTGCTGTCTTTCGGATAGAAGTACAGCACGACGTGTTTGCCTCTCAGATCCTTAAGTTGAATAGTTTTGTCACCGGTTGCCGCCAATTTAAACTGCGGGGCGACGCGGCCTATTTTTGGTGCTGTCATGATGTCCCTGGTCGAGGTTAGTGGTTGCGTTAGTGCTTTCGACGGTGGAGCCGTTCGTGGCTAGCGTTGAGCCGGCTCGAAGATGGCATCCAGATTCTCTGCATCGCAGTATGCAAGAAACTCTTCCCGCAACGCTGCCATATGCATGTCGGCACCGATGCCTACGGTTAGCTGCGCAGAGAACATCGGCGCGCCAGTGTGGGGTGCATTGTAGCGGCGGGTGTTGAGCTCAGCGATCTCAAGATCCCGGCTGGCAAAAAAACCCGAGAGACCCAGGACGATGCCTTCCCGATCCAGCGACACTACGTCCACGAGGTAGGGTGCGGTATCTTGCCGGCGTCGCTCCTCAGCGTCGCGGAGCGTCACTGTTACGTCGGCAGCCGATGCCAGCGCGGTCAGGCCCTCGCGGATCTTGCCGATGGCATGCCAGTTTCCGGCAACCAGCATCAAGACTGCGAACTCTGAGCCCAGCGCAATCATGCGGCTCTCCTGGATGTTGCCGCCGGCGCCAGTGATCGCGCCACTCAGATCGCGGATAAGTCCGGCACGGTCAGGGCCGATGGCGGTCACCGCAAGTAGTTTTTCCATATCGATTGCGCTGCTGCCAGAGATAGTTGGCTGATGAGTTTACTGTCTGCTCTGGCGGCATCAAGACACGCCCTGAGCACGGGGCATTCCTTGCGATGACCAACTGCGAGCATTACTATCGCTCGCCTTTCTAAAGAGCGATTCCCTGATGTTGAAAGGCAGCCTCGTTGCCCTCGTCACCCCGATGGCTGCGGATGGCCGCATAGACTACGCGCGCGTTCAGCAGCTCATAGAGTGGCACCTAGGGCAGGGCACCGACGGCTTTGTCATCGCGGGAACCACCGGCGAATCACCTACGCTCGCCTACGCTGAGCACGTGGAGCTGGTCCGGCGCGCCTGTGACTACGTTGCTGGTCGAGCGCCGGTGATCGCGGGCACTGGGTCTAATTCCACCCGGCAGACCATTGATTTGTCGCTCGCGGTCGCTGATTCCGGGATCGATGGCTACCTCGTAGTCACACCCTATTACAACAAGCCCACTCAGGATGGGCTGTTCGAGCACTTCAGTGCTATCGCCAGCGCGACCGTCAAGCCGCTAATGCTCTACAACGTGCCAGGCCGCACAGGGGTGGATTTGTTGCCGGAGACCGTGGGACGCCTCGCCAACCACGCGAATATCACCGGCATAAAGGAGGCTACGGGAGAAGTGAGCAGGGTGCCCTTGTTGCACGAGCTCTGTGGCGACGCATTCGGCTTGTACAGCGGCGATGATGCGACCAGTCAGGAATTTCTGCGGTTAGGCGGGCATGGTGTGGTGTCGGTGACCGCCAATGTTGTCCCGGCCGCATTTGCGCAGATGTGCGAGGCCGCACTGGCAGGACAGCACGACGAAGCGGCGCGCATTGATGCTGACCTGGCCGGCCTGCACCGGGATCTTTTCTGTGAGTCGAATCCGATTCCCGTTAAATGGGCGTTGGCACGTATGGGTCGCATAGACGGTGGCATACGGTTGCCGCTCACATCGCTTAGTGATGAACACCAGCCCGCCGTTGCAGCTGCACTTGAACAGGCTGGTGCGATATGAGTGCTACCGCGGTATGGCGGTGGGCCGCGTCAGGCGTGCTGCTGGTCATGACCAGCGGGCTGAGCGGATGCCTGTTCGGCGGCAACAAAGACCAAGTGATTTGCGACGAACCGCGGGAGTATCAGCAGAGCGAGAGCACGGCGCCATTAACGGTACCGACCGGTCTGGATGAACCCGAGCGGGAAGAGCGCCTGGAGATCCCAGGGGACGAGTCGGAGACCGAATACCCGGACGGACGTCCCTGCCTGGAACGGCCGCCTGACTTCTTCGGGCGCTAGATTGAAAGGCCTAGGGGGCTGGGCTAGGCTGCGGCGCACAGATCTAAAGCAGTGGTGGCCGAGTGGTCGCAGGCGCAGTCCGAATGGACAAGCGGGATTCGTGTCTGCGCAGGTCATCTGGGGTGTAAAGGTTTAGAGGAGAGGTGGCCGAGTGGTCGCAGGCGCAGTCCGAATGGACAAGCGGAATTCGTGTCTGCGCAGGCCGTCTGGGGTGTGAAGGTTTAAAGGAG